>NZ_JWMA01000120.1 GCF_000812465.1 Cupriavidus sp. IDO | reverse complement strand
CACAATCAACCGGAAACCGCAGGGACACAGCGGTCACGATAAAACGGAATCCGTGGTCACGATGCCGGAATGACCGGTCACAATCACCGGAATACGCACTGGGCCTGCTGTTCGCCGCGCTGGCGCTGTTGGCCATGTTTCTCGTTATCGAAGCGCGCGTGCAGCATCCGTTGATGCCGCTCGGTCTGTTCCGCTCGCGCAATGTCGCGACTGCCAATGTGGTTGGCGTACTTTGGGCGGGGGCGATGTTCGCGTGGTTCTTCATCTCCGCCTTGTATCTGCAGCGCGTGCTCGGCTACCGGCCCTTGCAGGTCGGGCTCGCGTTCTTGCCGGCCAGTCTGATCATGGCGTTCTGTTCGCTGGGCCTGTCGGCGCGCATGGTGATGCGGTTCGGTCTGCGCCTTCCGCTTTCCGTCGGCCTGGTCGTCGCTGCGTGTGGCCTTGCGCTGTTCGCACGAGCACCGGTGAACGCCACCTTCGTGCTCGACGTGCTGCCCGGCATGATCCTGTTCGGCTTCGGTGCGGGCATCGCATTCAATGCCGTGCTGCTGGCTGCCATGAGCGATGTCGATCCGGGCGATTCGGGTCTCGCGTCCGGTATCGTCAATACGTCGTTGATGATGGGGGGCGCACTCGGCCTCGCGGTGCTCGCCAGTCTCGCTGCCGCGCGCAGCGAAGCGATGCAGGCTTCCAAAACCGCCACGGCGGCGCTCAATAGCGGCTATCACGTGGCGTTTCTGTCCGGTGCAATCCTCGCGGCGGCTGCGGGTGTGCTGGGCGGCTTGTTGTTGCGTCCCGGGCAGCCAGGCGGCGCCGGCGCGGGACCGGTTGCCGACAGTCACGTCGTAACGACAGCGGGCCCCGCACCCACAACCGGCAACGCGGCGGTGACAGAGCACTACTGACCGAACACGAGCCGTGTTGGCAGTCGCTCACGCCCAACCGTAAAACCGCAAGCGCAATCAAATGCGCCGGATCGTTGCTCCGATAGCATTCGCCTAAACCTGACACCGTCACCCATTTCGGGGCGGTCGTTGATGGCAACCGGCCCATTCCGGCCGGCGGAACATGGAGACGGGGATGCTCTTACACCGGCGTTGGCAATCACTGGCCGAAACGGATCTTGGCTGGCTCCGCGCGAAATACCATTTCCAGGTCAATGCGGCCGGCAACCCGGCGCATCAGGCACTGGGTTCCCTGGTCGTCTGGAACGACGATGAGATCGCCGTTGGCCGCGGATTTCCCCTGCATGGGCACCGTAACATGGAGATCCTCACCTACGTCCGCCAGGGTGTACTCGGGCACCGCGACACCCTGGGTTCCGAAGGGACGATCCACGCGGGCGATGTTCAGGTGATGAGTGCAGGCACGGGCATCCGCCACGCCGAATTCAACGTGGGCGAAGTGCCGCTCAAGGTCTACCAGATCTGGCTGCTGCCCCGCGAGACCGGCGGCGAGCCCCGTTGGGGCACCAAGCCCTTTCCAAAGAGCGATCGCTCGGGACGCTTTGCGGTGCTGGCCAGCGGTTTCGCCGACGACCGCGAAGTACTGCCGATTCGCGCGAATGCACGCCTGCTCGGTGCAACGCTGAAGGCCGGGGAAAGCATCCGACATCCGCTCAGCCCGTCGCGCAGCGCCTATCTCGTCGTTGCCTCGGGCCGGATCGAAATTGACGGCGAGCCCATGGGGCCGCTGGACGGGGCCGCAATCACGAACGCGGCAGCCGCCGAAGTCATGGCTCTCGAGGACTCTGAGCTGGTGATGGTGGAAACCAGCTGAGATTCACCTTCCCTATCCTGGGACATGCCTTCCGCAGTCCCGGTGCGCTGGGGAGGGCAGTCGCCATGCGATTTCGTGAAGGCGCGGTTGCGCGAATCGTACTGTTAGCCCAGCTTCTGGTGCATAGCATTGGCATCCAGTTGTCTGGCCAGGTCATCCAACAGGGCTTTGGCCTGCTTGCAGTAGGCCAGGTCAAGGCCTTCGTCCAGGCGGCTATAGATATCAGCCAACGTCAGGCGCGCTGCCTGCAGCTTGCCTTGTTGGCACCATAGCCTTGCCAGGCTCAGTGTCGCTTGCAGTTCCAGCGATTTGGCACCCTGGGCACGGGCTAGCGCAAAGGCCTTGGTGTAGCAGGCTTCAGCCTCGTCTTGGCCGGCCAGCGGAAGGGGCCCCCCCTCCGTTTGCCGGATTAGCAGGTCGCCCCTGAGCCGATACAGTCTTGCTTCATCGACCTGCTCCCCGGTTTCTGTGGCCAGCATGAGGGCCTCGGCCACCCGATCTAGGCCAGCGTCGACTTGTCCCGCCTTTCCGTAAGCATCGGCCAGCAGGGCAAGTAGACCAGGCCTGCCGAGCGCCGCGCCGGTCGTCTCGCATGCCCGGAGGCCCTGGTGTATCCGGGCGATCCCGTCCTCGTGACGTCCGCTCTCGGCCAGCGCCCAGCCTTGCAGGACTGCTCCCAATCCAAGATAGAAGGGGAGCCCTTGCTCATCCGAGACGGCGATGGCAGCTTCGGCGTACTCGCGGGTCAGTTCGACTTCGCTCCGGCACTGGTGGACTTCGGCAGCAAAGATCAGGCACAGGGCAAGGTTGTAGGCGTCCGGGCGCGCTCGAGCCAACTCAACGGCCCTATGGCTGTGTCGGAGGGCCAGTTCCGGCTTGCCGAGGTACCAGAGGTTCCATGCCAACGCGGCCATGGCATGAACAGCCGGGTCCCGCCCGTAACCCAGGAGAAAGTCGTCTGCCTTCTGGTCCGGGCTCTGCAGCTTAAGGACGTGCTCCATATGTGTGCGAGCCTCGTCCAGCATGCCGAGACGGAACGCCGTAGCGCCCAGCGCGCGATGGGCCTCCGCGAAATGCTCGTGCTTGCCGGTCTTCGAGGCCAGGCGAAGCAGATGCTCTCCGAGCGACTGCGCTGTCGTGTACTGCGCGCGCAGCTGATAGAACGTCCACAGGCCCAATAAAGCGGAGAAGATGTATTGGGTTTGTCCTTCCAGTTCGCAAAGTGCCAGTGCACGCTTGTAGTTGGATTCCACCTCAGGGGAGGCCTGGCCTCGTGCGGCTGTCAGGGCCGGGCCGAGAGTCAGGCGCAGCATAAGCTCCTGGCGTGTGCCTTCCGGGCTGTCGGGCGATTGCTTGAGGACATCGATGGCAGTCGATAGTTGACGGATCGCTTCCGTGAGCGCCGAACGCTGCAGGGCCTGCTGGCCAGCACAGTGCAGATACTTGACCGCTTTTGGGATGTTGCCGCTGTTGCTGTAGTGATGCGCGAGCTCGCTGCAATAGTCCTTCAGGCGACTTTGGAACAGTGTTTCGATGGCTTGGGCAGTGCGTTCGTGCAGCGCGCGGCGTCGCTCGATCAGCAGCGAATTGCCAGCGACTTCCTGGGTCAGGGCGTGCTTGAAGGCATATTCGATCTCTGGGTAGGCGGGGCGCTGGTAGATGAAATCCGCGGCCTGCAGATCCGACAGAAGGGGGCGCAGCTTGTCTTCCGCGAGTGCCGTGATGTGCCGGACCAGCGTCAGGGGGAAATCCTTCCCGATCACCGCCAGCGTTTGCAACAGTTCCTTTTGCATGAAGGGGAGCCGGTCGATGCGCGCAGCCAGTACCCCCTGTACAGTCGCCGGGATGTGCAGAAGCGTGGGCGTTTCCTCGATGCGGTAACAGCCGGGGTGGCCGAGCAAGGCGCCTTCCTCAAAAAGGGTTTGGACGACTTCCTCGATGAAAAACGGGTTGCCTTCGGTCTTCTCCAGGATGAGCCGCTTCAGGGAAACGAGGCTGCGATCATCCCCAAGCAGCGCGGTGAGCAAGTCCTGGGCTTCAGCCGGCCCCAATGGCTCCAGGTGTAGTTGCGTGTAGCAGGGCCTGGCGCCCCAGTCATGGGTATGCTCCGGCCGGTAGTTGACCAGCAAGACGATCCGCGCACCTGGCACGCAATCGACGAAAACGTCGAGGAACGCCTTGGTTTCGGCATCCAGCCATTGAAGGTCTTCGAATATAAGTTGCAGCGGCTGATTGAGGCTTTCCCGGATCAGCAGGCTTGCTATCGCATCAAACGTTCGCTTGCGCCGAATCGCCGGATCCATGTCTGACAATGCTGAACCAGGTTCAGCGACGCCAAGCAGGTAGAGCAGGTATGGCAGGTGGTCTTCCAGCGAACGCTCTAATGTCAGCAGTCTCCCCATGACCTTTTCGCGGCAACTGCGGTCACTATCTTCGGAGGAAATCTGAAAATAGTTCTTCAGGAGCTCAATCAACGGAAGGTAGGCAAAGGCCTTGCCGTGCGAAACCGAGAAAGTCTCCAGCAGTAGGCTGCCCTGGCTTGACCGTGCCTTGAACTCGTGGAACAGCCGGGACTTTCCTACCCCGGCTTCTCCCTGTACGCCAACGATTTGTCCGTGTCCGTCCCTGGCCAGATCCAGGACGCTTTGCAGTTGCCGCAGCTCATCCTGGCGACCGACAAACCGTGCCAGTCCGCGGTGCGCCGCTACCTGAAGGCGTGTGCGCAACGCCCCGGTGCCCTGTACCTCATAGACCTCGAGCGGGTCGCGGACGCCCTTGACCTGTGTAGTCCCCAGGGCCTTGAACGCAAAGTATCCCTCCGCCAGCTTGTAGGTGGACGCGCTCACCAGGGTAGACGCTGGCCTGGCCATGCCTTCCATCCGTGACGCAATGTGAATGGTGTGGCCAACCGGATCGTAGTCAGCGTGCAGGTCGTCTTTGCGGATCGAGCGCACCACCACCTCGCACGAGTGGATGCCAACCCGGATTTCCAGCGGAACGCCCCGGTCCAGCCGAACCCGGTCACTGTGTCGGCGCATCGCCTCCTGCATGCGCAGCGCCGCGTATAGCGCCCGCAGTGCATGGTCCTCGTGGGCAATGGGTGCCCCGAATAGCGCCAGGATCCCGTCGCCCAGAAGCTTGGCGATATATCCCTCATAGTGATGCACGGCCTCCATCATAAGCGTGACCACAGGGTCGATCAGATGGCGTACCTCTTCGGGATCCAGGTCCTGGATCAATGCTGTCGAGCCAGCCATGTCGGCGAAGAGAGCGGTGATGGTCTTGCGCTCCCCTGTCTCTTCGCCCTTGGCCTCCCTTGCGGCCTGTTCAGTCAGGATGCGCTCCGCCAGGTGGGGTGGCGTGTAGTGCACGGGAGCCAGGCCTTTGGGGCCAGGCCGTTCAGGCTCTCCTGGAATGAAGCCGTTTAGGGGAATGCCACAAGCCCCGCAGAATTTCGCAAGGGGGCTGGTCTCTGCTCCGCAGCCTGGGCAGTTTCGTACGAGCCTGGCGCCACATTCCTCACAGAAATTTCCCTGCGCGAGATTCTCGAAACCACAGTTTGCACAGCGCATGTTGGCCCTCGCCGGCTTGAAACACCCTGAACCATTACAGGCGTGATCAGCATTGGTAGCAAGCCAGGCGTTGCCATCGCTCGAGCAATTCCGGCGGCCCCGGTGAGGGAGGATCGAGCCGAATCCTGCAGCGGAACGCGCATGTCGTCGTGTCCCAACATGCTGCGCTCCGGCTGCTTAGCGGCTGGATACGGTGCCGTACGGCCAGGAAGAGCAACAGGAGTGCGGCAGCCTTGGTATGGCGCCGAAAGAGATTTGCTTCTTCATAAGGCAACGCCTCCGGAGCCCGAGAAGGCGGTCAGCTACGGCTTGCTCGCTTGATGACAGGGCGCTTGTCGGCGGGCTGGGACGTGCTACGAGGAAGTATCTTCTCAGTGTCACTCGATTTTGGTTTGACGACTCTCAGCGTGGTGGACTGCTTCCCAAAGAGCAGTCCCTCAACCGTATTCCAATAAGCATCGACGACGGCCGGGTCGGATGCTGAGAGCTTGCTGGTCGCCAGCATTTCCGAGCCAAAAGTGGAAAGTGTCGATGTCAGGCTGATCATCAAATAGTGGAGGATGACAGGTTCGACCCCAGGGAGAACGCCTTCCTCCTGCGCTTCCCGGATTTGCGGCAGCACCCGGACGATCAGCGGCCGGAGTATCGTATCCGCGAGCCATTGAAGCCGTGGACTGTACTCAAGGATTTCCTGAAGCATGAAGCGATGAAACTCGGGGAAATCCACCGTAAATTTAAACAGGGCGCGGTACAACAGCCTCACCCGCTCCGCGGCGCTGACCGGTGGCGCATCCGCCAGATATCCCTCCCACTCAACGCGGATTCGATCGAACACATGTTCGGCTACGGCCTCCCAGAGGATATCTTTGGTTCGGTAGTGGTAGGTGATCAACGGATGCTGCAATCCGATCCGGTCTGCGATCCTGCGGATGCTTGCCGCCTCGAATCCCTTCACGGCGAACTCGGAAAGTGCTGCATTCAGGATGGCTGATCGCGTTTCCTGCGCGCGCTGCTGTTCTGCCCGTTGAAGCTCTGGCGGTCGCCGGCCCTTCCTGGGCTGGTCCTGCCTGGAATCTGTATCTCGCGCCATCTGTCCTCCTGAGTAAGGTTTCTCCATCGGCGTACCGGTCGCTAGCGTTCGACTCGACCCCCCAAACATTGCTGCCGCCGGTTGAGGGCCGTGGCCGCGTACGCTTTACGGACGTATTATATAAAGATTGGCGCAGCGCGCTCATTTTTGACGGCGCGTATCGCTATCGTCGCAATGATCACCTCTGGGCCAACCGCCATCCCGCCAGGTGATCGGCACCAGCCCCGCCACGCATTGAACGGATGCGATAAATGGGGCTCGGCACTCCACCCGGATACGAACCTGCACCGCCGCTTCCTTCCAAAGGAGACGCTCGGCGGCGAGCGTTCCGACTTCGGATCCAAGGCTGTCCAGCTTCGCTAAGTACTTACAGAATTCCTGGCACTTACCAGGGGCGGGCCGTCGGGATTTCACGTCAGTGGCGAGTGCGCAAAAAGACCATAGGGATAGCCCCAGCAACACAAAGCTTTACGAGTGGTAAATTTATTACTACTCTGTGTTCAGGTTTCGTGATGTCCAGGCGGACGTGTGCTTCGGGGCGCTGAGAGGGCAACAAGAAGCGATCGTGACTTGACTGATACAGCCCAAGGCCGACGTCTCCACAGTTTTCCCAACCATCTCCCGCTCTTCAAGGAAAGACAATGGAAAGTACAGCAGATGTTCGTCGCGATATGCGTGAATTCCTCGATCGAATGCCAATGGAGAAAAAGCAATGGGCGGTCTTTCTTGTCTGCTTTGCAGCGACCGCGATCGAGGGCTTTGACACCATTGTGATTGGATTCATCGCGCCGGCCATCAGCCAGAGTTGGAAGCTCTCGAGCGCAGCGCTCTCGCCTCTGGTCGCATTTGGACTATTTGGGTTGCTGATCGGCTCGATTGTTGGTGGAACGCTGGCCGATCGCGTTGGACGCCGGGCAGTGAGCATTGTGGCGATCGCGTGGTTTGGCATTGCAGGCATCGCATCCTGCGAGTCTCAATCGATCGTCCAGCTTATTTCCTGGCGATTCATCACCGGCTTGGGCATCGGGGCTGCGATGCCTGCCACGTCGGCTCTCGTTGCGGAATTCAGTCCGGGCCGTTCGCGCTCCGCGATGCTCGCATCCATGTATTGCGGCTTTCTCTTCGGCGCCGCCGCTGCCGGCTTTGTGACTTCCTTCGCCATTGGTGCACTGGGTTGGAGAGGCATGCTCCTGCTGAGCGGTGTCATGCCCCTTGGCGTCGTGATCCTGTTGATATGGCAGGTTCCTGAGTCCCCCCTCTTTCTGGTAGCAAGCAACAAGTCCAGCGCGGTGGTGAAGCGAGTTGTGGCAAAGATCTTCCCGTCGGTGGATTGTTCGGGTATGAGCTTCTTTCTTGCTGCGCCGAGTGGGAAGCGGTCCGGAATCCGCGCGCTCCTGGGGAAGGAGTATCGACTCGGAACCCTCCTGACATGGTTTGCCGAATTTGCGGGGTACCTGGTTTTCTTTCTTATCGGAAGCTGGTTGCCGACGCATCTGAAGCAAGCTGGACTATCGATGCAAGATGCTTCGCAGTTGTCTTCGATGTTCCAGTTCGGCGCGCTCGGCGGGGCGATCCTCTTCGCCATCCTGGTTCGTCGGTTTAACGTCGCCGCGGTCATATCCGCCGCGTTTGGCGCGGGTTCGGTGCTCATCGTAGCCCTTGGCATGTCAGAAGCAGCACCCTGGTATGCGGCCGTGGTCTTCCTGGCAGGGCTGGCCATCGGAGGTCCGCTGATATGCGTCAACACCATCCCGGGAATCTTCTATCCCACTGCGTTTCGTGCCGCGGGCGGTGGCTGGACCGTTTCGCTCGGCAGGCTGGGCTCAATTATCGGTTCGGCACTGATCGGCCTGATCGTTATTTCGAATCTCCCCTATCTGGTTGTATGCGTCGTCCTGTCGGTACCGCTCCTGCTGGCTTGCGGAAGCATGATTGCCATGGCGCGAGTTCTGGCGGATCAGCAGGGATTTGGCAGCAAACCAACGGAGAGTATCGGTTCGGCATCGACCATCGCAACCGACTAGGAACAGAAGTGGATCCAGGAGGTTGTTGAATCCTGGATACGCCTGTCAAAACCCGTAGTACCTGGAGACAAAGACAATGTCAAAAAGAAAGATCGATACACATCAGCATTTTCTACCGAAATTGTACGTGGATGCGGTAGGCCTGGACTTGTTGAGTGCGGCGATGCCGGGTGGTGTCGCTCCAACCTGGTCCGCAGAGGCAGCCATCGCAATGATGGATGAGAACGGCATTGACGAAGGCATCCTGTCGATCTCGTCCGGGCCGACCATTCCAGATGCCGCCACGCTACTGAGGAAATGCAACGACCACGCTGCAGAGCTCCGGTCCCGGTTCCGCGGCCGGTTTGGCTCCTTCGCGAGCTTGCCGCTTCCAGACGTCGACGCGGCGTTGAAGGAAGTCAGCTACTGCCTGGACGAGCTGAAGGTTGATGGCTTCATTCTTTTCACCAACTACGACGGAATGTATCTGGGCGACGAGCATTTCACGCCTTTGCTGGAGGAGCTTGACAGGCGCGGAACGGTCGCATTTGTTCACCCAAACCAGCCGCCGCATGAAGTTCCATCCGTCGCTCCGGCGTCCGTGCTCGAGTATCCCTTTGAGACAACACGTACCGCCGCAAGCCTGATCATGTCAGGGGCGATGAGCCGCTACAGGGACGTGCGGTTCATCCTCTCGCACGCCGGGGGCACGTTGCCATTCCTTGTGCCTCGGCTTGCACTCTCCGTTTCGATGATGCCATCGGTGGCCGAGCGGGTAGGTGACACGCTCGCGGCAGTCAGGTCGTTCTACTTTGACACGGCGCTGTCCGCTGGTACCCCAGCCCTGGCTTCGCTTGCGCAGGTGGCGGACCCCGAGCGCATCCTCTTTGGAACGGATTTTCCATTTGCCCCGACAAGTGCCATTCGGCGTTTTGGATCGGTATTGGATGCCATCGAGATCCCCGGGATCGAGATGGCAAAGGTCTACGGTGAGAATGCCGCTCGGCTGCTAGGACGCTAGCTGTATGCGGGCCCGGAGGAGGGGCCGCGATCGCTAGGGTGAAGGCTGGCGTGCAATGACAAGGCGGAAACGAGGTGGAGTGAAAAGCCTTGAGCGCCACCTGTTTAGGGGAGACGAAAATGAAGAAGTTACTATCGCCGTTCGTACTGCTGAGCGCAGTGGGTGCCGCCCAAGCCCAGTCGGGCGTCACGGTGTATGGCGTGGTGGATTCCAATATTGAATTCGCCACCAACGTGAAGAACGCAAGCGGCGGATCAGACAACCGGTTCGCGGTGAATGGCGGCGGCCTGTCTGGCTCGCGCTGGGGCCTGCGCGGCGTCGAGGATCTGGGTCGCGGTCTGAGCGGGTTGTTTGTGTTGGAAGGCGGTATCGGCGTGGACACCGGCACAGTGCAGCAAGGCGGTCGCTTGTTCGGCCGGCAGGCATTTGTCGGCCTGCAGAGCGCCACGTACGGCAAGATCACCCTTGGCCGCCAATATACCTCGCTTGACGAAGCGCTTTCCAATTTCTCGCCTGCCTATTATGCGAACACGTATGAGCCTGTGATTGCCGTGGTAGGGCCAGGATTCCGTGAAGACAACACGGTGAAGTACACAGGTACGTTCGGAGCCGTCACGGTGGGCGCCCATTGGTCCTTTGGCACCGGCGCGAGCTTTGGCAGCGTGGGCGGTGCCAGCATCGGTGGCTCCGGCGAAGCTCCCGGCCAGTTTCGTCGCGATTCCGGATACGGTGCCCAGGTCTCGTATCTGGGCGATGTGTTCGGGGCGACTATCGCCTATGACCAGGTCAACCCGGGCATCACCAATGGTGCCGCGTTCCTTGGCACCGGCACTATCAAGAAGGCAGCTGCTGCTGTCAGCTATGCGATTGGCCCAGCAAAAATCGAGGGAGGCTACCGCTGGGGCAGGTCCAGTGCGTCCGGGGTGACTCTGGTGCGCGATGACATCTACTGGGCCGGCGTTTCCTACCAGGTCACTCCCGCCCTTGGCCTGACGGCGGATTACTTTTACCAGACCTTCCACTCATCGACTTTGGCCGCCCTGCGCCCCCCAGGCAATCCCTGGCAGCTCATGTTCATTGCCGACTACAACTTTTCCAAGCGTACAGACGTGTACCTGACAACGGCTTACGCCAAGAATGCCGGCCTTGCCCTGGACACGGCGTCGATCGGCTTCTCCAATGGCTACCCGCTTGGGGGAACCAAGACCAATATGCTCGGCGTTGCCGTGGGTATTCGACATAAGTTCTGAGTGCGCCGGGAGACCGGTAAGGAGTAGGTGGTGGTGCGCCAGGCAAAGCTGGCGCGATCCAGTCGGTGCAAGTCCGACGCAGGTAGGGG
>NZ_JWMA01000119.1 GCF_000812465.1 Cupriavidus sp. IDO | reverse complement strand
GCCGTTCATCTGGACCAAGAGCGCTCGCGACATCTTGCAGAAAGTCATTCGCGCCAACCGCCGCTTAAGTTCCAAACAGAATGGAACGCTGCACTAGCACCGTCGCACAGTATCCTAGCGTAGTGTCGCTGCCAAGTCACCTTCCGCTATCCGGTGTGATTTCCATGGCATGCTCGCCGGCATCCTACTACGGCGCTCAGTACGGCGACTCCACCACCCTCATCCAAGTCCACCTGTCCGGCGAATCGTCGGCCTTGACGAGCGACCCCCGAGAACCACTCCGGACAGGCCTTGTTTAAGGCGGGGCTTTTCACACCGATGGGTCCGAGGCAAGCGCCTATCCCACAGCGTTACCGCCATGGCGCATCTCTTACGCGAGAGCCGGTCGCAATGAAGATGGCTTTTGAATCACATGAGCTCTTAATTGCCAAAGGGTCTATGCAAGGGCATGCGCGCCAGACCGGTTGAATCGGCAGCTGCAGTCGTATATTATATCTATGTTTTGTAGATACAAACCGAGGATGGAAATGGAATTCGCCAAAATCTTCCGCCATGGCGGCTCGCAGGCCGTACGGCTGCCCAAGGACTTCCGGTTTGACAGTACGGAAGTTCGGATCCGTCGGCACGGGGCGGCGGTGATCCTGGAACCTGTCCCGCAAGACTGGGCATGGCTGACGCCGCTGATCGGACCGGTTGATGCCGATTTCGAGTCGGCAGCGGTCACCCAACCTGCTGGACAGGAGCGTCCTGGACTGGATGTGTTCGAATGAAATATCTGCTCGATGCCAACGCAGTGATTGCAATGCTCAAGGGAGAGCCAACCATGCTAGAACGACTGCGTGCGCATCTGCCGTCCGATTTCGGGCTGCCGTCAATCGTTGCCCATGAGCTATTCTATGGTGCCTACAAGAGTCAGCGGGCGGCTGCGAACCTGGCACGCATCGAAGCGTTGCAGTTCGAGGTAGTACCGTTTGATGCCGAGGACGCTCAGCATGCCGGAGAGATTCGCGCGCAGCTGGCGGCCGCGGGTACGCCGATTGGTCCTTATGACGTCTTGATTGCAGGGCAGGCGAGGGCGCGTAACCTGATTCTCGTGACGCACAATATCCGGGAATTCGCCCGCGTCGAGCAACTAACGGTCGAGGATTGGCATACCGGTCACTGACTGTACCTAAATCGCCGCTGCTCGCGTGACTTTTCTACCGGTTGTCGGCCTGGGCAAACTGCGCCACAATTCGAGAGCGGTCTATCAACGGTACATGGCTTGGTATGACGCCAATCCGTCGGACCTGAACGACCTGCCGCCGGAAATGGCCGCGAAGAAGTATGTGAAATATATGAGCGGCGAGGCTGCGATCCTGCGGCGCGCCAAGGCCGTTTGGGACAAGGGCGACCGATCCGCGTTTTTGCGATGCCGTAGTAGACGCGATAGCCGGCGCCCACGTCGACACGCACTTCCCAAACGCCATCCCTGCAAACCTTGTGATCGCCAAAGGTGCCCTGCTCGGCTCAAGCAGCGAACGACGGCATGGATCCTGGCATACAGCGGTACTGCCTTCTGCGTCCCATCATCTTTCCCGCAGCCTTCGGGCCGTTCAGGCGCGAAAGGTCGACCAGTATTTCAGGCGGCATAGCCTTGATCGTGTGCAGCCTGCCAACGTCGGTACCGCCGGCCTTTGGCCGGCCCCTGCGCAACTCATAAGGTTCAGTTGCGCCTTGGCAAATGTCCTCGACCGAGGGCAGGCCCAGAGGCGCGTATTTGAACATAACGCTCGGCAACGAGTGTGTGTGTGTGTGTGTGTGTGTCTAGGCTGAGTTCAGATGTCCGGCGCTCAGCTAAGCTGAAATGTCCGATTTAGACGGTGTGGGGTTGGGGTTCGGTGCCTTTCTATGGTTTCCCGTAAGGGAGTGGTGCTTGGAAGGTCTTTTCGATGGCGGCCTGCAGATCGGCGGCGCTGAGCTGTCGCTGAGGTTTCTTGCCCGGGGCTGCCTTGCGAGGCCGCGGGGGCGTGCCGGTAGTGGTCCGGGCGGGTGCGCTGGCGCTGCGCCGGCTATCGCGCTTGGCCTGCATCTCCTGCGCCACGCGCAGGACGTGCCCGAGCCGCTTGTGCTCGACGATCGCGCCCTGGTCGATCTCCGAGAGGCGATCATAGGTGGTGTAGGGCAGGGACGCGCCATCGGCCCACAGTTCGATCCGGCCGTCCGGATACTCGGCCACCTCGAGGTAGCGGTGAATCAGGCGCCGGTGCTCGGGCTGGTCCGCCAGCAGGTACAGCGTCTTGTCGTACTGCAGCGTGAGGCTTTGCGATACCTTGCGCCATTCGCGCCAGGTGAAGATCCGCGCCAGGTCCTCATCGGCGCGCACTGCGCGATGGGCTTAAAGTCGCTCCTGGGCGGTTTGGCAAAGCGGGCGTTGAAGTCGGCCACAAAGACCGCCACGAAGGCGTTAGCGTCGGCCTGGGATGAGATCCGGCGCAGCCGCAGCTCCTTGACCAGGCGGTCCTGCAGCGTGCCGTTCATCCGCTCGACCCGGCCCTTGGCCTGGCTCGAATTGGCGCACAAGCTATCGATGTTGAGCTCGAACAGCGCGCGCCCGAACTGCGTGTAGCCGTCACCGCCAGTGGCATTGGGCCGGTTGACCCGGAACACACTGGCTTTGTCGCTATAGAACGCGACCGGCTTGCCGTGGCCCTCCAGGTAAGCCCGTGTCGCCTCGAAATACGCAAACGCTGACTCAGTCGGCACGAAGCGCAACGCCATCAGCCGACTGGTGGCGTCGTCGACAAAGACCAGCAGCGTGCAGGCCGGCGCCCGGTCCTCGAACCAGGCGTGGTCGCTGCCATCGATCTGCACCAGCTCACCGAGGCACGCCCGGCGGTTGCGCGGCTGGTGCACCTTGGGCGGACGCAGCTTGCGCGGCACCCAGAAGCCGGCACCGATCATAAGTTGACGCACCGTCTCCTTGGCCAGGCTGAGGCCATGGCGCTCGCGCAGCTTCTCGGCGGCCAGCGTCGGGCCGAAGTCGGCATAGTTGCGTATTCCGGTGAATGTGACCGCCGATTCCGGCATCGTGACCGCGGATTCCGCTTTATCGTGACCGCTGTTTCCCCGCGGTTTCCGGTTGGTCGTGACCGGCAATTCCGGCATCGTGACCGGTGATCGGTTGAGGGTGTTGCGCGGGGACGGATTCTACTCTGCCAGGCTAGGCAATGGGGTTGCCGTTGGATGTGGTGCTCGTTTTTTGAGCAGTCTTTCTCATTGAGTCGCCGGCCAGCGTGATGCGGTGAATGCGGTGCATCAGTCGATCGAGAATCGCATCGGCGATGGTGGGGTCGCCGATCCAGCCATGCCAGTGTTCGACCGGCAATTGGGAAGTGATGAGCAGCCCGCGGCTGCTGCCGCGGTCGTCGATGAGTTCAAGCAGATCATTGCGCGTGGTGGCATCCAGAGGTGCCACCGCCCAGTCGTCCAGCACAAGCAGGTCGGTCTTGGCCATCTGCAACAGCCATTTGCCGAAGCCACCACTGCCATGCAGGATGCGCAGCTCTTCGGCCAGCCTGGGCACGCGTAGATAGGCGACGGAATGCCCACGCCGGCAGGCATACTGCGCCAGCGCGCAGGCCAGCCAGGTCTTGCCGACGCCGGTCGGGCCACCGATCAGGACGGTGTGTCCGGTGGCAATCCAGTCTGACAGCGCGAGGCTAGTGATCTGTTTGCGATCAATGCCCCGTCCGGGGCGGGCATCGAGGTCTTCGATGGCGGCCTGGGGGTACTTGAGCCGGGCTCGCTGCAAGAGACGGGCAAGCTTGCGGTCATTGCGCCAGAGCAGTTCGCGGTCGATCAGCAGCGCCAGGCGTTCCTCGAAGGCGAGCGCGCTGGCGCCGGGCTGAGCGAGCTGCTCTTCCAGGGCGGCGGCAAAGCCATCGAGCTTGAGTGAGCGCAGTTGCGCGAGCGTGGTATGGGTCATCATGAGATTGGGTTCCGGTTGTGAGCGCCGGGCAAGCAAGATCGACTGCGGGTGCTGCCCAGCGGTGTGCGAGGGCCATTGAGGCGCATCGCGGGAGTTAGTGCTGCCTGGCAGACGGCGTCACTGGTAGTAGCTGGGGCCGCGCAGGTGGGCGTGGTCGGGACTGACCCACTCGGCGGGACGGGGAGCGCTTAGCCGGTCGCGGTCGGTCTCGAGCACGTTCTTGACGTGGCGGTATTGATAGGCGCCGAGCTCCAGCGCAATGGCGCAGGCGGCCTCAAGACGATCCTTGCCATAACGTTTGGCCAGGTTCAGCAGTCCCAGACAGGCGCGGTAGCCGTGCTCCGGATGCTTGTGCTGCTCGAGCAGCCGGCGCACGACGGCGCCGCTCGCACCGCCGATCTGCTCGCCCCAGCGGATGAGGCGCTGCGGGGTCCATTCAAGGTGGGCGCGGTGGGCCGCGGGCAGATGCTCGGGCACGGTGGTGAAGCCGCCGGTGCTCGCGCGCGCATGGACCGCAACGCGCTGGCCGCGGTGCAGCAGTTCGACCGCATGGGCGGTGATGCGCGCTTCCAGGGTCTGGCCGACCAGGGCGTGTGGCACGCTGTAGCGATGCTTGTGGATCTCGACGTGATGGTCCACATGGACCTTCACGATACGGAACCTGGCGATCTCATAGGGCGTCGCCGGCAACGGGCGCAGCGCCGGCGCATCCAGGGCGGCGAAGGCACTGGCCCGGCTACCCGGCAGCTTCTGGAAGGGGCGCTCGTTGAGCGCGGGCAGCAGCGCCGCAATCGCCCGGTCAACCGCATGCACGGTCTCGAAGCGCTGATGGCGCAGTCTGGCCAGGATCCAGCGCTCGACGATCTGTACTGCCACCTCGACCTTCGCCTTATCCTGCGGACGCCGTGCACGGGCAGGGAGCACCGAGGTGCCGTAATGGCGCGCGAAGTCGAGCACCGTCTCGTTAGCGCGCGGCTCATAACGGTCGGCATTGGCAATCAAGGCGCGCGGGTTGTCTGGGACGATCAGTTCAGGGCTACCGCCGATAAAGGTCAGGGCACGCACCATCGAGGCAATCCAGTCCACCATCGTCTCTCGCGGCGTGGCGCATGCGAAGGTGAAGCTCGAAGCGCCGAGCGCCGCCACAAACACGTGGGCGCGGCCGCCGTCGGCCACGGCGATGGTCGGTCCGGCATAGTCGACGAACAGCTTCTCACCGGCCTTGTGAGTCTGGCGCATTGAGCGCTTCAGGCTCTTAGCCCAGGCGTGGTAGCGCTCGCAGAATTGCGTGTGCCGGTAGGTCTTGCCGCCGGGATGAGCCTCGACATATTCCTGCCACAGCAGGGTCAGCGTGACGCCCTTGCGGCGCAGGTCCTGATGGATGCGGGCATAGTCCGGCGGCACGTAGGCGCTGTTGCGTGCGCTGGGCAGCAGGCGGGCGGCGATCGCCGCCTCGTCGAGGTCGCGTAGCTGGTCCCATGCCAGTCCGGCCTCAGCGGCCAGCGACACATACTTGGACACCACGCCCTTGGAAACTTGCAGCGCCGCGGCAATGCTGGCGTGCGACAGTCCGGACTCGTGCTTGAGTCGTAACACGTCTTTGATCATGCGTATCGTCATGGGGGGCTTGGGCATCGCTTCTCCGTGCAAAAACGCAGAAGGTTATCCACAGCCTGGGTTGAACAATACGCAACATCCCCAACCGGATCATGGCAAGCCGGACGCCACCACGTCAGTGGTGAGATGGCTCCCCGGCGAGCCGGTCACGATCGCCGGAACGGCTGGTCACGATAAACCGGAAATGCCGGTCACGATGCCGGAATCCGCGGTCACGATAATCCGGAATGACTGGTCACGATCGGCCGGAATACGCAGCATAGTTGTCGCGGATCAGCCCGAGCGCCCGCGCCGCCAGGCCCGATGGGGTCCGGTTGTTGGCCGGCTGACCCTGGTGGCGATTCAGCAAGCCGGCGGCGCCGTGCTGTTGATAGCGCCGCAGCAGGCGCAGGGCCTGGCGGGAGGTCAGCCCCAGTCTGGCGGCGGCAACCCCTGTCTTGAGATAGCCGTCTGCCAGGGCCTGGATGACCTTGAGCCGGTCGATCTGCCGCATCGTCATGGTAATGGCTCCTGCTGGCATGACGGGCTCCCGCGCGCTGGAAGCCGTCAAGCTTACGCCGGCTAAACTCGGACATTTGAACTTAGCCAGAACCGGACATTACCGCTTAGCCGCTACAGTGTGTCTGCGCATAATAATCATTATGTTAAATTGTAAACGGCCCGATTCGCATCCCCATGGAGGCGACGGACGGGATCCGATTCCGTGGCGACAGATGCCCCGGACTTTCAAGCGTGAAAGCTGAAAATGTGGCGAAACACTCTGGGCAGCGACGGCGTCTGCGGCGACGGTTGGGCGCGCATTCCTTTTCCGCTCCATTTTGGCATTGCAGGTCACCGGTAAGGCTTCGCAGTCACACTACGTCTTAAGAATGTAAGAGCCCTATATTGGGTAGGACTCGACGAAATACGCTGTATAAAGCACATATTGGTATTGCCCTGAATCGAACTAGCCGTTGATGGTTCGTTCCAGCTGCTCGATTCGTGCAAGGACGTCCTCGAACGAAGGCGGGTTCTCATCGAACATCATTGGAGCCATCGCCCGATAATCGCCGTGCAGGTCCTTGATGCGCACAGCGTTCGGGATGAGCTTCAGCGTGCCGGGACGCGCGATGTCGTAACGCGACCAGCTTGACCGGAAGAACGTCGCCTTGTGCGTCACCACTTGTGCGAATAGCCCGAGGTCCTTTGCGGCCGCCTTGCCCTCTGGGGTTTCGAGAAGCATGGCGAGGTCATAGTAGTGTCGCGAAAAGTACTGTGGTGTCGGCGACCCCGCTGGGCGATGTGCCTCCGCGTGCAGTGCTGTGGCTTTCTCCCAGAAGGTACGCTGCGCCGATAGGACCGTGACGGTACAGTCGGGTTCGTCGAAGAAGTCGGGATAATCTTCCGCCGCGTAAGGATGAATTACCCGCCGTTCGGTCGGCCAGGGATCGCCGCGTGCGCCGAGTTCGAGCTTTACCCGCGGTGTGATGTAGGCCATGCCCTGATATTCGGGTGCGTGCAATGCGATCGGATAGTGGGAGTTCACCGTCTGCGCATCGTTGGCGTCGATCTCCAGGGACCACTGGCCTTGGTTCGGCTCGCCGAGCTGCGCCACGATCACGGCTCGAAGCGCCGGTAACAGCCTTTCGGCGATGTGGTGCTCAACATCGCCCACCAGATCCTTGATGAGCTGGTTCGCTTGCTTCCGGCTGATTCCCTCTGTTTCGGGATCGCGGTCACCCGAGTAGCCGAGGTCGGCGCGGTCGAAAGACAGATCGATGTCCTCGGAAAAGCGTCGGATCGCGCCGAACGCTTTGATAGCGATGTGCCCCCTTTGAAGACAAGGGCCGCTGCGTCCTGGCGCTGCAGGCCGAACAGCCGCTTCAACGTCCAGCAGACCCAAAAGTCCTTCTCAATGATCGTATTGGCGACCCCCCGGCCAGCGCCGGTTTCGCCAAAGAGTGCGGCGCGATCCTCCGCTGGGAGTTTGGCGACCTTATCCATGGGCCTCACCCGTTGCCGCAATCGATACGAGCGTCGGGCGCATCCACGCGGGCGCCTGGATCGCGGTGGATGCGAGCGTCCGCTTGTCGCTGGCCGACAAACGACTCGCTGCGACCTGCACCACATCTGCCGCGCGCGAGGGTCCGACATGACGAAGGGCCTGAAACACGGTCCCCGCTGCACTGCCCGGGGCGATCAGGTGCTTGGGCGAAGCATGGCGAAGATCGACGATACGCTTGCCGAGCACGACACGGCGGGAGGGACCGTTGGTCAGATAAGTGCTTTTCGCCGGAACCTGAGTTGTCAGACCTAACACATTGGCCGCGCGTGCGCCTGCGATCTGCAATTGTGACCCGGTCTCCCGCGCAAGTGCCTGCGCGACGTCATCCGGTGCCGGCGAAAGCGGGCCAAGCTTCGGATGTACCTTCGGAAAGTCGTACAGGCCTCGCGCCAAACGACGAAGCTTTCCACCTTTGGTCAATCGCGACAGCGCTTGGTCAATCGCGGCCCTGGCTCCCACGTCCAGAAAGTCACTGGGTGTGAAGACTCCGCCACGCCCGGCAGCCCGGGCGCGCCTCATAATCTGGTCTGGAATGGATGGGGCAGTCGTTTTCATATGTCATAAAATAGCGTATGTTTTTCTGACGGTGATGGACCTTTTTGAGATTGTTGCCGCGCATTGGTCGGGCTACTGCCGAACTCAGGGGATAAGCATGAGGCCATCGCCAAGCTTGGCCGCCAAAGTCATCAAGTTCTGGCAGAACTTACGCTTCTCCTCTGGCACCCCTGGCTGGGCGGCAATCCATCCCTTGAACGCGCAGAAGGACTCGGGGGCGATCGCCGTCAGGCGCTCCATGACGCCCGTTTTGGTAAAGACGATCGTGCTTACCCGACCGCGACGCAGGAGCTTGGTTATCCCATATGACATGGCCGCCCCGCTGTCATCCGCAATCGTGGTCGACAGCGTGGCTTGCGGCGTGCTCGCCTGCACGGCGCCAATGATGTCGACAACGAATCCGACTTCGTTTCGCCCTCGCACGCAGCCACCCGTTCTGGGGGCGAGTATGAAGGTCGGATCCACTGGCTGGAGTGCGTGCAGGATAATCGACTCTCCGATGGGCTTCGCCGTGATGAACTGAACGCGCTTGGTCAGTCGAGCTGATAAGTCTGCCGGTACTCCGGCATGGTGACCGCCCAGTGGAGATCGCGCTCAATGCGCTGGCGCAGCGCGTCGCTGGCCTGGGGCTCGCCGTGCACGACGAATGTGCGTCGGGGCGCCTGGTGAAAGCCACCGAGCCACGTCATGAGTTCCGCCGCGTCCGCATGCGCGGAGAGGTTCTCGATCTGCTCGACCGACGCCCGCACGACGATGTCCTTGCCATGCACGCGGATATCGCGCCGGCCCGACGCCAGGGTAGCGCCGCGCGTGCCCGCCGCCTGGAAACCAGACAGCAGGATCGTACTGCGCGCATCCGGTCCGTACGCCGCGAGGTGATGCACCACACGGCCGCCGGTTGCCATACCGCTGCCGGCCAGAATGATCTTCGGGCTGTGATCCTGGTTCAGCCAGATTGACTGCTCCATGCTCTGTACCGGCGTTGCCAGACTACAGACTGCGGCACACTCGGCGGGGTCAATGCGCAACTCTTCCGGATGCAGGGAGAAGATCGTGGTCGCGTCGATCGCCATGGGGCTGTTGAGGTAGATCGGCACGTCCGGGATCCGTTTGAGCTCGCGCAGTCGGTGCAGGCAATACAGCAGGCTCTGGGTGCGACCCACCGCGAAGGCAGGAATGATCAGGCTGCCGCCGCGACCGATAGTCCGGCTCACGATTTCGCCTAGCAAGTCGAGCGGATTGGTGTCAGGATGCCGCCTGTCGCCATAGGTCGACTCCACCAGCAGGTAATCTGCCTGCCGGACCATCTCTGGCGCGCGCATGACCAGATCCTGCTGGCGCCCGAGGTCGCCCGAGAACACGATGCGCTTGCCCTGGACAAACAGCGTGACAACAGCCGAGCCAATGATATGCCCAGCCTGGCAAAACTCCGCTTCGACACCTGGGATCACGGTGAAGCGCTTACCGTATGGGATCGGCTGCAGCCGCCGAAGGGCGCGCTCGGCATCGGCACCGGTGTAGAGCGGCAGTGCCGGCCGGTGTTTCGAGAAGCCCTTGTGGTTCGCATAGGCGGCGTCCTCTTCCGCCAGGTGCGCGCTGTCTGGCAACAGAATGCCGCACAACTGGGCGGTGCCCATGGTGCAGTGGACGCTACCTCGGAACCCGTTTCGCACCAGCAACGGCAGGTAGCCACTGTGATCGATGTGAGCATGGGTCAGCACCACCGCATCAATACTGGCAGGCTCAAGCGGAAGCCGATCCCAGTTGCGCAGCCGCAAGGTCTTGAATCCCTGGAACAACCCGCAATCGACCATGACGCGGTGGCGCCCGGTGTCGAGCACGTACTTGGAGCCGGTTACCGTGTCGGTTGCTCCGAGGAATTGCAGCTGCATGCGAGTGCCTCCTGTCAGTGCGAGAACAGGACAGGAACTTTGGTCTGACGCATCAACGTCCGCGTTGTCCCACCCATCACAAGCTCGCGCATGCGGGAGTGGCCATAGCCCCCCGCCACCAGGAAGTCCGCGCCAAGCTCTCCGAGCACATCGCAAATGACAGGACCAACCGGCAGGGAAGTCTGCTCGGTCCGCACGGCAGCGACGATGCCGTGCCGCTGCAGATAGTGACGCAGCCCCGCGACTGGCTCCGAATTCGCATCCGGCGTGCCGGGCCGGCCCCAGACGGCGAGTATCGTCACCTGCCTGGCGCGAAGAAGCAGTGGCATCGCATCGGCTACCGCCCTTGCGGCTTCGCGCTGACCATCCCACGCAATCACGACATGGCCGCCGTGTAGGCGACGAACCTCGGCTGGCAGGACGATCACGGGCCGCCCCGCGTTCAGCATCACATACTCGGCCACCTCGGCCGCAAGCGATGGCACGCCGCTCCCTGTAGCGTCTGGCTGTGCGAGCAGGACGATGTCGGCCACGCGCGCCTCCTGCGCCAGGACCCAGCCGGTCTCTTCCTCCACCACGTGATGCGAGAACGTGATCCCGGGTGCGGTATCAGCCAGCGTATTGCCCAACAACTCCCCGTGCGATGCGACCTGGCCCAGCAGGCGGCGCCGCGCAAGCTCCGCATACCGCGCTGCGTCGTCGCCGGCACCACGCACGGGATCGATGCGAAGTCCAGTCGCGCTGGCGCCGATGACATGCGCTCCAAAGCAGGAAGCCAAGTCTGCAGCCATGCGGATACGGGCGGCGCATCCGGCGTCCGACCCAAGCTCGACGAGGATCGTTCTGTAATCCATCAGATTGCCTCCGCCTGACTGAAGGCATGCGGCGCCGCCCCCGCGACCGTGCTTGCCGGGGCGGTATGATTGGCCCGAGGCTTGGGCGGCCGGAGAAAGCCCGGCCCCGACGCGCAAGCGCTGCAAAGCATACAGAGCCATGCGATGCCACACCGCCTCAGCCAGGCGCCGTAGCCAGACTGCCGGAGCGCTTTCATTGCAGCACCCGTTCAGGTTTTGGTCTTGACTTCGCTTTAGCGCGAGAGATGTCTTCCCTGACCTGCCTGCGCCGGGCCAGATCCTCCGCCACATACTGCCGCGCGCCGTCCATCAGGTAGAACCAGGCGAGATCTGGAAGGAAGCCGGCATACATGCCGACCCGCGGACGCTCGTTGGCCACGGCAAGGTGCCCCGCTACTTCAAGTCGCTGCAGTGCCTGCGTGTTGCTGTCCCCGGGGACCAGGATGCTGCCGTAAGCCATGTTCGCCCCTCACTCGAGCCACAAGCCCAGTCTAGGCAACGACGCCAACTGGCACTTGATGCAGGTCAACGGGCTGGAACTGCGGCAGCACGATTCGCGTACTGCCCTCCGGGGAGAGCCGAAGGCTAGTGCGAGAAAAGCGTCGGGACGGTCATCGACGTGAGCAGCGTCTGCGTCACACCGCCAAGCACCAGCTCGCGCATCCGGGAGTGTCCATACGCACCAAGGACCATGAGGTCGGCCGAAAGGTCAACGGCCTGGGACAGCAACGCCTCCCCGGTGCTCAGCGCCGCGTCCACCGGCACTTCATGCACCCGGGCGGCGATACCATGCCTTGCCAGCCAGGCAACGGGATACTGGGGCGGGGCAAGCCATTCATCCCGGCGCTTGCCCACAACAGCGCATGACACCACATCGACGGAGTCGGCACGCCGCAGGAATGGCAATGCGTCATGAGTCGCCCTCGCGGATTCGCGGCTGCCATTCCAGGCGACCATGACGCGCCTGCCGGTCTCGCGGAACCAGCCCGCGCTTGGGATGACCAGCACCGGTCGGCCGGCTTCCAGGATGATCGTCTCGACGAAGTGGCTGGCGACAAATGCCGTCGGATCGTCGGGATCGTCCTGCCCCATGATGAGCAGGTCGCCCAACCGCGCCTCGCGCTGGACGGCTACCAGCGGCGGGCCTTCGGCGACCCGCCACTCCACCGGCACCAGCAGTTCCTCGGTCGCCCCTTCGAAAGCGCACCGGGCGACGTTGCAAGCTTCTTCCCTGCGTTGCCGGTAGGCTTCAAGGTAGCGCCCCCCGTCGGGTACCCGATGCACCCAGGCCGGATCCGCGGCATACACCGCCAGCAAGCCGGTCAGCGAAGCCTGATACTCCTGCGCCAGCTTCACCGCTAGTGACAACCGCAGGTGGCTGCGGCGGCCAGTGTCCACGTGGACCATGATGCTTGCGAAAGTCATGGCAGATGTCTCCTGGATACGGCTATCTAGCGCTTCCTTCAGGACTCTATTTGCCCCACCGCTCAAAGCAAGGAATAAGGGGCGCATGCTTGCGCAATATCAAGGGCAGCCCGCTGCAGCCAGGCCACCGCCCACGAAACCCCAGTGGAAAGCACCTGCCCGATGCCGACAGGCAAGACTTAGCGCCGCCCGCCACCACGGCAGTAGCAAGCGGTTGGTCCAGCACCGCCGTCATTGCGCCAACATAGCGATGCGAGAAAGAACACCTTGAGTTCATTCCTCGACAACAAAAAAGACCCGCCGAAGCACCGGGGGACGCCAGGGCGGGCAGAATTGCAGGGATGGACGAGTGCCACCCTGCCCCGGGGGCCATACAAGGAGAAAGGCGCTCCATATGTTGCGCGGTTCATATCATCTAAATCTGATATGAACCGCGGCACAGTCGAGATATGTTCGAAGCCGAACGCAGTGGGCATCTACCACCCCCGGCGTGAATGGGGTATCCACATCCAAAACCCATTGCATCCCTTCGTCAGCCACCCAGGCCACAAGGCAACAGCTTGGGGCCTGTCGAGGCTATCCTCAGTTTGGAGCTGGGATTCAAACGGGCACGGAAACGTGTTGGACTGGTAGACATGCGTTGGCACGACCTCCGTCATACGGCGATCACCCGGCTGGCGGCGAAACTACCAATACTGATCGGACCGGCGGCAGTCTCAGGACATCGCAGCCTGACAATGCCCAAAAGGTACCCTCGTTCTGCTGCCGACTTGGCGGGGAAGATTGGCTGACCGAACAGGGCAGCCACGACTGAAGTATGTCTTAACGCCGATGCCCTTCCCTTCCTGATCGAGCTATTTGGAAGCACAAACAAGAAACCCGCCGAAGCGGGTTAGTGGTTCAGGCGTCGGAACGAAGCAGATGTGGGGTTGCGGCCCGGTATGGGTGGCCGCCTTTGGATACGTTCGTTCCGACGTAGGCGCAGTCTATGAGCACCAGCTTACGTTCTCTATTCGGGAAAATCGCAATGGCGAGACGATGAAGTGATTCAGCGTACCACCTCGATCTCCGCCATGGGAGTGCCATCGTTCAAGCCTTCAACAACCGCTGCGCATTGCTCCATCAAGAAGGTCGCCCTAGACTAGACATCGACCAAATCGACGAGGTTGGCCACCGGCTAAAGTCCCCCGATTTGGCAACCCCCACGCCCGCGCAAAGGAGACCGACAATGGTATGTCGCGGGAAATTGATGCAGTGTGGACTGAATAGCGGCGCCGCATCACCTCGTCATCGAGAATAGCGGCGCCAGTCACCAGCTATAGGCAGGGACTCGAATACTTGCCTCGTCCAATCTTCGAAACGGCGGGAATTCGTTCCCTGAAATGAGGAACGCCTACTCTGCCGCAATCAGGAATCGCTTCGGATTCTTTCCCAGCCACGCCGGCGTTCGGCCCCGGCCGGACCATGTCTTTCCAGTCTTGGGGTCTAGGTACTTCGGCGGTAATCCTTCCTTTGCCTTCTTCGCCCCCTGCTTGCCAGCCGGGCGACCGCGCCCACGCTTGGGAGCAATATCCTCCACGGTCAGCTCGTACTCGGCCATCAGTCCCTGGATTTTCTCGACGACGCTCGCAATCTCGGTGGTGCGGACCTCAGCGAGTTGAGCTTCTAGCGCTGCCTTTTCTGCCATTAGCTGTTTGTATGTAGCCATGCTGCCTCCTTGAATTTGGGACTCGCATCATGGTACATGAGGCCGCGGCGTATTTGGAGTCGGCCTGTTTCCTACTACCTCTTTGCCAGATCGCGATCTGTTGGAGAGCGGTGTTCCGGATGCACCAGCTTCGTCCACATGCCGAGTCAGCCAGCTCGGTTTCCTGAGCTTTCGATACTGGTTGTTGGTATCGCCCCGTTGGGTGTTGCCCAACGGGGCGTGTAGCTGCGCAGCATTGTCATGCGCGTCCGCGATGTTCGGGGCGAGTGCCATTTGAAATGGGTAGCCGCCTGCGTGCGCCATGGGTACAAACTACCCATCCCCCTGAGGACTGACTCCTAGCGGGTGCGCTCTTAACTTTCCAGCGATCATCGGCTCACCTTTAAGACAAACGAACGAGGGATGGCGACACCCACCGGCTTTAGGGTGCACTGGCGCTTCGTCATAAGGGAGTTTCGTGCGCAACGACGCCAGAATCATTCTAATGGCACCCATCAGTGGCAGAATAGGCGGACCGCCGATCGCCCGAACTGCTCCAACTATGTGTCCTGCGTCTGATGCTTCCGGTTCGTCCACCCCGCCAGATTTCGACAGGGCCAATGACATGGCGCTGACGCGAAGCCAACGGCTCGGGCGAGATGCGGTCGCCGGCTGCGCTATTGCTGGTCTGCTTCTGCCGGAAGCCGTTGCATACGCCGGCATCGCCAATCTGCCTGCGCAAGCGGGCCTGGTCGGCCTGCTGGTCGGGCTGGTGATATACGGCATTGTGGGCACGAGCCGCTTCGCGGTGGTGTCGGCCACCTCATCTTCCGCTGCGGTGCTGGCGGCGGCCACGCTGTCGATGAGCGGCGCCAATGCCGCGCTGCGCCTGGCGTTCGCCGCCGGGATCGTGACGCTGGCCGGTGTCTTCCTGGTGCTGGCGGGCATGGCGCGTTTGGGCGGCATTACCGATTTCATCGCCAAGCCGGTGCTGCGCGGCTTCACCTTCGGCCTGGCCGTCACCATCATTCTCAAGCAGATTTCGGGCGTCGCCGGAATCCACCCGACGCACAGCGACCTGCCGCGTTTCGTGTACCAGTTCCTGCACGAATCGGCGGCATGGAACCTCAATGCGCTCGCCGCGTGCCTGGCGGCGCTGGTCTTGTTGTTTGCGCTGGCGCGCTTGCGTCGGGTGCCGGGACCGCTGGTGGTGATCGTGCTGGGCATCGCAGCAGCGTATGGTGCCGATCTGACGCACTACAGCATTGCCGAAGTAGGCGCGATCGATTTGGCAAATGTCACCATCGGCCTGCCCGACCTACAACGCGTACAGTGGTTGCGCGTTGGTGAGCTCGCCTTCGCGCTGGTGCTGATTCTGTATGCGGAGTCGTACGGCTCCATTCGCAGCTTTGCACTCAAGTATGGTGATGTGACCTCACCCAACCGCGACCTGATCGCGCTGGGTCTGGCCAATATCGGTTCCGGCTTGCTGCATGGCATGGCGGTCGGGGCGGGCTATTCCGCCACGTCTGCGAATGAAGCTGCCGGGGCACAGTCTCGCCTGGCGGGTTGGTGTGCCGCGGCAGTCATCGCACTGATTGTCGCCGCGCTGCTGCCGCAGCTTGCACGCACGCCCGAGCCCGTGCTTGCAGCCATCGTGATACATGCCGTGAGCCATACCTTGCGCCTCGATGCATTCAGGCCCTACTGGACATGGCGCCGCGACCGGCTGCTGGTGGTCGCGGCATGTGTCGCCGTGCTCCTGCTTGGCGTGCTCGACGGGCTGTTGGTGGCAATCGGCATCAGCCTGATGCTGACACTGCGCAGCTTCTCCGAGCCACGAGTCAGCGAATTGGGGCGCCTTGGCGCCAGCCACGACTACGTTGACATCGCAGCTCACCCTGAGGCCCGGACTCTGTCGGGCGTGCTGATCGTACGGCCGGAGGCGCCGATGTTCTTCGCCAATGCAGAACGCATGCTGGCCAGGGTGCGACACCTGCGCGAGGCGGCCGGGCCAGGGCTCCATACGCTTGTGTTCAGCCTAGAGGAGACGCCGGACATCGATGGCTCGACGATCGAGGCGATGCATACTTTCGCGTCCGAGGTGGCCGCCCAGGGCCAGCGCCTGCTGCTGGTGCGGTTGAAGCCGCCCGTGCTGGCTGTACTGACGCGCGCGGCCAACGAAACGCTGCCGCGCGAGTCGCTGCATGAACTGAGCGTGGATGAGTGCGTTCAGTCACTGGGCCAGGTATGGAAACCTGCTTAGGGAGGACCAGACGGAAAAGTCCCCCCTGCGTCAGGCCTGGATCGCAGTGCAACCGCTCAGCGTGACGCGAGCACCCTTGCGGCGACGCGACGCCTCGATGCTGCCGAGCTGCTCGTGCCCAGGCTAACTTTGGCATAGGTGGCAATGGCAAACCTTTCGGCGTTGCGCTTTAACCTTGGCATCGTGGATCGGACTCGAGGCGCCGACGTATCTCGCGATGTGCCGACTTCTCTGCGTGGCGGCGGACATCTGCTGGCGTGGTCTTGTTTTTTCGTCAGTATGATCTATTGTGAATTGGCGTTCACGTCGCCAACTCTATGAGGCTGGCATAACCAAAAACACGCACGCTTGAGCAGCCGTGTGAGGGAACATGATGCTTCGCGGACTAGTCGCGCTCCTTTTGCTCGCCCTTGGAACCTGGTCGGCCGCACAGACCAGGGGAGAATCGGAAAAAAGCATCGAGCAGGGGCCGCTTGAGAATCGAGTTAAGACCCTTGCATCCATTCAGCCGGGGCTTGGCGCCGTGATGCATGAGATGGCTTACCGTTTCACCAATATCTATTGGGCAGCAAACGGTGGCAATTGGGGATTGGCGCAGTATCAGCTCAAGGAGCTGCTTGAGGCGCAGGAAGTGGGAGAAATAACCAGGCCGCAGCACGCGTCAATGCTAAAGGCCAATGAGCAAACTTATCTCGCGCCACTTGCTCAAGCTATCGAAAAACAAGACATCCAACAATTTAATCACCGTTTCTCGGCAGCGGTAAACGGTTGCAATGCTTGCCACACTGCATTGGGCTATGGATTTATACAATTTAAGCTATCAAAGCTGCCGAAGCAGGAGTTTCTTGATTTTTCCATCAAAACCTCCCCCAAGCACTGATCATTTTCGTGTCTACAGATGGCGCCAAGTACTCATTTTAAGAGCAAGTACACGCCTACCGCTTCGTTGCAAGCCGCCCGCCACCTTTGGTGAACGCCGAACTTGTACGCGCGATCGAACTTGTCGAACAACTCCCCACCTGACGGAGCTTTTCCCCGCGACGATCCGCGCGCTGTTGGCATCCGCAATTTTCTTGGGGCGCTGCCTTTTAACACCTGATCGGAAATGCGCGAGTAGCTGGCTCAGGCTTGCTGCAGCGCCCTGACCAGCATTACCGGCACCGCGCACTTACGCACGAGGCCACCGGGGCCATGCTGCCCATCAGCAACCGGCTGACTCCACGGCGTCCATGGTGCCGCCCCATCTGCCGAAGAGGACGCGAACAATCCCTGCTCTTCCTGCAGGCGCCGCTTCTGAAGCTAATCCGAACTTGGCCATGGACGGTCGGAAGCAACCGGCCTCAGTTCGGCTCCAGAATGATGTCGATCGCCTGTTTGCCATAGTGGAGCGCCGCTTGTTCCGCGGCTTCACGGGTGAAGTAATCGGTCCGATTGGTGGACGGCCCATATTCGAAGTCGACGTCTCGGTCGGCAGAATGGTGAATTGCCACAACGTAACCCCACTTCTGTACAGATGGCGATTCCGTCCGGCCCAACTCCGAGAGCACAAAGGTAATCGCGTGGACGTACATGTCGCGATACTCCACCGTGGTCCAGCGCAGCCGTTCGCTCATGCCTGCTCTCCTGCCCAGCGTATCGGGACTGTGCGAGGTAATCAGAGTACGTACGCGCACCAGTGGTCGAATGGCACCAGCACGACTTGGCGGCACGCCAATAAGGCCCCGCGCGTTGCAGACCGTGCGGGCGCCCACGACAGTCAGGCTTCATGTGGGCCTTCAAGCCGATCAACAGACCTCCGTCCCACAAGAGGCCTTCGCTCTGGGCGCGCTCATTCCTTTTGTGAAGCCCAAGCACGTCGGACTCCTCGATGGGATGGCGGCCTCTGGTCACCCGCCCCAAGGCCGCAAATATTCCGCTCCCCGCGGGTCTTGCGAACCCCTCGATTATGTAACCTCGATACCTTGCAATAGACATGCCAAGTCTCCCTCGTATCGACAACTGAGGATCCGTCGCAGCCAATTCAACGTATGTTTAATACAGCCTAGCATGCAGCGCAACACCGCGCCGCCCGAACGCCAACTCCCCCTCGTCGGGGGGGCGCTTGTGTGGGCGGCGGTCCCACCAATCGCCCGAGTTCAGCGATCGATGGCCGTGGAGGACATCGAGCCAATGGCATAGGCCGACTGCTGGACAACCCGTCGAAACGCCCTGCGCCAGCGAGCCACCGCTCACAGCGCCCCGGGGAGTGCCTTCAGGCCGATCCGGAGCATGCCGATGACGATTTGACCGGCATGCTGAGCACGCCGGGCACCTAGAAGAGCGCGGACAGACCAGGCGCGCAGAGCATCAGTTCGACCACGGCACCCGAGGCATAGAGGAACAAGAACCAGCGCCGCATATAGGTCAACAGTCGGTTGGCTACCCGCCCAGCGCCGCCAAGTTCAACGGATGTGAATGGCCGATCCACATGGTGGCGTCGCGATGATCGCGCAATGCGTCGCCCGTATTCGGATGGAGAAATATATCCAGCATGCCGTGGTTCAGCGTCAGCCATTCGACAATGCTACCGAGGTGTGCGCGGTCGAACGCGAGCTGATACGACCACAGCGGATGGGGACCTACGGGGCGTTCATGGAAACGGCCTATCTGCGTGACGCCACCGAAGCGTGTCGCGATGGCTTCCCTGAACGCCCACGCCGCATCGCGGCTTGAAGCTTCGAAATACACATGCGCGTGCCAGTTGATGATTGCCGCTGGGTCGAGGTAAGTCATCGTGAGCTCAAGTGTGTGAATGCTGCAATTCTGCTTGCATTGGCTCCGGCCGTCATCCTGCGCGAGCAGAAAGGACCACACGAGCCTAATTCGTGGGCGTCGGTGTTAAATTTTCCGCGCACATACTCGTGTCACACAAGCTGCTCATGAATGTGTTGAGGGGCTGCAAGCCTTGCAGGCTAGGCAATTTCGCACATTTGCAAGCGTACCGTGACACCTTCCGAAGCTGGACGCATATGAAAGTGCACGTGGCCAACCGTCTGGCGCTGCCGCGCGCCCGGTGAACTGGCCGATGTAGAAGATCGTTCGCTCTCAGGCATCTAGCGCATCCTTCGCCACATGCGTTCCCACCCGGCGCAAAACGCCGTCTGGTCAGGCTCTTGCCACGTCCCCCGGCCGCCCTGAACTGGGCGGCAAAATGGCATCCCATCCTGAGTTAAGGGGGCAGATATCCCCATAGACGGTCGGGGCAGTCCTGCTAGCGCCCGCGTGGCCGTCCCCGGCGAATGCGGGCTCTTTTTTGGAGCAAAGCGGGCTACCGTGACGCGGGTGGGGCTGCCGATTGCCGAGCCGGGCGGCCGGGAGCATACTGAGCGCGGGCAACTTTCCAGTTACCCGATTTCTTCTTGGACGTTCCACGGCTCTCTGCTAACGGTCGAGAGCCGTTTTTTTACCGCCATTGCCGATGTTGACGGCGGGCTTTGCGCGCCCGTCATTGAGAGCTGCCGCCTATGTCGATTGGTTGCCGCAACCCCGCTCACAAAATGGGCAACTTCCAATGAAGATGTCCCGGGCCGCGATTCGCAGAAACGGGTACGCTCGTCCTTGAATTCACCTCACCGCAACGTGCTGACTACTTGAAGCGACTGCAGGGAGGGGGAGCGCACGGTGGCGGAGAAATGCGCCGGATCCAATTCCGGAATTATCGCAGCAACGCTCTTTGCATCGCGGGATCTGTGTCATGTGAGAGCGGTGCGGCGTACAGCGAAGCGAGTTCACACGCGTCTCGCGCGCGAGTCGGCCTTGGCGTGTTCGATCGCCTCAAGTGTTTCTGAGTCGAGCACTGCCTGGGCGTCGGACGGAATGGCAAACAGTTTGCCGTCAAAGTCATGGACGTGTAACTGCTCATGCGTAACAGCATACGTCACCAGCGCCCGGCCGGTCAGGCGCAGGGCGGCTTGGAGATGTGATTGGCCCGAAACGATCCAGTAATTGCAGTTCGACCCGCAGGCTGCCCTGCACCACTTGCCCAATCCACCAGCGCCCATTGCGCGATCCGGCGGGTTTTCTCCCGGCGTAGTGCAACGCGGCCCGCTCGGCATGCGGATTTACGACGATGTGTCACTCTGCAAGAGTTCGCGGAAGGCTGCATACTTAAGCCCGTCTCCTCCCTTTCTCCTAAGGGATTCATGCTCGCACTCAGCGGAGCTTTCTTTTTCCTCGGTCCGTGCAGCACGCCCGCTGCGTCGCGAGCGGCGCTGCAAAAAGCCGCCTCTGCGCTGTAGCGCGACCCCGGCGCCGCTTGGCTTTATTTCGCGCAATTCTGGGTGATTGCCGACCGAACGGCGCCGGCAAGACCACTATCGCCGATCGCTGATTCGCCAGCCGCATCCCTGTCGTCTCTCCGGATTTCATTCCATTTTCCCAATCTGTAAGCGCTTCCAAACCGCCAAAGACAAAACCCCCCAGCTGGGTAAGCTGAGGGGTTTTGGGGCATAAGAGCCTGGCGATGACCTACTTTCACACGGGAATCCGCACTATCATCGGCGCGGAGTTGTTTCACGGTCCTGTTCGGGATGGGAAGGGGTGGTTCCAACTCGCTATGGTCACCAGGCATAAGCGGGTGCGGCGCTGGGGTTGAGGCCAACGTCGCGAATAGGGATGTAGTGGGGGTTGTGCGTCTTGTGTCAACTGTTTTGGGCACAGTCGCGATTCCCACACCAGGCAAAACACACTGGTT
>NZ_JWMA01000118.1 GCF_000812465.1 Cupriavidus sp. IDO | reverse complement strand
AAAACGACCCGCACGCACATGCGCACGGGTCGTTAAGTCTCGACCTTCTCGTTACACCGTTCGGTTCCTGAGAAAGGACCTTAACTGAACGGCATTACTGCTTCGGCAGTCCTTTTTTGTTGCTCGCGGCCTGAATGCTACTGCGCCGCCATGGTGCCGGCCGGGCGCAGCCGGGCCTGTTCCAGCTTCTGGCGCAGGCTTGCCATCACGGCCGCGGTCGCCTGCTCGCCGGCAAGAACGGCCCGGTTGCGCGAATTGAAGTCGCTGCCACTCATGTCCGGCAGGTCAGGGCGGATCACGATATCCGCACGCGCCAGCGCCATCTTGTTGATCGACTGGCCCATGATGGCCGTGGTCTGCAGCAGCACGCCGCTCTGGCCGCTGTTTTTCTGGCTGCCGGGATCGGCCGAAATATTGACCGCGATGACGAAGTCAGCGCCCATGCCGCGCGCCGAGTCTACCGGCACCGGTTCGACCAGGCCTCCATCGACATAGTCATGCCCCTGGATGGAGACAGGCTGGAATACACCCGGCACGCTGCTCGAGGCGCGCACGGCCTGGCCTGTATTGCCGCGGCGGAAGAGAATGCGCTCGCCGGTCTTGAGGTCCGTCGCGACGATTCCCAGCGGCAGCTTCATGGCCTCGATGGGGCGGTTGGATACCAGCCGGTTGACGTAGTTCTGCAAGGCTTCGCCCTTGAGCCAGCCGCCAAAGCGCGTCCCGAAGGGCAGGGCCCAGTCCGCGATGGTGGCCTCGTCCATGGTCAGGGCCAGCCTGTTCAGCTCAAAGCCGTTCATGCCGGACGCATAGAGCGCCGCCACCACGGCCCCCGCGCTGGTGCCGGTGACCAGGTCGGCGTGAATGCCTTGCGCCTCCAGCGCCTTGATCACGCCAATGTGCGCGAACCCGCGCGCGGCGCCGCCGCCCAGTGCCAGGCCGATCTTGATGGGCCGGGGTGCTGGCTGCGTGGCGACCGGAGGGACGGTGTCGGACGGCCGCGGGCCGAAGGAACAGGCCGCCAGCAGCATTGCCGCGGAGGCGCCCAGGAAATTGCGTCGTTGCATGGATTGGGAAAATGTTAGCGAGGGCGGCACCGGCGGCGGAAGTGAGGCATGAGGCGCCGCGATCTTGTTCCGGCGAGTTTGCGCCGCGTACCGGCTGTTGCTCTGACCGGCCGTAGCATAAATGATTCCACTGCGGCAGGGCTGTCGGCGCCGGCAGGCGTTGCCGACCCGCTTGCTATAATGCAGCGTTCATACATTCCGGCCTGCGCGCATCCGCGCGCGGGCTTTTTTGTTTCCCCCAGACCATGACACAACGCGTTCGCACCCGCTTCGCGCCGAGCCCGACCGGCTTCATCCATCTCGGCAATATCCGCTCAGCGCTCTATCCGTGGGCCTTTGCCCGCCGCATGAAGGGCGACTTTATCCTGCGTATCGAGGATACCGACGTCGAGCGCTCGTCGCAGGAGGCTGTCGACGTGATTCTCGAAAGCATGGCCTGGCTCGAGATGGATGTCGACGAGGGTCCGTTCTACCAGATGCAGCGCATGGACCGCTATCGCGAGGTGCTGCAGCAGATCGTCGACGCCGGCCTGGCTTATCCCTGCTACATGAGCACGGAGGAACTCGACGCCCTGCGCGATGCCCAGCGCGAGCGCGGCGAAAAGCCGCGTTACAACGGCTTCTGGCGGCCGGAGCCAGGCAAGGTCCTGCCCGAGCCCCCGACTGGCGTGAAGCCGGTGATCCGGTTCAAGAACCCGATCGGCGGCAGCGTGGTGTGGGATGACGCCGTCAAGGGGCGCATCGAGATCTCCAACGACGAGCTCGACGACCTGGTGATCGCGCGCCCGGACGGCACGCCCACCTACAATTTCTGCGTTGTCGTGGATGATCTCGACATGAAGATCACGCATGTGATCCGCGGTGATGATCACGTCAACAACACGCCGCGCCAGATCAATATCATCCGCGCGCTGGGCGGGACGCCGCCGGTCTATGCGCACCTGCCCACCGTGCTCAACGAGCAGGGCGAGAAGATGAGCAAGCGGCATGGTGCCATGAGCGTGACCGGGTACCGCGACGAGGGCTATCTGCCCGAGGCGGTTCTCAATTACCTGGCGCGCCTAGGCTGGGCGCACGGCGACGCCGAGATCTTCTCGCGCGAGCAGTTCGTCGAGTGGTTTGACCTGGAGCACCTCGGCAAGTCGCCGGCCCAGTACAACCCGGAGAAGCTGGCGTGGCTGAACAACCACTACATCAAGGTGGGCGACAACCAGCGCCTGGCCGACCTGACCAGGCCTTTCATTGAGGCGCTCGGCGGCAAGGTGGAAGGGGCTGACCTGGTCCAGGTCATCGCACTGGTGAAGGACCGTGCGAATACGCTGAAGGAAGTCGCCCAGGCCGCGCTGCTGTTCTACCGCGGCGAACCGCAGGCGGATCCGGCGCTCAAGGCCGAGCATCTGACCGCCGAGATCAAGCCGGCGCTTGCCGCGCTGGCCACGCAACTGGCCGCGCTGCCGGAATGGAAGCGAGAGGCGATCAACGCGACGTTCAAGGCGGTGCTGGCCGAGTTCGGCCTGAAGATGCCCAAGCTGGCTATGCCCGTGCGCCTGCTGGTAGCAGGGCAGTTGCAGACGCCGAGCATCGATGCCGTACTGGAGCTGTTTGGGCGCGACACGGTACTGCGCCGGATCGGCGCCGGCGCGTCGGCATAAAAATTTCATGCAAAACGCTCGGCAGGGGCTTGCGCTCCGGCTGAGACTTGCGCATAATTTCGTTCTCCCTGCAGCGCGGTCCCAACCAAGCGGGCTGGCCGATCCGGTAACGGATCTTCGTGGACGTCAAGTCATCCGCAGAAATGTGGAAAACGAAAAAAAGTCAAAACGGGAGCTTGCAAAGATTCAAGGTTGTTATATAATTTTGGCTTCGCGTGAAACGCCGGTGGTAATGGCGCAGCGAAAAGCAAGTTGCAGTAAATGGCAGTATTATGGGGCTATAGCTCAGCTGGGAGAGCGCTTGCATGGCATGCAAGAGGTCAGCGGTTCGATCCCGCTTAGCTCCACCAGGATATCGGAACCATCGGTTGTATTTGATGGTTCCAGACGGAACACGTTGAAAGACAAGTTTCTGTCCCCTTCGTCTAGAGGCCTAGGACATCACCCTTTCACGGTGAGTACAGGGGTTCGAATCCCCTAGGGGACGCCAAACAATCGGACGTAATCAAACGTCCAGTTTGTCGTCAAGAGCGAAGCTCGAGATGGCAGCCGACTAAGGAGTGGTAGTTCAGTCGGTTAGAATACCGGCCTGTCACGCCGGGGGTCGCGGGTTCGAGTCCCGTCCACTCCGCCAAAACTGAGCCCACATGGTTAATCCCATGTGGGTTTTTCTTTTGGGTGAGGATTATCCGATAATCGCTGCGACAGTGAATAAAATGTTGCGAGTCGTATCGGGCTTATATATAATCCTGTTTTCGCTGCAAACGTGGTTGTCATTGCGTGGCGGCGAAAGGCAGTTTCCAGCAGTAACCGAATTTCGGGGCTATAGCTCAGCTGGGAGAGCGCTTGCATGGCATGCAAGAGGTCAGCGGTTCGATCCCGCTTAGCTCCACCAGGATTCAGGAAGCACGAAAAGGTGCTTCCGTAGCGCAAAAAAGTCTGTTATAGTAGCCGACTTCGCAGCGCAAGACGGAACGCGTTGAAAGACAAGTTTCTGTCCCCTTCGTCTAGAGGCCTAGGACATCACCCTTTCACGGTGAGTACAGGGGTTCGAATCCCCTAGGGGACGCCAAACAATCGGACGTAATCAAACGTCCAGTTTGTCGTCAAGAGCGAAGCTCGAGATGGCAGCCGACTAAGGAGTGGTAGTTCAGTCGGTTAGAATACCGGCCTGTCACGCCGGGGGTCGCGGGTTCGAGTCCCGTCCACTCCGCCAAAACTGAACCCGCATGGTTAATCCCATGCGGGTTTTTCTTTTTGCGCCTGCCATTTGATAATCCAGCCAGCAGCCAGGTTCATTCATTTGGCGGATTATGTGGATCGCGCGAAAAGATAATCGCCACCGCACTGATGGCGATCAGATGCGCTGATCCCTGCTGATGCGCACGAAATAACGGACCAGCAGCGTGCCGGCAATGGCCAGGCTTACGCTGTTGGCCAGCCAGAACCCGGCGGCTCCCCGCGTGAAGGCGGGAAGGGTATCAATCAGCCCGAATCCAAGCACATAGCCGCCGCCCAGCCCGATGCCCCAGAGTGAGCCTGCGTAGATGAGCGTCGGGATCAGTGCCACCTTGTAGGCGCGCAGGATAAAGGCCGTCATTACCTGAACGGCATCGAAGGCCTGGTAGAACGCGACGAACAGGATGAGCGGCAGTGCGGCGGCGACTACGCCAGGATCCTTCGCATAGGCATGCAGCAGTGGCTCACGCAGCAGCCAGAGCAGGCCGCCCACCATCACGGCCAAGGCGGCCGCTAGGCGGATGCCGCGCCAGGCCAGCCGGCTTGCTCCGGCCAGATCCCGGGCGCCTATCGACTGGGCCACGAGCGTCGATGTAGCAATGGCCAGTGACAGCGGCAGCATATACGCCACGGCACCGAGGTTGGCGATGATCTGGTGTCCAGCCAGCGTCACGGTCCCCATGCGGGTGATGAAGATCGACATCAGCGTGAACGACGTGATTTCGATCAGGTACGTCAGGCCCATGGGTACGCCCAGGCGCAGCAGCGCGCGCAGCCGTGCAGCGATGGGCCAACTCCACCTGGAGAAAATCTGCAACGGCCGGTAGGCCGAGCCATGACGCAGGATCAGCAAGCCCGCGATGCACCAGGACCAGCTGATCAGCGTCGAGGCCAGCGCGCAGCCCGGTCCGCCCATCGCCGGCAGGCCCAGCCCGCCGTGAATGAACCAGGCATTGAGCGGAATTTTCACGACCAGGCCAGCCAGTTGCAGAACCGTGACCATGATCGGCCGCGACAATGCATTGTTCAGCGCGGAATAGATGCGAAATCCCAGTGCGGCCGGAAGGCCGAACGCCACGATATGCAGGTATTGACTGGCCTTGTCGACGAGATCCGGCGGGGCCTTGGCGAACGCCAGCAGCGGCCCGGGGAACGCAAGCAGCAAGATGCCGGGGATAGACAGCGCCAGCCCAAGCCACGCTGCCTGCCGGACCTCGCTGCCGATTTCCTCGCTGCGGCCGGCGCCGTACAGTTGCCCGGCAATGGGGGCGAGCGCCTGCAGCACGCCCATCAGGCTGATGTAGACCGTCACATAGATCGAGCCGCCCAGGCCAACCGCAGCCAGGTCATTGGCCGAGGCGCGGCCGGCCATGATGGTGTCGATGACGCCAAATGCGATCACGGCGAGCTGGCCGACCAGGACCGGGGCGGCCAGATTCGCAATGCGGCGGAAATCCTGGAGGGCGCTCATGCAGGAATCACGAAAGCAGGCAGCGTCGCGATGGCGCAAGGCTGCCCGCGGTGCACCTGATCGCAGGCGCGGGGTTCAGGGCTGGCGCGGAAGCGGCCGCCGCGGCAGGTCGGGCCGCGCGTGCGTGGCACGGGCAGTATCGACAAGCCGGTACATGCGGAAGCGCTCGTCGCGGTCTGCCGGACGGCGGCCTTCCCAGATCAGGCGCCACTCAAAATGGGAAATACCGCCGGGCTCGCCGAAGTCCATCGAGTCATGACGCAGCAGGATATCGCAGCCGTCGCTGGGACCGCCGAAGCGGAAATGCCCGAAGTAGGCAAAGGAGGCCAGCTGCGCATCGCCCATTCGGATCGGCTGCACGCACTGGTATGTCGATGGCAACGCCATCGCAGCGGCCTCGACCACATCGCGATACGTCTTGCCGTAGTTGATCGAAGGCAGCCACAGCGTCATCGCCATCACCCACATCAGCGTCGTGCCGGCGGCGGAGATCACGACCGGGCGCCAGATCTGCTTGGGCGCGCGCGACAGGCGCCAGCGGACGATCAGCACCCAGGCCACGGTGACCAGTAAAGCGACGACGACCGCGGAGGTAGTGAACTGATGCTGGAAGCCCGGCAACTGGCGGAAGACGTTAGCTGCAACGCGCGGCGGCCAGCCGGTGGTCTTGGCGATCCACAGGAACCAGACGGTGCCGCCGAAGATGGTGAAGAAGAGCAGGGCGAACCAGTCGATGGCGTTGATCACGCCGCGCGTCAGCGTGGGCAGCGCAAATGCCGCCAGCACCGCCATCGGTGGCAGCAGCAGGATGAACTGCACATCGCCAGGACTGCGTTGCAGGAACAGCAGCAACAGCAGCGGCAGCAGCAGCGCCAGCGGCAGCGCGACGTGGGGGGCGCGGCGCATGCCGGTCCATGCGACCCATGCCCAGCAGGCGATGGGCCACACCGGCCAGGCATAGAGGAAGAGGTTGCGCGCGTTGAAGCCGAACGTCTGCATGTTCGGCGCGCCATAGCTGCGCCGGTCATAGCGGGCCCACTCGCGGATGAACGTCACGGCATCGGCACGGTCCGGAGTGCTGAAATAGGTCGCGGCAATCCATGCCAGCACGATGGCCAGTGCCAGCGGCAGGCTGATTTCGAGGAGGCGCCGCAGCGGCAGCGGCTGGCAGACCAGGCCGCCGATCACGGCAGCAGCAAACAGGGCGAGCGCTAGGATCGGGCCGCTTGCCAGCGTCAGGCCGCCCAGTCCGAGCCCGACCAGCAGGCTACCCTGGATCGGCTTGTCGAGACTGCGGACCAGGCCATAGAGGCTCAGCGCAATGAAGCTGACCTGGCCGACCTGTGCCGTGGTTTCGTGGCCGCGCACGGCAAGGCCGACACAGGCAAGGAAAACTAGCAGGGCGCCGTCGGCCAGTGTTCGGCCATAGTCGCGGGCATTGGGCTGGCCGCCGAAAGCATAGGCAAAAGGCTGAACTTCGTCGCGGCGGCCCAGCAGGTAGGTGGTGTACCAGATGGCAGCGCAGGTGGCGAAGAAGAACAGGGCCGTTGCGAGCCGCGATGCGTCTGGCGCGCCAAGCCAGCCGCCGAACAGGCGGATCATGGTGGCACCGATCCAGAACACCAGCGGGCCGTCTTCACTGTAGGGGCGCCCGGCTATGTTTGGCATCAGCCAGTCGTGCGCGCCGCCCGTCGCCAGTTGCCACATCACGCCGAAGCCCGCCGCATCCTCGTTCTTCCACGGATCGCGGCCAAACAGGCCCGTCAGGCCGTAGATGATGCAGATCGCCAGCAGCAGGGCGCGCGGCAGCGCGCCGGTTGCGGCAGCGGTCAGTTGGACGGGGGAGGTCTTGGCTTGACTCATCGGCGGGTCAGGTCAGGCAGCAGGCCAGAGGCGCGTTGCCACGGATGGAACAGTATCGCGCAGGCGCGAGCTTGCGGCTCGGCTGCCGGTGTGTGGCGTGAGCACGGGCGCAGGCAGAATCACCGGCGCAAATGCAAAGAGGCAGCCAATGCTGCCTCTTTGCTGTTCACGCGGCGCCGGAGCATGTGTCCATGCGCGCCGCGCAAATCCTTGGTCGCCGGAGCGATTACTTCGCAGCCTTGCCCAGCTTGTTGCCGAACTTCTGGCGGAACTTCTCGACGCGGCCGGCGGTGTCCATGATCTTCTGGGTGCCGGTGTAGAACGGGTGCGATTCCGACGAGACTTCGATCTTGGCCAGCGGGTATTCCTTGCCGTCCTTCACGATCTTGTCCTTGGTCTGGATCGTCGAGCGGGTGATGAAGCTGAAGTCGCTGGACATGTCCTGGAACACGACTTCGCGGTAATTGGGGTGAATGCCTTCTTTCATGGTGATTCCTTTCAGGTTGGGTAGCCAGTCCGTTGTCATCCGCAACATCCGCAGAACTCAGCGCGGCGACGAGCGAACCACTTGCCGATAACGGGCAAACTGGAATTATGGCAGAAAAACAAAGACTTGGGCAAGAAATGCCGCTCGTCTCGCGGTGCCCGCGAACAGCGGGCGCATGTGCAGTCAGCTGCCTCCCGGTGCCGGATCCTGCCGGTAGAACGTGGCCAGGGACTGGTAGAGGACCGGCCAATGCTGCCTCAGACTCGCGGGCTCCACAAAAAATGACTCAGACGCCACCGCAAAGAACTCGCTCGGTGCCTCGCAACCGTAGGGGTCGATCACGCGCAGGGCCGGGGGCAGGCGTTCCGGATGCTCCCAGGCGTCGTCCGGATACTTGTCCCAGACCTCGGCAAAGCGGTCGTATTCGGTCAGGAACGTTTCGGCCCATGCTTCGGCGTCGATGCCCGGATGCAGCACACGTGAGAAAGGCGGTACGCCATCGGGTTCGCCGTCGAGCATATCCAGCTTGTGGGCGAACTCATGAATGACCACGTTGTAGGAATCGGCCGGCAAGTTGTGGTCGGATTCGAGCCCGGCTCCCGGCGAGCTCACGTCGGGCCAAGACAGAATGACCGGACCGTGTTCCCAGGCCTCGCCGCTGGCTTCCTCGACCACGCCATGAACCAGCCCGATTTCATCCTGGACCGTGCGGCGGATAATGAATTCGCCTGGGTAGAGCACGATCCCGTGCCATCCGCGATACCACTCGATGCCCAGCCGCAGGATCGGCACGCACGCCTGCACCGCCACGCTGACCACCATGTCGTCGGTCAGCGGCAGGTCGTGCGCGGTGGAGTACTCCTTTTCGGCGATGAACAGCGTGGCCAGCTCGCGCAGCGCGGTGAGGTCGTCGCTGCCGTAGCGCTGCACGAACGGCAGTGTCGAGACCGTCTGCTCCCACAGGGCATCCGGAATCGCATAGTGCTCGAGCTTGCGGGCTTTCGAGCGGGTGCGCAGGAACTGGGTCAGTCGGCCAAGCATGAATAGGGGCGTATGTCCGCGAAGAATCGTCCGGGCAACAAAAAAGGCGTGCCGGGGCACGCCTTCCTGTTTTGTTGCAGCGAGGGCTCAGCCGCCTCTGCGCATCATATCGAAAAACTCGGCGTTGTTCTTCGTGGCCTTCATCTTGTCCATAATGAATTCCATCGCCTGCACTTCATCCATGTCGGAGATGAACTTGCGCAGGATCCAGATCTTCTGCAGGATTTCCGGCTTGATCAGCAGCTCTTCGCGGCGCGTGCCCGACTTGTTCAGGTTGATCGACGGGTAGACGCGCTTCTCGGCCAGGCGACGTTCCAGGTGCACTTCCATATTGCCGGTGCCCTTGAACTCTTCATAGATCACGTCGTCCATGCGGCTGCCGGTTTCGATCAGCGCGGTGGCGATGATGGTCAGCGAACCGCCTTCTTCCAGGTTGCGCGCGGCACCGAAGAAGCGCTTCGGGCGCTGCAGCGCGTTGGCGTCCACACCACCAGTCAGCACCTTGCCCGAGGCCGGCACCACGGTGTTGTAGGCACGCGCCAGGCGGGTGATGGAGTCCAGCAGGATCACCACGTCGCGCTTCAGTTCGACCAGGCGCTTGGCCTTCTCGATCACCATTTCGGCAACCTGGACGTGACGGATAGCCGGTTCGTCAAAGGTCGACGCAACCACTTCCCCGCGCACCGAGCGCATCATCTCGGTCACTTCTTCCGGGCGCTCGTCGATCAGCAGCACAAACAGGTCCGCCTCCGGATGGTTGTTGGCAATCGCGTGGGCGATGTGCTGCAGCATCACGGTCTTGCCGGACTTGGGCGATGCCACCAGCAGCGCACGCTGGCCGCGGCCGATCGGCGCGATCATGTCGATGATGCGGCCGGTGATGTTTTCTTCAGCCTTGATATCGCGTTCGAGCGTGAGCGGCCGGTTCGGGTGCAGCGGCGTCAGGTTCTCGAACATGATGCGGTTCTTGACCGCTTCGGGCGGCTGCCCGTTGACCTTGTCCACCTTGACCAGCGCAAAGTAGCGTTCGCCGTCCTTGGGCGTACGCACCTCACCCTCGATCGTGTCGCCGGTATGCAGGTTGAAGCGGCGGATCTGAGACGGGCTGATGTAGATGTCATCCGTGCTGGCCAGATACGAGGTCTCGGGCGAGCGCAGGAAGCCGAAGCCGTCGGGCAGCACCTCCAGCGTGCCGTCTCCAAAGATGGTTTCGCCCATCTTGGCGCGCTTCTTCAGGATCGCAAACATCAGTTCCTGTTTGCGCATCCGCTGTGCATTGTCGATCTCGAGCGTTGCCGCCATTTCGAGAAGCGCAGACACGTGAAGCGATTTGAGTTCTGTCAGGTGCATAGACGAGGGGTACAGAAGGGCCCGGACGGGCGAGACCTAAAAGGAAGGGGGAAGAAATGAGCGAACGCTCGGGGAAGTTGTTGGTGGCATCTTAGCACAATCCGACCGGCGCGCCAGGGCGTGGCGCACGCACGTCGGATCGTGACAAAACCGGAGCCGGTTCAGGCTCCGGCGCGCAGCTTACAGATTGCCGTCGAGGAAGGCAGTCAGTTGCGACTTGGACAGCGCGCCAACCTTCTGGGCGGCGACTGCACCGTTCTTGAACAGGATCAGCGTCGGGATGCCGCGGATGCCGAACTTGGCCGGCACTTGCTGGTTTTCATCGACATTGATCTTGGCGATCTGCAGCTTGTCGCCGTAGTCCTTGGCCACTTCGTCCAGGATCGGGGCGATCATCTTGCAGGGGCCGCACCATTCGGCCCAGAAATCGAGCAGGACGGGCTTGTCGGACTGGAGGACGTCGGCGTCGAAGGAGGCGTCGCTCACATACTTGATTTGTTCGCTCATGGCGGAAAACCTCTGGGTTCGCTCTGTTTATGTTGAGGGCTGGGTATTGCCGAACCGTTACCTTACACGAGAATGCTCGGACTCGTTTGGCACCATTCAAATGAGGGTATTTCCTGACGGAAAACCTGCCCAGTCGACTGCTGCCGCACCCACAATCCGGATATGTTACCAGTTTGCGGATTTTCAAGACCGGACCGGTCGTGCGGCTGCAAGCCCGGTGGCACCGGGCTATTCTGCCTTCAAACGGGTCGTCCGTTGAATGGTTATTTCAATAGGCGCAAGAGATTTTGGCAATCACCGGGAGTGCCATACAATGCACTTGCCGTGCCCGGCCGATCCCGCAGCGCGGCAGTCGCCTATGCGCCAAATACCACTCGCCGGCGCGTAGAATAAAAGCCGGCATGCGCGTCGTCTTGCACGCGGGCATGCCTTCAACGAGCGCAATGCGCCACTGACAAGGCCTTCGATATGACTCCCGATTCCCGCAAGCCCACTGAGCCCGACGCCGAACAGACCACGCCGGACGTGGAGCACCTGAGCGACGCGCTGGATCACATCAGCAGCGCGGTCGAGACCAACAGCATCGCCAGCGGCGCGGCCAAGGGCCTGGTCTACAGCATCATCGAAACGCTGGGCACGCTGGTGGGCGACCCCGACCTGCCCGAGCATGCCCGCTCCGGCTACGAAGGCCTGCTCGAAACGGCGCGCGAGATCCGCGCGAGGCTGGAAGGCGGCACGCACTGAGCGGCGCCCGCGACGGAGCGGATGCCCGGTCGGGGAACCGCTCCTTCCGACACATGGCCGTGGCGCAGATCATGCATACTGCGGCATTCCGGCTGTCCGGCCGGCTATCCCATTTTTCTTCCGTTGACCGGTGGACCTGGCAAGCCCAGGCGCCGGCTTGTCCATGACGCAGCTGCGCTTTCGTCCCGGCCCTGATTACCTTGACCAGGCTGCCACGGCTGCCTGGTTCTTCCTTGACCACTGTGGCGCGCCCGAAGCGGCGGCGCATGTCATTGTGCCCACGGCTGCCCAGATTCCAGGCGTGCGCGCAGCGCTCGACGCCACCGCTCGCGCCGGCGGCCGGCCGCGCTTGCTGCCGCGCGTAGTCACGCTCGGCCACTGGCTGCTCGACCTGCCGCCGGAAGACGCCCCGGTCCGCAGTCACGCCGCAAGGCTGCTGGCCGTGCAGCAGGCGATCCGCTCGCAGGACTGGCTGCGGCGCGCTTTCGGCGCGCAAACCGAGGCGGCGGCCTGGGGGCTGTCGCAAACCTTGCTCTCGATCTGCGATGAACTGAATGCGCGCTGGCTGGAAGATGCCGCCGTGCGCGATGACGACGAGATCGATGGCGACGACCGCGCCAGCCTGTTGCAGGGCGCGCTGGAACGCACCTATTCGCACCTGTCCGAGCGCTTTCTTGGTGAGGAGGCCCGCATCGTGCTGGCGTTCTGGCAAGCGCTGTCCGGCCCGGATGACCCCTTGCCGGCACGCCGGCGCGCGCTCCACGCGCTGTCGCAGCAGTTGACCGGCCCGGTCGTCTGGATTGCGCCGACGCCGCCCGAACCGATCGAGGCTGCCTTCCTGCGCCACGCGGCCGAGCTCGTGCCGGTGCTGGAAATCGGCTACGACTGGTCGGGGCAGGGCGCTGACGAGTCGCCGGCCGAGGCCGAGTCATCGTGGTACGACACCTTGCTGTCCTTGTGGCCGGAGGCGCGCGTGGCGGGCCCCGGTGAAGAGGCGATGCCCGCGCCGCTGATGTCGCCGGCGCTGCCGGAAGCACGCCCGTGCGTGCGCGTGATCGGCAGCGCCCGGTTCGAGGACGAGGCCATCGCCGCCGCCGACCAGCTGGTGCAATGGCTCAATGAAGGCCGCCGCAACGTTGCGCTGGTCGCGCACGACCGCATCGTGGCCCGCCGCGCGCGCGCCTTGCTGGCCCGCGCCGGTGCGCCGGTGCGCGACGAGACCGGCTGGAAGCTGTCCACCACGCGCGCCGCCGCGGCGCTGATGCGCTGGTTCGACCTGCTGGTGCGCGACGGCGACACCGCCGCCTTGCTGGACCTCCTGAAGAGCCCGTTCTGCCTGCCGGAACTCGCGCATCGTGGAGGCGCCATTGCCTTGCTCGAGCGCCAGGTCAGGCGAGACGGCATCACCGGCGGCTGGGCGCGCCTGCGTCACCTGTTCAGTTCGGACGCCCCTTCCCCGGCTTTCCCGGCCGAGGAGCAGCGCGATGCTGCCGAAGCTGCCCGAAAGGCCGCTCGTGACCTGATCCGGCTGCTCGCCGATGAAGCCACGCAGTGGCCGAGGGGCAATGCACAGAAACCGCTGTCGACGTGGCTGTCTTGCCTGGACGGCACGCTCGACCGGCTTGGCATGCGCAATGCCCTGGCGGCCGACGATGCCGGTACGCAGTTACTCGACGCGCTCGCACGCCTGCAAGACCTGCCGCAGGACGAGACCGGCGCGCACGCCACGCTCAGCCAGAGCGAATTCCGCGCGATGCTGGCGGCGCTGCTCGAATCGGTTGCCTACAAGGAGCCTTCCGCCAGCGGGCCGGCCCGCATTACGATCCTGCCGCTCAACGGCGCGCGCATGCGCCGCTTCGAGGGCGTGGTGATCGTCGGCTGCGACGACGCGCAACTGCCTTCGAGCGCGGCCGAGCTGATGTTCTTCTCCAACCAGATGCGCCGCGAACTGGACCTGGAAGACCGCGAGACGCGCTTTGCCCAGCAGGCGCGGGACCTGGCCGAAGTGCTGCTCAACAATGACGATGTGGTCATGACCTGGCAGCGCTTTGGCGGGCGCGGCGAGCCCAGGCATGTATCGGGCTGGATCGAGCGCCTTTCGGCCCGCTGCTCGCGCGCGGGGGCGCCGATCGAGGCCAGTGCCGCGCCGCTGCACCATGAGACCTTTGCCGAGGTGCGCAACATGCCGGCGCCGGCCGCGCCCGAGCTGGTGCCCACGCGCTGGAGCGCACAGGCGTACAACATGCTGCGCCGCTGCCCCTACCAGTTCTTTGCCGGCCGCATGCTCGGCCTGGCCGGGCTCGAGACGGTCAGCGACGACCTGGAAAAGCGCGATATCGGCGAACTGCTGCATCGCGTGCTGCTGCGCTATCACCGCGATCTGCAGGCCCGGCGCGAGGCCGGCGAGCACGTCACCGACGAGCAGCGACTGGCCCGCCTGAACGAGATTTCCGACGACGTCTTTGGCGCGCTGATGGCCGAAGACGGCAATGCCATCGCCTACTACCGGCGCTGGCGCGAGGTGCTGCCGTCCTATGTGGCGTGGCAGTCGGCGCGCGAGGCCCAGGGCTGGTTCTGGCGTGGCGGCGAGATCGACGCGGGTATCGACCTGCCAATGCCCGACGGACAGCCGATCCGCCTGAATGGCCGCATCGACCGCCTCGACCAGGGCCCGGGCGGCGCGCATGCGGTGCTCGACTACAAGACGCAAAGTGCCACGCGGCTGAAGCGCAAGGTCAGCGAAGTCGAGGAAGACTGCCAGTTGCCGTTCTACGGCCTGCTGCGTGCCGACGCCGTCGGCGGCAGCTGGATCGCGCTTGAGGGTGCCCGCGAAGGTGCCGCGGCGCCGCAGCGCGAAGTTGGCCTGCCGGATTTCGATGCCGCCGTCGCCTGGCTGGAGGAGCAGATGCGCAGCGATGTCATGCGCCTGCGTGGCGGCGCGCAGCTGCCTGCGTTCGGCGACGCATCCGCCTGTACTTACTGCAACGCCCGCGGCCTGTGCCGCAAGGGCTTCTGGGAATCCACCGCCGTGCCGGTGCTGACTTCATGACAGTTCATGCCTACCTGCGCGACGGCCAGCCCGTCAGCGAAGCCGATTTCACCCGCGCTGCCTGCGATCCCGCCAGTTCGGTAGTGGTGGAGGCCTGTGCCGGCAGCGGCAAGACCTGGCTGCTGGTGGCGCGCCTCGTACGCCTGCTGCTGGCTGGCGCCGCGCCGCACGAGATTCTTGCCATCACCTTCACCCGCAAGGCCGCGGAAGAAATGCGCGACCGCCTGCTGGAAGTGCTGGCGGAGATGGCGCGCGGTACCGACGACGAAGTGATCGCGGCACTTGCGCAACGCGGCCTGACTCCGGAAGCCGCGCGCGCAGCATTGCCGCGCGCACGCCTTCTGCATGCGCAGGTGCTGGCCGCGCCGGGCCGCATGGCGATCGATACCTTCCACGGCTGGTTCGGCACGCTGCTGCGCGGCGCGCCGCTGGCTTCGGGCATCGTGCCGGGCGCCGCGCTGCGCGAGGACGCGCTGCGCATGAAGCGCGAAGCCTGGGCGCCAGTGTGGCGCGCGCTGGCGACGCCGCAGTACGCGGACCTGCGCGAAGCCTACGAGGCGCTCGTCGACACCGTCGGTGAATTCCAGACGCGGTCGCTGCTGGATGCGATGTTCCACGCGCGCAGCGAATGGTGGGCAATGCAGGAAGGCAACGATCCGGTCGAAGCGCTCACCGCGTGCCTGGGCGAGGACGCGCAGTCCGACGTCCTGGTGCAGGCGCTCTGCGACGAAGGCTGGCTGGAAGCCTGCCAGGCGCTCGCGACGCACCTGGGCACGGGCGGCAAGACCGAACAGACGCATGCCGGCCGCATCACTGACGCCCTGATCGCGATCGGTGCGTGGCGCGAGGCGGGTGCCGAGGCGGGCAAGGCGGCCGAACACGCCTTCGATCTGCTGCGCGCCGCCTTCTTTACCACGGTCGGCGAGCCGCGTTCCATGCGCCGTACCAGCGCGCTCGTCAAGGCCGCCGGTGGCGAGGCCATGGTTGACGAGCTGATCGCGCGGCACGCCGAGCTGTGCGCGATGATCAACGACGTGAGTGCCCGCCGTTGCGAGGCAGCGGTGCTGGCCGTCAACCAGGCGCTCTATCGGCTGGGCGATGCCTTGCTCAGGCGTTACCAGCAGCATAAGGGCGAGCAGCGCGCGATGGATTTCGCCGACCTGGAATGGCTGGCGGCACGCCTGATGTCTGACGAGGAGACCGCGACCTACCTGCAGGTGCGGCTCGACGCCCGCTACCGGCATCTGCTGCTCGACGAGTTCCAGGACACCAATCCGCTGCAGTGGCGCATCCTGCAGGGATGGCTGGCCGGTTACGCGGGGCTCGGCGAGCGGCCGACGGTGTTCCTGGTGGGCGATCCCAAGCAGTCCATCTACCGTTTCCGGCGTGCCGACGCGCGCCTGTTCGGCGCGGCGAGCGAGATGCTGCAGGCGCAGTTCGGGGCAACCGTGCTGCGTACCAACCGCACGCGCCGCAACCGATGCGAGGTGCTCGAGTGGGTCAATGCGGTGTTCGACGGCGCGCGCGCCGATGGACGCTATCCGCTGTACGAGACGCAGACGACTGCGCTGGCCGAAGGCGGCGGCCCGGTCTGGCTGCTGCCGCTGGTCGAACCTGCTTCGCAACCCGAAGAAGAATCCGACGCCGTGCCTGATCATCGCGATACGCTCCTGCATTCGCGCCGGCAGGATGGCGATTCGCTGCGCCTGGAAGAGGGCCGGCGCGTGGCCGCGTGGCTGCGCCATATCCGCGACACCGTGCCGGTGCATGAAGGCGGCACCCAACGCGCCGCGCGCTGGAGCGACATGCACTTGCTGGTCCGGCGCAAGACGCACCTGCCCGACTACGAACGCGCGCTGCGCGAAGCCGGCATCCCATGCCTGAGTCCGCGCCGCGGCGGGCTGCTTGCCACGCTGGAAGCGCTCGACCTGTCGGCATTGCTGGCGTTCCTGATGACGCCGGAATCCGATCTCGATCTGGCCCACGTGCTGAAGAGCCCGTTGGTGGGCGCAACCGATGACGACCTTGTGCTGCTGTCCCGCATGGAAGGCGAGGGCGGCTGGTGGGCGCGCATCGAGGCCGGCGGCATCCCTGAGGCGTGTTCCGGCGCCGTGCGTGAAGGCGTGGCGCGCCTGCGGCACTGGTTGCGGATCGCGCCGCACCGGCCGGTCCACGACCTGATCGACCATATCTTCCACGGCGGCGAAGTCCGTCGCCGCTATGCCGAAGCCGCGCCGACTGATATCCGCGAACAGGTGCTGGCGAACCTCGATGCCTTCCTCAAGCTGTCGCTCGACCTGGACGGCGGCCGCTATCCGAGTCTGCCCAAGTTCATCGACGAATTGCAGGAGATCCGCCGCGGCGACGAGGGCGAAAGCCCGGATGAGGGCGGCATGGCCGACGGTGCGGAAGACGTTGAGCCGGCCGATGACGATCCCGCGCATGCAGGGCTTGATGCCGTGCACATCCTTACCGTGCATGCGGCCAAGGGGCTGGAGGCGCCGTTCGTCGTGCTGCTGGACGCCAACCACAGCGATCCGGCGCCCGATCGCGGTGGCATCCTGATCGACTGGCCACCGGCGTCGCCGGTGCCCCTGCATTTCTCGGCCTATGGCAAGCGCAGCGAGCGCGGGCTGGCGCGCGCGCCGCTGTTCGAGGCTGAAGCCGCGCTGGCCGAGCGTGAGAACTGGAACCTGCTGTATGTCGCCATGACGCGCGCGCAGCAAGGGTTGCTGGTGAGCGGGGTGAAAGGGCGCGCCAGCCGCAGCGCGGAAGGGGAGTCCAATAACGAAATTTCGGGCAGCTGGTACGTGCGGCTGCAGGCGTCCGGTGCAGGCGAGGCTGTGGCAGCGTATCCCGAAGCCGAAGCGCCGGCAGGCGAGGCGGCCGTGTCGCGGTTGAGCGAGCCGGTCCGCTATACGGATTTCCGTGTGCGCTATCGCGATGCGGTGGATGGCGTGGCCAGCACCGACGCCATGGACGATATGGTGCCAGAGATCGAGGGCGAACCCGATGGCATCGTCTTCAACGCCGCCGCCGCGCGCCACGGCGAACTCGTCCACGCGCTGCTCGAGCGTGTCACGCGCTATCCGGACGCCTTTGGAGTGGTTCCCGACGTGCCGACGGTGCTGCGCTGGTTCCCGCTGGCCGGCGCCGGCGCGCCACAGGCCAGGGAAGAATGGCAGAAGCAGGCCGAAGAGGCCGTGGCCGCGGTCCGCGCCATGTTGTCGGCGCCGCAGCTGGCGCCATTGCTGTTTGCCGCCGATGCGGTGTCGGCGCGCAACGAGGTCGAGCTGTTCGATTCCCGCGGCCGGCTGCTGCGTATCGACCGCCTGGTCGAGTTCGAGGACAAGGTCGTGGTCGTCGACTACAAGCTGAGGCTGCTGCCGCAGGAACGGGCGTCGTATCGCGCGCAGCTTGCGCGCTATGTGTCGGCGGTCGGGCCGATGTTTCCCGGCAAGCCTGTCGAGGCGGGCGTGGCAACGGCGGATGGCGAGTGGATCGCGATGGACGGCCTGGTGGCCCGCATGCCGCAGGAGCAGGGTTCGCTGTTCTGAGGTGCATGCCGGCGCTGCGGCGCCGGCCTCTGCCGTCGGGCCGAAAAAGGCGCAAAATGTCCTTGCATGTGACGTGTGCGTGCGTCGGCAGCTGTACTACAGTGTCTGGGAGCGGATCAGTGCAGGCTGGCCGTGGCTGCTGCGATTAGACGTGCGCGCCGTGACGGCGCGAGAGTGGAAAGCGAAGGGGACGAGCCTGACCCTCGGCACTGATGGAAAACGGCTATGGCTGCTTCGTTCCCGACCTGACCAGGTTGACCGCGCCACCATGCGAGGAGGCCCGTCCGACCGGCATTCTAACTCAAAGCGAACACACTGCGTCGAAATTGCATCAAATTGATCTTGCGCAGGCGCTCGGCAGCGTTGTCGCCTGAGCATGACTGCCTGCCGCGCTGTGCCGGCAGCAAGCGGCATCCGGGACGATGGCTACAACTTCGTTGCCCCGTATGTCCGTCCCTGACACCTGAATCACTGAACCGCCAGACGCCAACCAGTGGTGAGCCAACAGATGAACGCAAACGACCAGATCATTCGCGGCGCACTCGCGCCACAGGAAATCTCCACCGAAGTCCTGCTTGAAAAATATGCCAAGGGCGAGGAGCGTAGCGTCTCCGACGTCAGGCAACGCGTGGCGCGCGCGCTCGCGCAAGCCGAGCCGGAGAATCAACGCGAGGCCTGGGTCGCGCGCTTCCTGTGGGCGCAGGAGAACGGCTTCGTGCCGGCAGGCCGCATCAATTCGGCCGCAGGCACCGGAATCCAGGCCACGCTGATCAATTGCTTCGTGCAGCCGGTGGGCGATTCGGTGTCGGAGCCGCGCGACGGAAGGCCGAGCATCTATACCGCAGTCGCCCAGGCTGCCGAAACCATGCGTCGCGGCGGCGGCGTGGGCTATGACTTCTCGGCCATCCGCCCGGCCGGCGCGCTGGTGCGCGCCACGCATTCGCGCGCCTCGGGGCCGGTGTCGTTCATGAAGGTGTTCGATGCATCGTGCGCGACGGTTGAGTCCGCCGGGGCACGCCGCGGCGCCCAGATGGGCGTGCTCCGCTGCGACCATCCGGATATCGAGAGCTTTATCCATGCCAAGGACAGCGGCGAGCTGACCAACTTCAATATCTCGATCGGGGTCACCGACGCCTTCATGCGCGCGGTCGAGGCTGACGAGGAGGTCGAACTGATCCACGAGGCCGAGCCCGGCGCCGACATGATTGCTGCGGGCGCCTATCGGCGCGACGACGGCCAGTGGGTCTATCAGCGCCTTCCCGCGCGGCGGCTGTGGGACCAGGTCATGCACGCGACCTACGACCATGCGGAGCCGGGGATCCTGTTCCTGTCGCAGATCAACGCGGACAACAACCTCTATTACTGCGAACAGATCGAGGCCACCAACCCATGTGCCGAGCAGCCGCTGCCGTCGTACGGCTGCTGCTGCCTGGGGTCGATCAACCTTACGCGCTTCGTGCGCCAGCCGTTCACCCCGCAAAGCGAATTCGATTTCGCTGCGTTTGCCGAAGTGGTGAAGGTAGCAACACGCATGCTCGACAACGTGCTCGACGTGACCTTCTGGCCATTGCCGGAGCAGGAGGCCGAAGCGCGCGCCAAGCGCCGGATCGGGCTGGGCTTTCTTGGCCTGGGCAGCGCGCTGGTGATGCTGGGCCTGCGCTACGACAGCGAGCCCGCGCGCACGCTGGCCGCACGTATCGCGGAACGGATGCGCGACGAGGCCTACCTTGCCTCGACTGCGCTGGCCGTGGAGAAGGGCGGCTTCCCCTTGTTCGATGCCGAGGCCTACCTGCAAAGCGGCTTCGCGCGCCGCCTGCCGGAATCGTTGCAGACGGCCATTGCGCAGCACGGCCTGCGCAATTCGCACCTGCTGTCGATCGCGCCGACCGGCACCATCACACTGGCGTTTGCGGACAACGCTTCCAACGGCATCGAGCCGGCGTTCTCGTGGACCTACAACCGCAAGAAGCGCATGCCGGACAACGGCTACCGGACATTCGAGGTGGCCGATCACGCCTGGCGGCTCTATCGTCACATGGGCGCCGACATGGAGCAGTTGCCGGATGCCTTCGTGACAGCGCTCCAGATGTCGGCGCTGGACCATATGCGCATGCTGGAGGCGGTGCAGCCGTATATCGACACCAGCATCAGCAAGACCGTCAACGTGCCGGAGGACTATCCGTACGAGGCCTTCCGCAATCTATACCTGGAGGCCTGGAAGGCCGGCCTGAAGGGGCTGGCGACCTACCGGCCGAACAGCATCCTTGGCGCGGTGCTGTCGGTCGACACGCCGGCCCCGGCGCCGTCGTTTGCGGAGGATCCGCTGGTCCGGCCGTTCGGCAGCCGTCCGGTGGGCGACCTGGAAGGCGTGACGTCCAAGCTGGAGTACATGACCTATGAAGGCCACAAGACGGTCTACCTGACCGTGAACTTCATGCGCGTGCCGGGCGTAATCGACGGCAAGCCGGTCGTTATCGAGCGGCCGGTGGAATTCTTCATGCCGGCCGGCCAGCGCAGCGAGGGCCAGCAGTGGATCACCTCCACTATGCGGCTGCTGTCGATGGTGGCCCGCTCCGGCGGATCGGTGGCGAAGGCGCTGGCGGACATGCGCAATGTCGTCTGGGACAAGGGAACGGTCCGCTACGGCGTGCTGCTGCGGCAGGACGGCACCGAGGTGCCGCGCTTCCATGATTCCGAGGTGGCGGCTATCAGCTTTGCGCTCCAGCGCATCCTGATCAAGCGCGGATTCCTGGACGAGGAGGGCGCCCAGGTGCCGGTGGCGGTGTTGGCGGCGCGCCTGGTTCAGCGCGATTCGGGCAATGCGGCAGCGCAGCCGCAGGCCGGACATGCCGCAGGCGCCGCGGCAGCGCCCAATCCGGGCGTTGGCACCGGCAAGCCCTGTCCAGAGTGTGGCGCGCACGCCCTGCACAAGGTCGACGGCTGCGCCAAGTGCGCCAATTGCGGCTACGTGGGCGAATGCGGTTGAGTTCGCGCGGCCTGCCGGTTTCGCCCCAAAAAGAGGCGTCCCCGAGAGGCTTCCCGGCCTTGACAGGGCGCGCCCGGGCGGCCTCCGGCGCCTCCCGGGCGGCAGGCGCAAAGATTGGAGCGGCCGCCGCGATTGTGGCGGTCGCCATTTGCTACAATCGCCGCCATGAGTTATCAAGTTCTAGCGCGCAAATGGCGCCCCAGGGATTTCACCACGCTGGTCGGCCAGGAGCACGTGGTCCGCGCGCTCACGCACGCGCTGGAACAGCAGCGGCTGCATCACGCCTACCTGTTCACCGGCACGCGCGGGGTCGGCAAGACCACGCTGTCGCGGATCCTGGCCAAATCGCTCAATTGCACCGGTCCTGACGGCAACGGCGACATCACCGCCCAGCCATGCGGGCAGTGCAAGGCCTGTACCGAAATCGACAGCGGCCGCTTCGTCGACTACATCGAGATGGACGCGGCGTCCAACCGCGGCGTCGACGAAATGGCGCAGTTGCTGGACAAGGCGGTCTACGCCCCGACGGTCGGGCGCTTCAAGGTCTACATGATCGACGAAGTGCACATGCTGACCAACCACGCCTTCAACGCCATGCTGAAGACGCTGGAAGAGCCGCCCGGGCACGTCAAGTTCATCCTGGCGACGACCGATCCGCAAAAGATTCCCGTCACGGTGCTGTCGCGCTGCCTGCAGTTCAACCTGAAGCAGATGCCCCCGGGGCATATCGTCTCGCACCTGGACAACATCCTGGCGCAGGAAGGCATCAGCCACGACGGCAACGCCCTGCGCCTGCTGGCCCAGGCCGCCCACGGCTCCATGCGCGATGCGCTGTCGCTGACCGATCAGGCCATCGCCTACAGCGCGGGGCAGGTGTCGGAAGACGCGGTGCGCGGCATGCTGGGTGCCATCGACCAGAGCTACCTGGTGCAACTGCTCGACGCACTGGCCGCCGAGGACGGCGCCGCCATGCTCGGCATTGCCGATGCGATGGCCGACCGCAGCCTGTCCTTCGCCGGTGCGCTGCAGGACCTCGGATCGCTCTTGCACAAGGTCGCGCTGGCGCAGGCCGTGCCGGCTTCGGTCCAGGATGAATGGCCGGAAGCCGATGAGGTGCGTCGCCTGGCCGGCGTCTTCGATGCCCAGGAAATCCAGCTCTTCTACCAGATTGCCAACCTCGGCCGCAGCGAGCTCGCGCTTGCCCCGGACGAGTACGCGGGCTTCACCATGACGCTGCTGCGCATGCTGGCGTTCCGGCCGTCGTCGAGCCCGGAGCCCGCGCCGGTGTCGGCTTCCGGGCAGGGTGGCGGCAATGCCGTTCCGCGCCCGCGCGGCACGTCGGCTCTTGCCGTTTCCGAGCCTGCCGCGCCGCGTTATGCGGCGACGCCGGCTCCCGCTGCATCGCCGGCAACGCCCGCCCGGCCCGCCGCCGCGGCGCCCGCCATGCAGGAAACCGTTGCGCCACCGGCAAAGCCCGCTTCTGCCAATGAGGCACCGCTGTCGCCCGCGCGCGCGGCGCTGGCCGCTGCGCGCCAGGCTTCCGCCGCGCGAGGCGGTGGCGGCCGCATGCCGCCGCCCGCAGCGCCGGCCGCACCGCCTCCGGCACGTCCGGCCGCCCAGCCATTGCGTGCACCGGCCTCTGCCGGCGCCGCGGCGATGGCCCGGCCGGCTTCCGCGCCCGCCCAGCGACCTGCGCAGATGCCCGCGCCAGCCGCAAAGCCGGCAGCCGCGCGAGCGCCGGAACCTGAATCGGTGCCGCCCTGGGAAATGTCCGGGGGCAGCGACGTTCCGCCGTGGGAAGAATTGCCGCCAGACCTGCCGATGATCGGGCCGTATGACAACGATCCCGGCGTCGGCATGCCGCGCGCCGAGCAGGCCCGGGGCGCCAGGCAAGCCGCGCCCGCGGAGCCTGCCGAGGCAGAGCCAGTGCGCCAGCGGGCGCCTGTGTCGGCCGAGACGGTTGCACCACGTCCGCCCGTTGCGGCGGAAGACGGAACGCCGGCGGTGTTTACCGGCGACTGGCCCACGTTTGCCGCCACGCTGCCGCTCAAGGGGCTGGCCCAGCAGCTGGCGTACCAGAGCGAGCTGACGCAAGTGGTCGGGCGTACCTTCCACCTGCGTATTCCGGTGGCGGCGATCGGCGAAAACGGCGTGGCCGAGCGGCTGCAGCAAGTCCTGTCCGAGCATTTCGGCGAGGCGGTGCGGGTCCTGTGCGAAGTAGGCGCGGTTGCCGCCACGGCGGCTGCGGCAGATGCCAAGGCCCGAGCCGAACGCCAGCGCGAGGCCGAAGCCAATATCGAGGCCGATCCGTTTGTACAGGGCCTGTTGCGCGATTTCGGCGGGCAGATCGTGCCCGGTTCGATCCAGCCGCGCGCCGCCTGAATTTTCGGGCCGCGTCCACTGAGAGGCGGCCATCCACTCATTCCATTACCGATTTCAGGAGCATTCCATCATGATGAAAGGTCAACTGGCGGGGCTGATGAAGCAAGCCCAGCAAATGCAGGAAAACATGAAGAAGATGCAGGAGCAGCTGGCACAGATCGAGGTCGAGGGCCAGTCGGGCGCCGGTCTCGTGAAGGTGGTCATGACCTGCAAGAACGACGTCAAGCGCGTGTCGATCGATCCGAGCCTGCTGGCCGAGGGCGAAGACAAGGAACTGCTGGAAGACCTGGTGGCAGCCGCCTTCAACGACGCCGTGCGCAAGGCCGAAGCCACCACGCAGGAAAAGATGGGTTCGATGACCTCGGGCCTGCCGCTGCCTCCGGGCTTCAAGCTGCCGTTCTGATCGGGCAGGCAAACCAACGCATGACGCGCGCACCGGGCAATCCCCGCACTCCAGGCAACAGGCAATGGTAAGAGCCTCTCCGCCGACCTCGCTGCAGGCGCTGATCGAGGCGCTGCGGGTGCTGCCCGGCGTCGGGCCGAAATCCGCCCAGCGTATGGCCTATCACCTGCTGCAGCACGACCGCGAGGGCGCGCGCAAGCTGGGTGATGCGCTGCGCGGGGCCGCCGACGGCATCCGCCACTGCGCGCGCTGCAATACGTTCACCGAGCAGGAAATCTGCGAGACCTGCCGCGACGACCGCCGCGACGGCACGCTGTTGTGTGTGGTGGAAACGCCCGCCGACCAGGTCATGATCGAGCAGACCCTGACCTACCGCGGCAAGTACTTCGTGCTGATGGGCCGGCTTTCGCCGCTGGACGGCATCGGCCCGCGCGAGATCCACCTGGACCGCCTGCTGGCCCGCGCCACCGATCCGGAAATGGGTGGCCCGGTCCAGGAAGTCATCGTTGCCACCAATTTCACCAGCGAGGGCGAAGCCACCGCGCACTATATCGGCGAGATGCTGAAGGCGCGCGGGTTGAAGGTCTCGCGCCTGGCCCGTGGCGTGCCGGTCGGAGGCGAACTCGAATACGTCGACGCCGGCACCATCGCCCGAGCGGTGATGGACCGTCGCAATCTCTGAACTCCCGGGCATGCCGCGCCGCCCGGCGGGCAAGCCTGGCCAGCAGAACATCAACTACCGTAGCTGCAGCCGCCCATGAACCTGGCACGCTTCGATCTCGTCACGCTCGGCCTGTTCGTCGCCGTGGCCCGCCAGGGCAGCATTTCAGCCGGTGCGCGGCAATCGCACCTGGCGGTGGCCGCGGCCAGCAAGCGGATCTCCGACCTCGAAACCGCTGTGGGCGCGCCGCTGTTCTTCCGCCATGCGGCGGGGGTACAACTGACCGAGGCCGGACAGGCCTGTTTCCACCACGCGCTGACCATCCTCCAGGACGTGGAACGCATGGCCGGCGTGATGTCGGACTATGCCTCCGGTGTGCGCGGGCAGGTGCGCGTCTGCGCCAATACCTCGGCGATCACGCAGTTCCTGCCGGATGACCTGGCGTCCTTCATGCAGCTGCATCCGACCATCCGCATCGAGCTGGAGGAGCAGAACAGCCGCGATATCGTCGCGGCGCTGGTCGAGAACCGCGCCGATGTCGGCATCTTTGCCGACCGTACGCCCAGCGCGGGGCTGATGACGGTGGAATACCGGCAGGACGAACTCGTCATCATCACGCCGCGCGGCCATCCGCTGTCCGAGCGTGGTCCGGTGCGCTACGCCGATACGCTGGAATTCGACTTTGTCAGCCTGCCGCAAGAGACCTCGCTGGCGGCCCGGCTGCTGGAAGAAAGCAGCCGCCTGGATCGTCCGTTCCGGTTGCGCATCCAGGTGCGCAGCTTCGACGCCATGTGCCGCATGGTGATGGCCGGGCTGGGCGTGGGCGTGCTGCCGCGCATTGCCGCAGAGCCGCACGTGAAGTCGATGGGCCTGTCGCTGGTGTCGCTGCAGGACGCCTGGGCGCGCCGCTCGCTGCTGATCGGCCTGCGCGACCCGGCGGGCCTGACAGTGTCGGCCCGCCTGCTGATCACCCACCTGTGCGGCGACCGGGCGCCATTCTGACGCCACCCTGCTGAAGGGCGACAGCCTTTCGCATTCCGAGAAAGCCCGCTTCTCCGATTGCCGATTCCTGGCGGGCGGCCGCTGGGGCACACTCCGTCAAAACGCAATGCGGCCATGCCTTCACGGGCAGCACCGCAATGCCACCAGACCGCCGCACCGCACGGAGACACCCCATGGCGCAACAGATTCTCGAGGGCATCCGCGTCCTCGAACTCGGACAACTCATCGCCGGCCCTTTTGCCGCCAAGACCCTGGCCGACTTCGGTGCCCACGTGGTCAAGGTCGAGCCGCCCGGGCAGGGCGACCCGCTGCGCAAATGGCGCATGCTGCATGAAGGGACCTCGGTGTGGTGGGAGGCGCAATCCCGCAACAAGGAATCCATCTGCATCGACCTGCGCCAGCCGGAAGGGCAGGCGCTGGTGCGCAAGCTGGCGGCCGATGCGGATGTGCTGATCGAGAATTTCCGCCCAGGCACCATGGAGAAATGGGGTCTGGGCTGGGATGTGCTGCACGCGGACAATCCGCGCCTGATCATGCTGCGCGTCTCCGGCTACGGCCAGACCGGTCCGAAGAAGGACGAGCCCGGCTTTGCCGCCGTGGCCGAAGCCATGGCCGGGCTGCGCCACCTGACCGGCGAGCCGGGCCGCGCGCCGGTGCGCGCCGGCCTGTCGCTGGGCGACACCATCGCCGGGCTGCACGGCGCGATGGGCGTGCTGTTGGCGCTCTATCAGCGCGACGCCCGCGGCGGTGAAGGCCAGGTCATCGACGTGGCGCTGTACGAATCGCTGTTCAACCTGAGCGAAAGCCTGCTGCCCGAGTATTCGGCGTTTGGCGCCGTGCGCCAGCCCGCGGGCGGCGCGCTGCCGGGCATTGCGCCCTCCAACGCCTACCCGTGCGAGAGCGGCGAGTACGTGCTGGTCGCCGCCAACGGCGACGCCATTTTCAAGCGCCTGATGCTGGCGATCGGCCGGGCGGACCTCGCCGATGACCCGGCGCTGGCCCAGAACGACGGCCGCGTGAAACGCGTGGACGAGATCGACGCCGCCATCGCCGCCTGGACGCGCACGCAGACCGTGGACGCCGCGCTGGCAGTGCTGCGCCAGGCCGAGGTGCCTTCAGGCAGGATCTACACCGTCAAGGACATCGCCGAAGACCCGCACTATCGCGCCCGCGGCGTGATCGAGTCGGTGACCTCGGCCGGCGGGCTGACGGTGGAAGTGCCGGGCGTCGTGCCCAAGCTGTCCGGCAGCCCAGGCGCCATCCACGACCGTGCGCCGACGCTTGGCGAGCATACCGATGCCGTGCTGGCCCAGGCCGGATTCGATGCCGCTGCCATTGCCGACCTGCGCGCAAGGAAGGTGATCGCATGAGCGCCGCTACCTGTTCCACCGGCGCACTGCGCGGCCCCGCACGCGTCGAGATCAATGAAGTTGCGCCGCGCGACGGACTGCAGATCGAGCCCATAGTGGTGCCGACCGATGCCAAGGTCGCGTTCGTCGATGCGCTCTCCGCCTGCGGCTTCGCCCGCATCGAGGCCACGTCCTTCACTTCGGCCCGCGCCATTCCCGCACTGGCCGATGCCGAAGCGCTGATGCACCGCATGCAGCGCCATCCCGGCGTGCGCTACACCGCGCTGGTGCCCAACCTGCGCGGGCTGGAGCGGGCGCTGTCGTGCCGGCCTGACGAAGTCAACCTGGTGATGTCGGCCAGCGAGACCCACAACCGTGCCAACCTGCGCATGACCCGCCAGCAATCGCAGGCGCAGTTGCTGGCGATGATTGCCGAAGCCGGTGCGGCCGGCGTGCCGGTCAATGTATCGCTTTCGACGGTGTTCGGCTGCCCGTTCGAAGGCGAGGTGGATGTCGGGGCCGTGATGGACCTGGCCGCTCGTTTTGCCGACGCCGGCGCGGCTGGCATCACGCTTTGCGACACCACCGGCATGGCCTATCCGAACCAGGTTGCGGCGATGTGCGAGCGGTTCCAGTCGAAGCTGCCGCAGACCGGCCTGACCATCCACCTGCACAACACGCGCGGCATGGGCCTGGCTAACGCCGTGGCGGCATGGGAAACCGGCGTGACCCGCTTCGACGCGGCGGCCGGCGGGCTCGGCGGATGCCCGTACGCGCCGGGCGCGAGCGGCAACGTCAGCACGGAAGACCTCGTCCACATGTTCGACTGCATGGGCGTGCAGACCGGGGTCGACCTCAAGGCCTTGCTCGGCATCGTGGGCGGCATGTCCGGCCTGGTCGGGCGCGAAGTCCACAGTCAGTTGCTGAGCGCGGGGCCGCGCCTTCGTACGCACCAGGCGCCGGCATGGCTGGCGGAGCATTTCGCCGGACAGGGCTGAATCCGGTACCCATTGCGACGGCCGCCACCGATGCGGCCGCGCCAGAACAATAACGATCGATCATCCAGATAACGGAGACACCTCATGAAGCAAGATCTTCATCGCAACATTGCTGTGCCCGCGCGGCGCAAGACCATGGCCGCCGCGCTGCTGGCGCTGGGCGGAACGCTCCTGGCGCCGGTGGCTTTCGCACAGGACGGCAACTACCCCAATCGCCCGGTCACGCTGGTCGTGTCGGCGGCAGCGGGCGGCACGACCGACCTGGCCGCGCGCATGATTTCCGAGCCGCTGGCCAGGGCGCTCGGCCAGGCGGTGGTGGTGGACAACCGCCCGGGCGGCAGCGGCAGCATTGCCGCGCAGGTGGTGGCACGCGCCAAGCCGGACGGCTACACGCTGCTGGTGCAGTACTCCGGCTACCACGTCATCACTCCGTTGCTGGTGAAGAACCTCTCGTGGGACCCGGTCAGGGACTTTGCGCCGGTGGCCAATATCCTGTCGGCGCCGCAGGTGCTGGTGGTGCGCCAGAGCCTGCCGGTGAAGTCGCTGAAGGAACTGGTGGCGTATGCCAAGGCCAATCCGAACAAGCTGAACTATGCGTCCTCGGGCAATGGCTCGCTGCAGCACGTCTCGACCGAGCTGCTGAACCAGATGGCCGGCATCCAGATCACCCATGTGCCATACAAGGGTACCGGCCCGGCCATGACCGACCTGCTGGGTGGCTCGGTGGACCTGACCATGACCACGCCGCCTCCGCTGATGGGTCATATCGCTGCCGGCAAGCTGCGCCCGCTGGTGGTGACCAGCAAGAACCGCCTGCCGAGCCTGAAGGACGTGCCTTCGGCGCCCGAGGCGGGCTACCCCGACCTGGACGTGTCGTCCTGGTTTGCGATGTATGCGCCCGCCGGCACGCCCAAGCCGGTGATCGACAAGCTGGCCGGCGAGATCGAAAAGATCATGCGAACCGAAGCCTTCCGCAAGAAGGCCGAGGAACTTGGCGCCGAGGCGAAGTTCATGGGTCCGCAGCAACTGGCGCAATACCAGAAGGCTGAACTCGTGCGCTGGGGCAAGGTGATCAAGTCCGCGGACATCCACGCCGAATAAGGTCGGAGGCGAGGGCGGCAAGCTGTTCGAAAGGGAAGGCGCGTATGCTGCCCCGCCTGTCCGCCGGCATGAACGATTTACGGCGGGCAAGCGGTAGGTATTGATCCCGATGCGGACCTGTGACCGGTCCGGTAGCATCGCAACTTGCCGCTCGGCGGCACGCCGGGCGCGGCCTTCTGGCTGCAGCGGCTGCCGCCTCCAGTAAAAACGGGTAGGAGAATTACATGTACAACAAGAAATTCTGGAAGCAGTTGCTGATCGCGCTGGCGCTGTTCCTCGCCGGCTGGTTCACCTTCGGACCCGCGCAGGCGCAGGGCAAGCCTGAGAAGTCCAAGGTCACGATCGCCGTGGGCGGGAAGAACCTGTTCTATTACCTGCCGCTGACGATTGCCGAGCGGCTGGGCTATTTCAAGGAAGAAGGGCTGGACGTCGAGATCGTCGACTTCGCCGGCGGCGCCAAGGCGCTGCAGGCCGTGGTGGGCGGCAGCGCCGACGTGGTGTCGGGCGCCTACGAACACACCATCAGCCTGCAGGCCAAGGGCCAGCGCTACCAGGAATTCGTGCTGCAGGGCCGCGCCCCGCAGATCGTGCTGGTGGTGTCGAACAAGACCATGCCCAACTTCAAGTCGATCGCAGACCTGAAGGGCAAGAAGATCGGCGTGACCGCGCCGGGCTCTTCGACCAACATGATGGCCAACTTCGTGCTGGCCAAGGCCGGCCTGAAGCCGTCGGACGTGTCCTTCATCGGCGTGGGCGCCAGCGCCGGCGCGGTGGCCGCCATGCGCTCCGGCCAGATCGACGCGATGGCGAACCTGGACCCGGTGATCTCGATGCTGACGCAGAAGAACGAAGTGCGCGTCGCCTCCGACACGCGCACGCTGAAGGACACGCAGGCCGTGTTCGGCGGCAACATGCCGTCGGGCTGCCTGTACGCATCGACGGCATTCATCCAGCAGAATCCCAACACCACGCAGGCGCTGACCAATGCGATGGTGCGCGCGCTCAAGTGGATGCAGAAGGCGGGTCCTTCGGACATCGTCAAGACCGTGCCGGAAAGCTACCTGCTGGGCGACCGCGCGCTGTACCTGTCGGCGTGGGAGAAGGTCAAGGAAGCGATTTCGCCGGATGGCGTGATGCCGGCTGACGGCCCGCGCACGGCGCTGAACACGCTGCAGCAGTTCGATGCGGAGCTGAAGGGCAAGTCCATCAAGCTGGACGACACCTATACCAACGCCTTCGTGCAGAAGGCCAACGCGAAGTACAAGTAGTCCTGCGCCGTGCCCGTTGCCGGCCCGCTGTCCGCAGCGGGCCTTTGCATTGCGGCTTCACGGCCATTCCATCATCACCCGGCCCGCGCCTGCGCCCCAGCGACGGCGCGAGGCGGAACCGAGACGGTTCTCCATGAGCACTCCCGCACTCTCTCTCGACAAGGTCACCTGCACCTTTGTCTCGCGCGATGACCGCAGCCAGCGCTATACGGCGGTCAAGGACGTTACCCTGGCCATCCAGCCGGGCGAGTTCGTTTCCGTGGTCGGTCCGACCGGTTGCGGCAAGTCCACGCTGCTCAACGTTGGCGCCGGCCTGCTGGAGCCGTCCAGCGGCGAGGTGCGTGTATTCGGCGAGATCCTGAAGGGCATCAACCAGCGTGCCGGCTATATGTTCCAGGCCGAGGCGCTGATGCCGTGGCGCAGCGCGCTCGACAACGTGGTGGCGGGTCTGGAGTTCCGCGGCGTGCCGCGCGCGGAGGCCGCGAAGCAGGGCGAGGAATGGCTGCGCCGCGTGGGCCTGGGCGGCTTTGGCGACCGCTACCCGCACCAGTTGTCAGGCGGCATGCGCAAGCGCGTCAGCCTGGCGCAGACGCTGGTGCTGGACCCGGACATCATCCTGATGGACGAACCGTTCTCGGCGCTCGATATCCAGACCCGGCAGCTGATGGAAAACGAAGTGCTGGACCTGTGGGCCGCCAAGCGGAAGGCGGTGCTGTTCATCACGCACGACCTCGATGAGGCCATTGCCATGAGCGACCGCGTGGTGGTGCTGTCGGCCGGCCCCGGCACGCATCCGATCGGCGAGTTCGCCATCGACCTGCCGCGCCCGCGCGATGTGGCCGAGATCCGCGACCATCCGCGTTTTGTCGAACTGCATGCCGCCATCTGGGCAGTCCTGCGCGAGGAAGTCCTCAAAGGCTACGCACAGCAACGCAACGCTGCCTGAGCGCGTTCCATCCAAAACAGAACTCGAAGAACTCCTATGGCTTTCCGTCCTGACTCCAAAGGCATGCTGCGCGTCTGGCAGTTGCTCGTCCTCGTGGTGATCCTCGGCGCGTGGCACCTGGCCACGCGCTCGCAGCAGGTTGCCTTTTTCTTTGGCGAACCGCTGATGGTGGCGCAACGGATCTGGAACTGGTTCATCGTCGAGCGTGATATCTATCTGCACCTCGGCGTGACGCTGATCGAGACCGTGCTGGCCTTCGGCATCGGCACCGTGGCGGGCCTGGGCGTGGGGCTCTGGCTGGCGCTAAGCCCGCTGACGTCGGCCATCCTCGATCCCTACGTCAAGGCGATGAACTCGATGCCGCGCGTGATCCTGGCACCGATCTTCGCCGTGTGGTTCGGCCTCGGGATCTGGTCGAAGGTGGCGCTGGCGGTGACGCTGGTGTTCTTTATCGTCTTCTTCAACGTCTACCAGGGCGTGAAGGAAGTTAGCCCGGTGGTGCTGGCCAATGCCCGCATGCTTGGCGCCAGTCATCGGCAGCTGCTACGCCACGTGTACCTGCCGAGCGCGACCAGCTGGGTGTTCTCGTCGCTGCATACCTCGGTCGGCCTGGCCTTCGTGGGCGCGGTGGTGGGTGAGTACCTGGGTTCTGCGCGCGGTGTGGGCTATCTCATCCTGCAGGCGGAAGGCACCTTCGACATCAATACGGTGTTCGCCGGCATCGTGGTGCTGACGGCCTTTGCGCTGGTGCTCGACTGGATGGTCGGCACCGGCGAGAAGCGCCTGATGAAGTGGCAGCCCAAGACCGGCGAGACCGAAAAGCTCTGAGTCGAGGGGCGGAACAGGTGCGCTACCGACCACATTGTCGGGCGTACCTCAGTCGGATCTCTGCCGGCATTGCACCTGAGGATTGACCCTGTCTCGCTCAGGGTCAAGCGACTAGACGACTGGTCTAATATAATCGCTTGCACGATTGCTTTTTTCGCCCCGGATGCGTCCGGATGACCACATCGTCGCAACAAGGCCAGAACATGACCCAATCGCTTTTCTCTCCGATCCAGGCAGGCGCTGTCACGCTGCCCAACCGTATCGTCATGGCGCCGCTGACGCGCTCGCGGGCAGGCCAGCCCGGCGATGTGCCGACCGAGCTGAATGTCGAGTACTACGTCCAGCGCGCCAGTGCCGGCCTGATCGTGACCGAGGCCTCGCAGATTTCCCGCCAGGGCCAGGGCTATGCCTGGACGCCGGGCATCTACACCGATGAGCAGGAAGCCGGTTGGAAGAAGGTGGTGGACGCGGTGCACGCCCACGGTGGGCGCCTGTCGCTGCAGCTGTGGCATGTCGGGCGCATTTCGCATCACCTGCTGCAGGAAAACGGCCAGGCGCCGGTCGCCCCGTCGGCGCTGCGCGCGGAAGGCGCCAAGAGCTTCGTCGTTCTGCCTGACGGCACGCCCGACAACGTCCAGACCGATACGCCGCGTGCGCTCGCCACTGACGAGATTCCCGGCATCATCGACCAGTACCGCCAGGCCACCCGTCGCGCCCGCCGCGCCGGCTTTGACCTGGTCGAGATCCATTCGGCCAATGGCTACCTGCTGAACCAGTTCCTGGGCACCAACAGCAACCAGCGCACTGACCAGTACGGTGGCTCGCTCGAGAACCGTGCCCGCCTGGTGCTGGAAGTGGCGGATGCCGTCATTGCAGAGATGGGGGCTGACCGCGTCGGCATCCGGCTGTCGCCGCATTTTGCGGGCCACGACATGAAGGACGAGCAGACCGAGGAAATCACGCTGTACCTGGCACGCGAGCTGACCAGACGAGGAATCGCCTATATCCACATCGCGGAACCCGACTGGGCAGGCGGACCGGAGCTGACCGATACCTTCCGCGGCCAGCTGCGCGATGCGTTCAAGGGCCTGCTGATCTTCTGCGGCAAATACGACAGCGATAGTGCGCAGTCACTGGTGGCCGGCGGCGTCGGCGACGCGGTGGCATTCGGCCGTCCGTTCATCGCCAATCCGGACCTGGTCGAACGGCTGCGCGTGAAGGCGCCGCTCAACACCGCCGACCGCACCACCTTCTATGGCGGCGGCGCCCAGGGCTATACCGACTACCCGACGCTGAAGGCAGCCTGAGCCCGAGTCAGCCTGTCGCACCCGGTCCGGGCTGGCGTTCCTGCGCGGCAAAGCGCACGGAGACCGTCAGCCCGCCGCCGGGTGTCTCGCTCAACGTGACCGTGGCGCCGTGCAGGCGGGTGATTTCGCGGACGATCGACAGGCCCAGCCCTGAGCCTTCCGCGGCCTGCCCGGACTCGCCCCGGTAGAAGCGCCTAAACACGGCATTGCGCTCCGCGGGCGCAATGCCCGGACCGTTGTCGACCACCTCCAGCAGCGGTGATCCCGCTTCGTGAACCACGCGGACCGTTACGATCGTACCGAAGCCCGCGTAGCGGATGGCGTTGTCGATCAGGTTGCCGGCCAGTTCCTGCAGCAGTTCAGTCTGCCCGGTCAGCTCGACCTGGCCATCGCCTTCAAATCCCAGATCCACGCCTTGGCCGCGCGCCACCGGCGCCCATTCCAGCGCGACGTCCTGCGCCAGCGCGTCCAGCCGCAGGGTTCGCAGCGTCGGAGCGTAGCCGCTGTCCGGCTCCAGCCGTGACAGCGACAGCAACTGCTGCACGCCCTTGGACGCGTGGCGCACGGTGCCGTGCAGCAAGCGCAAGTGCTCGCGCATGCGGGCCGCGTCCGGCTCGCGCAGGGCGAGTTCGGACTGCGCCTGGACGATCGCCAGCGGCGTCTTGAGCTGGTGCGCCGCATCGGCAAAGAATCGCTTGCGTGACTGCAGCATCCGGTGCAGGCGCGCCACGTACTGGTTGAGGGCCACCACCAGTGGCTTCATTTCCGAGGGCAAGTCCTTCTGCTCGATGGGGGCGAGCAGATCGGCGTCGCGCGCGGCTACCGTGGCGGACAGGCGATGCAGCGGCCGCAACCCGCGGCGTACGCCCAGCCAGACGATCCCGAGCGCGAGGGTCACCAGCATCAGCTCCTGCAGCAGCGAGCCGAACAGGATTTCCCGGGCCACCGCCTGGCGCGGTTCGATCGTTTCGCCCACCATCACCCAGACCAGCCGCGTTCGCGCCGAGCGCACGTCGTGAACCGGCAGCGCCTGCGCGGCCATGCGCAGTGGCTGCTCGCGAAAGCGCGTGTCGTAGAAGACGGTGCGGTAGAGCCGCTTGTCGGGCTGCGGCGGCATCGGCAGGTCCTCGTACCCGGTCACCGTCTCGCCGTGCTCGTCGCGGATCAGATAGTAGATGTGCGGGCCGGCCTTGTCATCGAAGAGTTCCAGCGCCAGGTGCGGCACGTCGACCTCCAGCCGTCCGTCGCGCAGGCGGATGCCCTCGCGCATCGCCCGCAGCGAGGCTTCCAGCGTGCGGTCGAACGCCACGTGCGCGGCGGACATCGCACGTTCGTACGTGAGCCACGCATCCAGAGCCAGCAGTCCCATCAGCGGCAGCAGCAGCCAGAAGGATAGCTGCAGCCGCAGGCTCGGCGCCTTGCCGGAAATCTTCATGACGCCGCGGCAGGGCGCGATTCGAGCAGGTAACCCAGTCCGCGCAGGGTGACGATCGCCACGCCGCTGCCGTCGAGCTTCTTGCGCAGGCGGTGCACGTAGATCTCGATGGCGTCGGAATTGACCGATTCGTCGATGCCGAAGATCTTTTCCGACAGTGCCGCCTTGTTGACCGCGCGGCCGTCGCGCAGCAGAAGGACTTCGAGCACGGCGCGCTCGCGCCCGGTCAGGGGCAGCAGCTCGCCGCCGAGCGTGAAGGCGCGGCTCACGCTGTCGTAGTGCAGCGGGCCGCAGCTGATCTGCGTGTTGTCGTAGCCATGGCTGCGGCGGATCAGCGCGCGCGCACGGGCTTCCAGCTCGGACAGGTCGAAGGGCTTGGAGAGGTAGTCGTCGGCGCCCAGGTCCAGGCCCCTGACGCGATCCTCGACCGAACCGTGTGCGGTCAGGATCAGTACCGGCAGGGGATTGCGCCGCTGGCGCAGGCGGCGCAGGACTTCCAGTCCGTCGAGCCGGGGCAGGCCCAGGTCGAGGATGAGCAGGGCGTAGTCCTGTGTCGACAACAGTGTGTCCGCGCTGCTGCCATCGTGCATGCAATCGACAGCAAATCCCGCCTGTGTCAGGGCTTCGGCCAGGGAGTTGGCCAGCATTACGTTGTCTTCGACGAGCAGGATACGCATGGGTAAAACGGGTCAGGCATTCAGCAGGGTTTGGGACTTGCAGCGTGCGCAGGCATGTCCGCCGTGCGATCGCGTGGTGGCCCAGACTGATACAGGGAAGCGGGCCGCCTTAGAAGCTAGGGAAACTCCCAACTCCGCCGCTGCGGCCCGACGGCGATTTGAACGGTTTCCGAAAGCGAACTGAAAGTGCTCGTCCCATACCATCCGCCCCATTCAAAGCGCCATGCCGCATACCGGCGGGCGCCAAAACGACTAGGGGACTATCCGGGATGGATGCGACCGCCGGCCACGAGCCAGCCGGGCGCGCGCGGCCGATAACGGGCGGCTGCGATTCTATCCGGACACGCCGCCGGATGCCGGGACGGCGCGGCGGCAGATTCCTCCAGCACAAGCGCCAACTATCACCACAACAAGCAAATGCAAGGAGAGAGCATGAAACGTACGGCACTGGCACTGGCTGCGACAGGACTGGCTTTTGCCGGCTCGGCATCGGCCCAGTCGAGCGTCACGATGTATGGCCTGGTCGACGCCGGCATCGAATATGTCAGCCACGCAGGCCCGAACGGCTCGGTGGTCAAGCTGACCTCGGGCGGCAAGAATACCTCGCGCTGGGGTCTGCGCGGCACGGAAGACCTGGGCGGCGGGCTCAAGGCTGTCTTCGCCCTGGAAAGCGGCATTGCCATCGACACCGGCAAGCTGGACACCGACGGCACGCTGTTCGACCGCCGCGCAACGGTTGGCCTGGCGAGCCAGTATGGCCAGGTGGTGCTGGGCCGCACCTTCACCACGACCTACGATTTCATGCTGCCGTTCGACCCGATGGGCTACGCGCCGAGCTACTCGTGGGCAACGTCGTCGACGGCTACCGGCAACCGCAAGGACGGCCTGTTCTCGCGCGCTTCGAATGCGATCCGCTATGACGGTAATTTTGGCGGCCTGAAGCTGGGCGCGACCGTCGCCATGGGTGAAGTGGCCGGCGACTTCAAGAGCTCGTCGAAGTATGCCCTCGGCGTCGGTTATAGCGCCGGCAAGTTTGCCGCAGCGGTGACCTGGGACCGCCAGAACGGCGCGGGCGCGAGCACCTCGCCGGCCGATTCCACGGACTACATCCAGGGTATCCACGCCGGTGCCAGCTACGATTTCGGCAACGTGTCGCTGTTTGCCGGCTACCGCAACTACAAGAAGGCCTTCACGACTGCGGCGGCATCGGAACGCAGCGACATGTACTGGGGCGGTGCGAGCTACGACTTCACGCCGGCGTTCACGCTATATGGCGCAATCTACAAGCAGAACATCAAGGGCGGCACCGATGCCGACCCGATCTTGTTCTCGCTGCGGGCGCAGTATGCGCTGTCCAAGCGCACCGCAGCCTATCTGTCGGCTGGCTACGCCAAGGCACGCCATGGCCAGAACGTCAGTGTGTCGCGTGATTTCGTCGGCTTTGCCAACAACCAGACGGGCGTGATGGCGGGGCTGCAGCACCGCTTCTGAGCCGGCGGTGTCGGCATCGCCTGATCATTGATTGGGAACTGTCTTCCGTCTGGTGCAGGGTGTGCGCCGTGGTGGCGGAAGACAGCTTGGGGCGCATTGCCTCAGTCAGGGCACAGGGCGTTGCCGCACGTCCCGTGCCCTTCTTTTTTGTGCCGTGCCTGATTCTGTGTCAGGGCACGATCACGATCTTGCCGGTCACCTTGCGCGCTTCCATGTCCTTGAGCGCCTGCGGTGCCTGGTCGAGCGTGTAGCGCGCGGAGATGTGGGGGCGGATCTTGCCTTCCTTCATCCAGCCCAGCATCTGCGCCATGTTCGCCTGGTTGGCGCGCGGCTCGCGGCGCACGAAGTCGCCCCAGAATACGCCGACCAGCGAAGCGCCCTTGAGCAGCGCCAGATTCAGCGGAATCCTGGGGATTTCGCCGTTGGCGAAACCCACCACGAGGTAGCGCCCGCGCCAGCCGATCGAGCGGAAAGCCGGTTCGGCATAGACGCCGCCGACCGGATCGTAGATGACGTCCGGACCCTTGCCGTCGGTCAGGGCCTTGACGCGCTCGCGGAGGTCTTCGGTGCTGTAGTTGATCAGGGCATCGGCGCCATGCTCCTTGCACACGGCCAGCTTTTCGTCGGTGGAAGCGGCCGCGATCACGCGCGCACCGATGGCCTTGCCGATTTCAATGGCAGCCAGCCCGACGCCGCCCGCGGCGCCAAGCACCAGCATGGTCTGGCCGGCTTTCAGTTCGCCACGATCGACCACGGCGTGGTGCGACGTGCCATAGGTGAGGGTGAATGCCGCGGCAGTGTCGAAGTCGATACCCGGCGGCATCGGCACCACGGCAGCGGCGGGGGCCTTGGCCTGCGAGGCGAAGGCGCCGTTGCCCAGGTAGGCAATGACCTTGTCGCCTGGCTTGACGTGTGTTACGCCTTCACCGACAGCATTGACCACGCCTGCCAGTTCTGAGCCGGGGGTGAACGGCAGTTCAGGCTTGGCCTGGTATTTGTTCTGGATGATGAGGACGTCGGGGAAGTTCACCCCGGCAGCCTTCACGTCGATCACGACTTCGCCCTTGCCAGGCACGAGATCAGGCAACGTCTCGATAATCAGGGAATCGGGCGGGCCCCAGGCTTTGCACAGTACGGCTTTCATCATGTCTCCGGTGATATATGTGGCGATGCGCGGCGAACCGGTGTTTGCCTGCGCAGGCAGGGCAAGTGTAGCGCAAAATAGCACGGTCGTTCTGTTCCGTGCGGTCCCGCGTCTGTGACGTGTCGACGGTGGTGTCAGGTCGCCCCGACGGCGGTTTTTGGCGCGCCGGCAGGGCGCTTGTGGCGGCTACGTCAGGTACAATCGCGGCATGCATATCCTTCTCGCCAATGATGACGGTTATCTCGCGCCGGGACTCGCCGTTTTGCATGCAGCGCTTGCCCCGCTAGCGCGTATTACGGTCATCGCACCGGAGCAGAATCACAGCGGAGCCTCGAACTCGTTGACGCTGCAACGGCCGCTTTCCATTTACGAAGCGCGGGAAGGCGTGCAGAAGGGTTTCCGCTTCGTCAACGGCACGCCGACAGACTGTGTCCATATCGCGCTCACCGGCCTGCTTGACGAAAAACCCGACCTGGTGGTGTCGGGGATCAATCAGGGACAGAACATGGGCGAAGACGTGCTGTATTCCGGCACCGTCGCCGCCGCCATCGAGGGCTACCTGCTGGGCATACCCTCCATCGCGTTCTCGCAGGTGGACAAGGGCTGGGAACACCTGGACGCCGCCGCGCGCGTGGCGCGCACCATTGTCGAGCGTGTCATCGCCACGCCAATGACCGAGCCGTTCCTGCTCAACGTCAATATTCCCAACCTGCCGTTCGAACATATCAAGGGCCATCGCGCCACGCGGCTTGGCAAGCGCCATCCGTCGCAGCCGGTGATCACGCAGGTCAATCCGCGCGGCGACACCAACTACTGGATCGGCCCCGCCGGCGATGCGCGCGATGCCAGCGAAGGCACGGATTTCCATGCGACTGCCGCGGGCTACGTCTCGCTGACGCCGTTGCAGCTCGACCTGACCCATCGCGGCCAGCTCGAGGCGCTTGACCAGTGGCTGAAGTAGACAGCCTTCCCGCCGTGCATCGCCCCCGATGAGTTCCACGCCCCGTCGAAACAAATTTCCGCTGCCGCTGGACGCGGTAGTTGAACGCAAGCCCGCGCCGGCGCGTACCGCCGGCATGCCTGCGGTCGGTGCGCCCCGTGTGGCCACGCCGGCGGCCAAGGCGCGCGCGTCGAAAGCTCCCGCGCCTGCGCCGGCACCGGCCGCCAGTGCGGTCGAGGCACGGGCATCCGCGGCGACAGCGGGCGGCGGCGGCATGGCGTCCGAGCGGGCGCGCGGTGCCCTGGCTGCGCGACTGCGCGCCGCCGGCATCCGCGACGAGCGCGTGCTGGGCGCCATCGCCACCGTGCCGCGGCACCTGTTCGTCGAGCCCGGGCTGGCATCGCAGGCCTACGAGGACGCCGCGTTGCCGATCGGGCATCAGCAGACCATTTCCAAGCCTTCCGTGGTGGCGCGCATGATCGAACTGCTGCGCGAGGGGCTGGCGGCCGACGAGCCGCTGGAGCGCGTGCTGGAGATCGGCACCGGCTGCGGCTACCAGGCCGCGGTGCTGAGCCTGGTGGCGCGCGAGGTTTTTTCCATCGAGCGTATCCGGCCGCTGCACGAGCAGGCCAAGGCGAACCTCAGGCCGCTGCGTGTGCCCAACCTGCGCCTGCACTATGGGGACGGCATGCTCGGCCTGCCACAGGCTGCGCCGTTCTCGGCCATCATCCTGGCCGCTGCCGGGATGGAAGTGCCGCAGGCCTTGCTGGAGCAGCTCGCCGTCGGTGGCCGGCTGATTGCACCGGTGGCCGTGGTGCCGCCTGCCGGCGTGCCGGGGCAGACTGTTACACAGCAGCTTCTGCTGATCGAGCGACGCAATCGCCATCGCTTTCACCGAACCGCGCTTGAAGCCGTTTTCTTTGTGCCCTTAAAATCGGGCACCATCTGAGTCGAACTATGCACAACATCGTGAAATCGCAATATTTCGCACGCGCCGGACAGCTCGTGGCGGCTTCCGCGCTGGCGGCACTGCTGGCGGCCTGCGCCAATTCGCCCATGCCGGCCCCCGTGGTTGACCGTACCTCCACCTCCGGTGCCGCAGCGGCCCCGCTCGAGCCGGCTCCTGCGGGATACTATCGGGTCAAGCGAGGCGATACCCTTTACCGTATCGCCCTCGAGAACGGCCAGTCCTACCGCGATGTCGCGGCATGGAACAATCTCAGCAACGTGAACCAGATTGAAGTGGGCCAGTTGCTGCGAATCGTTCCGCCTGGCGCCGACGTCAATGCTGCGCCTGGCGTGGCAACCGTTCCGGTTGCGCCCGCTACGGTGCAGGGCCAGCCGATCGACCAGGCTCGTCCGGTCGGCTCGCCCGCGCCTTCCACGCCGTCCACGCCGTCGGCGGCCACCTCCACACCGGCTGCGCCGGCTGCAGCCGCATCGGCCCCGATGGGTGACGGTTCGGTGAAACTGGCGTGGCCTGCAAGTGGCCAATTGGTCGGAAAATTCGATGACAAAGGCAATAAAGGCATCGATATTGCGGGCAAGAAGGGGGATTCCGTGCTCGCCGCGGATGACGGTCGGGTGATTCACGTTGGCCCCTTGCGCGGCTACGGGAATCTTGTCATCATCAAACACAATGAGACATTTCTTACTGCCTACGGCCACAATGACAAGGTGCTGGTGGCAGAGCAATCCACGGTTCGCAAGGGCCAGAAGATTGCGGAGATGGGCAACAGTGATACCGACCGTGTAAAGCTCCACTTCGAAGTTCGCAAGAACGGAAAACCGGTTGATCCGATGCGGTATCTGCCGCCACAGTGAGGGTTCATGCCACGCCAGAAAACTGTCTCCTCCGGAACCGTCAGCAGGGCTCGCCGTCCCAAGCAGCCGGAAGTGAAGGCTGGTGTGGCACAGCCCCTCGATCATGCCGATGCGGATGAGTTCGGCAAGGATCTTGCTGCCGACCTGATTCCCGTGACCGACGAGCCGATCGCGACCTCGACGTCGGTCGGCTTGCGTGAGGCCGACCTGCTCGCCGACGACAACGAGCGTCACGCGCGCGACGACGAAGACGACGAGCAGGAAGATGAGGAAGAGAGCGAAGGCGGTGAGAACGGGACGGAAACTGCGGCCGCCGAGCACGACGATTTCCGTACCGTATTGCATACCGAGCTTGCTGCGGACACGGTTCAGCATTATCTGAACCGCATCAGCATCAAGCCGCTGTTGTCGGCGCCCGAGGAACTCCATTTTTCGACGCTGGCCAAGGACGGTGATTTCTCCGCCCGGCAGGTCATGATCGAACGCAACCTGCGGCTGGTGGTCAGCATCGCCAAGGGCTACCTGAATCGCGGCGTGCCGCTGCTCGACCTGATCGAAGAAGGCAACCTGGGCCTGATGCATGCGATCGAGAAGTTCGATCCCTCGCGCGGGTTCCGCTTCTCGACTTACGCCACATGGTGGATTCGCCAGAGCATCGAGCGCGCCATCATGAACCAGGCGCGTACCGTTCGCCTGCCGGTGCATGTGATCCGCGAACTCAACCAGGTGCTGCGCGCCAAGCGGCATCTGGAAAAGGGCGGCACCGACGGCCGCGACGCCAGTCTCGAAGACATCGCCCATTTGCTGGGCAAGACGCCAGACGAAGTGCAGGACGTGCTGGCGCTCAACGAACATACCACCTCGCTCGATACGCCGTTCGATCTCGATCCGGGCTCGAGCCTGCTCGATTTCCTCTCGGACGAGCACAACGCCGCGCCGGACCAGGAAGTGGCCCACCGCGAGCTGGAAGGCCTGATGAAACTCTGGCTGGCCCGCTTGTCGGAAAAACATCGCTATGTGGTGGAGCGCCGCTTCGGCCTCAACCATATCGAGCCCGCCACGCTGGAAGAACTTGCCGAGGAGATGGGCCTCACGCGTGAACGCGTGCGCCAGATCCAGCAGGAGGCGCTGGTCAAGCTCAAGCGGCATTTCGCTTCGCAAGGTGTAAGGAAGGACGCTGTTCTATGACCCCTGTGCTGGTATTCGACATCGAGACGATTCCCGATGTCGCCGGCCTGCGCCGTTTGCATGACCATCCCGCATCGATGAGCGACGCCGAAGTCGCCGAGCGTGCGTTCTCAGCCCGCCGGGAAAAGACCGGCAGCGATTTCCTCCCTCACTACCTGCAGCGCGTGGCCGCGATTTCCTGCGTGCTGCGCCGTACCCAGCGCGACGGCTCGGCGGTTTTCCACGTCGGTTCGCTGGGCACTGTCGAGGACGGTGAAGCCACGCTGATCCAGAAGTTCTACGAACTGATTGCGCGCTACAGCCCGCAACTGGTGTCGTGGAATGGCGGTGGTTTCGACCTGCCCGTGCTGCACTACCGCGGCCTGGTCAACGGCGTAACTGCGCCGCGCTACTGGGAAATGGGCGAGGGCCGCGACGACGACAGTCGCGACTTCAAGTGGAACAACTACATCAGCCGCTACCACATGCGGCACCTGGACCTGATGGACCTGCTGGCAATGTACCAGCCGCGGGCCAGCGCACCGCTCGATGACCTTGCCAAGCTCTGTGGCTTCCCGGGCAAGATGGGCATGGATGGCAGCAAGGTCTGGCAGGCCTTCCAGGACGGGCAACTCAACGCCATTCGCGCGTATTGCGAAACGGATGTCGTCAACACCTACCTGATGTACTGCCGCTTCCAGCTGATGCGCGGCGGCCTCAGCCCGCGCGAGTTCGACCTCGAGATGGAACTCGTGCAGGAATCGTTGGCCGAGCTGCCGGGCTCGCAGTGGATGGAATACCTGCGCGCGTTCCAGCTCAAGCCGGTCGGTCCCGTCGACGACGGCGAAGACATCGACTGACATTCCATCGCAAGGCCGCGCTCAGAGATCCAGCGAGAGCAGGATGGGCTGGTGATCGGAATCGGTGGTGTCCGCGTTCACCTCGCAGCGCCTGATCCGGTCGAGCAGGTTCTGCGTGACAAACATGAAATCGCAGGCGAAGGGCGGCTCCGGCCACTGCTCCTTGTCGTAGATCGCGCAGGTCGGTGCATGCGCCTGTCCGGGGTGCATGTGCAGCCAGGCGTCGCGCCATTCCTGCGTGCCGTCATCGAACGGCTCGGTCATGCGCCGGTAGGCAATATCGTCGGGTTTGCTGTTGAAGTCGCCGCACAAGACCGCTTCCGACGGGCGCGCCTCGGGCGTGAACGGACCGGGCCGGGATTCGCTGCGCCCAGGCCTGAGCGCGTGATCGCACGCCTGCGCGTGCCAGTCGCGCAGTGCGTCGGCCTGTGCGGCGCGCTGGCGGGCAGAGTAGTACTCCAGGTGGGTGCAGATCACGCGTAAGCGTTGTGCGCCGGCCTGCAGCGTGGCTTCGAGCGCGACGCGCGGCATCGATGCCACATCCGGGTCCGCTGGCCAGGGCAGGGCGTGCCGGAAGACCTCATGGACTGGCAAGCGTGTTGCGATCAGGTTTCCGAATTGTCGCGGTGTGCCGGTGCCCGTAAACCGGTCGACGCCGGGTGCATACAGCAGCCGGTAGCCGGGCAGGAGTGCGGCCAGTTCAGCCACCTGGTCGTCTCCCGGACTGCCCCGCAGGTCGCCAAAACCACGCGTGACTTCCTGCAGGCAAAGCACGTCCGCGTGCGCCATGCCGCGCATCGTGGCGATGCTGCGGCCCAGGTCGACCCGGCCATCGGCGCCGCGGCCCCACTGGATGTTCCATGAAATCAGTTCCATCTGGACGTCTCCCTCGCATTCCCGCGATTTCCTGGCCTGCAGGTACGCCGGGCGTGTGCTGGTCTGGACTACAATCCCGCTTTCGAAAACAATACGTCAGGTTTCGTCTGGTGTCCCAAGTCGTGTCCTCCCCAAAAGAAACGCCGGCGGCTCAAGGTGCCGCATCCGTCGCTCCCGACAGCCGGGGCAAGCCCGCGACATCCGCCGCAGATCCGGTTGTGTCCATCGAAAGCCTGGATGTGGAGGCGCGAGGCGTCGGCCGGCTCGTCAATGAGGATGGCACGCCTGGCAAGGTGATTTTTGTGGAGGGCGCGCTGCCCGGCGAGACAGTCAGCTACCGCAGCTTCCGCCGCAAGCCCAGCTATGAGCAGGCGCATCTGGTAGACGTGCTCAAGCCGTCCGTGATGCGCGTGCAGCCTGGCTGCCAGCATTTCGGTGTGTGCGGCGGTTGCTCGATGCAGCACCTGGATTCGCGGGCACAACTGGCTATCAAGCAGCGCGTGCTGGAAGACAACCTGTGGCACTTGTCCAAGGTGCGTCCCGATGTGGTGTTCCGGCCCATCGCCGGTCCTGACTGGGGATACCGCTATCGCGCACGTCTGACCGTCCGGTACGTGGCGAAGAAGGGCGGGGTACTGGTTGGTTTCCATGAGCGCAAGAGCAGCTACGTCGCGGACATGACCCGCTGCGAAATCCTGCCGCCGCACGTGTCGGCGATGCTGGTTCCGCTGCGCGAACTGGTGGGTGGGCTGTCGATCCGCGAGCGCATGCCGCAGATCGAAGTGGCCGTTGGGCACGAGGTGACGGCACTGGTGCTGCGCATCCTGGAGCCGCTGACTGACGCCGACAAGGACCTGCTGCGCGCCTTTGCCGACCAGCATCAGGTTCAGTTCTGGCTGCAGCCGAAGGGTCCGGATACAGTCGCGCCGTTCTATCCGCTGGATCGTGAACTGGCCTACACGTTGCCAGAGTTTGGCATCCGCATGCCGTTCAAGCCGACCGACTTCACCCAGGTGAACCACCAGATCAACCGCGTCCTGATCGGGCGCGCATTGCGGCTGCTGGAAGCGCAGCCCGGCGACCGCCTGCTCGACCTGTTCTGCGGCATCGGCAATTTCACGCTTCCGCTGGCCACGCAAGGGAAATCGGTAATGGGCATCGAAGGCAGCGAAGCCCTGACCACCCGCGCGCTGGCCAATGCCGAGTACAACGGCCTGGCCGACAGGACGGAATTTGCCTGCCGCAACCTGTTCGAGGTGACCGCGGACGACATTGCTGCGCTGGGCCGTTTCGACCGCTGGCTGGTCGACCCGCCGCGCGAGGGCGCGCTGGCCGTCTGCAAGGCACTGGGCGAACTGGCGCAGCAGGGCAGCGACGTGCTGCCGCGCCGGATCGTCTACGTGTCCTGCAGCCCGGCCACGCTGGCGCGCGACGCCGGACTGCTGGTGCACGAGGCGGGCTATCGGCTGGCCGGGGCAGGCGTGGTCAACATGTTCCCGCACACGTCCCATGTGGAGTCGATCGCGGTATTCGAGCGCGGCTGATGCCGCTGCCGGATCGGCGCCCAAAGGAAAAGCCGGCCAATTGGCCGGCTTTTTCATGCGAGGGAAGCAGGTGCGTCAGTCGCGGCTGCCGCCGAAGATGCCGAGCAACGCCAGCAGGTTGGCGAAGACGTTGTAGACATCGAGGTAGATCGCCAGGGTGGCGGTGATGTAGTTGGTTTCGCCACCATTCACCACGCGCTGTACGTCGAACAGGATGTAGGCAGAGAAGATGCCGATCGCGATGACCGATACCGTGATCATCAGCGACGGCAGCTGCAGCCAGATATTGGCGACGCTGGCGAGGATCAGCAGGATAACGCCGACGAACAGGAATTTGCTCAGCCCGGAGAAGTCGCGCTTGCTGACGGTAGCGATCGTGGCCATTGCGCCGAACACTGCTGCCGTGCCGCCGAAGGCGTACATGATCAGTGCCGGGCCGTTCGAGAACTGCAATACCGCGCCGATCAGCCGCGACAGCATCAGTCCCATGAAAAACGTGAAGGCGAGCAGGAGGACAACCCCCATGCTGCTGTTCTTGGTCTTCTCGATGCCATAGAAGAACGCAAAGGCGATGCCGAGGAACAGGATCAGCGACAGGCCGGGCCTGCCCGCCATGAAGCTGAAGCCGGTTGCCACGCCGATCCACGCGCCGAGCACGGTCGGGATCATCGAAATGGCGAGCAGCCAGTAGGTATTGCGCAAGACCCGGTTGCGGATGACGACGTCAGTGACGCCGGACGCACTGTTGCCGAAACCGTAGGTGTTCAGCTTGTTATCCATGGTGACTCCTGTCTCAAAACGGTGAGGCGCCGGGGCTACCCGGGCGGGCACATCGTCAATGTGGCATCGCCTTGGCGGAATTGCAAGGGCGGAGCCTCGCAAAAGGCACATCTACGCACGTTGCATCGCGCCATCGGTACTTTTGACGTCGCGGCGGCTGATCCGTTCCATGCTGCGCTATCGCTGAAATGTGCGCAAAAAGCCTCTTGATCGCCGCGGGTGCCGGTTTCTGCCTCCACCATGTCCGCCAAAGCCCGGCAGGCTCGAAAGCGCAATGTACTCGTGCTAGAATCGCACGTTTAATCCATTTGTAACCCCTTCATTTTTCGGAGTTTTTCATGGCGATCGAACGCACCCTGTCGATTATCAAGCCGGATGCCGTGGCCAAGAACGTTATCGGCCAGATCTACGCCCGTTTCGAGGCCGCTGGCCTGAAGATTGTTGCCGCCAAGATGGCGCACCTGTCGCGCGGCGAAGCCGAACAGTTCTACGCCGTGCACAAGGAGCGCCCGTTCTTCAAGGACCTGGTGGACTTCATGGTTTCCGGCCCGGTCATGATCCAGGCCCTGGAAGGCGAAAACGCCATCGCCAAGAACCGCGACCTGATGGGCGCCACCGATCCGAAGAAGGCCGAGAAGGGCACCATCCGCGCCGACTTCGCCGACAGCATCGATGCCAACGCCGTGCACGGTTCGGACGCTGCTGAAACGGCTGCCGTGGAAATTGCGTTCTTCTTCCCGGCCATGAACGTTTACAGCCGTTGATTGTCTGGTCTATCTCCCAAGACTAGACTGACCTTGAAGCTGAGTTTGCCGTCATGAACGATCTCGTCAACCTGCTCGACCTGGATGCGGACGCGCTCACTGCCTATTGCGGTGAGCTCGGCGAGAAGCCGTTTCGTGCGCGGCAACTGCAGCGCTGGATCCACCAGTTCGGTGCCAGCCGCTTCGATGCCATGTCGGATCTTGCCAAGTCGCTGCGCGAAAAGCTCGCGACGCGCGCGGAGATCCGCTCGCCTGCCGTCATCACCGACCACCTGTCGGCTGACGGCACGCGCAAATGGCTGCTCGACGTCGGCCAGGGCAACGCGGTGGAGACGGTGTACATCCCCGAGGAGACGCGCGGCACGCTGTGCGTGTCTTCGCAGGCGGGGTGCGCCGTCAACTGCCGGTTCTGTTCCACCGGAAAGCAGGGCTTTTCGCGCAACCTGACCACTGGCGAGATCATCGGCCAGTTGTGGATGGCCGAATTCGCCATGCGCGAGCAACTGGGCCGCGGCCCCAAGGATGACCGCGTCATCTCCAACGTGGTGATGATGGGCATGGGCGAGCCCCTGCTCAACTATGACCAGGTCGTGCCGGCCATGCGCCTGATGCTGGACGACAACGCCTACGGCCTGTCGCGCCGTCGCGTGACGCTGTCGACGTCCGGCGTGGTCCCGATGATGGACCGCTTGTCGCAGGACCTGCCGGTGGCCCTCGCGGTGTCGCTGCATGCGTCCAACGATGCCCTGCGCGATGTGCTGGTGCCGCTGAACAAGAAGTACCCGCTGGCGGACCTGATGGCGGCATGCCGTCGCTATCTGGAATTTGCGCCGCGCGATTTCATTACTTTCGAATATTGCATGCTGGATGGCGTCAACGACGGCGTCGAGCATGCGCGGGAATTGCTGAAGCTTGTGGCCGACGTGCCGTGCAAGTTCAACCTGATCCCGTTCAATCCCTTCCCGGAATCGGGCCTGAAGCGGTCGAACAACGAGCAGATCCGCCGCTTCGCGCAAGTGTTGATGGATGCGGGCATCGTCACCACCATCCGCAAGACGCGTGGCGACGATATCGATGCCGCCTGCGGCCAGCTCGCCGGGGAGGTTAAGGACCGCACGCGTCTCGCCGAGCGCGGCAAGTTCGGCAAGATCACGCCGCTGGTGCCGGTCGTCGCGACCGGCCAGTCTCGGGAGGCTCGCCCTGCATGATCCGTCTGATCGCTGCAGCCCTGTTCGGGCTGCTGTTGTTGTCCGCCTGCCAGCTGCCGCACACGCCAGCGCAGGATCTCCAGACCTCTTCCGACCAGACCGATGCAAGGCGCCGTGCCAGCATCCGGCTGCAGCTCGCCACCAACTACCTTGAGGCCGGCCAGAACAGCGTTGCGCTGGACGAGGTGAAGCAGGCGATCGCGATCGATCCGACGGTGGCCGATGCGTATCACGTGCGAGCGCTGATCTACATGAACATGAACGAGCGGGCGCTGGCCGATGACAGCTTCCGCACAGCGGTTTCCATGCGCGGCAACGATGGCGACCTGCTGAACAACTATGGCTGGTTCCTGTGCCAGGAAGGGCGCTACGCCGAGGCGGTGCCGATGCTGCAGCGCGCGGTTTCGGCGCCATCGGCCGGCGGTCCGGCCAAGCCGCTGATCAGCCTGGGCGCATGCCAGCTGCGCAACGGCGCCAGCGAAGAGGCAGAGAAGAGTCTCAAGTCGGCGCTCGGCTATGACCGGAACAATCCGGTGGCAAATACCAATCTCGCGCTGGTCTACTACCGGCGCGGTGACCTGACGCAGGCCCGGCAGTACGCCGAGCGTGTCAACAACAGCAGATTCGTCAGCGCGCAATCCCTCTGGCTGGGTGCGCGCATTGCCCGGCGTCAGGGCGACACCGCGACGCAGAACGCCCTCGTGGCGCAGCTGCGGAGCCGTTTCCCTGACTCGCGTGAGTTGACCGCCTACGAACAAGGAGCATGGGATGAGTGAGCAAGAGCGCGCCGCAGGCCAGGCCGCATCGACGGGACACGTCGGCGGAGGCGCGACAGAAGCAGAACGGGAAGCCGTCGCGCGCGAGATCGGAGCCATGCTGGCGCAGGCCCGCGAATCGCAGCGGATGTCGGTCGAAGATGTCAGCGCCCGGCTGAAAGTGGCTGCGCCCAAACTGGCCGCGGTCGAAGCCGGGCACCTGGAAGCCTTGCCGGACGTGACCTTTGCCAAGGGCGTCATGCGCGCCTATGCACGCATGCTGCACGTGGATATCGACGTTCTCCTGGCGCGCTTCCATCCGCGGCCGGTGCAGGTGGTCGAGATGGCTCGGCAGCACGAAGGCGGGCTCAACGCGACGTTTGACGATCGCAACCGCTTCGGCTCGAGCCGCTCCGGTGGCCGCTGGATATGGCTGGCGCTGGTGGTGGTCGGCCTTGGTGCAGGCGGCTGGTTTGGCCTCGATCACTTCAAGCACTGGCTGGAAACGCGCAATACAGCGGTCGAAGCCGCGGCTGTAGAGGAACATGCTCCTTCGAGCCAGGGCGCGGATTCCGGCACGGTCACGGCGGCGCTGCCGCCGGTCATGGCGGGTGCCGATGCTCCGGCGCCGTCCGAGGCCGAGCCGGCCAGTGCAGCTGCGGCCAGCGCAGTCGCCCCGGTGGCAGCGGTCGCTGCAGCCCCCACGCCGGCAAAGCCCGCAACGGCTGCAACGACTGCAACGACTGCAACGACTGCAACGACTGCAACGACTGCAACGACTGCAACGCCCGCCGCAGTGGCCGGCGATGGAGAGCTGAAGATCCGGTTCGCGGCGGATACCTGGTACGAAATCCGGGACCGCAGCGGCAAGGTCGTGATGGGTGGTACTGCCAAGGCCGGCCAGGAAGTGGCCGGCGGTGGTACGGCGCCCTACAAGGTGGTGATCGGCAATGTTAAGGGTGTGGAATCGATGAGCCGCAATGGCGCGACCGTCGATCTGCGGGCGGCCAACCGCAACAACGTGGCGCGCCTCACGCTGCCCTGAAGCCGACGCGGAACAATTCGCCTTTGCGAGGTGGTAACGCTATGAACCAACAGCTTTGTCTTCCGGTCCTGCCGGGCCCGCTGCCGCGGCGCCAGACGCGCCAGGCGCGCGTGACGTGGGGCGACAATGTCGTGACCATTGGCGGCGGTGCACCGGTGCGTGTGCAGTCGATGACCAATACGGACACCGTCGATGCGATCGGCACGGCGATCCAGATCAAGGAACTGGCCCGTGCCGGCTCGGAGATCGTGCGCATCACGGTCAATACGCCGGAAGCCGCGGCGGCAGTGCCCGGCATCCGCGAGCAGCTGGACCGGATGGGCGTGGATGTGCCGCTGGTGGGCGACTTCCACTACAACGGCCACAAGCTGCTGCAGGACTATCCGGGCTGTGCCGAGGCATTGTCCAAGTACCGCATCAACCCCGGCAACGTGGGGCAGGGCGCCAAGCGCGATACGCAGTTCGCGCAGATGATCGAGATGGCGTGCCGCTACGACAAGCCGGTGCGCATCGGCGTCAACTGGGGCAGCCTGGACCAGGACCTGCTCGCGCGGATCATGGACGAGAACGCGGGCCGCGCCGAGCCGTGGCCGGCGCAGAGCGTGATGATCGAGGCGCTGATCACCTCGGCAATCGACTCGGCGAAGAAGGCAGAGGAAATCGGCCTGCCGGGCAACCAGATCATCCTGTCGTGCAAGGTGTCGCAGGTGCAGGAACTGATCGCGGTCTACCGCGAACTGGCGCGCCGTTGTGACTATGCGCTGCACCTGGGGCTGACCGAGGCCGGCATGGGCAGCAAGGGCATCGTCGCCTCGACCGCGGCGCTGTCGGTACTGCTGCAAGAGGGCATCGGCGACACCATCCGCATCTCGCTGACGCCGGAACCCGGTGCGCCGCGCGAGAAGGAAGTCTACGTGGGGCAGGAAATCCTGCAGACCATGGGCCTGCGCAATTTCACGCCGATGGTGATTGCGTGCCCGGGCTGCGGCCGAACCACCAGCACGGTGTTCCAGGAGCTGGCGGCCAGCATCCAGACGTACCTGCGCGAGCAGATGCCGCACTGGAAGACCGCCTATCCCGGTGTGGAAGAAATGGATGTGGCCGTGATGGGCTGCATCGTCAACGGTCCGGGCGAAAGCAAGCACGCGAACATCGGCATTTCCTTGCCGGGTTCGGGCGAGTCGCCGGCGGCACCCGTTTTCGTGGACGGGGTCAAGGTAAAGACCCTGCGCGGCGACCGCATCGCCGAAGAGTTCCAGGCGATCGTCGACGATTACGTCCGTACGCATTACGGCCCCGATGCAACGAGGGCCACGAAGGAAGCAGCGGCCTGAGCCAGTCCGGCAGGGCGCAAAAGCCATACAAGAAGAGATGACGCAATCCGATAGCAACGCCGCAGCAAGCGGCGTCAAGACCGAAGAGAAGCTTCGCCCTGCCAAGGCATTGCAGGGCGTGAAGGGCATGAACGACATGCTGCCCGCCGACGCGCCGTTGTGGGAGCATTTCGAGAACGCCGCGCGCGCGATGCTGCGCGCCTATGGCTACCAGCAGATCCGCACGCCGATCGTCGAGCATACGCAGCTGTTCGTGCGTGGCATCGGCGAGGTGACTGATATCGTCGAGAAGGAGATGTACTCCTTCACCGATTCGCTCAACGGCGAGCAACTGACGCTGCGTCCGGAAGGTACCGCCGCGGCGGTCCGTTCCACCATCGAGCACAACCTGCTGTACGACGGCCCGAAGCGCCTCTGGTACACCGGCCCGATGTTCCGCCACGAGCGTCCGCAGCGCGGCCGCTATCGCCAGTTCCATCAGCTCGGCGCCGAGGCGCTCGGCTTTGCGGGACCGGACGTGGATGCCGAGATCATCCTGATGTGCCAGCGCCTGTGGGACGACCTCGGCCTGACCGGCGTGCGCCTGGAGATCAACTCGCTCGGCCAGGCCAGTGAGCGTGCCGCGCACCGCGAGCAGCTGATCCAGTACCTGGAAGGCTTCCAGGACATCCTGGACGACGACAGCAAGCGGCGCCTCTACACCAATCCGCTGCGCGTGCTGGATACGAAGAATCCGGCCCTGCAGGAGATGGCGGCGAACGCGCCCAAGCTGATCGACTTCCTCGGCGAGGAATCGCTGGCGCACTTCGAAGGCGTGCAGCGCCTGCTGAAGTCGAACAACATCCCGTTCAAGATCAATCCGCGCCTGGTTCGTGGCCTGGACTACTACAACCTGACGGTGTTCGAGTGGATCACCGACAAGCTCGGCGCCCAGGGCACCATCGCCGGCGGCGGCCGCTACGACCCGCTGATCGCGCAGATGGGCGGCAAGCCGGCACCGGCTTGCGGCTGGGCGATGGGCATCGAGCGGATCATCGAGCTGATTCGCGAGGAAGGCGTGGTACCGGATGCGGTCGGTTGCGATGTCTACATCGTGCATCAGGGCGAAGCGGCAGGGCAGCAGGCCATGATCGCGGCCGAACGCCTGCGTGATGCGGGCCTGGACGTCGTGCTGCACGCGACCACCGATGGCAAGAGCGGCAGCTTCAAGTCGCAGATGAAGCGCGCGGATACAAGCGGCGCAGCCTATGCCGTTATCATTGGCGACGATGAAGTGGCGGCAGGTGTGGTCCAGGTCAAGGAACTTCGCCAGGGCGCGCAGGCCGAAGGCGGTGGCAAGCAGGCATCGGTGCCAGCCGAAGGTCTGGTCGACTATGTGATTGACGCCATGGTCGGTGCCAGCGAGTAAGCGCCGCCGGACCACAACGCAGCAAGACAGCGAAGGCCGCCACTGGCGGCCTTCAACCCTAACCCAAACGCAGGTGAACGCCTCGACATGGCTTACGATCTAGAAGAACAGGAACAGCTTGAGAATCTGAAGGCCTGGTGGCGCCAGTATGGCAATGCCCTGACCTGGGTCCTGATTGCCGGTTTGCTGGCCTTTGCAGCGTGGAGTGGCTGGAAGTACTGGGAGCGCAAGCAGGCTTCCGAGGCGGCGGTGCTGTACGAGCAGGTGCTCAAGGCGGCCGAGGGCCGCGATGCCGACCGCGTCAAGCGCGCCGCTACCGACCTCGAAGAGAAGTTCGGCAAGACCGCCTATGGCCCGATGAGCGCGCTGACGGCCGCCAAGGTGCTGTATGACGCAGGCGACCTCGCTTCGGCCAAGGCGCAGCTGCAATGGGCCGTGGAGCACGGCGATGGGGAGTATTCGCACATCGCCCGCGTGCGCCTCGCCGGCGTGCTGCTGGACGAAAAGGCCTATGACCAGGGCCTGGCATTGCTGAAGGATGAGCCGCCTGCGCCATTCGTGGCGCTGTATGCAGATCGCCGCGGTGATCTGCTGGCCGCGCAGGACAAGCGCGACGACGCACGTGCCGCATATCGCAAGGCGCTCGACAAGCTGAGCGCCGGCGATATGTCGATGCGCCAGATCATCCAGTTCAAGCTTGACGCGCTGGGCACGGCCTGACGACGGCGGACATCCTCCGTCGACCGGCACATGCTACAAAACAATTCAGGATCGTAACCTTATGACGTCTATGCTTTCCGGAGCCGTACAAGGCCAGCCTTGCCGCAAGTTTGCCCGCGCGTTGGTCGCCGGCGCGTGTATTGCTGCCCTTGGCGGTTGCTCGCTGTTCAGCAAGGAAAACAAGCATCCGCCGGCGGAACTGAAGCCGCTGTCGGCAACGCTGTCGGTACGCCAGGCCTGGAAGGCTGACGTCGGCAAGAGCGGTCCCTATACGATGCAGCCCGTGGCGGCCGGCAACAACGTCTACGTCTCGTCCAACGGCGGCAACGTGATGGCATTGGATGGCGCCAGCGGCCGCACGCTGTGGAAGGCCAAGACGGACCTGGATCTGACGTCCGGCCCGGGCAGCGATGGTTCCGTGACCGCGGTGGCTGGTGAAAAGGGCGCGGTTTATGCGTTCGATGCCAGCGGCAAGCAGATCTGGAAGAAACAGGTCAATGGCGAAGTCCTGTCCGCGCCGCTGGTCGGCAACGGGCTGGTCGTGGTTCGTACCACCGATACGCGCGTGCTCGGGCTGGATGCCGAAACCGGCGAGCGCCGCTGGATCTATCAGCGCTCGCAGACGCCGCTGAACCTGCGTGCGGCAATGGGGATGGTGTTTGCCGGCGATGGCATCGTGATGGGCTTCCCTGGCGGCAAGCTGGGCGTGCTGACGCCGGGCAACGGCGTGCTGCGTTGGGAAAGCACGATTTCGTATCCGAAGGGCGTGTCGGAGATCGAGCGCCTGAACGATGTGACCGGCCAGCCGATGGTCAACGGCCGGCAGGTGTGCGCCACGACGTTCCAGGGGCGGGTGGCATGCCTTGAGCTGGCCAACGGCCAGCCGCAGTGGGGCAAGGATTTTTCGTCGCCGACCGGACTGGCGCAGGACGACACTGCGCTTTACGCCAGCGACGAGCAGTCAGTCGTGCACGCGTTCGACCGCCAGAACGGCAACGAGCGCTGGAAGAACGACCAGCTTCGCAACCGCCGCTTGGGCGCGCCGCTGGTGCTCGGGCGCTCGGTCGTGATGGGGGACTTTGAAGGCTATGTCCACTTCCTGTCGCGGGAAGACGGCCAGGTGGTCGCGCGCATGAAGACCGACGGCAGTGCAGTCAACGCAGCGCCGGTGGTGTCGGGCCAGACCCTGGTGGTCCAGACCCGTGACGGCGACGTCTACGGCTACGTGCCGAACTGACACGGCTTCAACAGCGCCGCTCCGTACACCTGTCGGTATGGGCGGCGCCAATTCCGGTAGCATGATCCCTGGTCCAGTGGACCAGTCGTGCAGCTAGATGTGGAACGGGCCCCGGCGCCGCCGTTCCGCCCGACAGGAGATGTGGCCAGCCGCGCGTGAGCGCGTGAGTGGCTGTCGGATCAACTGACTCCGGAGTTCCTGGGGGACGGCAGGTGCCGCCCCCCGTTTCCGTTTATTGCATGAAACCAGTTATTGCATTAGTCGGCCGCCCCAATGTGGGCAAGTCGACGCTATTCAACCGCATGACCCGCTCGCGCGACGCCCTCGTCGCCGACCTGCCGGGCCTGACGCGCGACCGCCACTACGGGGAAGGGCGCATCGGCGATCGCCCCTTCATTGCCATTGATACCGGCGGTTTCGAGCCGGGGGGCAAGGAAGGCATCGTTGCC
>NZ_JWMA01000117.1 GCF_000812465.1 Cupriavidus sp. IDO | reverse complement strand
CACGCGCCCATAATGAGAAGGTCGTGCCGCCTGCCACCCTGCAAACTCTGGGTGGCAGGTCATTTCCTTCTTATTACCACGTGCTTCCGATTAGGCGAACAAGGGCAAGTCGATTGGGGTCACTTCGGCCATCTGCAGATCGGCCGCGCACGCCGGCCGCTGATGGCCTTCGTGATGGTGCTGTCGTGGTCGCGGCAGATTTATCTGCGCTTCTACCTCGATGCACGCATGGACAGCTTCCTGGCCGGCCATGCCGGTGCCTTCGAAGCCTGGTCCGGCCTTCCCAGGGTCCTGCTCTACGACAACCTGAAGAGCGCCGTGCTGGAACGCCAGGGCGATGCGATCCGTTTCCATCCGACACTGCTCGCGTTCGCGGCGCATCACCGCTACGAGCCCCGGCCGGTTGCCGTCGCCCGTGGCAACGAGAAGGGGCGCGTCGAGCGCGCCATCCGCTACGTGCGCGAGAACTTCTTCGCCGGACGCACCGTGACCGACCTCGATGAGCTCAACGCACAAGCCGCCCATTGGTGTGCGGGACTTGCGGCCGATCGCCCCTGCCGGGAGGAACCCACGATCAGCGTACGCGAGGCCTTCACTCGTGAGCAACCCAGCCTGCTCGCCTTGCCGGAGAATCCCTATCCATGCGAACTGCAACTGGCTGTCAAGGTCGGCAAGACACCGTATGTGCGCTTCGATCTGAATGACTACACGATCCCGCATACCCACGTGCGACGCACGCTCACCGTGCGGGCCAGTCCCCGGCAGGTACGCATCCTCGATGGCGCGGAGCTGCTCGCCACTCATGAGCGCAGTTACGATCGCGGCGCGCAGATAGAGATTGCCGCGCACATCAACGCCTTGGTCGAACGCAAACGCGAAGCCCGCCACCATCGCGGACTTGACCATCTGGCTCGGGCGGCGCCGGCCAGCCAGGCGCTGCTGCAGCGCGCAGCGGAACGGGGCGGCAATCTGGGCAACATCACCACCCACCTGCTGCGACTGCTCGACCGTTATGGCGCCGCTGAACTGCAAGCGGCGATCGAGGAAATCCTCGCCAGCGATGCGGCGCCTCACCAGAATCCGGTGCGCCTGGCGCTGGAGCGCCGGCGCGAGGCGCGCCAGGCACCGCCGCCCGTGGGCATCCATCTACCTGAACACGTCCGGCACAAGGACAAGCTGGTGATACCCCACCGCCTCGACATCTACGATCAGATCACGGGAGATGCCAATGAACACGCCTGAGACCCTGCAAAGCCGTGCGAACGCCTTGCGCCTGCATGGGCTACTGGCGCACTGGCCGGAGGTCGCCGACGCCGGCTGGGTGGCGCCGCTGCTGCAATGGGAAGAAGAGGAGCGCTCGCGCCGCTCGCTGGAGCGACGCATCCGGGATGCCCGCCTGGGCAACTTCAAGCCCTTGTGCGACTTCGACTGGGCCTGGCCGACGCGCTGCGACCGGGCCGCCGTCGAAGAATTGATGTCGCTGGAGTTCGTCAAGGACTCGGCCAACGTCGTGCTGATCGGCCCGAACGGCGTCGGCAAATCGACCCTGGCGCTGAATCTGGCCTATCAGGCGCTCGTCCAAGGGCACACGGCGCTGTTCACCACCGCCGGCCAGATGCTCGGCGAGCTGGCCGCCCTCGACAGCGATTCGGCCTTGCGTCGACGCCTACACCGCTATGCCTCGCCGGACGTGCTGGTCATCGACGAGGTCGGCTACCTGTCGTACTCGAACCGACATGCCGATCTGCTGTTCGAGCTCATCAGTCGCCGATATGGCGCCACCAGTACGGTGGTTACAACAAACAGACCATTCGCCGAATGGTCTGAGGTGTTCCCGAATGCCGCCTGCGTCGTCTCGCTGGTTGACCGACTGGTGCATCGTGCCGAAGTCATCGCGATCGAGGGCGAGTCGTATCGCGTCAAGGAAGCGCGTGAGCGGGCCGATCAGCGAGCAAAGAAACGCAGCGTGGCCCGGGCGGAGAAAAAGCCATCATGACGCATCTGCACCTGCCTTCAGGCATCACCAACGGCCTGGACTTCCTGATCCCAGACAACTGGTCCCCAGAACAGGCCCTCGCCGTCGTCGAACTCATCGACGATCTACGCGAGCGGATCTGCGCGCACTACCAGCTCGCGCTACATGACCTGCTGAGTGAGCAGCGCTCGCCCCCCGAGAAAGGCCTCGACGATCCGTTCTAACCAGCACCGTCCCTCCCAAACTGCAAGGGGCCGCGTGCGGCCCCTTGCTTACCCAACCATACGCCACCATTTACTGTCGCTTTTACACCGCCGTCAACACCAGTGTGCCGGCATCCTACCGCGCCACGGATGCCATTGAATTTTACCTGCAGCCCGTGCCGGATGGCGTGTGGGAAAACAATGTGACGGTTCGGTCTACGCGAGCTGCACGCATGTATGAGCCCGGACAATGGATCTCCCGGGTCTCTCCAACTCCACTGCTGATGGTTGTGGCCACTCAGGACACCATCACGCTCACCGATCTTGAACTCGCGGCCTATGAACGAGCGCTCCAGCCCAAACACCCGGTGACCATCAAGGGGGGCCACTTCGATCCGTACCTGTCTGGCTTCTCCCGGTCCAGTGAGGCTGCAGTTGAATGGTTCAAGCAGCGCCTTGGCTAACTTCCGCATTGACGATAAAGGACTTCTCCATGCCTCATTTGACGGTCAGCTTTGACGATAGTATTGCCACAATCGTTCTGGATCGCCCTCCACAGAACCGCATTGATGGCCAGATGATTGACGAATTGGCTGCGGCAATCACAGCCATTGAATTCAGCGACGCTCGTGCGGTGCTCGTACGGAGTGAAGGTGACAATTTCTCCTTCGGCGGAGATATCATGAATTGGCCGGATGCCAGTGCCAGTGCTCGGGAGCTCCGCGCGCTCTTTGGGCACTACATGTCGGTCTTCAACCGATTCGAGCGCATCCCCCTGCCCGTTATAGCGGCTGTGCAGGGGCTGTGTTTAGGCGGCGGGTTCGAACTGGCGCTGCGCGCGGATGTGATTTTCGCTGCGGAGTTGGCCACGTTTGGACACCCGGAACAAACCCTCGGTATTGTCACCTTGCTTGGTGGTGTCTACCGCGTTGCGGAGCGCGCTGGCCGCTCGCGCGCGTCAGAATGGGCCATGACGTCTTCAAGGGTTCCGGCAACCACGATGGAGCACTTCGGCGTCGTCAATCGCGTGGTCGCTGACGTTGCTCTTCTGACCGAAGCTCGTGCCTTCGCTCTGAACGTTGCGCACGGGCCCACTCGCGCTTACGCCGCGCACAAGGCTTTGCTGCGAGCGTGGGCTGTGGGGGGCGTTTCCGCTGCGGACGAAGCCATGTTTGACATCGCCATGCCGTTGTTCGAGACCGACGACGTCCAGCGAGGCTTACATTCCGCTGTCGATGCCCTGAAGGCCGGCCTACCTCGTCCCGTCTTGGACTTCAACGGTCGCTAACAGTAGCAAATGGTTCGATGTCCCCCCAGGATGCGCGATTGTGTTTAGCTAGGCCTCCTACTGGCTATAGCGTTGCGTTGCGGGCAGACGCCGAACTTGTATTGAAGAGGAATACACCGCGATGAACTAACGGAACCAACGAAGCCGGCGCGGCCAGCGCGAGCTTGTCGGTAGCGCCAGCGAGCTACGTACCGGCCAGCAGCGCAGCGAGCGTTGCCATGGCAATGTGCCGTCGCCCCGGCCAGCAAACTGGGCGTGGGCGGCCAATACGGGGCGCCACGACTGGATGGACTCACATACGCCGCTGGCTTGTTTGGACTGATGGCCCCACAAGGCTCCGGGCCTTGCGCCATCTGCTAATCTCTCTGACCACGCGGTTCGGCTAGGACCGATATCTTTTCGGAGTCAAACGGCTAGCAGCAGGTATGGTTGTCGCCAAAGCGTGTAGGGCGAGAGAACTTCTCATATCGGGTGCTCTCGATCCTATGCGATCACGTCATTGACGCCCTCTCCTCCCTTCCCTTCAAGGGCGCGGAATGGCGGATTCTTCCTGGGTGACCGCGGTTCGGCCGCAAATACCGCACCCTAGAGACGCGGCATTGCGGTCCATTCTCTATACGTCACCCAAATCCTTTTCCTGCCCACAAGGCTATTGGATCCGCGCATGGTGGCCATTGCCCTGGCTGCTCCGCGCGAGCCCTGATCTCCTCAGGGTTGGGGTAATCGCGGCATCGCCAAGGACGGGGACACATTAGAAAATTAGTAAGAAAATTCCTATGTACAAATAGGGGATGCTTACAAAAATATTGAGGGACGAACAAGCTAGCGTAGCTCTTTTCGAGCTATGATTTTCAAAGATTCGTCTGGAACTGACCCCACTCACCCAACTGAGCTACCGGGATAACGGAATCCCTTCTGCCGGTGCTGCAGCCCTCACCTGGATAGGAGTAAGGATCGACAGCGAATCGCACGGTTCGTCGCGCGGTGTTCGAATGACAGCGCTGTCCCGGACGTATAACATTGGGATGATTCACATCCGTCGATCTCGCCCTCAAGCCCCTTCTTACCCCGGCAGGACTAACTCCTGCTGAACACGCCAGCCTTCGCTGGACACACAGTAGACCCGGGGAGTTTCACCCCCAGCACCGGGTCACCGGAAGCAGTCACCCGCCTCCGGTTCCCACAGAACGTAGCGTGCGGATTTCCCCAGCGGAGGCATTGGCTTGCAGCGTGCCGTTGAAAGATTCGAGGTACTGCTGCGGGTGGATGCCCTTGCGATCCGGTGTATAGGCGAACCAGACCGCCGGCGGCGTCATGTCGCCTGAGTCCCGGTCGTCGCGCACGTCTTCCTCTTGCCATTGCCCGGCGCAAGCACCGGCACTGGCGTATCGTCGGCATGCAGTTTCGTGGCTGCCACGGAATATGTGCCAGCCGGCCTCCGGGAGTGGTTTGCGTGGCTCCTGTTCCGGAGACGCGCTATGCTCGCTCGCCTGCTGGGCGTCTCTGCTTTCGCAATGAGTGGACTCAGTGCGGACGCGCGCTAGTCACGGACTCGCAACAATTGTCGCGGCACATGATCCGAATCCAATGGAGGCAAAGCCCGTCCTCTCGCATCGCCCTTGCAGAGTCACTTCGTCCCCTTCAAGCAAGAACGTTCGACGCTCACCATTTGGAAGGTTGATTGGCTGCTGCCCCCCGACCGTCAGTTCCAGCATGCTGCCCAGTTCGGCGTTCGTCGGGCCGGAGATCGTACCTGTACCAATCAAGTCTCCAGGCAACAGATTACAGCCATTGACTGTATGGTGCGCAACCATCTGTGCGGGTGTCCAGTAGAGATGCCGGGAGTTTGAGTTAAGAATTTCCACGGCTAGATCCCCACGCTCACGCATCTTTTCCGTGGACAGAAGAACGCGAAGTCCGATGTCAAAAGCGCCGGATTCCTGATCTTCAGAATCAAATAAATACGGGAGCGGATTGGGCTCGTCGGCTCTACGCGCCAGCGCGGGTACCCGAAACGGTAGCAGTGCCTCGGCGGTTACAATCCACGGTGACACGGTCGTCGCGAAACTTTTGCTCAAGAAGGGTCCCAATGGAAACATCTCCCATCGCTGAATATCGCGCGCCGACCAATCATTGAGGAGTGAGAAGCCAGCAATCTGTTTGCTGGCAGAGCCAATTTGCACGGAGGTGCCTTGAGGATTTCCGGTCCCAACGTAGAATCCAATCTCCAATTCGAAGTCGAGCCGCTCGCATGGTCCAAATCCAGGCGCTTCACCACGCGATTTTGGCGGGCGTTGACCGAGAGGTCTGCGCACCATAGCGCCGCTCACCTGCACTGACGAGGCTCGGCCGTGATACGCGATAGGTACCCACTTGTAATTGGTCGGCAACGGGTCGTCTGGTGTTAACTGCGCACCAGCAGCGATAGCATGGTAAATCCCCGCATAGAAGTCCGTATAGTTCGAAATTGAGGTCGGCCTATGGAGCTTGCAGGCCGACATCTCGTGCAGTAGACGCGTTGCATGTGAGCGAACACCTTCGCCCGATTGGTGAGCGTCGAGCACTTCTCCCACGTGTCGGCGGAGTTGCGAGAGCGCCGGCTGTCCTAGTGAAATCAGCGCATTCAAGGACGATGAGTGTACTGCTTCCTCTGGAAGCGAATTCGGCAGCAGCCCTAGTTTGTGAGCTTCCACGAGGTCAAGAATCTGGTCGCCAATCGCGATTCCCGGACGGGGAGCATCTTCCGAACCGCAGCTAAAGATTCCAAGGGGAAGATTTTGGATTGGAAAATCTCCGGCAGGGTCGTTCGCAGATTCGACCCAGCTTTTTCTGGCCGGGTCATGCGTTTCGTTCAGGGGCACTGCAGTCATGCTTTCACCTCAAGAGTTTCAGCAGCATCTCTAGTCATTCAGGCCTCATCCTTCCCGTGTCCGGGATGGCGAATGACCTCACTTCGCGGCAAAAAGTACATCTTGATCGGCCTCGGGAAGAAGGACGCCGTTCTCGAACGCCTGGTAGCCAGGAATGTCGACGAGGAACATCACCACTTCGGTAATGGGTTCGCCTGTCGCGGAACTCCAAGCTTGCGCAAGCTTTAGCAGCAGCTCGCGCTTGAGCTCCTCCGAACGACGTCGGATCAGGCCGACCATACGAGTCCCTGGTGAGGCTTCCCCCGCAAGGAACAAGTTGCCGTGCGGCACCTCAACGAAGGAGCAACTGACATAGTCGGACGGCGCTCCCGTGACCTCACAATGTGTGGTGGTGACGGCACGAGCAATCTCTGCCTTGCGCTGAGCACTAATGCTCCCTGCCGTTACGGTGAATTGATAGAAGGGCATAGTCTTCTCCTTTAAGTCGGGATAGATTCAACGTCTGACGCGTGGTTTTTGTCGCCTAGATGGGAGGAACGCGTTTCCTTTGACAACAGCAGTGCTAGAAGCGAAATGCCACAAAGCGCGGCCATATAGATGCCAATGGAAAGCGGTCCAAAGCGTTCTAATAGCTGGGTCGCCACGATCGGGGTGATAGCGCCGCCCAGTACCGTGGCAATGTTGTAGGAGAGACCTGCTCCTGTGTATCGAAAGCGGGGTGCGAAGAGCTCGGGAAGATATGCACCGAGCGGGCCGTATGCGAGGCCAATCGCGGCTTGCAGAACGATCACGCCAGCCAGCAGTGCAACCGTGCCGCCGCCTTGAATGAGCGGAAAAAGGCCAAGAGCTGCCATCAGACACAAGCTGTTGCCAATGATCAGGACTCGCTTGCGACCGATCTTGTCGGACCAGACGGCGCCAAGGATTGTCGTGACTGCCAGCGACACACCCCCTGCCATGCCTATTAATAGGACAGTAGTGCGGTTAAGACCAAGATTTAGCGTTCCATAGCTCATCAGGTATGTGATGCCGAGATAGAAGAGACCGAACACCGCGATGGTGCTGCCAGTCGCTAGAACTAGCTCTCTACGCTGCGTGGTGAACAACTCGACTACGGGAAGTTTGACGACGCCCGATTTCTCAACGACTTTGTGTTGGAAGACGTCAGTCTCTTCGAGAGTTACCCGAATAATGAGCCCTACAACAATCAGGGCCGCACTGGTCAAGAATGGGATTCTCCACCCCCACGACAAGAACTCAGCGTTTGTCAGCGTGGAGGACGTAATGAGAAAGGTGGCGCTGGAGAGTAGGAAGCCAATCGCAGGTCCGAGTTGGGGAAACATCCCGTACTTGCCTCGCTCATGAGCGGGCGCACTCTCGGTCGTCACGAGACTCGCGCCCGCCCACTCTCCGCCCATTGCAAGGCCTTGTACGCATCTAAGGATGACTAACAGTACTGCAGCCATCGGGCCGACGGTCTCAGCGGTCGGGAGAAGTCCGATTCCCACAGTTGACAGACCCATTAGGAGTAGCGTCGCAACTAGGGTGTTCTTGCGGCCAAGCCTGTCACCGAAATGTCCAAAAAGGACAGCCCCAAACGGCCGGATGACGAACGCAACGCCAAAAGTTGCGAGCGCAACAGCAATTGCAGCAGCCGTTCCCAGTGATGGAAAGAAGATCTTGTCGAAGACAAGCGCGGCAGACGTCCCGAAGATGGTGAAGTCATAGAACTCAATGACCGTCCCCACCAAACTCGCCGTCGCAACGCGCCCCATCCGAGTACCAACAGTAGTCGTGGACATGTGGCTAACTCCGGGATCAATTGGCCTTGAGAGCTTTGAGATGAGGCGGCAGATTCTCAGCAAATTGAGCCCTGCCGTTTCCGAGCGAAAAGTCCTCGGGCCCCACCTCTAGCAAACTGACAAAGACATCTTGCGGACGGACTGCAAGGCGCTCGGATAGCAGCTCGGCCATGCGCCGGTACAAAGTGGCCTTTACCTCACGCGACCTTCCTGCGGCGAGCGTGATCTGTATGGCGATGAAGCCGTCAGTGCGGTCAATCTCATAAAAGCCAGGGTCATAGATGAGCTCACCAGGCTCATGCTGCGTGACGATCTGAAACCGGTCGCCAACTGGAATGCCAATCGTGTCAACCATCGATTGATGGATGGCGTCGGCAACACCGCGAGTGAACTCGGGCGTGGACTTGTTAAGAGAGATACGAACTAGCGGCATGTGTGTCTCCTTATGAAGGACGTCTTGTAGCGTCGATTCGCTATCGTCTTGCAACCGTAGCACACGAAAATAGGACGAACAAGTAAATTATCGATATTTCACACTTTCATTGATGGGCGACTGGAATCTCTGTATGATCCAAGAATGTCTACAATACCCCTCGACCCCCCAGCCGACGCCACCAGCCTGACCTACTCCACGTATCGCCGTCTTAGGGCTGAGGTGCTGTCCGGCAGGCAAAAGCCAGGCCATAAGCTCAAAATTCAAGAGCTTTCGGAGCAGCTGGAGGTGAGTCAGGGAGTGATTCGTGAGGCTCTTTCTCGGCTTGCTGCGGAAAGACTTGTTGTGGCCTCGCCGCAGCGGGGATTTCGCGTCACTCCGGTTACGGCCGACGAAGTGCGAGATCTCACGGTAGCGCGGGTCGAAGTTGAACTTGTATGCCTTCGGCGTTCAATCGCTCGCGGCGATGTAGCGTGGGAGGCGGGCGTTGTCTCTGCCCTGCACCAACTTAATCGAACGCCTTCAAATCCTGCGGAACTGGATGAGGGATGGATTGACGCCCACACGCAATTTCATGATTCGCTCGTCAGGGCGTGCGACAGCACATGGCTATTGAGGGTGCGCGAGCAGCTTGTTGTCCAAGGCGAGCGCTATCGTTGGATCAACGTTCGAATGTCCGACGAAAGCCGTGACTTGCGAGAAGAGCATCGTGAGATCGCTGACATGGCGATCAGCCGTAACGTCGAAAGAACCTGCGAACTAGTTGAGCATCACCTGCGGCATACGGAAACGCTCACGCTACGATCACTCGGGGCTGATTGACTTAGACGCATACGGAGCGTCTTCGCAGGCAGAACGACTTCTCCTCCTTCTTCTGCTGTCCCTGTGCCGCCACGCTACACGGGAACTGGTGTGGCGCCTGATGTCACGCGCTCCCGTCTAAGAAGGCCTAACAAAATGACTTCCTGAGGTGTCGCCAACAGATGATGCAACAGGCGATCTTCAGGAATGCTTCATGGATGGTGGCGAGGCGTTCG
>NZ_JWMA01000116.1 GCF_000812465.1 Cupriavidus sp. IDO | reverse complement strand
AAAAGTAGGCAAAAGGCGCCGTCTGTCCTCGGCGGACGGCCAGTCTTATCGTAGTGTTCGACGGTTTTTGTACGGGTATTCGCTTCAGGGCATAGCTACGATGCCTGCCGCGTTGGGACGAGGCGGCGCGAGGCATTGACAGGCCGTCCTCTCGACCTCGTGAGAGCGGAGTGGCACGCAGCTTGAGGCTCGTCGGTATGCGCAGCCGAATCGCGCACCACCGTCGTGGTCCAAAGACTCTTGCCGCAGGCACGCCGCTCGCTCACCGAGCCACTCCGCTCTCACGAGGTCGGGAGGACAGCGCTGTTCCCGGCGTTGCACCTGGCGATCTGCGCGGCAGGCAGTCTAGTTCTGCCCTGAAGCAAATACCCGTACAAAAACCCGCGCACACTACGATAAGACTCCCGCCCGGCGGGCAAGAAGGCGCTTTTTGCTTCCTTTTTGGCGCAGTCAAAAAGGGAGTCGCCGGCTACGCCGGCGAAACAGCAGCGCACCCAAGAACCCACACGCAAAATCCGGCGAGGACCCAAAGCAAAACTGCCGCAGCACATGATGCTGCGGCAGTTTTGCCGTGTGGGACCGCGCCGCGCTCAGGCCCGCTTAGCCGGATTCCCGCCGCTATATTCCCCGAGGTAGCGATACTTGCCAAAGTAGTAATGCGCCCGATACCAGCGCCCTTCGATATTCATGCCATTGAGCAGCACACCTTTGACTTCCGCCCCGCTATGCTGGAGCGCCCGCTGCGACGCCTGCAGCTCGTCCACGGTGGTCTTCTCGGCGCGCGCAACGAGGAACACGGCGCCGGCCTTGGCGGCGAGGATGCCGGCGTCGGTGGCAGCCAGGATTGGCGGGGTGTCGATCAGCACCAGGTCATAGCGCTTCCTGAGCGTGTCGAGCAAGGTCTCCATCGCGGGGCTGAGCAGGACGTCCGCGGCATGCGGCGGCTCGCCGCCCGTTGAAATGAAGTCCAGGCCGGGCGCGACCTGCCGCTGCACCACCTGGTCTAGCGGCGCGCCCAGCAGGAGCTCGGTAAGCCCCGGAGTGCGCTGGGCTTCGAGGCGACGATGCAGCGACCCACGCCGCAGGTCAGCGTCGATCAGGATCACACGGCGGCCTGAGGCAGCAATCGCCGCGAAGTTCGCACAGATGAACGACTTGCCGACGCCGGGCGCGGGCCCCGTGATGACCACGGTCTGGTTGCGGCTGCCGGCCAGCGCGAATTGCAGCGCCGTGCGGAAGCTGCGCAGCGTTTCCACGGCGGGATCGTCGGGCTGCAGGCGCGCCAACAGCCCGGCGCCGGCGCCAGCGGCATTGCTCTTCTGCGATTCATGCTGGCTGAACGGGATCGTCGTGTAGACGGTCATGCCCGTCTTCCGCTCGATCTCATCGGCATCCGCCACGCCGCCGTTGAAGGCATGGCGCACGATGATCGCCGCCAGCCCGGCGAACAGCCCGAGCACGGCCGCCAGCGCGGCGATTACCTCGCGGTTCGGCTGGGTCGGCTTGAACGGCACGTCCGCGGCATCGACCAGGCGCGAGGTGCCCCCCTTGCTGGCCTTCATCAGCTTGAGTTGCTGGATGTCGTTGAGCAGGGACTGCAGCATTTCGGTGCTGACCTTCACGTCGCGCATCAGGCGCAGCACGCTTTTCTCGACGTCAGGCAACTTCTGGATGCGGCCCGAGATGCCATTGAGCTGCGCCGTGACGACGGCGATCTGGTTGTCGATCAGCGTGATGACAGGATGGGTGGGCATGAAGCGCGCATCCAGCTCCTGCCGCTTCTGCCGAAGCTCCTGCAGCTTGGTCTGGAGCTGCACCGACTGGTTCAGCATCAGCTTGGATTCCTCGCTCAGGTCGACGGTGCCGCGCTGGTTGCGCATGGCGTTGTAACGGACCTCGGCCGTCTCGACCTGCTGCTTCACTTCGGGCAGCTGCTGCTCGAGGAAGGCCAGCGACTTCTCTGCCTCGGCAGCCTTGCGCCGCACGTTCTGCTCGACATAGGCGTTGCCGATCTCGTTCAGCGTGGCAGCCACCAGCTGCGGGTCGCCGCCTTCCAGCGAGACGCCGATCACGCCACTCTGCCTGCCGCGCTCGCTGATGACGAGCCTGCTTTGCAGGCGCTCAATCGCAGTGCTGCGCGGCACCCGGCGCAGGATGAACCTGGCGCCGCTTTCGGCGTCCAGTTCACTTACCAGCAGACGGATGGTGCCGGCGTGCGTGGCGATCATCAGGGGCGCGCCGACTTTGCCGCTGGCGCTGGTCTCGCCGCCATTGAACGACACCGTGTAGTCCCCGTTGCCGCTCGCCGTGAGCTGGATCGTGCGGTTTTCCATCGGTGCCGGCACATCCAAACTCTTCACTGTGATCGATTCGCTGCCCCAGACAAAGCCGCCCCAGCCGAACAGGCCCGGCGTGGAGAGTTCCCCGTTGAAGTGCGCGATGGCGGGCCCGATCACGGGGAAGTAGCGTGGCGCCGCCTCGACATCGAGGTGCAGGGCCTCGACAGCCTTGCCGACCACCATCCTCGACCGCAGCAGCTCCATTTCCGCCGAGACCGCCGGCTTGATGTCGAGCGCGGGCGATGTCGTCGTTGACAGCTTGCTGGCGCCGCCGCCCGGCGGAGCATTGGCCTCCTCCACCTGGACCACGATGTCGGCACGATAGACCGCCGGAGCAATCGCCGCATAGACCAGGCCCAGGGCGAAGACGATGGCGGTGATGCCGAGGAAGGTCCAGCGGTAGCGGACAAGAATGTCGATATAGGCGGTCAGATCGACAGGCTTGTCGTGATGGACTGGCTCGTCGATGACATCATCTTGCTTGCTTATCGTTCTCATGTCGCCTCCCCGTGGCTGTCAGCCGATGCAACCGTATCCTCAAGTTCCAGTTGCGACGACCAGCATGTAATTCCCTGCTTGATCATCTCGAGGACGATGCTGAACATCTGCCGCGAGCATCCGTATGGATCGGGCACGTCGAGATCCATGCTTTCGCAAAGCCTGAATGTCTTGCCGCGCGACTGCGGAAAGCGCTCCTCGAGCGTCTCGCGCTGGAGGCTTTCCATGACCAGCACCAGATCGGCCGATGTCACCAGGTCACCATCGACCGCGCGGGCGCGGTGGCTGGTGAGATCGCAGCCCTCCTGAGCCAGCAGCTGCACCGCGCGCGGATCGGCGGCGGCGCCGACGGGTGGCGCGAGTCCGGCCGAAGTCACTTCGCAACCGGGCAGGGCGCGGCTGATCAGGACGGCGGCCATCGGACTGCGGCAGACATTGCCGAGGCAAACGACCAGGATGGTTCTGGGCATGCTCGCGTCACTCACTTGATCGCCGTAGCAGGGCCGAGCAGCGACGTGGACGGCAGCAGCAGGTTCATCACGCGGCTCCAGCGGACCAGATCGCGCGCGTCGACGTAGACCACGTCCTTCGGCTCCAGCTCAAAGCCTTCGGCAATGGCCAGTGCCGCCGGCGATGTGCCGTCGAGGTGGTATACCTTGGGCTGGCCGTCGTTCGCCTTGCGAATGACGAAGATCTGTTCCGCACTGGCAGAGTTAGGGTTGATGCCGCCCGCGTCGCCCAGCGCCTCATTCAGTGTCATTCGGCCGTTGCGCATCAGCAGCGACGATGGCCGGCCCACTTCGCCGGTCACGAATATCTTGTTGTCCTCGCGCTGTTCCACGCGCACGATGTCGCCCGAGCGCAGCATGATGCGGGCCGGATCGATGCCCCTGGCCAGCAGATCCGGGATGTTGACGTACCAGGTGCGTTCGCCGCGGGTGACGCGCACGCGGCTGTTGTCGCCGGTCTGGTTCAGCACGCCGCCGGCGCGGTTGAGCGCTTCGACCAGCGTCATCGGCGCGTCGTCGATGGCGAGCATGCCGGGCGTGCGGACTTCGCCGTCGACGTAGACGCGCTGGCTGCGGAAGCCCAGCACGCGTACGGTCATCTGGGGCTCGCGGACCACGCGCGACAGGATATGGGCCATTTCGGAGCGTATCTGGTTGGCGGTCTTGCCGGCAACCTTGAGCACCCCGGCATAGGGGAACTGGATGTCTCCCTGCGCGCTCACCACGTAGCCGGGCAGGTTGGAGCCGCCGGTCGACGCCGGAACCTCGAAGCTTGCGGCGGGGCTGTAGGTCTGTGTCGGGAAGACCAGTTCGGGGTGGTCCCAGACCACTACCGAGATGATGTCGCCGGGGCCGATCCGGTAGGGCTGGGGCGCGGCGTACAGCTCTTCGACATGCTCGTTCGCGGGCCTGATCTTGTTGCGCAGTTCGCGCACCAGATCGAGGGTAATCGGGGTCACATCGGGCTTTGCGTCGGGCCCGACCGCCATGACCGAGGCTTTGCTGTCGAAATGCATGCCCGGAGAGGCCGCACATCCCGCCAGCAGCGCAGTGGTCAGCAAGGCGAGCAAGGACGCCGAGGTGCTGTGACGGTCCGCGCCGCTGGAGCGCTGGCTGGCACGTTCGTGGAGTGTTCTCACGGCAATCTCCTCGTGAAGCGGGCAGGTACCAGCAGCGATACTTTGCCCACGATGTAGTGATCGTAGGATTGCCGCCCGTACGGCTCGGTGCGTTTTCCCACATTGGCGGCGGCCGCCGCAGCGGGAGCGAGAGCCACTAGCCACGGGTGGCGGTGTCCATCCTCCATCGGAATGAGGTCCGTCATCGGGAGGATGGCGTCATCCCGGCAAGGCCGTAATCTGCACGAACACGCGGCCGGATACGGCCACGTGGCAGACCCGGCAATTGAGCATAGGCCGGGGTGAGGGAAACATGCACGGCAAGCCGCACCCGCAGTGTGCGCGGGGCAACAGTGAACGCGGAGGCTGCGATGACAGAATGCCTAGAATCGGAGCAGACGCCCGGCCATCCGGGCGTCTGCGTGACCCGGAGCCGCCTCTACTGACCTTCAGCGCAAAGGACTGGTGACAAGGCTGACCTGCCGGTGCGCCTGGCGGTCATGCCATCCGCCGCCGAACCGACTTTCTTTCCAGAGACCCCTGGCATGCGTATGCAGATCGCCCTCAATGTGTTCTGGCTCGTTGCCGAGCGCGGCTTGCAGCTGCTGTTCGGCATCGTGAGCGTGGCCATGATGGCGCGCGCCGTCGGTCCGGAAGGCTTTGCGGAGTTCCAGTATGCGCAGTCGCTGGTGTTGATTGCATCGTCGATCGCACTGATCTGCGGCAACGAAGTGGTTGTGCCGCGGCTGGTCGCCGACCAGGCGCTGGCTGCGCAGCACAAGCTGCTCGCCCACGTATATGGCCTGCGTGAAATCGCCGCCGTGGTGGGCTATGTGCTGCTGGTGGCGGTCGTCGCGCTGACCGAAGAGGACAGGACCATTGTCCTGGTCGTCATCATCGTCGGTATGCCGATGCTGGTGCGCGAGCCGTTCGGCGCGGTCCGGACCTGGCTGCAGGCACGCACCGACAGCCGGCCCGGGGTGGTCTACGGCATGGTCGGCCTCGCCTTCCGGGTCATCGCGATCTCGGCGCTCTATATGGCCGCCATCGACTCCGCACCGACCTTTGCCTGGGTATTCGCCGTGGAGTCCATGCTGGTTGCCGCGCTGCTGGTCCGCTATTACCGGCAGCACAGCCCCCGCGGCGCAGTGCGCTTCGACTGGCCGCTCGCCAGGAAGCTGCTGCGCGACGGCACGGTGTTCTGGGTAGGCATTGTGCTGATGCTCTGCGCGAAGCGTGTCGACCAGCTCCTGCTCAAGCCGCACATTTCCCTGTTCGAGCTGGGCGGCTATTCGGCGAGCATGCAGATCCTGGACAACTTCATGATGCTCAGCGCCATCCTCGCCAGCTCGCTGGCGCCACTGACGATCTACGCACAGCCGACCCTGGCGCGGGTACGCCGCAATGTGCTGCGTGCCACCGTCGGCATGGTAGTCCTGGGTGCGGCGGGTGGCGCGGTGATTGCCTTCTGCTCGCCCTGGATCATCGAGTTGATCTACGGCGATCATTACGAAGCCGCGGCCGGCCTGCTGCGCCTTTCCTCGATGGCATCCGGCCTGGTGTTCGCAGATGCCGCGCTGTCGCTGCTCGTGATCTATCTGCGCAAGCCGAACTGGCTGGTGGAGAAGTGGCTGCTGGTGCTGTCCACCATGATTGCCGTGGACCTCGTCACGATCCCGGCCCATGGTGCCCTGGGCGCCGTCTACGGCTATATCGCGGGCAATGCCGTGGCCGTCGTCGTCGGCATCGGCTTCTTCATCCGCTCCCGCGAACCGGTGGCGGTGGAACAGGCTGCATGACCGGCCGGCTTCCCTGAGGGCCAGACCATGGCATACGCATCTTCCGTGTGGGATGTATTCAGTGCGACGCTCGTGCTGCTGGCGGGGGTCCTGGTGACGCTGGGCGTCGGGCGCAGGTTCGGCACCCGGCCGAAATGGGGACTCTTCATCTACGTCTGGCACACCGTCCTTTGCGTGTTCTACGCGAAGCTGGTGATGGAGCACGGCGGTGACGCGGCAGACTACTACATGGCCTCGCTCGAGCCGTCACCCGAGTTCTCCATCGGCACTCAGGGCGTAAACTATTTCACGCACATCTTCTCGGTCTACTTCGGCTTCTCGTACCTGGGGGTGTTCCTCGTCTACAACATCTTCGGGGTGATCGGTCTCCTGGCGTTCGACTCGGTGCTGCGCACGGTGACGCGCGGCAGAAGCCGATTCCTGCGATGGCTGGCGATCGTGATCGTGTTGCTGCCGTCGATCAGCTTCTGGAGTGCGGCCATCGGCAAGGATTCGATTGCCTTCATGGCGACCAGCCTGGTCCTCTGGGCGAGCATGTCGATGCCGCGCCGCAGCTGGCTCATGACCCTGGGCATCGGCTGCATGTTCCTGGTTCGGCCACACATGGCGGCGATGATGCTCCTCGCGCTTGCTGCCTCGGTGGCGGTCTCGTCGAAGATTCCCTGGAAGTGGCGCATCGTGCTGGCCAGCATGGCCTTGTCCGCGGCTGCGGTCGCTGTGCCGTTCACCATCCGGTATGCAGGGCTGAACGACGCGACGGACGCTGCCGGCGTCGAGGAGTACATCCATACCCATCAGGGCTATAACCAACAGGGCGGGGGGGGCGTCGACATCGCCGACATGTCGCTGCCGATGCAGCTCTTCACCTATGTCTTCCGGCCACTGCCGTACGAAGCGCGCGACGTCTTCGGTCTCGCGGCGTCGCTGGACAATGTCGTACTGCTGCTGCTCGCGGTGCTTGGCATCTGGGGCATGATCAGAAGGCGGGGCAGTAATGTAGCGCTGAAAAGCCGGGCGTTTCTCTGGATCTACAGCATCGGGGCATGGCTGATGCTGGCGCCGATGACAGCGAATCTGGGTATCTCTGTGCGGCAGAAATGGATGTTCGTGCCGATGCTGGTCTGCTTGCTGATTTGCAGTGTCAGGGACAGGCGGGGCGTGCGAAGGGGTTCTGCTGGATATCGAGTGGTGAGTGCCAACCGGTAATGTGGTGGTCTGCCGGGGCTCTTGCTTTGTAGAATGGTTGCGTCACGGGTGTTGGCCCTGGAGGCTTTACGATGAGTCGTGCCTGGCATGCGTGGCTGTTTCGCCGGCGTAGCCGGCGACTCCCTTTTTGACTGCGCCAAAAAGGAAGCAAAAAGCGCCTTCTTGCCCGCCGGGCGGGAGTCTTATCGTAGTCTGCCCGTGTTTTTGTACGGGTATGGGCTTCAGGGCATAGCTGGACTGCCTGCCGCGCAGATCGCCTGGTGCAACGCCGGGAACAGCGCTGTCCTCCCGACCTCGTGAGAGGGGAGTGGTACGCAGCTTGATACCCGTCAGCATGCGCAGCCGAATCGCGCACCACCGTCGTGGTCCAAAAACTCTTGCCGCAGGCACGCCGCTCGATCACCGAGCCACTCCGCTCTCACGAGGTCGGGAGGACGGCCTGTCCAAGCAACGCGCCGCCTCGTTACTACGCGGCAGGCATCGTAGCTATGCCCTGAAGCCCATACCCGTACAAAAACGCAGGCAGACTACGATAAGACTCCCGCCCGGCGGGCAAGAAGGCGCCTTTTGCCTACTTTTGGGCGCCGTCCAAAAGATGGA
>NZ_JWMA01000115.1 GCF_000812465.1 Cupriavidus sp. IDO | reverse complement strand
GCGAACTGACGTATCGGAAGCTATGGTCTATATCGCGATGGGCGGCCTGCTGCTACGCAGAATCGCCCATCCTTGAATTTTCAAACGGGCTCTAAGCAGTTCGCCGAAAAGCATGGAAAGGCCACCATCTCCGCACATGGCTATCACCTGTCGGTTGGGATCTGCCTTTTGTAGTCCTAATGCACTCGGGAGGGCGGTCGCCATGGTTCCATGCAGAAGGCTACCGAAGATCTGGCGTTTGCCGTTGGCCTCGAGCAAGCGAAGCGCCCACACCACCGGCGTGCCATCGTCCGCGCAAAAGAGCGCATTGTCGGCGGCGCACTGGTTGATCACCGACGTCAGATACGAGCCGGGGATGGTGTCGTTGTGTCCCGGTGCGAGTTGGCTTCTTGCCGATGCCATCGCCTCGGCGTAACGCTTGACGTATTTCTCCTGGAACGAAGCGTCGTCCTTGCGCTCCAGGTGTGGCAGCAACGCCTGCAGCGTGGGTTGAATGTCGCCGACTGCACCCAGCGTGACATGATGTCGCCGCCCCAAATGCGTAGGGTCGATATCGATCTGAACAATCCTGGCCTGGTCGGGATAGAACTGACGCCACGCAAAATCCGCGCCCAGCAATAACAGCGTGTCGCATTCGAGCAGGGCGTTGTAGCCGGCTTCGTTCCCCAGGATGCCCGTCATGCCGATGTTGTAGGGATTGTCCGGCTCGAGGAAGCACTTTCCGCGAGAGGTGTGGGCGACAGGTGCTTTGAGCCGGTCAGCCACCGCCACGATGTCGTCGAGTGCCCCCTCGCAGCCAGACCCCGCATAGATTGCGATCCGCTTTCCTGCGTTGAGGGTCAACGCGATCTCTTCGATCTCGGCGTCGCTCGGCCGAATGGTCGGGCAACTATGATGAACGCGATAAGGGAAGTCTTCTTTCACTTCGCCGTGGGACACGTCGACCGGCACGATCAGCACTGCGACGCCTCGGCCGGCCAATGCGGCCTGGCAAGCCATCACCGTTTTCTTCCTGGCCTGTTCGGGTGTCAGGATCATTTCGCAGAATACCGAGCATTCTTTGAAGATCGACTTGAAGTCCACCTCCTGGATGAACTCAAAACCCATCTCACTCATCGCCACCTGGCTCGCGATCAGGACGACAGGAGCCCGATTGCGATTGGCTTCATACAATCCGTTGATGAAATGCAAGCTGCCCGGACCGCAACTCCCTGCACACGCCGTCAGGTTATTCGTGTACAGCGCCTCCGCGCCCGCGGCAAAGGCACCCGCTTCCTCGTGGCGAACGCTGACCCATTCAATGGAGCTGCGCTCCAGGTTCTCAGCAAAAAGATTGAGCGTGTCGCCCACTATGCCGTAGCAGCGCTGTACGCCGGTTTGTTCGAGAACTTCGACAATGATTTCCGCTACTTTCTTGCTCATGTACGTCTCCGAAACGTGAAGTGATAGAAAGCGAAAAGGCCCTGGAAATGGTTACGCGCGGTTTTGGTCGGCTCCCTGAAGCCGCTACCTGCACCACGCCTGCCGGCAGGCGACCGTGCACGAGCCCGCGTCCGGCATGATCGAACGTGAGCGCCGCGCATTTCAGGGTGCGATGACGACGTTGTCTGACTGTCTGCATGTATCGGCTCGTTGCGCGCGCGCGTGCCGCCGATGCAGAAGGACCATGGTGTGGGGACAGGCCGGAGCATTGGGCGCTCACCAAGCTGGGGTTCGCTTCCTCGTCCTGCCTTGTCTGGATGATAGTGAGCAGGGGGAAGGACCGCTATTACATAAAGCTGGAGTCCGCCCCGTGTATGCCGGTGACTCAGGCGAGAAGGTGGCCCGTGTGTCTCAGTGGCTATTCGTTCTCAGTGCAGCAAGTAACGGTACGGAGAGCCAGCGACGGCGGAGAGACATCGGCTGAGCGTGATTCAGTAATTCGAGAAGATACGCCGGCTGGCGATGCCGGTTGATGGGCTGAGCAGGTAGCCGGGCACCATAAACATGTAATAGGCGGTACGGGCAACGGCCCATTACGATGATTGCAAGTATCGGGAGCGTGATGCGGTCGAAGGGATTCACCTGTCCGCGTACCCGCCATCACGTCCTGCGGTGAGGCTCAGGCCCGCGATCAGGACGGCGATCCGAAGGTGTGTGATGCGAAACGTCCGGTCGAATGATAGTCGTCGGATTCTCGCTTCCATATCGAAATTCTCAGCCCCCACCGCGTTGACCTCTGCTCAGCCGTTGGGGGACGCTTGTCACGCAATCTGGAAATAATGGTGACGTGGTCATGGATTTTAGCGAGAAAGAAGGGCGTCGATGCGGCGGCATGGCTGGCCGGCCAAAGTTGGCGAGGGTAGCGTGGACCCTTGGCCTGCTGCATGGTTGTAGCCGGTCCCCGTCAACAAGCGTGCTTGGGGCGTACTACCCCGACTGGCTGTTCTGCATCGTCGGAGCCGTTCTGGCTGCGGTTCTGATTCGACTACTGTTGCTGCGCGCCGGGCTCAACGACTGGCTCTCCCCCCCAGCCATTGCTTACCCAGCCCTGTTGGCGCTGCTGGCGTTCGCGGGTTGGCTGTTGTTTTTCTGACGTCTATCGAGAGCAGAAGCCCATGGAAGACAGCACGGACAGCCGAAGGAAGAAGTTGTTGACCCTCCTTCTTCTGGTGACGGCTATTGGATTAGGGATCATTGTTGTCTGGCGCGTGGATACAGAGCCTCGGACCGACGATGCATTCGTGTATGCAGACACGGTCAATGTGGTTCCCGAGGTATCGGGTCGGATCGTGAACCTCGCCGTTCAGGACAACCAGCGTGTAAGGAAAGGCGATCTCCTGTTCGAACTGGACCGGCGCCCCTTCCAGGATACGTTGGACAAGGCCCGCGCTTCCCTGGTCCAACTGGACCAGCAGATCATGCTGTCGCAGCGTTCGGTCAACGCACAGGCATTGAATGCGTCTGCGGCTCGGGCCAGCGTCGATCGCGCCCGTTCTGCCGCGACGCAGGCGGCAGACACTCTGCGTCGGATGGAGCCGCTTGTCGGGAAGGGGTATGTCTCGGCCGATGATCTGGACAAGGCGCGAACATCGGCGCGAAGCACCGCAGCGGAGCTCACGGCGGCGGAGCTGAAGGCGCGTGAGGCGACGGCTGCGGTCAGCGGTGTGGACGCGTTGCAGGCGCAGCGCTCGGTCGTGCAGGCGGAGATTGCATCTGCCGAGCTGAACCTTGAATTCGCCACGGTGAGGGCACCATTCGACGGTGTTGTGGTCTCGCTTCGAACCACACACGGTCAATTTGCGTCGGCATCTTCGCCCGTGTTCACGCTCATCGACACGACACGATGGTATGTCATAGCGAATCTGCGCGAGACGGAGCTGGGGAATATCGGGCCAGGCACTCGGGCCACGGTGTACCTCATGAGCAAGACAGCGGTGCATTTCGAGGGAGAAGTGGACTCGGTTGGATACGGCGTGGCCCCCGACGATGGCGGGACCCTGGCGCAAGGGTTGCCGAAAGTCCAACGCAGCCTGAACTGGGTGCACGTGTCACAACGGTTTCCGGTAAAGATCAGGATCAAGAACCCGAATCCGGATCTCTTTCGAGTGGGAACTTCCGCGGTGGCGACATTCCACCCGACTGAGCGGAATGACCGGCGAGTTGCGCAGTGAGAATACCCAGGCGTGCTGAGACATGAATCGCTTTCTGCAATTTCTGCGTGACGAGCTTAACCCGTTCCCCGGCCGGATGAACGTCACACTACGCTGTGTAGCCAGCGCCGCAGTTGTGATCGTCATTTCCATGACGCTGCAGGTGCCGTTTCTCGCGCTGTCGATTCTTGTGACGTTCTTTGCAACACAGTCGAATGTCGTCCTCACCAGGATAACGGGAATCCTGTTTCTTGCCGGGGCCACGATTGCGTTGAGCATCTCGATTCTCCTGCTCAAGTTCACCTTCGACTATCCGCTGCTGCGAATCGTACTAGCCAGCCTGATATTCTTCTGCTGTGTCTACGGAATGCGGGTTTTCCAGCTTGGCATTGTTTTCTTCATTGGCGCCATCGTAATCATCTATGTCCAGTCGTTTGTCGACGTAACGCCGAATGCGGAAGCGCTTGTCAGGGCGGTCCTTTGGGTATGGGTATCGGTTTGCTACCCGATTGCCATCACGCTCGTCATCAATACATTACTTCTGCCGGCTGAACCTCGGCAGCAATTGCGCCAGATGCTGGTATCGAAGCTCATGGTAGTGCAGGTGAGGTTGGATGCATTGCTTGGCGGCGCATCCACGCCCGGATCCATTACCGCACTGGACGTAGAGGGCACAACGACCGCTCTCCAGAAGCTGCTGAGATTTACAGCGATGCGCGGCAGGCGCGATGACATTGCCGAGGCGCGCGATCTTGCGACTGTCACAGCGGTTTCGAACCTCTATGTCGCCGCGTCAAACCTGCGGCAGACTTTGTTCTTCTCAGAGATTTTCAGGGATAGGGTCCGGTCCTTGCACAAGGCCTGCGGAGCCTTGGCCGGCGCGATCGTTAGAGACGAACCCTTTTCCATTGCAGAAGAGCGAAGAAGCTCCGCCGTTGGCTCGATATCTTCCGCTGGATTTCCCTGGGCCTTGGTGGCGATGGATCGCGCTTTACTGGAACTCGACGCCTTCACGGCGGCACAGGGCGACGCCATGCACAAGCCGCCGAGACAGCCCTTACTCGCACCGGACGCCTTTAATAACCCGGTGTACGCAGAGTTTGCACTCAAGACGTTGCTGGCAGTGCTGGTGTGCTACCTCTTCTACAACTCCGCCGACTGGCAAGGTGCCCATACCGTGATGCTGACGTGTCTGATTGTGGCCCAGCCCAGTCTCGGTGCGTCAAGCCGACGGTCATTGCTGCGTTTTTGGGGAGCCGCTATTGGCAGTTTTCTGGCGCTGTTCGAGATCGTATTCATTCTCCCAGCAATTGACGGCATTGCGGCGCTGGTCGTGAACGTTCTACCGGTATTGTTTATCGGAGCATGGGTGGCTGCTGGCTCGGAGCGCATCAGCTACGCGGGCGCGCAGATGCTGTTCACATTCTCGCTGGCGTTTCTGGAGCAATTCGCGCCCACGTTTGAGCTGACAGAGATTCGGGACCGCATGGTTGGCATTTTCCTTGGCATAGTAGTCGCCACCTTTGTGCAGATGAGCCTCTGGCCAGAAGGTGAGGCAGCGTTGCTCAGGCGCCGGCTCTCGGCCAGTCTCGTTTCAACGGCCAGGCTGCTGCAAAGTCTCGGGCATCCGACAGTCGCCGAAGATAGCCCGGGTATTGGAAAGCAGCGAATGGCGGCATGGGCTGCGCTCGATGACTGCGAGGGTATGTTATTGCGGGTCGCGCTTGAGCCAACCTGGCGCGAAGGCGAAGAAGAACGCGTCGCGTTGCGCGCAAATTCCGTGCTTGTTGCCGCGCGAGAGCTGCTGCTTGCCGCGGACGCGCTGCGAAGCGCCTTTGATGTCGCCAGCGGCAGGATGCCTACGCTTCTCAGCGATGCCGCACGCGACTTCGCATCGAACGCCGGCTCGGCAATCATGGCGTATGCAACGGGGCTGAAAGAATCGACGCCCGGCGCAAGGCCCCCCAGGCTGGCGGGCCCCAAGGCATACCTGGTCGGAAACGGACTGGAAGAGGGCGCTGAGGGCAGCGTCGCGGAGTTGAGTGCCGAGGTCAATCGCGTACTGCAAGCGGTCTCTGGCTTACCAGAGTGGGTTGGGGAGGCCGGCTCTCGCGCGCCGGGTCTTCCAGCCAGCGTGCGAGCACAATGATGGATTCCATGTCGCCGGCCCTGCGAGGCAGTCTCTCTCGTCATTTGCGTTGCCTTGCCATGGCAAGCGTTACGGTATTGGCCGGCTGCGCGTTGATTCATCACGACAGCGCTCCGGTTCAACAGGTAGATGCAACGCAGGTCGAGCTCCCCCAGCAACTGGACGTGACCGCAGGCGACTGGCCGTCCGAAAAATGGTGGTTGCAATATGATGACCTGCAACTGACTGCCTTCATCGATCGCGCACTATCGGCCTCCCCGACGATGGCGTTAGCACATCAGCGTGTGGCACAGGCTCAGGCGCGGGCGGAACTGGTGGCGGCGGCATCCGGACCGCAGGTCAGCGCCATCGGGTCTGTCGATCGTGAGCGCGTGTCATCCCACGGTTTCCTGAGCGCCTATTCGGGATTTGAACCGGCTATCGGAGCGAACGGCCCCTGGTATACGACAGGGCTCATCGGATTAGGGGGCGCGTGGGACCTGGACATCTGGGGGCGGCATCGAGCGGAGATTGCTGCGGCCATCGGCGCTGAGAACGCACAGAAAGCAGAGGCGGCACAGGTTGCGCTCGAACTGTCGACGGGTGTGGCGAGACTCTACTATTCCGTGCAAACCGCGCTCTCTGCCATCGATCTGCTGAAGCGAGAGCGTGATGCCATCGCCGTCGAGGTCGATGCCCACCGTTCGAAGATTGCGCGCGGGCTTGAACCCGAGACTACCGCCAAACAAGCGGAGGCCAAGCTACTCTCTGTCGAACAGAAGATCTCGCAGTCATCTGATGAGGTGACAAACGGACTAGAGGCAATGCGTGCCTTGATTGGCGCGGATTCACGCGAACCCGTGGACATTGCGCCTAAAACGCTGCCGGTTGTGGCAACGGGCGTACCGTCAAAGCTCGGCTTCCAGCTCCTTGCGCGCCGCCCCGATCTGCAGGCGCTCCATTGGTATGTCGTCTCATCCTTGAAACAGGTAGCGGCGGCAAAAGCGGCGTTTTATCCGACCTTTGACATCAAGGCCTTCTTCGGTTTCAACGCCCTCGACCTTTCCCAACTCTTTCTGCATGCAAGCCAGCAGATCAACATTGCACCGGGCCTTTATCTTCCGGTGTTCGATAGCGGTCGCCTCAACGCCAATCTGAGCGGAGAGAGAGCGGCGAGTAATGCCGTCATTCTGCAATATAACCAGGCCGTATTGAATGCGGTTCGCGATGTGGCGCAAACAGGAAGCGCACTCAAGGACCTGGATGAGCGCACCATCATGCAACAGAGGAAACTTCAGGCGGTGCAGTTCACGCTGGACAGCGCATCAGCGCAATACGCACGGGGGCTGGCCAACAGGCTGCAAGTGGAGCAGGCACGCGAGACCGAGATACAGGAGCAGTTGGCGATGCTTCAACTGACCGCCCAAAGTCTGCAGCAATCCATTGTGCTGACAAGAACACTGGGCGGCGGCTACCAGGCGGAAGGCGATCTGCGTTGAGGTAGCAGGAGTCGAAGGCATGGCTTCATGCTGCATCCGAAGGATCAGTCGGAAGGCAGAAGCTGAAGGTCACGCCCCGAACCTCATTGCGCACGACCCAGATACGGCCGGCGTGTGCTTCGACGATCGACCGACAGACTGCCAGCCCCATGCCCATGCCTGTTTCCTTGGTGGTGACAAATGGCTCAAATATCGTCTCCAGATTCTCCGACCCTATGCCTTCATCCTGAACGTCGACCACCACGTTGTCCCCATCGCGCCGGGAGCGGATCCATAGCGACTTCGGTAGTTCCACCGTTGCTGACACTGCGTCAATGGCGTTGCGCACAAGGTTGACGATCACCTGCTGAATCTGCACCGAATCGGCTCTGATCATCGGCACGTCTTGGGCTAGCTGAGTCTCCAGCGAGATCACATTCGCGTGAATGTCGTCAGCCATCAGAGTGCAGACCTCAAGTATCAGCTTATTGATGTCAAGATCGGCTTTTGCAGGAGCTGTGTGCTTGAACAGCGCGCGAATGCGGCTTATCACGTCCGCAGTGGCGATGCCATCACGGACGACGGCTTCGACGCTGAGTCGGGCTTTGTCGATGTCGGGCGGCTTTGCAGCGAGCCAGCGTCGGCACGCTTGCCCGTTGGCCACAACGGCCTGTAGCGGCTGATTGATTTCGTGGGCGATGGACGCGGACAGCTCGGCCACGGTCGCTGTCCGTGACGCCTGCGCGAGCCTTTCCCGTGCCTGTCGCAAAGCGTCCTCCGCTCGCGTGCGCTCGATGAATTGCCCGACCTGGTACCCCACGGCGGTCATCATCTGCAAGAACTCGGGGCAGGCGGCGCAAACCTCGCGGCTGAAGAGTTCGATCACGCCCACTACGCTGCTCTTGAGCATGATCGGGAAGGCGAAGGCCGCGTGGAGCCCTTCCTTCGCGGCAGATTCTGTCCGCGGGAGCTCCCAGTTGAGAGCCATGTCGGGGATGCATACGGGTGCGCCGCTCGACCATACCCGCTCGGAGAGCCCCATGTCGAAGCCACTTGTCCCCGACACTAACTCGGAACCGGACCGCGCGAAGGTGGACGAGGGCCATGATTGCACGTGCACCAGCACGCCCGCTTCCGAGTCGACGCGCCAGATTGCGCCACAGTCCCACTCAAGGGCTTCACACATTTCGCGCAGAATGCGCGGTGCCGCCTCCTCGATCGAACCCGTTTCCGACAGCGTCTGCGTGACGCTGAATTCCGCGAGTAGCCGCTGCTCGCGGCGCCTGCGATCGGTGATGTCGCTGGCGAGGGTAATGGCGAAAATGCGCCCGCGGCGGTTGAACGCCCGTGCACGCACTTCGACGGGAAAGAGACTGCCGTCTTTTCGCCGGCGGCGGGCGTAGAATGTCACACTTCCGAGCTCCTGCAACTGTTGCATGGTCTGCTGGAGCTTTTCTGGCGAGGCGTCTACGTTAAACTGACTGGTGTCCATTCCGATAAGCTCTTCGCGTGTGTAACCTAGCTCTTCACAGGCCTGACGGTTCACGTCGACCACGATGCCCTCCTGGTCGTACAGGAACATCGCATCCGTCGCGTGGTCGACCAGGGTTCGGAAGCGTTCTTCGCTTGTGCGCAGCGCGTCCTCGCTCATGAGCAGGTTGCGGTGCGCGAGCGCACTCGTCAACGCATCTTCCAGGCGTCTGGCTATCTCCTCGAACAGCCGCCGCTCCACGGTGGTCCAGGAGCGCGGGCGCGAGCACTGGTGCAATCCGAACAGGTACGGCCGGTCGCCCTTGGGGCGAACCGCGATCGCGATCATCGAAAGGATGTTGAACCGGTCGCGAATCTCCGGCGGGATGCCCGGATCTGCCACCGCTCCTGGGGCGTGCAGCATGTCACGCAGGAATTCGGCTCCGCGGGGGTCCACCGGCAGCTCCTGGTCGAGCGCGAAGGCGCCCGGATAGTCAGGATGGGTGTGCTCCATCACCGCGCGACACGCCGGCGCATCGGGATCACAGGGATACAGCAGCCAGGCCCGATCGCAACCGAAGATCGCCAGCGCCTCCTCGAGCACGCCGCGCGTCATGCCCTCGACGTCGTTCGTTCGCTGCATGGCGCGGTTGATGCGGTCCATGCACTCGAGGAACCATAGGTATTCCTCGCGCTCCGCCTCTGCACGCTTCTGCTCCGTGACGTCTATGACGGTGCCGATGTATTCGACCAGGTCGCCGGAAGCTGCCAGCACGGGATGTGCCAGGGTGCGGACGTAGCGCATCTTGCCGTCTGGCAGGAGCAGGCGGTGCCCGACTTCGAACTCCACACCGTCGCGCACATATCGGTCCAGGTTTGCCAGGAATCCGGGCCGGTCCTCGGGATGGATGCGTTCCAGGGTGGACTCGACTGATGGGACCGCCTGCGCCGGGTCGTACCCGAAAATGCGATAGCACTCCTCCGAAAAGTACAGAATTGCTTTCGAGGCGGGGCACCATGCCCAGCTTCCGGTGTGGCTGACTTTCTGTGCCTCCGCCAGGTACTGGCGGCTGCGCCGCAGTTCTTCCTCCGCTTGCTTACGCTCGGCCATGTCGACGACAAAGGCCACGCCACGCCTGCGGTCGTCGTCGAAAGCGGCCGCCCCGACGAGCACGGGAACGCGGTGACCATCCTTATGGAGATATTCCTTTTCGAAGGGTTGCGCGCTGCCGCTCAGCTCGAGCTGCGGAATGACCTGTTGGAGTTCATGGGCAAGTGATTCGGGGGGTGTCAGGTCGGTCCACCGCAGCCGCCCCGACACGAGATCCTCGCGCTTGTACCCGACCATGCGCAGAAATGCGTCATTGGCCTCGATAATCCGGCCTTGCCGGTCCCAGATCAGGATCCCGACAATGTTAGCGTCGACCAGTCGGCGGACCTCCGCTTCCCGGTTCTGAAGCTCGCGGTACAGGCTGCTGTTCTCGAGCGAAATCGCCGCTTGGGAAGCAAGCACCTTCAGGACAGCAATCCTGCCGGGCGTAAAAACGCCTGGTGCAAGCCCGTTTTCCAGGTACAGCAGCGCAACCAGCGCACCTTGCTTCATCAACGGCAGGCAAAGGACCGATCGAACGCCCTGAGCAGCGATGTACTGATCGTTCGAATGCGGACTCCGGACTGAAGCACCGTCGAGAATCACGCACTCCTGGGTACGCGCGGCGTAACGTACCACCGACTCTGGAAGCGCGTCCGCGAAAACCGGCGTCTCTCGCAGGCTGACCGTCACGGCGCTGCCGCAAGTCTTCGCTTCAGCCTGGATCAGGAGTTCGTTGTCCCGAGGGAGAATCAGCAGCCCACGTTCCGCGCCGGCGTGCTCGATGGCCGTACGCAACAGCGTTTCGATGAGCTTTTCCGGGACGATCTCGCCCGACACTGCCTGCGACACTTTGATCACAGTGGCGAGGTCAAGATCTTCAACCGGCGAGTCGATCGTGCCCACGGAGCCCGGGGCACGATCTTCCTGCCCTTCTTGCCTTAGCCCCGGATAGAGCTGATCGAGTTGTCGCACCTTCCCATGGGCTCCCCACCGCAGATAGGCACGCCGTGCGTTTCCCAGGTAGAGATGCGCAATCTCCTCAAGGCCGCGCGCGGCGTAGCAGCGGGCAGCCAGTTCGTAGGACAGCGCCTCGTTTTGAACGAAGCCGTTCGATCGCGCGGAGCGAATGGCTCGCTCGTACAGATCCATTGCCTCGGGCAGTCGCCCCTCGATGCGCGCAATCTCCGCGCCGACCAGCACCGCACGATCCTCGAAGTTCTGAGGGCAGTTTCCCGCCCATGCGCGGAGTTGTCGGTGATGTGCCGACAGCGCGTCTCGATGCTTCGCATACGGTTCGGGACCTATGGGCTCGCAGCAGGCTGCCTGGGAGAGAGCGGCATAGAAATGGTATTCCACCCTCTCCAACAGCATGACCGAAAGCGACGCCGACGTCGAAAAGCATCTTTCCGCCTTTTCCGCGGCATCGATCGCCGATGCGTGGTCGCCGGCGAGGAAGCCCGCCTGCAGCTTTCGGATCCAGTAGAAACATTCAGGCAAGGCCAGGGCCGGGTGACCGGTGAGGCGCGCCTCGAACGAGCGCTCCGTGAACGGGCCAACCTCGAGCGAGCCGAATTTGGCGGTTTCGCCACGGAGCGTGCGCGCGAGCGCGAGCGGGGCGGAGATCATGTCGGCCGCGAATCCAAAACGCACCGTGCGCGCAAACTCCAATCCTTGCGCGGCTTCACGCTCAACCTGATCGAGGGGAACACCCGAAGCGAGAAGATTGGAACTGATATTGCGGCAGGCGTATGCTGCAAATGTCGGGTCGCCTTGCTCGTTCGCCATCTGAAAGGCACGTCGAGCCGGGTCGACACACTCCCGGAGCGGTCGTGTCCAAGGCACGACGAGCGCGAAGACCGAATAGGTCTTTCCTCCCAAGCGCCTCAGTCCGCGGCGTTCGGTCAGATCGCAGGCCATCGTTCCGAGTCGATAACCAGCGTCGTAATGGCCGAAGCGGCTGCCGGCGATCAGCCCGACCGAGACGTAGTGCGCAGGTGCTGCGTCGCTGTTGCCATGCTCTAGGCTGAGATTGACCGCTCTGCAAACGGTGAGCGCGTACAAATTCTCGTCGGTGTATAACGTCGGTGCGCCAAGCGTGGTGAGCACGTCGAGCGTAGCCAGAGACTCCGGATCCTTCATCAGCGGCAGGTCGATGAGATCCTCGATCGGCCGCCTTCCCACCAGGTACCAGATCCGATCATACTCGCGACGCGCTTCCAGTTGGGTGGGATGAGCTGCCCAGTCGATGCCCACATGCCGGAGGTATTCCAAACCGACCGCGACCGCGCGGTCGCTAGTCCCGAGCATCGTGTAAAGATCCACGCGCCGGCTCGCGACGGCCGCACGTTGGACCGTATCCGCAGCGCGCGTTGCAAGCGTCGCGAGACGGTGCTCCACTGACGGCAGCGCGCCTGTCCAGAGTTCGCAGTCGGCCTCATGCAGTTCCAGGGCGAAGGCAAGCTCTTGCCGGCGATCCCAGGTATCCTTCCCTATCAGCGCCGCGCCGGCGCTGAGATACGTCAGCGCAGAGACGTAGGCAGACGAGGCCTTCGCGCGCTTGCCGGCGATCAGGTTCAGCTCGGCGAGCCTTTCGCGCTCGTCCTGTGACGTGATGAGGTGCGCGCCGCGGTTAAGCTGGTTGACGACCTCGAAGATCATCTCCGGCAGCCTTTCCGGCGGCAAGCAGGCAGCGAGCAACCCGCCTATCCTGAGATGGATCTGTGCGCGCGCGTCTTCCGGGATCAGGGAGTACGCCGCCTCCTGAACCCGGTCGTGGACGAAGCTGCAAGAGTCCTCCGTGCAGGAAATGAGACCTGCTCGAATGGCTTCCCAGAGCCATTGCTGGAATTCGCCTCTCGGCCGCTGGGATACCGTCTCCAGCAGGGTGAGTTCCGCGTTGTTACCCATGCATGCAAGTGTTTGCAGCACTTGCTGTGTTCCGACGGGCAGGCGATTCAGCTTGCCGACCATGAGGTCCACCACATTGTCGGTATAACCCTTCGTATGGATGCGATCGAGGTCCCAGGACCAGCGCGCCGCTTCGTGATCGAAGAAAAGCATTCCCTCTTCGTCGAGCGAAGCAACAAACTGAATGGCGAAAAATGGATTGCCGCCGGTCTTGTCCAGCACCAGTTGCGCGAGCGGCGTGGCACGCTCTGGCTCGCAGCGAAGCGCGTCCGCGATCAACTGTTCAAGATGCTCCTGGGCAAGCGGCGCCAGCTTGATCTCCGCCAACGCTCCGCCTGCGGTCTTGATGGCATCGAGCTTGCACGTCAGCGGATGCGCGGCGTTGACTTCGTTGTCACGATAAGCGCCGATCAGCATCAGGTTCGGCGGACGGGACCGCGTCAACAGGTCCTCCAGCAGGTCGAGCGTCGCCGCGTCGATCCATTGCATGTCATCGAGGAAGAGCGCCAGCGGATGTTCTGGCCGGGCGAAAACGCCGATAAACCGACTGAGCACGAACTGAATTCGGCGTTGCGCGTCTTGTGCAGGCAACTCCGGGACTGGCGGCGGCGCTCCGATGATGAGCTCCACTTCGGGAACGAGATCGACGAAAAGTCTCGCGTTCGATCCTAAGGCCTCGCGAAGCGCGTCACGCCAGCGCCCCAGCTCCGCCTCACTTTTGCCAAGCAGCGGCCGTAACAGACTCCGAAAGGCTTGCGCCAGCGTCGAATAGGGAATGTCTCGTTTGTACTGGTCGAACTTGCCGGCCGCAAATAGCGCACGCGACGGCATCAGCACCTGGTGCAGCTCGTCGACGATGGCGGACTTGCCGATGCCGGAGTATCCCGAGACCAGCACCAGCTCAGGCGCCCCGGTTTCGACGATGTGCTCGAAGGCGGCGAACAAGGTCTCGACCTCGCGCGATCGCCCATACAGTTTCTCCGGAATCACCAACTGGTCTGGCATGTCATGCTCGCCGAGCGGGAATTGGCCGATGCGTCGCTCGGCTTCCCATTGCGCAAGGCAGCGTCGTAAGTCCGCTTCAACGCCTGCCGCGGTCTGGTAGCGCTCCTCCGGGGTCTTGGCAAGCAGCTTCATTACGATCGCGGAAAGGACTGGTGCCAAGTGGACCGCGCGTTCGTTCGGTGGCACCGCCTCTCTCGCGATATGGCAGTGCACCCATTCCATCGGATTGACGGCGGTGTATGGCAGGCTTCCCGTGAGCATCTGGTAGAGCGTCACGCCGAACGCGTAGAGATCGCTGCGGGAGTCGACTGAACGATTCATCCGCCCGGTCTGCTCGGGCGCCATATAAGCGAGCGTGCCAGCGATAAACTCGGGCGGCTCGGATCGTTGACGCTCTCGCGCAAGCCGCGAGGCGAGGCCGAAACCCGTGAGCCGAACTTCACCACGGTCGGGATTCACCAGGATGTTGGCCGGCTTGATGTCCTTGTGCACGAATCCACCCTGGTGGACTTCGCCCAGTGCCGACGCGATGCCAATAGCGAGGCGCAGGAAGGCCCCCGAGTCCATCGGCGCATCGAGGAGACTCTCGAGGGGCTTGCAGCCATCATCTTCGGGAGCAAGGGCTATTCGGTCGCGCTCGTGGAGCCACGGGACGTGAACCGCATCGAGTTCAATCGGGTTCATGGAATCTTGGTCGATCCTAGTGCTTGCCCTCTTGAGGGGCCTGCCTGCGACACCTGCAAGATTGAGGCCCTTCCTGTGCCCCACGAAAGCGCTGAAAGGTCGCGGCCAGGCTGAGGCTGGCTGGGGATGATCGAGCACCTGCTATCGACGCGTTACTGCTGTCGAAACAAGGCTCAGAGAATACGATATGAGCCATCCAAAGTACACTCATGTCGGTTGGCGCAACCGGGCTTTCTACCACTGACACCCAATCTCCCTGGATTGCGTGTCGATTGTGATGCCAGTTTGGTAGCGATTACTGTGACGGCCCATTCTGCTTGCGGCATCTTGCTCCAGCAAGAATCATTTTTCGTGCGATGGTGATGCCAAGATTGGACCGCACAACGATGGTGCGGCGCGCGCGCAATTGGTGCCTTCATGCCTTGCGCCGGCCTCACATCGCGTACGGCGCGCGCGCCATGACGGCGGGCGGCCTGATGTCACTGCCGAAGGCTCGTGTTCCCGGGTGGCGCGCCCGTCGGCGATGATGCGGGCTTTCTCAACGCCTTGCGCATCAAGGGCTCGCATGCGGCCATCAAGAGCGGGACGCTCGCGGCACAAGCCGCATTCGTGCAGGCCGGACGACAAGGCGACGAGCTCGCGGCCTACCCGGATTCGTTCAGGCGATCGTGGCTCCATAAGGAGCTCACCTTCGACTGGCTCTCGTCCGTGTTCCTCTCGAACACGAACCATACGGAAAACCAGCCCGCGCACCTAACGCTGAAGGACCCGAGCGTGCCTGTCGACGTCAACCTGAGCACCTATGCGGGCCCGGAAGGCCGCTATTGCACCGCGGCCGTCTACGAGTTCGTCAGAAGGGGGAGGGGGCCAAATTACCCAAAGCTTCAGCGCGCAGGCCTGGCGGCGCGCGCGAATTCGGCATGCTCCGACATCTCGGGCTCATGCGTTGGCAGATACTTCCAACGCCTCAATCCTTGACTTGAGGCACCCCGGGGCAAATGAGCAGCCGGTCGAAGATTGCCACCGGTTTGTGCCCTTCGGACCGCACATGATGACTCCGGGATACATCCTGACTTTCGCCTTGCGCCTGCGCCGTCCTTCACCTATTAATTGATCATCCACCTGGATTCCGACTGGATGTTTCCTGGATGGTCTGTGGATGATTTAACCGACTGTCAACGCTTAATGACGCAATGGCCCCCCACAAAGCCGACGCCGCACAACTGACAAACAAACCGAAGGCAGGTGATACCGAAAAAATCACCATCAACCTC
>NZ_JWMA01000013.1 GCF_000812465.1 Cupriavidus sp. IDO | reverse complement strand
TCGACCCCGGCTGTTCCCAGTAGCCAACCCTCTGCTGCTTAAAAATCTCTCGGCGCTTCAACAGGTTAGCTTGGTCTCCGAGTCAAACTTCGGGCTAGTGCGCGTCGTCCTCGGCTGGGACATCGCCGTTTGGTCGTATCTCGTGCTGATCTGGTGGCTGATGGCCAGGGCGCCACAAGACAGGGTCAGGGAAATTGCCATTCGCGAGGACGAGACGGCCACGACGTTTCTGCTAGTCGTTTGCATTGCTGCGGTCGCTAGCATTGCCGCTATCGTGCTCGAACTGGCCACGGTGAAGGATTTGGGGCTCGGCGCGGGGCTGGCGCATCTTGCCTTCACCGTGGCGACGCTGTTCGGCGCCTGGTTCCTGATTCCGACAATGTTCGCGCTGCACTATGCGCGGCTCTACTACGGCTCAGCGCAGGAGCGTACCGACGAACCGACACTCAGCTTTCCCGATAGCGCGCTTGAGCCGAATTATTGGGACTTCCTCTACTTCTCGTTCACGATCGCGTTGACTTCGCAGACGTCGGACGTGGCATTGAGATCGCGGCCCATCCGCCAAGCGGTACTTGCGCAGTCCGTGCTCTCGTTCTACTTCAATATCGCTGTACTGGGACTGTGCGTAAACGTGGCAGCAGGTCTGATCCATCTCTGAAAGCGGACATCTGGCTTTCACCAGGCCATTCTCCTACCGGCAACAGCCTTCCCTGGCTTGAACGCGTCCCCTTCTTCTTCATGAAATGGGCGCTAAGTCCAGCGCAGATGTGGCAAGAAGTCGCCATGCTCGTCAATGCTGACCCCGCCCAGCTCGTATAGCAGCGTCTTGATCGTTTCCTTCTCAGAGGATTTGCATCCGACGATCATGATGATTTCATCCTGCGCCAGGAGTGCAGCGGCCCGGGCCAGCCGCTGTCGCGGCAACATCGAGCCGAACAACGCACCAAGGAACCAGCCACAGACGCCGAAGGCCACGAAGCCAAGGCCATAGGTGGTAAGGCCGCTCAGCGGGGCGGAATGGTCGCCGTAATACCCTGCCAGCGCGAGGCCAAGTATGGCAAATATCGCATAGCCGGCGATCGAGCCTTCATGCCGGAAGGTGGTGTGCGTGGTGTCCGCGCCCGGAAAGCTCTCGACCGGCCGCAGGCCCCGGCCCACGAACCAGGGGCCGGTCACATGGGCAGTCGCGTGGACGAGGGGAAGCAGTCTTGCCCAGCCGTCCCGGGCGGAAGCGGCATTCTTGAAGCGGAGGCAGAGCAGGGTACGCATGATGACGTCTCTGTTGCTGGTTACAAGGCAGCCAGCTTGCTGACCTTGGTACCTTCGAGGCTGACGCCCGCCATCAGTCCGCTGTTGGTGAGCACGAAGGCCTCGACTGGTGCGCTGGCGGTGTTGGAGTCGATGTTGCCGTTGGCGCCAACTTTAAGCACGGCTACGGTGGCATCGCCGCCAACTGCCCAGCCTTCGCTGTTGCGGAAGCGGTCGAGCGCATCACGGGTCATGAACAGAAAGATTATGGCCTTGGACTGCGCACCGAACTGGAACCCGATGGAGCCGGTGGTGGTACTGTAGTATCCCACCGTGGTGCCCCGTACGCGCAGCGAGCCTTTGCCGTATTCGCCGCCAAGCCAGAAGCCTGCCGCGATCACCGAAGGGAAGACCAGCACGCCCTGGGCCTTGCCGACGAGTTCATGCGAGCCACGGGCGGAGGCGTAGAGGCGGGTGAGCGTGGAATCCACTTCGGCGTCGATGCTGTGCCGGTCATCGGCCCGGCTGGCGGCACTCTCGGAAGAGGTGCCGGTGGTTGTGCAGGCCGGCAAGGTAGCGCCGATGGCCACCATGGATCCGGCCGAGATCAATATGAATCGTCGCCGTTGCATGATTCTCTCCAGTGTTCGAGGTATGAATTCAGCCTACGTCAATGCGGATGGCATTGCGGTACGACAGCGTACGGAGGCAGCGCAAGGCGAGCATCGCGAATCGCTGAGCATCGTTTGCGCGGCGTCCATTGCGTCGCGCCGCTGCCGCTACTTGCCTACCTGATTGCCGATGACGCCGCCTACAGCGGCCCCACCGACAGTTCCTAACGCGCTGCCACTGGTCAGCACGGCGCCCGCCACGCCTCCGATGCCTGCACCCACTACTGTATCGGTGTCTCGCCGGCTCATGCCGCTACAGGCGACTATGCCAAGTGCGGCGATAAGGATTGCCGCCCGTTTGAGGAATATCTGTGTGCGTTTCATTTCTTGCTACCTCCTGCGGCCACGCAGGGAGCCGGGTATCGTTGTTCCATAGGTCCCGAGCATCCGGCTGCAAAGGCCCGGTCGCCTGCCAGTGTCGAGACAATGTTCCCCTTATGGGCGCAAGAAGTCGGTCCGCTGGCGTACGCGGGCGCAAAGGTGGCGCAGAGAAGTAGAGTTCAGCCGAACACGCGCGATCTCAGGTCGTCCTCGAAATCGACGGTCCATTGCGCGCCCAGGTTTCCGTCGTACTGGCGGACTTCCCTGCCGAAGCCTACCGAGATGGTGCGGCCGTGAGCCGGCACAGCGCCTGCCGCGTCTTCAATTGCTGTCACGGTAAATCCGTCGGGTGCGACCCCGTTACGCAGACAGGTCTCGCGGAAAGCTTCCTGCTCCAGGGGAGGGAACCGATTCAGCATCGTGTCCAGCATGGGTGTCTCCTGACGCCGGCATGTAACGAGGAAAGGCCGAAAGCGGGCAAAGGCGGCTGGTCGGCTGGCCGCCTTTGCCATCGTGCCGGCGGTGCATTGGCTCGGGTGCTCGCCCTCTCCATATTCTGTTACTCCGCCTTCTTGATATCCGCCTTGACGTCGCCGTACGCTGCCTGCGTCTTGCCAAGATCCTTCTTCAGCGTTCCCGCAACTTGCGTTTGCTTGTTTCCAGTCATCTTGCCGAAGGCTTCCTTGACTTTCCCGGCAGCCTCCGTGACCCGGCCCTTCACTTGGTCCTTGTTCATGATGTATCCCTCTTTATTGGTGTTGCGAGCCGGATGCTGAGGCAACCTGGCCGTGCGATGGAAGGTGGCAACCAAGTTGTCACCGAGCGCGTGCCCGGTAGCGCGCTCCTCAGATTGGATTTCGGCGATTCAGGAAGCCAGCCATGAGCCTGCCTTGCAACGGCGGCTCACGGTGTCCGGGACGTTTCCGATAACCCGCCTCAGAGTCTGCCCAGCAGCAACAGGACAAGGACCACAACCAAAAGCACCCCGAGAGTGCCTGATGGCGCGTAGCCCCATCCGCTGCTGTACGACCAGGTGGGGATTGCCCCCACGAGGAAGATAGCCAAGACAATCAACAACAAGAGTCCAATTGACATGATGCGCTCCTTGTTCTGCATGCCTTCCGCTGATTCAACCAGGCGGATGGCAGCCGTTCTAGCGGATCGCGTTGTCGATGGCCATGCCATGAAATCCAGAACACCGATTCGAGGGATTCGCTGAAGTACTTGTCGCCGGTACGTTGTCTCGATAGCGACAGCTCTATCCTGCTCAGAGCGTAGTTCGGATGGGATCTCGTGTCAGTCCGGTGCCGTACGCTTGACGCGGCGCCGACACGGATTGACTGCCCGGATACGTGGAGCTAGACCAGGACCAGCAGCGTGTGCTCGCCCCCATCAAGAGGGACACTAGCCTGGCGGTCCTTACATGGGATGCTGACGCCGTCAAGGATCGCCTGCGAGACACCGCTGGCGCAGTGCAACGGCGTCTCCACGCTGATCTCATAACGAGTCGACGCGACGTTCACGGTGGCCTTGAAGCCCGGCCACGAGGCAGGAATGCAAGGGGCAATGACCAGCCGGTTTCCCTCTTTCCTGATGCCGAGGATGCCTTCCACCCCGGCGCGATACATCAATCCCGCGGCACCCGTGTACCAGGTCCAGCCACCGCGGCCGATGTGGGGCGGCACCGAGTAGACGTCGGCCGCAACCACATAGGGCTCAACCTTGTAGCGCTCGACCGCTACAGGTGTCAGCGCATGGTTGATCGGGTTGAGCAGCGAGAACAGTTCGACAGCCTTGTCGGCCGCGCCGAGCCTCGCAAAAGCGAGAACTGCCCACATCGCGGCATGGCTGTATTGCCCGCCGTTCTCGCGCAGGCCGGGCGGGTAGCCCTTGATGTAGCCGGGGTCGAGAGGGCCTTTGTCGAAGGGAGGGGTGAACAGCAGTGCCAGCCCGTCTTCGTGGCGCACCAGGTACTTTTCCAGCGAGGCCATCGCCGCACGGGCACGGGCGGGATCGGCCGCGCCCGACAGCACGGCCCAGGACTGCGCAATGGCGTCGATACGGCATTCCTCACGGTCTTTCGAGCCGAGCCAGGTGCCGTCGTCGAAGGTCGCGCGGCAATACCAGTCGCCATCCCAGGCCTCTCGCTCCAGCGCCTCGCGCAGCAAGGCCGCATGCGCCTGCCAGCGGCGGGCGCGCCCGGCATCACGGGTCTGCGCCAGCGGGGCAAACATGGCGAGGGTGCGTACCAGCAGCCAGCCCAGCCAGACACTTTCGCCCTTGCCGCCGGCCCCGACAAGGTTCATGCCATCGTTCCAGTCGCCGCCGCCGATCAGCGGCAGCCCGTGGTCGCCGGCGTGCGCCATGCAGCTGTCGATCCCCCGCGCACAATGCTCGAACAGCGAGGCCGATACATCCGAGACCATCGGCTGGAAGAAGGCGTCGGCCTCGGTGGGGCCCAGGATCTGGCCTTCCAGGAACGGCACCATCTCGTCCAGCACGGCGGTGTCATCCGAGCTGGCGATATAGCTGGCGGTCGCAAACGCGAGCCACACGCGATCGTCGGAGATCCGTGTTCGCACGCCTTGCCCAGAATGCGGCAACCACCAGTGCTGGACGTCGCCCTCGACGAACTGCCGCCCGGCGGCGCGTAGCAGATGCCGTCGCGTTGCGTCCGGACTGGCAACGGTGAGCGCCATGTGGTCCTGCAACTGGTCGCGGAATCCGTAGGCGCCGCTTGCCTGGTAGAAGGCCGAGCGTGCCCGGATGCGGCAGGCGAGTGTCTGATAGAGAAGCCAGCCGTTGAGCATGATGTCCATGGCGCGGTCCGGCGTCCTGACCTGTACCGCGCCAAGCAGGCCTTGCCAGTGCCGGGTCACACTAGCCAGCGCCGCGTCGAGATCCGTCTCGCGATAGAGCGCAATCAGCGCGCTGGCCTCGGCAGCCGAAGCGCATTGTCCGATAAACGAAACGACTTCGACGGTCTCGCCGGCCGCGAGCTCGACATTGCACTGCAAGGCCGTACAGGGATCCAGGCCCGAACCGGTCGTGCCGGACCAGGGCGCCTTGCCGAGCAGCGCCGCGGGCGCTTCGGGGCCGCCATTCCGGCCAAGGAACTCGGTACGATCGGCGGTCCAGGCGGTCTGCCTGCCGCCAAGATCGGCAAAGGCCACGCGACCCGGAAACCCCGTGCTCCACGGATTGCGGATCAGGATGGCGCCGGTGGCTTCGTCGGGCGCCGTGGCGATGAACGGCGCCGAAGCACCCCGGGACGTGCCGAGCACCCATTCCGTATAGGCCGTCACAGAAAGCCGGCGGGAAACGCTGGAGAGGTTGCGCAGCGTCAGGCGCGAAATCTTGATCGGATCGTCCAGTGGAACGTATTGCAGCAACGCCAGCGCAATCTCGTTGGCCTCATGCGTGAAGCGGCTGTAGCCGTGCCCATGGCGGGCCGTATAGGTGCCGTTGTCCCGGATCGGCTGCGCGGTGGCGCTCCAGATCTGGAAGCTGTTCTCGTCGCGGACATAGATCGCTTCGCCGCACGGGTCTGCAACCGCATCGTTGGACCAGGGCGTCAACTGGTTGTCGCGACTGTTCTCCGCCCAGGTGTAGCCGCTGCCACTGGCCGACGTATGGAAGCCGAAGCCGGGATTGGCGATCACGTTGATCCATGGGGCCGGGGTCGACTGGCCGGCGTTCAGCACCACCACATATTCCCGGCCGTCCTGGTCGAAGCCGCCCAGGCCATTGAAGAACTCGAGCCCGGGCTGCGCCGGCACCGGCGGCAGTGACTGTGGCGCGGGCTTGCGGCGCCGGACAGGTACAGGAAGCGGGCCTGCCACTGCGGGCAGGCGGGCGAGCTGGTCCGCGATGGCGCCGCGTCGGGCAATCAGCGCGACACGTGCGACTGACTGCAGCAGCGCGCGGGCTTCGGGCTGCATCATGTCGGCACGCAACGTGTAGACCGAGCCGCGGATCGAGTCGTGGACCCCTTCCTCGCTCGCGTGGCTTTGCGAGTGGCTGCTGCGAACCGCGGTCTCGATCGCTATCTGCAGATCTTGGATATAGGAAGAGGCGCGCTCGTTGATGATGATCAGATCGACGGCAAGCCCCTTCATGCGCCAGTACTCGTGGGCGCGCAACAACTGGCGCACCTGGACGATGTCCTCGATCTCGTCGATGCGCAGGAGGACAAGCGGTAAGTCGCCGGAAATCGCCAGCGGCCACAGTGCCGACTGCGGACCGGCCCCGCGCAGGATGGCGTCCGGCGGGGCCCTGAAGCGGGCGTCGGCGTAGAGCAGGGGCGCAGCGAGGCGCTGGAAGTCCGCGGCTTCCGTCGCGTCGACGTCAAGATGGCGGAGCTCGACCTGGGCCTGCGTCCAGGCCAGGGTCTTGGCCCGGTCGAAGGCGTTGCGGTCCTGGTGCTTGTCGATCAGGGCGAGCAGATCGGCGCGCGACGACGCAATGACCGTCCAGAAGGCCACCCGCGCGCTGCCCCCGGGCGCAATTCGCACGCGCTGCCTGAGCGAGAAGATCGGGTCGAGGACCGTGCCGACCGTGTTCGAGAGCGGCAGTCCGGCTGTGACGACTGCGCACGCAGCGGGCGTGCAGCCGCCTTGCAGGAAGCGCGCGCGGTCGGATTCGTACTGCTGGTCGGCGACCAGGTCGCCTTCGACTACGCTGAGGTGGGCAGCCCACACTGGCGGCTCGTCGGGCGAGCGCAGGCGGCGCGTCGCGGTCAGCGCGCCGGACTCGGGCAGGTGTGCGGTCTGGATGAACATCCTGGAGAAGGCTGGATGCGCATCATAGGACGCGCGCGTGGCGAGCACCACTTCCGCATAGGAAGTGAGTTCGACCTCGCGTGGGCGGCGCCCGTTGTTGACCAGCGATACGCGGCGGACCTCGCCGTCGTCCTCGCCGGAAACCAGGACTTCCAGGATGGTTGTCAGGCTGCCGTCGTGCCGGACGAACTCGGCGCAATCTTCGGCGAAAACCACTTCGCCGCCGCGCTCGCCATCGGCGCCCGTCTGCGCGCTGGCAGACCAGGTGGCGCCACTTTGCGTATCGCGCAGGAAGATGAAGGAGCCCGAATCGTCGCGGGTGGCATCTTCCCGCCAGCGCGTCACGGCCAGGTCGCGCCAGCGGCTGTAGCCCATTCCCGTGGTGGTCAGCATCACGGTGTAGCGGCCGTTGGACAGCAGATGGGTGACCGGATTGCCACTTGCCGGCGCCGTGAACCGTCGCACCGCAGAGTCCTGGGGCAGTACCGCTGCCGCCGAGGCCTTCACTTCCTCGGCGCGGGGATGCGCTACGGCGACGTTGCGCGGCATGCGTTCCTGCAGCAGCAGTTCGCAGGACTGGATCATCGGCTCGCGATGGAAGCGCGCGCGCATGCGACCATCGTGCAGGGCGTTGGCGATGGCAACGATGGTCATGCCCTGGTGGTGCGCCATGAAGCTGCGCACAATGGCGACCGTCTCGCTGTCGGCCAGGCGCGCGCGCGTGTAATCCAGCGCCTCATAGAATCCGTAGCGTCCAAGGGCGCCGAGTTCGGCCAGGCGACGGTAGTTGTCGCATGCAGCCTTCGGATCGACCATGGCCGCCAGTCCCGTGGCATAGGGGGCGATCACCGCGTTCTCGGACAGGCCGCGCTTGAGCCCCAGGCCGGGCACGCCGAAGTTCGAGTACTGGTAGGTGAACTCCCTGTCGCGGGCGTTGTACGCCGATTCGGATACGCCCCAGGGAATCCCCAGCGACTGCCCGTAGCCCTGCTGGCGCGCCACCACCAGGCGCGCGGTCTGTTCAAGCAGGCTGCCGGCAGGGGCGCGCATCACCAGCGACGGCATCAGGTATTCGAACATCGAGCCCGACCACGAGATCAGTGCCGAGCCCTTGCCTAGTGGCGTCGCCATGCGCCCCAGCCGGAACCAGTGCGGGGTCGACACGTCCCCCTTGGCAATGGCGAACAGGCTGGCGAGCCGCGCTTCGGAGGCGAGCAGGTCGTAGCAACTGACATCGGGCCGGTTGTCGGCAAGCGAATAGCCGATCGACAACAGCTTGCGCGCCGGATCGAGCAGGAATGCGAAGTCCATTGCCATCGCCAGTTCGCGCGCGGTATGGGCGAGCGCCGTCAGCCGGGCAGCCAGTGCCTGCGGTGCTTCAGCCTGCTGCAACTGGTCGCGCTCATGCTCGATGACGGCACGCTGCAGCGCGCCGGCCCAGAAAGTCAGGTCGGCAACGCTGTCATCGCTGGCGGCGCAGTGGTTGTCGTGCACCAGCCTGACGACCTTGTCTGTGAGGGGCCTGAGCTCCGGTGCCCCCGTCGCTCCTGTTGCCATGGTGAGGGAGCCAGCGAGCATGGTGTCGATCTCGGCCAGCAATTCGCCAAGCTGTTGTCCGGGGTCGCTGTGCGCGAGGGGCAGCGCAGCCAGGGCCTCGTTTGCCAGCCGCGCAGTGTCCGCCAGGCCGCGGCAGGGATCTGGAGCGGCGATGCTTGTCCATTCCTCGCACGCATTGGCGACCACGATCAGGTGCGCGGCCAGGTTGCCGCTGTCGACCGACGAGATATAGGCGGGATGCAGCGGCTGCAGGCTCAGCGTCTCGTACCAGTTGTGGAAGTGGCCCCGGTAGCGCGGCAGCTTGCGCATCGCGGCGAACGCCGCCTCCATGCGCTCGACCGTTTCGGTGGTCCCGGCCCAGCCGAAGTCGCGTGCGGCGACGGCCGACAACAGGTAGAGCCCGATATTGGTCGGCGAGGTCCGGTGTGCCACCACGGGCCTGGGCGTCTCCTGGAAGTTGTCGGGCGGCAGCATGTTGTCCGCCGGGGTGACGAAGGTCTCGAAGAAGCGCCAGGTGCGGCGCGCGGCGAGGCGCAGCGCAAGCGCGTCGGTCGCTGGCAGGGCGAGCCGGCGCGCAACGGTCGGCGCACGGCTGGTCCACAGGGCAAGGGCTGGCGCTGTCAGCCATAGCAGGGCAAAGGGCAGCACAAGCGGCCATGACGATGGCAACAGTCCCACGCCGACGGTGGCCATCGATAGCGCTAGCAGCGTGCCGCCGGCCATCAGCCGGTAGAAGCCGGCCAGGTCCAGCCGCGGGCGCGTGGCGGACTGCGCGGCCGTGGTCCAATCGAGCAGATGGCGGTGCGTGTAAAACAGCCGCGCCAGCGTTCTGGCGATCGCATCCACCGCGCGCCAGGTCTGGTCGGGCACGAACGCAAGCACAAGCAAGGTCTGCGTGGCGGCTAGCTGCAGGTCCGCGAGCAGCGCCTGCACATGGTTGCGCAGGCGCATGCCGCCGCGGTGCCGCAGCCCGGACAGGATGCCGGGCAGGACGGCCGGAATGGCAATGGCAGCCAGCGGCAGGATAGTCGCCAGTGCCCCCGCCGGCCAGGGCAGGAACCAGGACAGCACTAGGCTCAGGAGCAACAGGGGCGCGAGCAGCGAGCGGCGCAGGTTGTCCAGCATCTTCCAGCGGCCGATGGCCGGCACCGCGTGGATGCCCTGGTGGTGCCCGAAGATCCAGCCAAGCAGTTGCCAGTCGCCACGGGTCCACCGATGCTGCCGCCTGGCCGCCACGTCGTAGCGCGGGGGAAACTCCTCCACCACCTCAACGTCGGAGGCCAGCCCGGCGCGGGCGAACACCCCTTCGAACAGGTCATGGCTGAGCAGCGCGTTCTCCGGGACCCTGCCGCTGAGCGCGGCTTCAAAAGCATCGACGTCATAGATGCCCTTGCCCGTAAAGGAACCCTCGCCAAAGAGATCCTGGTACACGTCGGAGGCGGCAGCCGCGTAGGGATCGATGCCGCCCGGCCCGGAGAAGACCCGCTGGTAGAGCGAACCCTCACGGCCGATCGGCAGCGAAGGCGTGACACGCGGCTGGAGAATGCCGTAACCGCCCACGACGCGCTGCCGGGCCGCATCGAAGCGTGGCCGGTTCAGCGGATGGGCCATCTTGCCGATCAGCCGCAGTGCGGCGTCACGTGGCAGCCGCGTGTCGGCGTCGAGGGTGATGACGTAGCGGATGCCGGCCGGCAACTGCGGCGCCTGACCATCGATGGCCACGTAACTGGTGTCGGTCGCGCCGCGCAGCAGCCGGTTCAGCTCGAGCAGCTTGCCGCGTTTGCGCTCCCATCCCATCCACTTGCCTTGCGCGGCATTGAAGACGCGCCGGCGGTGAAGCAGCAGGAAGCGGTCGCCGGCCGGGCCCGGGCCATGGCGTTGGTTCAGGCGGGCGATTGCCGCGCTGGCGCCGGCAAGCAGGTGGGCGTCGCCAGGCAGCACCTGCTGGTCGGCGTCGATGCCATCGGTCAGCAAGGCGAAGCTCAGGTCGCCGCCTGCGCCGGCGAGGTGATGCACCTCCAGCCGCTCGATCTGCTCGCTCAGGTCAGCCTCGCCGGTCAGCAGCGTTGGCACGACCACCAGCGTGCGCAGCGAGGGCGGCACGCCCGCCTTGAGTTCCAGGCCGGGCAGGATCGTCGCACCCAGTCGCCCGGCAAGCGCGCGGTTGACCAGCGTTGCCGCGATCTCGCTGGCCGGTACGATCCAGATCAGTCCCAGCAGGACAAGCCAGCCGGGCGTCAGGCTGGCAACTGGCAAGATCCATAGCGCGAAGGCCAGCAGGCCGAGCGTGACGAACAGGAGCGCGCCAACGTAGCCGCCGATGCCCAGCTGTTTGCTGAAGCGGCTGATCCACAGGCGGGGTGGGGCGCGAAACCCGATGGTACGTTCGAGCGCGCGCCGGCCTGAGCCAATCAGGTGATAACCGGGATCGCGCCGGCGCTCGGCCTCGGCCTCATCGTCCGATGCGCAGGGCGCTTGCGTGGCGCTGAGCGCCAGCTCGACAACCCGGAGTTCCGGGCAGGAGGCGCCGCGCGCGAGCTCCTCGATGGCATTGCGGTACAGGTTGCGGGTCGGGAAGTCCATGCCGGCAAAGGCGCTGCCCGCGCGCAGCCGCGCGTCGACCAGGCTGACGCTCTCGAACCACTCAGCCCAGTCGATATCGGAAATCAGCCGCATGCTCGTGATGATGTTGCGCACCGTCACGTTGGAGGCGCCTTGCCGCTGCTGCGCGTGCAGCACTACCTCATCGACCGAAGTGCCCTGCAGCCCGAGGCGGGCCTCAAGCCAGCCAAGTGCCGGCATGATTCTCGGGTCCTGGTCGCGCAGGCGTCTGGCGAGTTGCGCGGCAAACAACTCGGACAGCGGCGCAGCAGGGCGTGCGGCAATATCCGTTTCGAGTGCCATGCGGGCGCCCCCTGTGGCCAGCAGCCGCGCGGCCAGAGCATCCGCATCGGCGCGGGCAACCCGGCCGGCGGTGATTTGCCCGGTGAGCCTGCGCAGGTTCTCGACCAGAACAATGCGCAGCGTGATCGCAACCGCCCACAGTTCGCCGATCGTCAGCGGCTGGACGCGCTGATAGGCGGCGATGAAGCGGCGCAGGATGTCGGGGTCGAGGTAGCTGTCGGTGTGGGCGACAAAGGCCCAGGCCAGCCCGAAGACGCGCGGATAGCCTGTGAATGGCCCCTCCGCGAGCTTGGGCAGCTGGCGATAGTAGCCGGGGGACAGGTCGTCCCGGATCTCGCGGATCTGCTCCTCGACGATGTGATAGTTGTCGAGCAGCCATTCCGCCGCTGGCGCCACCTCGGCGCCGCCTTCCACCTCGGCGGCGCTGGCCCGATAGGCGGCCAGCAGGATGGTCGCATTGTCGCTGAGCCGGCTGCGCAGCGATGGCACGCGTGGCGGCAATGCTGTCACCGGCTGGGCTGCGGCGAGGCTTTGCGCGTGCTGCTCCAGCCGTTCGATGCCAAACAACTCCTCCCGCACCGGCGCTGTGCTGTCCCATGGTGACGGCACAGACGGCGCGCCGAATGCACGCAGCGGAAAGGTGAGATTCAGGTTGAGGTTCATGGACGGGACCATTCCGTGGTCCGGGAAGCAAAAGGGGCCTTGGCATCATTGGTGCCGCGGGCACTCGCCATCCCTTGCTTGACTTCACGATGCCGGAGAGCTGCGCACCGCTGTGGAATATGAGCCGGCGAGGGGACGAATGCGGTCCGCAGGCGTACGGATCGGGACATTTATTCCATTGCAGTCAGATTGCCCGGAGCGGGCAGGGGAAAACCCGGGAGTGCGCATCCGCTGAAATTGGCGTGGCTTTAAGTGCACTCTTGTGCGGAATTTGCCTTGTCCACCCGCTGACCTATATTGGCAAAGGCAAGTGATCCTCTACCGTCCCGTGGCCTGGGCGCCAAGCGCTGGGCAAGGTCGGAGTCACTGATATCAACCTGTCCTGAGCGGTGAGATGCAGTCATGAGCGTCACGCACGATCCGAAGTCCAATCACCTTCTCGCTGCGCTGCCGGCCGTCGACTGGGAGCGCCTCGCACCACACCTGACCCTGGTGGAGTTGCCGCTGGCCCATGTCGTGTACGAGTCAGGAGATCAGCAGGGCTACGTCTATTTCCCGACCGATTCGATCATTTCGCTGCTGTACGTGATGGAAGACGGGGCCTCCGCCGAGATTGCAATCGTGGGCAATGAGGGGATGGTCGGGATTGCCATTTTCATGGGGGGCGAGACGACCCCGAGCCGCGCCATCGTGCAGAGCGCCGGACATGGTTATCGCCTGAGTGCAACGATCCTGAAGCAGGAGTTTGTGCGGGGCGGAGCTCTGCAGCGCCTGTTGCTGCGCTATACCCAGGCGCTCATTACCCAGATGGCGCAAACCGCGGTATGCAACCGCCATCACTCCATCGATCAGCAACTGTGCCGATGGCTGCTGCTCAGCATCGACCGACTGCCCTCCAACGACCTGACGATGACGCAGGAACTCATTGCCAACATGCTCGGGGTGCGGCGCTCCGGCGTGACCGAGGCCGCCTTGAAACTCCAGGCCGCGGGCCTGATCCGCTACAGCCATGGGCATATTGCTGTACTCGACCGGGTGGGGCTGGAAAACCGCGTATGCGAATGCTACGCGGTCGTGAAGCGGGAGTTTGATCGCTTGTTGCCTGACCTGTCGGCGACTTGAGGCGCAAAGCTGGGGCACCTGGCACGCCGCTCTGCCTGCAAGCTGCCGCCATTACGAAATGGTGTATGTATTGCGCGCGCCCGACGTGTACATATTTTTTGCCAGCAGCAATATGCGTTCGCGATGACGGTCGAATGTAGCTAGAAAGGCCGCTTCTTCGGAAGCCACCTCCTGACTCAGGCGCAGAAGGATATTGTCAGAGACCTGGAATGCGACCTCGCGGGCGTTGTCGTAGCCCCAGAAGCATACGCAGTGCCGCGCCGCATCATAGCTCCGGCTGGGATTGGGGAAATTCAGTGCCATGGTGGACTCCTTTGATCCAGTGATGGCACGCCGGGCGCCCTTGACTACAGGCATCGGCACAGCGGTGCCAGCCCCAGTATGCGCCGGTTTCCTGATCCGAAGCCGGCTTCGACCATTGCGCCGTCCCTGACCGGCCGCCTGTCAGTACGCGCAATCGAATAGCGCACCGTATACCCGATGGCAACTGCGGGCGCGACGGGACCGTACTTTTACTCCCCCTTCGATCGAAACCTGATGGTCACCGACAGGGACACGTTGTAGCATGACCGTCCCCTTTTCTGATGGGTTCTAGTTATTCGATCCTAGTACCCGAAGAGCGCCACGCGCAGGAGCGCGGCGGCCGAAGAGAAGTCGCCACCAGGAAGTGGATGTCCCTGCTCCTACTTCTCCAGTCGGGCAAGGGCTGACTAACAGGGCATCGACGGCCCCTCTTGCTGTGCGCAGGATTGTGCCATCGTCGTAGTCGCCGGGGGCGTCGATGGTTTCACGTGGCAGATCGGCAGGGTAGATGACAGAAAGAATTTCATGAATTGCATTTTCGCTGTCAAACGGGCCAAGCCGGTAGATGCACGCCGTCGGATCAACCTCCGCAAAGTACCAATTACGGGGGTCGTCATGAAAAATGACGATGACGGTAATGGGATAATCTGTTGGCATTTTCCTCGCCTTTTCAAGAAGGCTGCTACGATACCCGGAAACCCCGGAAGAAATCACTTCAAATCGGCATAAACGCCCAGTCAAAGAGACTGATAATTCACACGATTTAATCCGGTCCTATTAATCCGGCAGGAAAATAACGGAGTGTTGTAGACGAGAATGGTACGCGGATTTCCCGTGCGTTCAATCGGCAGCGAGCACTGCATCGAATTTATATATAGTTCACCCTTGAGCCGGGCGCCGTCCGCCAGCGCACAGTCCGTGATATTTATTTTAATTCTGGTCAGATCCGGTCAGAAGGCCCAGTGCACGCGACTCTCCTCCTTGCGCACATGCCTTCCCTTCTTCTCACCATATTGCTGACCTATATTTCGATAGTGATCTTCTGCCATCCTGCGGTGTTGCCCACGCCGGGATCAATGTGACGAGTACGTGATCCGTTCTGTTCCGGGAGTTGTGACATGAGCGTCGATAACGATCCGAGGCCGCACGGCAGTTCGGCGTCTGAGAATGGTATTGGCGCTTCCAACCGATACCTGTGGACTCGATTCTGGGCCATTGCGAAGCCGTACTGGTTCTCCCGGGATAAATGGACGGCAGTTGGCTTGCTTGTTCTGTTGATACTGTTGCTGTTGGGGCAAACCGAAACCAATGTACTGTTCAACGAGCAATCCGGGGAATTTACATCGGCATTGGCGGCCAAGGATGCTGATCGCTTCTGGATCTCCATCGCGAAGTGCGTCTACATTCTGATCCTGGCGGTGCCGATCTATGCATTTTACTATTATGTGAGAAATAAACTCGGCATTCGCTGGAGGCGCTGGCTGACCAACCACTATCTGGACGGGTATTTCAAGGACAGGATTTTCTACAAACTCAATTCAGATGCCACGATAGACAATCCGGATCAGCGGATGACGGAGGACATCAGTACGTTTACGCACCAGTCTCTATATTTTCTGTTGGTTAGCATTAGTGCACTGCTGCAACTCATTGCGTTCAGCAACGTCCTGTGGTCGATCTCCAGGTCGCTTGTCCTCTTTCTTGTTCTCTACGCCGTCGCTGGCACCTCGATATCGATATATTTCTTCGGGCGAGTCCTGATTGGTCTGAATTTTTATCAGTTAAAGCGGGAGGCAGATTTTCGATTCAGCCTGATCCGGGTTCGTGAGAACGCTGAGTCTATTGCGTTCTATCGGGGTGAAGCTCAGGAGTCTTTTCATGTGAGGGGGCGTTTTGAACAGGCTTTCCGCAACTTCAACAAACTCATCAACTGGCAACTGAATCTGAATTTATTTCAGTATGGCTATGGCTTCCTGACCATCATGCTGCCCAGCGCCATTGTCGCTTCGCGCGTTCTTTCGGGCGAGCTCGAAGTCGGTCGTGCGATCCAGGCTGCCGGCGCGTTTGCGGCCATACTGAGCGCATTGGCCGTGATCGTTGACAACTTTGAAAACCTGAGCCGATTTGTGGCGGGGCTCGATCGGCTGGACACATTCTCCAACTCCCTGGCCAGAAAGGTAGAAGCAGCCCCGAATGCAGGGGGCAGGATCGAAGCCATGCAGGACTCCCGCCTGGCGCTGGAACATGTCACCTTGCAGACGCCGAATCATGAGAGGACGCTGGTCAGGGACCTGACGGTGTCGATCAACCCGGGAGAGGGCCTGCTCATTGTCGGTGCCAGCGGAGGTGGGAAGAGTTCTCTGATGCGCGCGATCGCGGGCCTGTGGAGCTGCGGCACGGGATGCATCATGCGCCCCAAGCCGGACGAAATGTTGTTTTTGCCGCAACACCCTTACATGGTGGTCGGCAGCCTGCGCAACCAGCTGCTATATCCCAACAACAATGATAGGGAGATATCCGACGAGGAACTCCTGCTGCTGTTGGAGATGGTCAACCTGCCGGATATCGTCGGCAGATTTGGCGGGCTGGACGCGGAGCTGGATTGGGGAAAAGTGCTATCCGTCGGGGAGCAGCAGCGACTCACGATCGGACGTGTGCTGCTCGCAAAGCCGCGCTATGCCATGCTGGATGAGGCCACCAGCGCCTTGGATATTGGCAACGAGGAAGGTCTGTACTTGCAGCTGGCCGGCATGCCGACGACGCTTGTCAGCGTTAGCCATCGACCCACACTCCTTAAATATCACCACCAGGTTCTGGAGCTGCCCGGGGACGGGAGATGGCAACTGCATCCGACCAGAGACTACCGCTTTGACTGGTAGTGCCTCCCAAGAATCCGCTTCATCCGGCCAGGGCAAGCTGCGACGCGCAGACCCTGCAGACCGTACCACATGCCGCCTTGCCGCGCCGCCAGTCATCCAATGTGGTGTTGACCGCTACCGTACAGACGTCTCCGTGTCGTATGTGACAAAGTGGCACTACCCCTGCGAAAAGCCATGGGCACCTCGCATGGCATGTCCGCGCGGACAGATTCACATCGCGCCTGCAGTTCATGCAGGGGAATAGTTCAAGGAGCGCATTATGAATAACATCATCTGGCTTGTCGGGGCCGTCGTCATCGTTTTGTTCGTGCTTGGATACTTTGGATTGAGATAGAGCTTTCTGGAGCTCGGACAGATCTCTGAGGCTTATCGACGCCGAAACTGTTGCGAAGGAGCCGGCGATGCACTTCGGCTTGCTTAGTCTCCCCTGGTGGGGTTACCCGCTTGTGACGCTGGGCTTGACCCACGTCACCATCGCGTCGGTCACGATTTTCCTGCACCGTCACCAGGCCCACCGCGCCCTCGATCTGCATCCCATCGCCAGCCATTTCCTGCGCTTCTGGCTGTGGCTGACCACCGGTATGGTGACCAGGGAGTGGGTGGCGATCCATCGCAAGCACCACGCCAAGTGCGAAACCCCGGAAGACCCGCACAGCCCGCAGTTCTACGGCATCTGGCGAGTGCTGTTGGAAGGTGCCGAACTCTATCGCAGTGAGGCCAGGAACGCTGCAACGCTGGAGAGGTATGGGCACGGCACCCCCGATGACTGGATTGAGCGCAATCTTTATGCGAAGCACGTCGGGCTAGGGATTGGCTTCATGCTGGCGATCGACCTGGTGCTGTTCGGCCCGATCGGACTGAGCATCTGGGCCGTACAGATGCTGTGGGTTCCGTTCTTCGCCGCGGGCGTGATCAACGGCATCGGCCACTACTGGGGCTACCGCACGTACGCGCCAAATGACACTTCCACGAATATCGTGCCGTGGGGCATTCTGATCGGCGGCGAGGAACTGCATAACAACCATCATGCCTATGTCAGCTCAGCCAGGCTGTCCAGCAAGTGGTGGGAACTTGACCTTGGTTGGGTGTACATCCGCTTGCTGGTGACGCTGCGTCTTGCCAGGGTACGCAGGGTGGCGCCAAAGATCCGCTTCAATCCGGCCAGGACAGGCTGCGACGCGCAGACCCTGCAGGCCATCTCCACGCACCGCTACCACGTACTGGCCAAGTTCGCCAGCACCCTGCGGAAAACCGCACTGGGGGAAATCCGCACCCTGCGGGCGCGTGCCCTACCGGGTCTGAATGAGGCCAAGGCGAAGGAAGCGCTCAAGCACTGGCTACAAAGGGAGGCGGGCGCCCTACCGGCGCGTGAGCGCGCAGTCCTGCACCAGGCCCTGCATGCCAGTGCGTTGCTGCGCACCGTCTACGCGATGCGCCAGGACCTCACCGCGTTGTGGAGCCGCTCTGCCATCCCGGAGGAGCAACTGATCAAGCAGCTGGAAGACTGGTGCCGGCGCGCCGACCAAAGCGGAATCCGTGCGTTGCAGGAGTTTTCCGGGAAGCTCCGCTGCTATGCCTGACTATTGGGAGACATGAAATGACGTTGGGAACAATACTATTGATCGTGCTCATCTTACTGCTGATCGGCGCGTTTCCAGCCTGGCCGCACAGCCGGGGGTGGGGCTATGGTCCGAGCGGTGGTCTTGGGCTGGTGCTGGTAATCCTGCTCGTACTGTTGCTGATGGGCAAGATATAGCGCGATGTGCCGCGGTTGTGCCTGGTGGGGTGCGGCTGAGTGGGCCCTGCCGTGACGCAGTTGCCTGGCCGGACTTGGCCGGACTCCAAGGATGCCCGCAGTTGACGGAGACAGCCTTGTTTCATGAATGGATTCAGTGGTGCGTCAGGCTGGGCAGGGTGGCGGGATGGCTGGCGATCTTGCTCGCCCTCGCTGGCGGATGCAGTGTGCTGCCAACCATTGTTCCGGATATGGGGAGCGGTCCCGCCAAGCCTGTGCAGCTAGGGGGCGCGCACGGTCCCCTTTCGCCCCAGCAAAGCAAGGAGATTCTCAGTCGACTCAGTAACCACAGCGATGAAACCAATATCTTCGATCGGCATCTGGCACTCGAAGCGGCCATCGTCGGCAGCCCGTTGGTGGTGGGAAACAAGGTGCTTCTGCTGCAGGACGGTCCAGCCACGTTTCAGGCCATGTTTGCCGCCATCCGCAGTGCGAAAGACCATATCAACATGGAAACCTACATCATCGAGGACGATGCCGTAGGAAATCGCTTTGCGGATGCGCTCATCGAGAAGCAGGCCCAGGGCGTGCAGGTGAATCTTATCTACGACAGCGTGGGGGCAATTAACTCACCCAAAGAGTATTTCAAGCGCCTTTCCGACAGCGGCATCAAGGTGCTGGAGTTCAATCCGGTCAACCCGCTGTCTGCAAAGAAAGGCTGGGAGGTCAATCAACGCGATCACCGCAAACTGTTGATTGTGGATGGTCAGATCGCCTTCCTTGGCGGGATCAATATCAGCAGTGTCTACTCAAGTGGATCGTTCAGGCCTAGATCCAGGCCTCGGCCCGATGGAAGCCCTGCCTGGCGCGATACCCACGTGAGAGTGGAAGGCCCGGTGGTCCGCGAATTCCAGAAGCTGTTTATGGCAACGTGGGCAAAGCAAAAGGGTGAACCGCTCGCGCCGAAGAACTATTACCCTCAACTCGGCAACATAGGAAAGGAGGTCGTGCGCGCCATCGGCAGTTCGCCTGACGAGCCCTACAGCCTCATCTACGCGACCCTGCTCTCGGCAATCGGCAGCGCGGTAACGAGCGTATATCTGACCAACGCGTATTTCGTTCCCGATCCGCAGCTGCTGGCCGCGCTCAAGGATGCCGCAGTTCGCGGTGTCGATGTCAGACTCATCCTCCCGAGCAAGACCGATTCCTGGCTGGTGTTCTTCGCCGGACGCTCCTTTTACGAGGAGCTGTTGCGCTCCGGTGTAAAGATCTACGAACGGCGCGATGTGCTGTTGCATTCGAAGACAGCGGTTATCGACGGTGTCTGGTCCACCGTCGGATCGACCAACCTCGACTGGCGGAGTTTCCTATACAACGACGAGGTCAACGCCGTTGTCCTGGGACAGGAGTTCGGCGCGCAGATGCAGGCCATGTTCGAGGTGGATCTCGCCGCGTCCAATCCCATCACGCTTGAACAATGGAACGACCGTTCGATCGGCATGCGCATGAAGGAAATGATCGCGCGCGTGTGGGCCTACTGGTTGTAGATTGCTGAATGCAACGCTGGCCTGTTCCGCGGCGCATATCTGGACGGCACACTCAATCGCCGCTATCTCATCTTGACTGCACCCAGAAGCCGGCTCGACGACGATCCCATTGCGTGCCTGGTATCCCGGAAGATTGGAGCGGCAGCCCCCGTTCTGCACCGATGTGACACCGGTTCTCGCGTAGTCATGTGTGCAGGCTGTGCTCGGTCTGTGGGAGTTGTCCGACGCGCGTTTCGGAATTTGGATTCTGACGCCAGGCATGCAAGTGATGTAGTCTCTTTGCAGGGCCTTCGCAAAATCGCCGCTGGAAATACCAGTAGGCAACGCGGAGAAGTCCTGCTACTGATAGGGAGTGCGACATGATGACTAAATGGCTATTCGCTGCCTTGTTTGGGATGATGGCTGTCGCGCCGGGAGGGGCTGTACTGGCACTAACTGCGCCTGCCGCGGGTTCGAAGGCAGACTACGACGCCACAGTGAAGCAGGCCGACGCTGACTACAAAGCCGCCAGCGCCAAATGCGGCGGCATGAAGGCCAACGCCAAGGACGTTTGCAAGGCGGAGGCCAAGCGCGATCGGGATGTCGCGAAGGCGAACGCCGAAGCCATGCGCGACGGCACCGCCCAGGCCCGGGCAAAGGCGCACAAGGTCAAGGCCGATCGAGACTACGACGTGGCTAAGGAAATGTGCGACGACAGGAAGGGCAACGACAAGGACGTTTGTGTGAAGGAAGCCAAGGTCGCCCACGAGAAGGCGCTTGGAGCGGTCAAGGTCGAGAAGGCCGCCGACACCGGCACCAGCAAAGATGTCGCCGAGGCTCGCCGCGACGCCAAGAAGGACACCATGGACGCCAAGTACAAGGCCGACAAGGAGAAATGCGATGCCTTGTCTGGCGATGCCAAGGACAAGTGCACGGCTGACGTGAAGGCCAAGTACGGCAAGTGATCGGGCAGGGCTGGCGCCAGCATGCAAGCGCCGTCGCTCCGCGAACAGCCGGGGCCGACATCATGGTTCTGATGTTGGCCCCTTTGGCTAGAACACGCCAAGGAGTATGCGGGCGCAACAAGGGATGTGTTCACGGATGCCAGCAGCATCAAGGGGCCGCGCGATCCCTATACCGATGGCGGCAAGGCGGGTACGTTCGATCCATACACCGATGGCACGCGGCTAAGGTCATCAGGAGTCCAGGGGCTCGTAGCCGCTTCGCAATCCAATTGCGACACAACCTGCCGACGAGCCCGCGATCCTATCCAAAAAACCCTCCGCATTTTCGGCATGTTAGGTGGGCTGAAAAATAACCGCCCGCAGGCGGTTCTGGCGTTCGTGGTCATCGTGGTCGATGCTGGACCGGCACGATCGGCCAGAGCATTGCCATGATTACTCCCTTGAACGCAGCTTTGAAGGTGTCGGCCTTTGGAAAGCCTTGGAAGACTCTCGCGTATCCAAGGCCGAACCACGTGCCCGTTGCGACGGAGACGAGCGAGCTAGGCTCAAGGACGTATCCCAGCAAATGGTTCAGCCCACCGTGGACCACGAATACGGCGATGAGGGCACGAATGTATGGCATGTTCTTCTTCCTGGCAGTTTGGAAAATTCTCGGCAAGCCCGAATGAGGCGTTTTCCTTGTTGCGCAGACGACTCGCCTATGTTTGGCCTTATACATCTCGTAATATCTGCCCAAGTCCTCAAAGGCGAACGTAGTGCTCGAAACGCGTCTGACGCTTTGCAATTGGCCACCGAGGTTGTCTGCCAAGAATGCTCAGGAAGGGCCCAGCATGGAACATGCATAAAGTTTAGGTAGACAAAGCTACAAAATTGATGTGCATACTCTGGCGCATCGAGGCGTGATGGTGGCGGCCTGCGCCGCCGGCGGTGTGGCTTTTGCGACTCCTTGTATGATCTTGCGGTGGGGACACCGCTGGCGTGGTTCGCAGCGAGACGATGCGGCGTGTCTATCCCCGCGTCCTGCAAGTTGCTGCCTTCATGCCGATGAGCCTCGCGCGTCACGCTAACGCGTGACCCACTGCCACTTGGAGCGCGTGCATGGCGATGCGGCGAAAACGGCGACGAAAAACTGGGCCGGTGGCGACGTGGATGAGTAGTCCGCCGGCGATTTGGGTGGGCCCGTTTGCCCTCGACGGTGCGCACCCTATTTGCCCCGGGGGCAACAGAGCATCAACACCAAAATTCGACCTCTCAGCAGGCCTGGTATCGGCTCATCATTGGTCGGTTCAGCGATGTGCGCTCGTCATGGCGGGGCGCTCCCACAGGCATTAAAGTGAGCTTAGGTTGCCCATTGAGGGAGTGGTGCGGCCACCGCGACCGAAACATTGCCAACGATCTGGTAGTGGCGAGGAAAATCATGATTGAATCAACTGCTCCGAAGGCTCTGGCTTCCGTTTCAGGCAATATCCCCATGACCCGTACGCCGAAGACGGCTCGTTACGCAACATGGTTTGCGGTACTGCTGTGTTCAGCTTATCCATATCCCGCCTTTTCGCAATCGATTCATATACAGATTCTAGGCATTCGAAGCAGCATAGGCATGGTGGCCTGCACTCTCTTTGAATCGCCAGTCGGATTCCCTGCAGACTATCTGCATTCAGCGAGGAATATCATGTCAGTAAGGGTTAAGAATAATCAGGCGCAATGCAATTTTGAAGGAATCCCCCCAGGAACGTATGCCATAGCGGTCGCACATGATGAGAATATGAACGGTAAGCTGGATACAAATGGGCTTGGAATTCCTACCGAAGGATATGGTTTTTCAAACGATGCAGTAGGATGGCTCGGCGCACCGCCGTTTTCCGCCGCCAGCTTCTCCTACGATGGGGGTGACTTGAGTTTTACGATTAGATTGCATTACTGAACACGATTTGTGATAATAATACCTTCTATGCAATTGCTTTTGTCGATTACTGCCTTCCGGCCCCCTCAAAAGTTCGGCCATCCCAATTGACGCCAGTTAGTCAGATCCAAAAAATCCCTCTGCCGAGACTGATTACAGCAACTGGACCATATAATTAGAATTGGTTCTGACCGGATATTCACCAGAAAGCGGGCGAGGTCGCATTCGTGATTCCGCTGAGCACTACTTTTTTATCCACTGACCTTCAGGAGTCTTGACGAAGGATCCAGGCGCCGCCTTCTCTATGGCTTTCTGTCCTGCGAGGATCGCCACTTGCTCCAGGGTGGCACCGTTCTTCTTGGCAATGGCGTCGTACGCCGCGCGGCGCTTCGCATTGATATCCGCGGCAAGTTCCACTGCGTCCGGGGTCGCCTTGACAACACCCAGATAACCATCTGGTTGCTCCCCTACGAGCCCCTGTGACTTGGCATTATCCAGGCCCAATGCCATGGCCAGCGTACTGCAAGACAGCAGTAGCACTGCCATCAATCGTGTCGCCATTTTCATGGTTGGCTCCTAGAACAATGTGCGGTCTTCACTGATGAGTTTATCGACATCCTTTTCTACCTTGAGGCGAATCTCATGATCAATCTTCACATTCAGATTGATGGTGATCGGGTCTTTGGGGGCCTCGAGGGCGATCCGAGGCGTGCAGGCAGCCAGAGGCAGTAAAGCGACAAGTAAAACGGGTTTCATGGCGTGTCCCCCACGTCATCGCGGCGCGAGCCTTCTGCAGGCATCCGGTTCAGTACTCGCCGGGAGATATCATCCCCAATGCGCAAGCTGCGCAATAGTTCGAACACGTTCTCCCGGTGCGTGTAGTTTAGTACGATTGGCAAGCTGGTCTTCTGCGGGTTCTGGCCTTTGATGGTGACCGCGGCGTCCAGCCAGCCGTCCGGTTTCATATTCAGACGCGCCTCGAGTTCGTTAATCGCCAGATTGCTCAGGGCATCAAGCGCCAGTTCCACTGCGCGATTGGATTGGCCCATCGCGGTGACCCCGGCAGATGGCAAGACCTTGAGTGATAATGGGCCCTCGTTGCTCACGTGACCCGCCCGCAAGGCCAGGGAGTCCTTTGTCAGTTGTAGCGGCAGATTGCCGCCCACGCGGCCAGCGAGTTGAACGGTCGGGTTCGGATCGCTTTGCAGCGCGGCCACCTCTGCGAGGTTGATGCGACTGATGGTCACGGCCTGAAACTGAGAGGACGGCCATTGCAAGGTGGCGGCGTGCATATGGCCTCCTAGCACGTCGGCGGAAACATCGACGGCGTGCCAGGTGGTCAAGTCAGATTGGACCGTCATGCGGATATTGCGCACCAGGGTGCCCACATCCAGTTTGGCGAGCATGATCGGGCCGATGCTTGTGAGCGTTACGCCATTTCTGTGCAGCTCAATATGCGCTGCCCCATTGCCACCCGTGGCCAGAACGCCTCCCCAGTCCAGCGCCAGCCCGGACACGAATATGTCGCCTTGCAGCCGCCAGTCATCCTGCCACTGCCAGTGGCCTTGGCCATTGAGCATGCCTTGCTTCAAGGTGAAGCCGAGGCTGCGGCTCATGGATGCAGACAGCGGTGTCCTGATTTCCATCATGCCTTTCGCTCCGGTGTTCCTTCCGCGGCCAGCCAGCTCTGCGGTGAAGGTCAGCTCGGATTGCCAGGCCGGCATACGCAGCGTGGCCCTGCCTTGCTGCCCGGCGACGGCGATTTTCCCAGTGACGGCAGGCAGTGCCCAGCGCGTCGCAACGACGCCCTCCGCCTTGACCTCCAGATTGCCGAATACACTCTGGGGCCCGACGCGCAGAGGCGTTGTGGCGACCACGGCGATGGGCTTGATCAATGTCGTTCCGACCAGCCCGTCGGCTATCGTGGCGCGACTGCCAATGCCCAGGTACCACTGCCCGTCCTTGCCAAACCAGGATGCGACGAGCTTCAGGCCCCCGCCCCGTGCATAGAAGGGGAGCCGCAAGTTGCCATCAATCGTACCTTCCCAGCGCCCTCGCACAAAGTTGGCACTGAGCGCTCCCGTGAGTGGGGAATTGCCATAGTTACCATTGAACTCCGCGCGTGTGATCCAGCCCGGCGCCTGGAAGTCGAGCACCGGCACGCGCACCGCCAGTAACAGATCTGGCCCCCTGACCGTGAGGCTGGCTGGCTCGCCCGCCAGGCCGGAGGCATCGATGCGGCCTTGCCAAGACCCGGTCAGGTTGTATCCGGCGGTTTTGCCTGCCAGGTCAATCCGTCCTTGCCAGTTCCACTTGGCTTGCTGCCAGGCTAACCGGCTGTCGACGGTTTTCATTTCCATATCGTGATACTGAAGCTCGGCCGAGATTGCGCTTTCACCGGCCAATGCCAGCGGCAGTGTCAAAGGCCGAGGCCAGCGCAGCAGAAGCCCCCCGGGAAGTTGTATCGACGCCGGCAACAGTTCCAAGCCTTGCTGATTCCAGCGAATAGGCACTCTGCCAGCTAGCGAGGGCCCGGCCAGTGTCAGCATGCCCTGGCCGCGTGCTACGCCGGTGCCCTCGGTATCCAGGGTCAGCACTATGGTGCCTTGCGGGCCTGCCGCTCGCAGGTCCAGGCGCAGGGACTCCACCCCCTCCAGATTGCCGCTGGCCCGTAGCACTTGCCGGGCTTCCAGGCTCCAGTCGCCGCCGAGTGTCAACGGTGCCCCCAGTTCGGCATTCAATTGCCATTTTTTGGCGGCGAGGCTGGCCTCGAGCCTCATGTCGGACCGTTGAGACTGACCGCGATGACCCAGCTGTTGCCCCTGTGCCTGCAAATCGCCGTCCAGTCGGCTGGCTTGCCACAACCCATGGGCCGTGAAGGTCAGCGCGCCCAGGAGCCTGGGCGCGATGTCAGCCGCCTGAATCTGGCCCTGCGCGCTCCAGCGCCCGGAAATGCGGTCATAGGTAGCGGTCGCATTGCTGTGCTGATACTTTCCCCATACCTGCCAGCGCTGATCGCGCTGGCGGACGGTGACTGCTATCGGCGGCAAGCCGGGAATGGAAAGTGCATCGATGATGAGATCGAATGACGGCGTCCATGGGGGAGGCAGTGTCTCGCCGCCAGCTTGGCAGTTGGCCAGGCTCACGCTCGCTACGGCAATCGTCACGGGCCGCCAGCCGGTGATCCGCAATCGTTCGCCGCGTGCCTGCACGCAGCCGTTTTGTAGCCTTTGCCAATGCGCCAGTTCCAGCCCGCTCTGCCAACCGAGCCCCTGGACACGTACACCCAGCGCAAATGCCGTGATCACCACCGCCAACAACATCCACACTGGCAGCAGCGCCAGGATGATCAGCCAGACATCGTTGCGACGCAAGAATGCAAGCGTTGGCGAATGTTGCCGGGAGAGGAGCATGTCGCAGCCCGTCTACGTTATTGAGCTGACACTGTGATTCTTCCCTTGCCTTGGCGAACAGGCCTATGTTCCCACGTCGCCAGGAAGTGGCTCAGGATCGATCGCATTTTCGGTTCTGATCGTGGCCAGACATGCCTCAACCATACTCTGAACCGAAGTGGCATAGTGATTGGCGCGCGATTGCGCTCTGGAGCGTTTCGCTCCAATGATCCGTATCACCTCTTGGCCAGAGGCCGACGACGATCGACGCATCCGGGAAACGCTGCTGCACGCGCCGGACAAGATAGCGCAAGTGGGACGGGATGCCTTCAATGTTCAAATAAAAAATACACACAATCGTCGGCGCGGTGACCACCATACCTTGCATCCCGGCGCGCGAGGCAGCGTCATGAGGGACAACCCTGCAATCCAGATCGTGCTTTCCGAGGAGCTGGACGAGAATGGTCGACGCCAGTTCGTCAAGCGGGCCCCTTCCCGCGATGCAAAGGACGTGGCCGTCGGCGCGTCTCGCCGGTAGCGTTTCGATACCCGGCAAGGGGGGCAGGGACCAGGCTGGTGCGAATCCTGCTCAGCGATGTACGGTGCCAACGTAGCCGTGTGGTCATCAGGCCCGCCTGGATTCGGTTCAATGTTGGCAAAGCTGTCCAGACCTTCGACAAGATCGTTCACCGTAGTTTCTATTCGCGCCAGTTGTGCGGCTGTTACCACGCCGCGCAACACGTCGCTGGCCGCAAGCTGCAATCCCTTGATGGCGACCTCATCGTAGTACGAGGAGAGTGACCGGTCGCGCAGCAGAACTTCGGCTTGTTCGAGTATCTCATCCGGATCGCCTGCCAGCGCTCGCTGGTAAAAGTTCTCAACTGGCGTGAGCGTCGGCTGATCACCCAGAAGAACGTCGAGGATTTCGAGTCCCCCGATATGCCGGCCGAGGACTACCAGGCAGAGCGTCAGCGGGGTGGACAGGATAAGCCCGACCGGGCCCCATAGCCAGCTCCAGAAGATCGCGGCAACCACAACGGAGAACGGGGAAATGCCGGTGCTATGGCCATATAGCATCGGCTCGATGACCTGACCGGCCAGCAGTTCGACGATCACGAAAAGCGCCAGTGACCAGATCGCCAACGACCATTCAGGACTGACTGCTGCGGCAAGGGCGGTTGCCAGAACGGCGACAATCCAGATTCCCACATAGGGCACCAGGCGCAACAGTGCGGCCAACATGCCCCACAGCACCGGACTTGGTATGCCAATCAGGAAGAGCCCGGTCCCGATAGCAACGCCCACGCCAGCATTGACAGCGAATTGCGAAAGGAAGTACCGGCTGAGGCGCCGCGCAGCGTCATGCATCGCCGTGGTGGTCCGGTGCAAATCGCCCGACCCGAACAGCCGGATAGCCCGATCCCTGAGGTCATCGCGCTGTAGCAGGATGAAGATGGTCACGATGAATACGATAAAGGCGGTCTCAAGCGGCCTGACGACAGGGGAGAGCACTTGCTGTGCCAGATGAAAGGCGCTCGGAGCCGGCTCGATCACCTCGACCGGAAGCGCTGCGGGGGGCTGTGCCTGCGATGAGGCAGAGCGGGGCTCGCGAGCTACTTGTGGCAAATCAACGGTTGCCTGCTGAAGCGCCCTGCCAGCGGTGCCCGCCATACTGCTGAGCTTTCCAATTGTCAGACGATGCACGGTGTTGATTTTCTGCTCGATGGTGGCCTGATAGCGAGGCATGTCGACCGCAAGCGCCGTTATCTGGGCGGCGATCACGCCGCCTAGCAAGACCAATACCGAGACCGAAATTGTCACGGCGACCAGAACCGAGACGATCCGGCCGAGCTTGATACGACAAAGGAAACTGACCAGTGGCGTTACCAGGACACTGAGGAAGATCGCGAGCGTGATGGGGATCAGAACGTCTCGCCCAACATAGAGCCCGGCGACAACGGTCACGGCGATGGCGAGGCTGACCAGGCCATGCAGGCTGGGGGACTCGGAAAATTTCAGATGCGCCGCTTGCCTCGCGGGGCGCGGTTCAGCCGGTTCAGGCATGATCACGGGCTCGCAGAAAATCTGCCACGCCGCATGTCACCCTGCCCGCAGGCACGCGTCAGAATGATGCGTGCAGGCGACCAGGTCGGGACGGGTCAGGGAGACGATGCGGATGTGGCCTCGTGGCCCGGTGCGGGTGATAGTCCGCTGCGAAACTGTTCAGGACGCGTTGCGCAAGCCGCGATCAGCGATCCAGTTCCCGCTCGTGCCGGCCTGCCTTCCAGTACGGGGGCGCGCCATAGTACTCGTGGATACTGGTGGCCCATTGCGGATCCGCCATGCTCGGCCAATGGTTCTGATCAAAGCCTGGCGCGGCTTCCAGCCGCTCCTTGTCGATGCCCAGCACAAAGCTCTTGCGCACGGTGTCGAGCGTCAGCGCCGACCAGGGCACGGCGAACAGTTTGGTTCCTACGCCCAGAAAACCTCCGAATGACAGCACCGCATAGGCAATTTGCCCGCGGGGAACATCCAGCATGATGTGATTGATCTTGCCAAGCTTGTCGCCACCTGGGCCGAGAACCAGATTGCCCTCGAGCGTGTCGGCAGCCATGATGACGGGGCCGGGTCCGGAGTTGTCAGGCTCGCTGTTGCCGACGATGGCAGCGCGCGGTTCGCTGCTGCGATGGTCTAATTCATTGATGCTCATGGTGTGACTCCAGGTTAGCCCATCGGACCGGCGTCGAGCGCTGGCCTGGGCAATTTGTCAATGCGCACGGGTTTTGCCCTTGCGTTGCGCGCCCGGCTCGGCGCCGGAAGGCTGGCTTTTACTGCCGACGGCCAGCTTCCAGTCTGTCTCGTCGCGCGGGGTACTGACCTGTCGTTCCGCGTACATGGCGGCGCCCGGCGAGATGGGATCGCTCGCCGGGAATGTCATCTCCAGCGAGGCGTCCACGGCGGCCTGATAGGTATCGCCTTCCTCGGGACTAGGCTGTGACGCGCAGCCATGGGGCTCGGACTTGCGGTGCTGTGCGGAGGTAATGACCCTGTGCATGATTGCTCCTGTGTTGGTGTGAACCGGCCGGCCACGGCCACCGGCGCACGTCGGCGAGGTACGGGCGCAGCCTCTCCGGCCGACAGCGGCGCGCCAGGAACCAGCCAACCTGTCAGGACTTGTGGACGCCCAGATGGTTCTCCACTGACGTCACCCCGGACACGCCCTTGGCCACCTCGGTTGCCATATGCCGTTCCTTCGTGGTTGGAACGCTGCCGGTCAGGCGTACCACGCCTTGGCGCGTGCGTACGTGGATGTGCGCCGAACTCAGATCCTTCTGATCAAGCAGGCTGGCCTTGACCTTGGTTGTGATCGCCGTATCAGACATGCCCTCGCTGACCGTCTCATGTGTGGGGTTGGGGTTCGTGGGCGAGGCAGGCGGTGCATTGCCTTGCCCTTGGCCAAGGGGAGCGTAGAAGCCAGCTGCGAGCGCGAGTAACGCTGCGCCGGTGGTGAAGCTGATGGAGCGGGTGGATCTCATTTGAGCTACCTCGATTCGGACGAAATCAGTGTTTGCAGGCGCGGAGTGTCCCCGGGGTATGCGAGCCGCCCTGAACAGGCAGCCGCGCGCCGTGGCATCACGAAGGAAGCATTCCTTTATCACGCAGCCCCGAGGGACCAAGGCTGACACCAATCCATGCTGAAGTCGGTACGCTGGCGGACAAGTAGGCACTTCACAAGCGCGTCGGGAGCTCGCTGGAGATAGCGGACCGGTGCTCGAAATGTTTACGCATATCCGGCGCCGCGCCAGACTGACTGCACGGGAACACCGCATCACGGTACGGAACCGTACCGACAGCGGACAGGCGCATGCCTATCCTCGCTGCAGATGTTGTTCCCCCAGTCTGAAGAGTTGGCCCTTCAAGGCAGCAAGCTTGATCGATCTCACGCCTGGCTTCGGAGGAACCATCGCACCTCAGTCACGGTGAAAGGGCATATGCAATCCAGGATTTCGGGACACACGTTAAACGTTTTTGCCGACCTGGTCCGGCGATGGCACCTTGCCGAGATCGAAGAGAAGTGCACCTATCGCTTCGGACCGTTCGGGTCGCACAAGCTCATCAAGGAAAGCCTGCCGGTACTATTCCCCGAAGTACCGGTGTCTGAAGTGGCGGGTCCGTCTGTATCGGCTGATGACGACGCGCTCATGATCCTCCGGAATGCGGAACGGGTGGGGAAAGTGACAGAAAGCCAGTCAAGTGCAGCGCCGAGAATCCTTCCGAGGCTTGCATAGGCACACTGGACGATAGCCCGGTGTTCCCCAGCCCTCGGCCATCCGGCCGAGGGCTGGGACCCGGCAAAAGCCGCTCAACGCGTTTGGACCGGATGACGCCGCAGTTGCGGCGAGCCGAACAGACCACTACGTTTTTCGCGCCTTGTTTCCGCCTCCACCGTGTCATATGGGAGCCGATTTCAGGAGATCAGAGTGGACCCGATAACTTCCTCCGGTCTTCCTGCCGCCGCGCTGGATGGGATTTGCATCAACACCCTGCGCTTCTTGTCGGTGGACATCGTGCAGAACGCCAACAGCGGACACCCGGGCATGCCGCTGGGCGCGGCGCCGATGGCCTATGTGCTCTGGACCCGCTTTCTCAGACATCATCCGGCCAACCCGCACTGGTTCGACCGAGACCGCTTCGTGCTGTCCGCGGGCCATGGTTCGACGTTGTTATACAGCCTGCTCCACCTCGCCGGCTATGCGCTTCCGCTCGAACAACTGCGGCGTTTCCGGCAATGGGGCAGCATCACGCCGGGCCACCCCGAGCGGGGCCTGACGCCCCGGGGTCGAGTTGACGACCGGCCCCCTCGGCCAGGGCTTCGGCAACGGCGTGGGCATGGCCATCACAGAGGCCAACCTGGCGGCGCGCTATAACTGCGACGGGTTCGACATCGTCAACCACTTCACCTATGGCATCGTGAGTGATGGCGACCTGATGGAGGGCGTCGCCTCCGAGGCAGCCTCACTGGCTGGCCACCTGCAACTGGGCAAGCTGGTCTACCTGTATGACGACAACGCCGTCACGCTCTCCGCCGGTACCGGCATGACCTTTACCGAAGACCGAGCGCAACGCTTCGCCGCTTATGGCTGGCATACCCAACGTGTGGAGGACGGCAACGACCTGGCGGCGATCGAGCAGGCGCTGCATGCCGCCCGTGCCGAGACGAGCCGGCCGTCCCTGATCCTGGTGCGCACGCATCTCGGCTATGGGTCTCCGAACAAGCAGGACAGCTTCGAGGCTCATGGCTCGCCGCTTGGCGTGGAAGAGGTGCGACTGACCAAGCAGAATCTTGGCTGGCCGGAAAAACCTTCCTTCCATGTACCCGAGTCGGCGCGCCTGCATTGGCTCGAAGCGGGCGCTCGCGGGGAACGCGCTGAGGCGGAATGGCTGGAAAAGTACTCAGCCTACGAAAAGGCGTTCCCCGCGCTGGCGCGCGAATTGAAGCAGCGCATGCCAGGCGCGGCCTCTGGCGAGCCGGCCGGATGGGCGGCGGCGATCCCGCGCTTTGACGCGGATGACAAGGGCATGGCTACGCGGATTGCATCGGGCAAGGTCATGAATGCCATCGCGGCGCATTACCCCGCGCTGATCGGCGGCTCGGCTGACTTGGACCCATCCACCTACACGGCATTGAATGGCGCCGGGGACTTTGAGCCGACCAGCATTTGTGCGCTTGATCGCCAGGGTTCCAGCGGCGGCGGCTGGAGCCGCCGGCCGCAATCTGCATTTCGGCGTGCGCGAGCATGCCATGGGCGCGATCATGAACGGTATCGCGGCGCACGGCGGCGCTTCCTTTCGGTGCAACATTCCTGATCTTCTCCGACTACATGCGTCCGTCCATCCGTCTGGCCGCGCTCATGGGCCTGCATGTCATCTACGTTTTCACGCATGACAGCATTGCGCTGGGTGAGGACGGCCCTACGCATCAGCCAGTGGAGCAGCTTGCCAGCCTGCGCGCGCTGCCGCGCCTGGTGGTGATCCGTCCCGCGGACGCCAATGAAACCGCCGTTGCCTGGCGCGTTGCGCTGGAATCCGCCGATCGTCCGGTGGCGCTGGTGCTCACACGGCAGAGCGTGCCCACGCTCGACCGCCCCCGCTTTGCCGATGCGGACGGCTTGCGCCGCGACGCCTATGTCATGGCAGATGCCCCGCACGGCAAGCCGGAACTGATTCTGATAGGCACCGGTTCGGAAGTTTCACTGGTCCTCGCCGCGCAGCAGGAACTGGCGCAGCGCGACATCCAGGCGCGGGTCGTCTCCATGCCGAGCTGGGAGCTCTTCGACGCCCAGCAACTGGATTACCGGGAAGCGGTGCTGCCTCCCGCATTGTGTGCGAGGCTGGCGGTGGAGGCGGGCGTCTCGCAAGGCTGGGAGCGCTACGTCGGCGAGCACGGCGATGTGCTCGCGGTGGACCGCTTTGGCGCTTCTGCGCCGGGCGCGGCGATAATGAGCGAATACGGCTTCACGGTGGAGAACGTCTGCAGGCGCGCAGCCCTGTTGCTGGGCGCGTAGCGGACGGCCCTCAGCCCTTGAGTGCGGCATCGACGATGGCCTGGGCCGCTTCCACCACGCGGCGCAGATGTTCCTCGCCGCGAAAGCTCTCGGCATAGATCTTGTAGAGGTCCTCGGTGCCGGAAGGCCGCGCCGCGAACCAGCCGCTTTTGGCGATGACCTTCAGCCCGCCAATGGGCGCGTCGTTGCCCGGCGCCCGTACCAGGATACGCTCAATGCTTTCACCAGCCAGTTCCGTGCTTTTGATCTGTTGCGGCGAGAGTCCCGACAGGACCGTCCTTTGCGCCAGCGTGGCGGGCGCCTCGACGCGGGTGGTGAGCGGATCGCCCAGCTCCTGCGTAAGTTTGCGATCGATCTCGCCCGGATCGAGGCCAAGGCGCGCCGTCATCTCGGCAGCGAGCAGGCATGGCGCGAGGCCGTCCTTGTCCGTCGTCCAGACGGTACCGCCCAGGCGCAGGAAGGAGGCGCCCGCGCTTTCTTCCCCGCAGAAACCCAGGCTGGCGTTCGATAGCCCCTCGCAGAACCATTTGAAGCCGACCGGTACCTCGTAGACTTTGCGGCCAAGCCGGGCACAGACACGATCGATCATTTGGCTGCTGACCACGGTCTTGCCCACGCCCGCGGCGCTGGGCCACATCGGCCGGTGCCGGAAGAGATAGTCGATGGACACCGCAAGATAGTGGTTCGACGCGAGCAGGCCCACGCTCTGCGTGACGATACCATGCCGGTCGTGGTCGGTGTCGCAGGCGAAGGCGATGTCGAAGCGGCTCTTCAGTTCGAGCAGGCGCCGGATGGCGTAGGGCGACGACGGATCCATGCGGATCTGGCCGTCCCAGTCGACTGACATGAAGCGGAAGGTCGGGTCGACTTCGTCGTCAATCACCGTCAGATCCAGGCCATAGCGCTCGCCAATGGCGCCCCAGTAGTGGACGCCCGCGCCACCGAGCGGATCCACGCCGAGGCGGATGTTGGCGGCGCGAATGGCCGCCATATCGATGACCTTCCCGATTTCGCTGACGTACGCATCGAGATAGTCGTACCGCTGCGTCGTGGGCAGGCGTATGGCGCGCTCGAAGGGCATCCGCCTGACACCCCGCAACTCCCGCCGCAGCAGCTCGTTGGCCCTGGCTTCGATCCAGCTGGTGGTGGCGGTATCGGCGGCGCCGCCGTTGGGCGGGTTGTACTTGAAACCACCGTTGTCAGGCGGGTTGTGTGACGGTGTGACGACAATGCCATCGGCCAAGCGGTTGGTGCGGCCACGGTTGTGAGCGAGAATGGCGAGCGAGACCGCCGGCGTGGGGGTGTACTCGTCATGTTCTGCGAGCAACACGTCTACGCCATTGCCGGCCAGCACCTCGAGCGCGCTGGCGCAGGCTGATTTCGACAGGGCATGGGTGTCGATGCCCAGAAAGAGCGGGCCGTCGTAGCCTTCCCCGGCGCGGAATTCGCAGATGGCCTGGCTGATGGCGAGCACATGCCATTCGTTGAAGCTGCGCGTCAGCGAGGAGCCCCGGTGGCCGGAGGTGCCGAACGTCACCCGTTGCGCGGCCACGGACGGATCGGGTGTATCGGTGTAGTACGCCGTCATGAGCTGGGGAATGTTCACCAGGATAGACGGCGGGGCCGGTTTCCCTGCGAGCGGGCTGATATTCATGATGTGGCGCCGTGCGTGCCGGCATCGCCGTGCCCTGATGTGGTGTTGTTGGTGTTGGTGTTGTGTGCGCTAGCGCGCTCGAATACTTCCACCCACTCGGCATACTGCCCCGCGATGCGTGAAATAGCCTGCTGGCGCGACATCTTCTTCTTTCCGAAGTCGGCAATGGCATCCCGGAAGGTGGTGCGTCCCACCGCAAATCCGATGAGGCCCGGCACCGGCGCGGCGGTTTCGAGCCAGTTCACGACCTTGTGTTCGTCGGCGCCCCGTCCCAGTACGATGCAGCCGACCTGGCGCCGGCCGTTGCGCCGCATCAGATCCACCAATTGCTCGTAGTGTCCACCGCTATCGAACCCCTCGATCTTCCAGACGTCGGGTTCGATGCCGGCATCCTGCAGGGCGCGGATCGCCCCGCGCATCAGTGCGGGCCTGAGCTGCAGGTCATAGGCCGCCTTGTCCGCCTGCACCTGCACCATCTGCTCCGCCGTGGCCGGCACCAGTAACTCGAACATGAAGCGCTGGGCGCACTGGCGGCAGTAGTTGGTGAGTTGCCGCAGGCGCGCGACCTGCCGCCCATTGAGCGCAATGTCTCCTTCGGGGTTGTAGCGCACCAGCACCTTCGCGAAGGTGGGCCGGAACGCCTCGATATGCCGGGGAAATTCATTCCCGTACTCGAATTCGAACTCGTTCGAGCCGCTTTTCTCCACCGCTAGTGCGGTGACATAACCATCCCTGACCGCGTCGCGGAGGACGGCGGTGCTGAATTCCTCGTCGACCAGAATGCCCGCCCTGGACGCTGGCACGCCGTTATCGACCGCTTCCTCGAAGCCTTCGTAGATGAGCCGCTTACTGTCGATGATGGCATCGCGCTGCTCGGGCGTCAGCGGCGGCCGGAATCCGAACATGCCACTCACATAGGATTGGCGATGGTCGAAGGGCAACAAGTAGAGCGGTGTGTCGTAGCCCAGTTTCATGATCTTCCCTCCCGAAGTCGGCGGTAGCGGCGGATCGAGGTATTGGTGGAACTGCTGCCGTCAGGGCCATCGCCAGTATGACGACGAGAACACTTAGCATGGCTTCCCCTTGAGACCTTCAATGCTGGGCGTGCCCTTTCATCTACCCGCACATGGGCGAAGACTGGCACGATTCCGCCAGGGTGTAGATGGCGGACATGCACGCGGCGCGGCAGAACCGCTGTCGATATGCGAAGGCGACGAGCGGATGATGCGGCAGCGGCAACACGCTTGGCGGCGTGATCGACGTTGCCCAACTCTCCGATGCCTATTGCATCCATCCTTTCCTGATGAACGGGTCACGCGACCGGTCGTCAACGCGCCGATCCGTTGCGTTAATCCGGTCGTGATCATCAAGATGGTAGTTGTTCCAGTCCGGACGGCTTTCATACTGGGCATCCGGGCCGCGGCGGTGATCGCCATTTGGTCCATCGCCATCGTTATCAACGGGTACCTACACACAACCCATCTGCACAAGCGGCAACGTTACAACACACATAAGAAAACGAAAGACTTTCATGTCCATCCTCCTGTCGGAGCCAGGCGCCATGGGAATGACCGGACCAAGCGGTCAACAATGTCCGTCAGGCGCACTACGCCCTCGGCTTTGGCCCCGAGGATTTTTTTAGGTTCTTCACCGATTTCCGGGGAAGGCTGCCCGGATCTTCAGGAAGAAGTAATGGTCATCGCGGAAGCCGTAGGCCATGCGTTTGATGACCTTGATCCGGTTGTTGATGCCTTCCACCAGATTGGTCCCCAGTGGCCAGCGGCTGTGGGCCAGGATGCCTGGCAGGTATGGCTTGAGCCGTTTGGCGAAGAGGCATAGTGGGGCGATGCCGCTGGCCATGGCCCGGCCGTACCACTCATGCCAGAAGCGCCTGGCGTAGCCGGGATGCCGATATGCCCAAAGCGTTTTGAGGTCGTCCTTGAGCACGTAGACGGTCATCAGTGCCTTATTGGCAGCCAGTATTTCCTCAAGCCGAATCTGATCGGCCTCACGCGTGACGTTCTCCCGATTGCGCAGCAGCAACCAGCGAGATGACTTCACCACCTGGCGGGCGGCCCGGTCGCCGCGCAGCCGATTGGCTTCATCGACCCTGACTCGGTCTATGACTTCCCTGCCGTACTTGGCCACCACATGGAACAGGTCATAAACGACCTCGGCTTGCGGGCAATGCATCCGTACTTCGAGATCGTAGGCGGTATTCATGTCCATCACCGCGGCGCGCAGTCGGGCACAGCCCTCAGGGCCAAGCAGCTTAAAGAAAGGCCGGATTTCCTCACGCGAGCGCCCGCGTCCAACCCAGAGCACCCGCTTACTCGAAGGCTCGACGATGACCGTGGCATAGCGATGGCCCTTCTGGATAGCAAACTCGTCCATCGCAATCACCGTGACGCCACGTAGGTCGACCGGCCCCAGTTCCTGCTCCAGATGGCGAAGATCGATGCGCTTGATCGTAGTCCAGGCCAACCGGTAGAAACCCGCGACATGGCGCAATGACATAACCTTGCACAGTCGCGCTACGCTGGCCGCTAGCCGCGTCGTGACCCGTGCATAGGGTGCGAGCCAGTCCAGGCGCTCCAGCTTCGGGCCACATCGCCGGCAAGCTAGACGAAGCCGCGGCACGACCAGCTCTACCGGAATCTCGAACACCGGAAGATCCCGCACGCGCCGCTCCACTCGGTCGTGGATACCGCTAACACCTCGACCACAGCCATCGCAGCACCGCCTCCGACGTGCCTTGGGTTCCAGCCGGATGATGCAAAAACGCTGCCCATTACGGGTCTCCTCCCAGCTATCGCGCAAGCGATAGCCTTCCCAGCAGCCGAGCCGGGCCATACAATCGCGTGGGGCCAACCTCCACCTTCCTGATTCTTGTTGTGTCGCAACTCCAAGATACCAGCGGTGGGCGGTTGGCCCTTTTTGTTTCTAAACGATCACGCAAATCGGCGAAGAACCTTTTTTTAGCCGCGTACCGTATATTTCCGAGACCGTACATCGGCAGATCCGTTCTGGCAATCATACCCACCTGAAGTTTGGCATCACGTCGCTGTGCTCGTCGATACTGACGCAGCCCAGTTCGTTGATCATCCGCTTCGTGGATTCCTTGGATTTCGAGTCGCAACTGGCAATCATCAGCAACTGGCCCGGTGCCATTTGCGCTTTCTGCCGCCCCAGCTCGAGGCGACCGACTTTGACGCCGACCAATCCGCCGATCCACCAGCCAATCATCGCGCCAAGCGCGATAGCGCCAACATACGCAATGGCAGTGGCGCCCGTACCGACAGAGACTCCGTATTTGAAAATTACCAGCGCCGCGACGATCGCGCCGACAAAAATTCCGGTGATCGCCGCTTCTTCGCGATACGTGGTCTGACCGGCATCAACCCTTGGCAATCCGTCAATTGGCTGATTGTCGCGCTGGACAAACCACGGTCCCGTGACTAGTGCAGATGTACCAGCCAGCTCGTCTAATCGAGCTTGCGCCAGCCTCGCCGTGATGACGTCCTTCAGCCTGAAATACAGCAGCGTACGCATGGTGTTACCTCACTCAATTTCAATTTCCACTTCCGGCGAACCGGCGGATGTTTGCGGAATCATTCCGGCCCAGGCCCGAGGCCCCAGGCTCCAGAGCAGAGTCCCTTGACCGTGGGACAGGACGGCGACCGCAGGTTGGGCCAGCCCTCGTTGGCAGCGCGATCCCAGTCAATCAGGCGCCAGCGGCCACAATGGATCCGACCGAGATCAATATGAATCGTCGCCGTTGCATGATTCTCTCCAGTGTTCGAGGTATGAATTCAGCCTACGTCAATGCGGATGGCATTGTGGTACGACAGCGTATGGAGGCAGCGCAAGGCGAGCATCGCGAATCGCTGAGCATCGTTTGCGCGGCGTCCATTGCGTCGCGCCGCTGCCGCTACTTGCCTACCTGATTGCCGATGACGCCGCCTACAGCGGCCCCACCGACAGTTCCTAACGCGCTGCCACTGGTCAGCACGGCGCCCGCCACGCCTCCGATGCCTGCACCCACTACTGTATCGGTGTCTCGCCGGCTCATGCCGCTACAGGCGACTATGCCAAGTGCGGCGATAAGGATTGCCGCCCGTTTGAGGAATATCTGTGTGCGTTTCATTTCTTGCTACCTCCTGCGGCCACGCAGGGATCCGGGTATCGTTGTTCCATAGGTCCCGAGCATCCGGCTGCAAAGGCCCGGTCGCCTGCCTGTGTCGAGACAATGTTCCCCTTATGGGCGCAAGAAGTCGGTCCGCTGGCGTACGCGGGCGCAAAGGTGGCGCAAAGAAGCAAGGCTCAGCCGAACACGCGCGATTTCAGGTCGTCCTCGAAATCGACGGTCCATTGCGCACCCAGGTTTCCGTCGTACTGGCGGACTTCCCTGCCGAAGCCTACCGAGATGGTGCGGCCGTGAGCCGGCACAGCGCCTGCCGCGTCTTCAATTGCTGTCACGGTAAATCCGTCGGGTGCGACCCCGTTACGCAGACAGGTCTCGCGGAAAGCCTCCTGCTCCAGGGGAGGGAATTGATTCAGCATCGTGTCCAGCATGGCTGTCTCCTGACGCCGGCATGTAATGAGGAAAGGCCGAAGGCGGGCAAAGGCGGCCAGTCGGCTCGCCGCCTTTGCCATCGTGCCGGCAGTGCATTGGCTCGGGTGCTCGCCCTCTCCATATTCTGTTACTCAGCCTTCTTGATATCCGCCTTGACGTCGCCGTACGCTGCCTGCGTCTTGCCAAGATCCTTCTTCAGCGTTCCCGCAACTTGGGTTTGCTTGTTTCCAGTCATCTTGCCGAAGGCTTCCTTGACTTTCCCGGCAGCCTCCGTGACCCGGCCCTTCACTTGGTCTTTGTTCATGATGTGTCCCTCTTTATCGGTGTTGCGAGCCGGATGCTGAGGCAACCTGGCACGTGCGATGGAAGGTGGCAACCAAGTTGTCACCGAGCGCGTGCCCGGTAGCGCGCTCCTCAGATTGGATTTCGGCGATTCAGGAAGCCAGCCATGAGCCTGCCTTGCAACGGCGGCTCACGGTGTCCGGGACGTTTCCGAAAGCCCGCCTCAGAGTCTGCCCAGCAGCAACAGGACAAGGACCACAACCAAAAGCACCCCGAGAGTGCCTGATGGCGCGTAGCCCCATCCGCTGCTGTACGACCAGGTGGGGATTGCCCCCACGAGGAAGATAGCCAAGACAATCAACAACAAGAGTCCAATTGACATGATGCGCTCCTTGTTCTGCAAAAACATGCCTTGCGCTGATTCAACCAGGCGGATGGCAGCCGTTCTAGCGGATCGCGTTGTCGATGGCCATGCCATGAAATCCAGAACACCGATTCGAGGGATTCGCTGAAGTACTTGTTGCTCCCACTTCGAGAAACATCCTCATCCTGACCAGGATAATTGTGATGGAATCTCAAGTCAGTCCGGTGCCGTACGCATGAGAGAGGCACCTTCAGGCATTCCGGTACTCCCCCTGCTCAACGAAACTGCAGGGGGAAGAAGGGAGTGATTCCCGGCGTTGCCTCGGGTACATAGGTCACTGGTGGCGGGGCGTAGACATAGGGATCGCGGTAGACGCCGTGATAGTCATTGCCGCCGCTCCGGTAGTAAGTATTGTGCTGATCGCGGTGGCTGTTCCGATGGTTGGCGCCATGCGAATCCTCATGGCTCCAGGCATTCCGCTGCGAGGTGGGCCCATGGTGGTCGACTGCGCCAGATGCCGGCGCGGCGGACATGGCGACGAGCGCCAGGATCAGGCCAAATGCGGCCGTGATCTTGTCGCCAGCCGGCCCGGTGCGCGTGCTGTGCGCTGTAGATGGGGTCAGGGTATTGGCGTGGCGCTGAGCGCCAGCTCGGCAACCTTGAGTTCCGGGCAGGAGGCGCCGCGCGCGAGTTCCTCAATGGCGTTGCGGTACAGGTTTCGGGTCGGAAAATTCATCTCGGCAAAGGCGCTGCCCCCGCGCAGCCGCGCGTCGACCAGGCTGACGCTCTCGAACCACTCAGCCCAGTCGATAATCAGCCGCATGCTCGTGATGATGTTGCGCACCGTCACGTTTGGGGGCGCCTTGCCGCTGCTGCGCGTGCAGCACTACCTCATCGACCGAAGTGCCAGGCGTCTGGCGAGTTGCGCGGCAAACAACTCGGAAAGCGGCGCAGCAGGGCGCGCGGCAATATCCGTTTCGAGTGCCGTGCGGGCACCCCCTGTGGCCAGCAGCCGCACGGCCAGCGCATCCGCATCGGCGCGGGCAACCCGGCCGGCGGTGATTTGCCCGGTGAGCCTGCGCAGGTTCTCGATCAGAACAATGCGCAGCGTGATCGCCACCGCCCACAGTTCGCCGATCGTCAGCGGCTGGACGCGCTGATAGGCGGCGATGAAGCGGCGCAGGATGTCGGGGTCGAGGTAGCTGTCGGTGTGGGCGACAAAGGCCCAGGGCAGCCCGAAGACGCGCGGATAGCCTGTGAATGGCCCCTCCGCGAGCCATGGACGGGACCAATCAGCGGTCCGGGAAGCAAAAAGGCGCCGTGGCACCATTGTTGCCGCGGGCACTCGTCATCCCTTGCTTGACTTCAGATGCCGGAAAGCTGCGCACCGCTGTGGAATATGAGCCGGAGAGGGGACGAATGCCGTCCGCAGGCGTACGGATCGGGACATTTATTCCATTGCAGTCAGATTGCCCGGAGCGGGCAGGGGAAAACCCGGGAGTGCGCATCCGCTGAAATTGGCGTGGCTTTAAGTGCACTCTTGTGCGGAATTTGCCTTGTCCACCCGCTGACCTATATTGGCAAAGGCAAGTGATCCTCTACCGTCCCGTGGTCTGGGCACCAGGCCCCGGGCAAGGTCGACTGATATCAACCTGTCCTGAGCGGTAGTCATGAGCGTCACGCACGATCCGAAGTCCAACCACCTTCTCGCTGCGCTGCCGGCCGTCGACTGGGAGCGCCTCGCACCACACCTGACGCTGGTTGAGTTGCCGCTGGCCCATGTCGTGTACGAGTCAGGAGATCAACAAGGCTACGTCTATTTCCCGACCGATTCGATCATTTCGCTACTGTACGTGATGGAAGACGGGGCCTCCGCCGAGATTGCAATCGTGGGCAATGAGGGGATGGTCGGGATTGCCATTTTCATGGGGGGCGAAACGACCCCAAGCCGCGCCATCGTGCAAAGCGCCGGGCACGGATACCGCCTGAGCGCAACGATCCTGAAGCAGGAGTTCGTGCGGGGCGGAGCTCTGCAGCGCCTGTTGCTGCGCTATACCCAGGCGCTCATTACCCAGATGGCGCAAACCGCGGTATGCAACCGCCATCACTCCATCGACCAGCAACTGTGCCGATGGCTGCTGCTGAGCATCGACCGACTGCCCTCCAATGACCTGACGATGACGCAGGAACTCATTGCCAATATGCTCGGGGTGCGGCGCTCCGGCGTGACCGAGGCCGCCTTGAAACTCCAGGCCGCGGGCCTGATCCGCTACAGCCATGGGCATATAGCGGTACTCGACCGGGTGGGGCTGGAAAAACGCGTATGCGAATGCTACGCGGTCGTGAAGCGGGAGTTTGATCGCTTGTTGCCTGACCTGTCGGCGACTTGAGGTGCAAAGGTTGCGGCACCTGGCGCGCCGCTCTGCCTGCAAGCCGCGGCCATTACGAAATGGTGTATGTATTGCGCGCGCCCGGCGTGCGCGTCACGGGTGCCGCGATCTCATATAGCCGCGCGTCATAAGCCCGATAAGAAAACTATCTGCTGCGATGTGTCGGCGTGACGCTTACGGGCCTATGCTAGGGACGGTGCCCCGGGTGACTGACCGGCGCGACGTGTTCTCCGATGGAGCTCGGATGTAAGTGATCGGCGCGCCGTGTTCTCCGATGGGGCCTGCATGGAGGGCGACCGGTAGCGTGTTTGCTGGCCAGCAATTAGTGTGAATTATTGGCTAGCAATAATTATTGGCGCTAGATTTCGACTGATCGAGAGGTGGCATGCGGCCCGAAGCGTGGCACGCAGCTTGCACCCTTTCATAAACGCGGCATTCCGCCGCGCCATGGAGAGCACGATGGGACAGCAACAGCAACCCGGCCAAGGCCAGCGAGACCAAAGCAAGCAACAGCAGCAATCCGGCCAGCAAGGCGGCCAGTCCGGCAGCCAGGACCAGAAGGGCGGCCAACAACAGCAACAGGATCGTGGCCAAGGCCAACAAGGCGGCCAGCACGACAAGGGAGGGCAACAAGGCCAACGGACCGACCAGGCTGGGCAGCAGAACCAGCAAGGCCAGAAGGGCGGCCAGCAAGGCCAGCGCTAATTACCTGCTGGCATAAAGGCTAAAAGAGCTTGCGGCGGCAATCCAGGCCGCCGCCAAGCGCCGCTTCCGCGTGCATGCGTGAAGGCGGCTTTTTGCCTGATGTGCGCAGCATGTCGGCGGGCGGCACCTTCGAGGAGGCTGTCACATTACCCGCCGCGGGCCCAGGTCCTGCGCACCAATACACTGTGCACAGGACTCGCGTCGGCTGGCGTGTTGGACGCCTTCCTGGGGGGTAAGGCCGTTCAGTTAAGAACCGAACGGCATTTTTTATGTGCGCCGAGCATGGGCGCACTCTTGTGGGTGTCCCCCCGTAAGTTGATCACAGCGAGCGAAGCGAAGCGCAGTGTGTCACGAACACGAACGTGAGTTCGTGGTGCTGTGACTGAGATGGGAGTAGGCCTCCCGAAGTCGGCTTGCAGGAGCAGGCTTCAAACCGCCCAGTGCTGCTGCGAGCAAAAGACGTGGTGGTGAGCGACTGGGGAAAAGTCACCCAAGAGGGTGGCAGGTAGGCGTTGAGAAGATGAACGAAAGTGAACCGTCCGATGACGCATCGTTACTTCCAAGGCGCTGTCAAAACTGGGGGCGTGCGCTTACCCCAGGAGCAATCGGGGCGATACCTGTTTACGGCCCCGGTGGCAGCCGGTGTATAGGCGGCATGATCTCAATGCAGGCTCAGGCATGGAACGTGAGAACCTTGTTTCGGATGAGAAGGGAAATGACAAGTGGCAAACACCGCAAGGAAGAATACCGATGCCGAAGCGAGGGGCGGAGCCGCCCGTAGTAGTGATGAAGCCCTTGTAATGAGGGTGGAGCGAAGGGGTGGCGTTATCCTGCCGACGAACATTACCAACCTGCGGGGAGGAGTGATGTGAACTCGGCGAAACCTTACAGCATTGCCAAGCGCACTGTTTGGGAGGCGTACCAGCAAGTCAAGGCCAACCGAGGGGCCGCCGGCATTGACGATGAGACCATCGTCGAGTTCGAGCGGGACCTGTCGAGGAATTTGTACAAGCTATGGAACCGAATGTCGTCGGGGTCGTACTTCCCGCCGCCGGTCAAGCAAGTGGAGATTCCCAAGGCCTCGGGTGGGACGAGAAAGCTGGGCGTGCCCACCGTTGCGGATCGCATTGCGCAGACCGTCGTCAAATTTCTCATAGAGCCGATTCTCGATCCGATCTTCCATAGGGATTCCTATGGGTATCGACCGGGGCGTTCGGCGAAACAGGCAGTTGCTGTCACCCGACAGCGGTGTTGGCAATATGACTGGGTCGTGGAGTTTGACATCAAGGCAGCGTTCGATCAAATCGATCATGCGCTGCTGGAGAAGGCGGTTCGCAGGCACATCAAGGAAGATTGGATCGTGCTGTACATCGGGCGGTGGCTACGGGCGCCGTTCGAGACTGGGGAGGGAACTCGCCTTACAAGGGATAGGGGTACCCCCCAAGGCGGTGTGATCAGTCCGATCTTGATGAACTTGTTCATGCACTACGCGTTCGACTGCTGGATGCAGCGTATGTTTGTCCACTGCCCCTTTGCCCGTTACGCCGATGATGCCGTGGTGCACTGCCACAGCGAGGAAGAAGCGCAAGAGGTGATGAAGGCCATTGCCTGCCGGCTGGCCGAATGTGGATTGACGATGCACCCGGAGAAATCCAAGGTCGTGTATTGCAAGGACAGTAACCGAACGCAAGCCTATTCGGACGTGAGTTTCACGTTCCTGGGCTTCACGTTCCGGCCGCGCTACGCGAAGAACCGGCAGGGCTGCCTATTCACCAGCTTCCTACCGGGAGTGAGTGAGGCGGCCTTGAAGCGGATGCGACAGAGCGTTAGACGGTGGCGACTCACGCAGCAAACGCCAGCAACCCTGGCGGAGTTGGCACAGCAATGCAATCCCGCAGTGCGCGGGTGGTGGAACTACTACGGAGCGTTCTATCCGAGCGCCTTGCGCGACCTGTGGCGCTATATGGACTACAGGCTCGAGCGTTGGGCGCGGCGCAAGTACAAATCACTGCAACGTCGCAAACGAGGCAGCGGAGAGTGGCTGTGCAAGATCAAGGACGCTTGCCCAGGAATGTTCGAGCACTGGCGCATGACGTGAAAGGTTGGATGATGGGAGCCGGATGAGTCGCGAGGCTCACGTCCGGTTCTGAGAGAGGCTGGAGGTGAAATTCCTCCGGCCTACTTACCACCGCTAAAGGGCGACCGACCGTGGGGAGGAAGCTGCGAGCCGAGGAACACGAACCGGATCGAAGGCGGTGCCGACCAGGGCGAGCGGGCATAGAACCGCGAAGTTCTCGTGATCAAGGGAAGGCGGCATAAATCCGGCGGTTGTGCAGCGAAGGAGTGCGTTCTTACCTGGGGAGACCTCGCCTCATGCCTGAAAGGGCAACGGCGTCGAGCCGGAGCGAGGAGTCAGCTATGGACGCCCCCGATTTGCCAAGCTTCGCGCATCGTCGACGGTGAGAAAGGAGGATTGCAGCCATGTATCCGGACTTGGTTCGGGCACATGCCTGCGGTCCCTGATGGAATCCGCTGGATGCAACGGATTCGTGAAATCGTTCTGCGGGTGTTTCGTACTACACTCTGTTCGCTCCCCCGCCGCGTTGCCTGCGGTGAGGAATGGTCTGACGATAGGCTTCCGTTCTTCATTGAGTGTCTCCTTCCTCGGTATAGTGCCGCAGACGTTGCTGCGGACTGGTCTCGAACAATTACTTACTTGGGGAATGTATGAAAACACCGAACTCCGGCTCCCATGCCGCTCCGTTCGACGTTCCGAACGTTGATCACTTTCGCTTCCACCGGCCTCACGCACATCTTGCCCCGGCGTTCGGCAACGACAGGTTCGCGCTCAAGGCCGAAGCCTTCGCGCGTTTTTTTGGGACGCCCGTTTTTTTAGGGGCACAGACGGTAATCGTCGCCATCTGGATTGGGGTGAACGCCTTCGGTTTCACCAGGTTCGACGTCTACCCATTCATTCTCCTTAATCTGGCATTCAGTCTCCAAGCAGCCTATGCCGCGCCGCTCATTTTGCTTGCTCAGACGCGACAGGCAGCGCGAGACAACGCGCACGCCGAGGCTGACGCGCAACACAGGGAGGCCCTTGCTGTCGCTAACGAGCAGCGGCAGGCAATTGCCGCGCAAAACGCGGCACAACTGCTGGAGTTGCTGCAGCGGAATACGGAACTGACCGAACTTACCCAAAAATTAACTGTGCGTGTCGAAACGCTGACCGTCGAGTTGCACGAGAAGCTCTTGCAAAAAGACTCAAAACCATAAACCCTCCCTCCCCATCAAGGCCAGTCCTGCCAGGCCGGCGTCGACCAGGTCGTCGGCACGCATGACCCATGCTTGCGGCAGGTTCTCGATCGCCTAGCCGGCGGTGTTCCAGAACTCGGTCCGGGTTGCCCCTGGCAGCACGGCCTGGACCCGCACACCCTTGCCGGCAAGCTCATGCTGCAGCGATGCGTAAAGGCCAGCACGTACGCCTTTATACGAGACAGTGTTATCAGAACGGTTCATCCTGCCTTAGAGACCGTTTCAAAAAGACCCAGAGGGGGCTGTTAACCTTTCCGGCAAGCTGTTAACCTTGGTCGTCTGAACAACCGGAACCAAGGGGATGGG
>NZ_JWMA01000114.1 GCF_000812465.1 Cupriavidus sp. IDO | reverse complement strand
TTTTCCTCGAGATAATGGATATCGAACGGCCCCATTCCGTGAATCTCGACAATGGTTGCCCGCTTCGTAAAGGCATAATGCTGCGCCTTGCCAGGTAGATGGTGGAAGCCGCCGGCCACTAGCTGATGTGCCTTATTGATATCATATTTGTCACCTGACCCAAGATAGAGTGCACCGGAGAGAATGGTCAGGTTCTCGTCCTGCGTGTGCCAATGGGGTGGGATCTCGTATCCAGCCGGCAGCTTCAGCCGGATCACATACGAACCCTCCTTCATCGGGTCGCCGTATAACACAGCAATCTTGGCTCCCTTTGGGAGCGCGTCGGGCGCATCTGTCCATTTGAGGGTCGCGGCATTCAGCATTTCCATCCTGTCCACCGGAGCGGCCTGCTGGCCGAACAGAGGAGGCGCGATGGCCAAGGCAAGCAGCAAAGCAAATTCCAGCCGTTTCATTTTTAGCCTCCCAGATCCGGTTTCCGCAGTCGCTGACTATCAGCGCGGATTGCCTTCATGTTAGGAAAGAAGCATGACGATACAAGCCGCGGCGCCGCAACCTAGGAACGGAAAGGCGCCAGGGGAGTCTGGACGCCATCACGATCATGAAACCTTGTCCCGTTATCAGGCGCCTCTTAGCTGGGCCAGGAGGGGCTCGCCGTGCCCCCGATCGAATACGACTGCTGTCGCTGAATGCCCAGCCTTGGGTACGTCCGCGCCGACGAAATCGACGGTGGTCTTCGCGAATCCAATGGCAGGCTTCAGGTGCGGATGGAATGTGCGAATGTCCGAGCGATGAAGCAAGCGAATGTCGCTACATGGCCGACTCCTGCCTGACGGGTCTGGCGGGAGGCGACTCTGGGGGCGACGTTCGGGCTGCGCACGCCGATTCTATGCGGGGGCTGTGGCGTTCGGCCAGGCGTCTCGTTAAGCGGATGTAGCGGCGGCGCTTTTCACTATCGGTTCGGGGCCCGGTCGTCGACGGGATTCTTTACCCTCGCGGATGCGTGGGAAATCCGGTCCCTGACGACGCCGATCGCCTGCTTGAGGGCGTAGACATCCCGGAAAAAGCGATGCGGCAGCCGTATCTCGCTGGCGTGCGCATCGATGTCCTCGATCTCGTCGCGCCATTGCGCCACCTGTTCCGAGGTCGGTTTGCCGTTTCTCCAGATTTCATCTTCCAGCGCCTTGATCTCCTGGTACCAGACTAAAAGCCGGTTCTTGTACCTTGCCTCTATCATGCGCGGCAAAGCCTGCAGCAAGCCGAGCAGCAAAGCCATGAAGGGCAACAGGATTAACAGGCGCCGTTCGATGAAGCTGGCGAGCCAGAAAGGCAGGTAGCGCTGCAGGAAAGGGCGTCCGGACTTGAAGTAGCGCGTGCTCTCGTCCGAGATCGGAAACTCGCTCGTATTCAGGTTGGGAAACGTGCCCAGCCGCGTGAAATAGTCCTCGCCGCCATGCACGGACCGGGCGGCCTCCAACAGCAGGTACACCAGGGCGGGGTGGAGGGTATCCTTCGAGACCAGCAGGGCCGTGGCGGCCAGCAGCGTGACATCCGCTTGCGGAAGATCCTTGGCGATGCTGGTCGATGCGCGCGGGAATGTGAGCTTGGAGAGCGCGGGAAATCTCTGCACAAGGGCGTCGGCCTGAACGAAATTCATCAGCTTCAGGTCGCTGTTCAGCAGCTTCTGCTGCATGTCGGCATCCGGCCTGCCGATGAAGAAGGCGGCGTCGAGCTGGCCATCGCGGAGGCTTTGATAGGCTTGGCTGGCGTCCATCTCCAGCAGCACGCTGTTGCTCGCGTTGACACCACTATGGTTGAGCAATACGCGCGAGACATTGAGCAGGCCGCTGCCGGGCACGCCGATCGAGATCCGCTTGCCGCTCAGTTGCGCCAGCCGGTCTATCGTGGCCTTGCCACGATAGAACACCCAGATCGGTTCGTAGGAAACGGCGGCGATGGTCTGCAGGTGGTCGGTTTCCTTCGGCGTGGTGGTGCCCGACTGGATGAAGCCGACGTCGTATTCGCTGTTGGGATCCGTCAGTCTCGAATAGTTCTCGACCGACCCGGCGGAACTGCGGATATCCAGCGTGATGCCGTCGCGTTTGAGGAGGGGGGCATAGCGATCCGCAAAGCCGCGGTAGATGCCCTTGTCCGCGCCGGTCGTGATTACGATGGTGCGCTGGATGACGGGTTCGACGACGACCGCCACGCCCCAGCTCAGCGCGGCGACCAGCAGGATGGCGCCGGTGATGGCAAAGCGCCGGCGCATCGGTGTCATGGGCGCCTTCTGGCTGCGTCGGAGCGCTGGGTTGGGCCTGGGCATGGCTTGGCTCTCTTGTTGGGTTTCCTTCTGCGTAGCAAGGCTTGGGCGCCATACGATATCAGATTGTCCTGTCGCGAAGCCGGCGATGGTGGGAAAGGAGGCATATGCCGGCCGGGCGATGACTGGCAAATGGACGGCACGCGTGAACGGCCAGTCCACGGCTTGCCGGCGCAAACCGGGCCGGCACCGGCCGTAGATCCTATGTATGACTCCCTGGGGCAAGAGGGCCGGCCTGCCGCGAGGGATCAAACGCGGGCTAGCATGACTGCCGGAGCCGCATGGTGTGGACAGTGCCACACCCGGCGATTTCCAGGCGGAGGCCAGCATGGAACACGAGGCTTGTTGCTGGGTCCTGCGGATCTGTCAACCACCAAAGTAACGGGTACTGCCGAGCGACCCGTCGTGTCGACGGCCGCCCCGGAGACAGCCATGCGGGGACTTGCGGCACGGCTCGATCGCTCGATGGCGGTCGGCATCGAAGGGGCCGGTCTGGTAGTGGCCGCCGGCTCGTCGCCCGCCGCGCAAGCGCTGCTGAACCGCAGGGTGGCCCGATGGGCGATGCGATGTACTCGCAGTATCGCTGCGTCCCCGCCGGACAGTGCATGGTGCTACCTGAAGATGTGAGTGTGGTGGATGGCGCGTCGGCGATCGTCAACCCGCTCTCGAGACGATGCGCAAGCATCGCGTCCTTCAGCGGCATCCCAATACGTGTCCGTGATAAGAATGGAACCCTGAATGACGCGAGGGCTGCGGGCGTGCAGCGGCGCTTTCACCGCCTGCACGCTTCGGCATGAATGGCCTCCGACGCCAGAATTGCTCTTACTGCATGCGCTCAGTTCGTGCCGCTCGCGCCCGCGGTGGGCGGAGCGGACGGTGCAATCGGTGTGGCTGGTGCGGACGTGGCCGTCGGCGCCGTTGCGTCGTGCTTCGCGGCGGGCGCTGCAGTGGCTGTTGATCCATCAGGCGCCTTCGACGTCGGCGAAGGCGACGGGGTCGCTGGAGCCGGTGTAGGTGCAGGTGCTGCAGCGGGCTGCTGCACTGGAACGGGTGGGGTGGACGGCGTCGGCACGGCGGGCGTCGTCATCTTCATCGGCTCGCCCGGAGGCGTCGGCGCGGGCTCGGGCAGCGGCGCAACTTGCGCTTTCTCCGCGGCCTTCGCGGTCGCGCGGTCACGTCGCACCGGATCGACCTTCAGAAAGTGGTCGACCAGATTGAAGAAGCGCTCGTAGAACACGCCGGCCGGAATCGTCTCGCTCGCAATCTTGACCATCGAGTCGCTGCCCGAGCCGATCGGCAACGACAGCGAGCCGAACACGCTCAGGCCAACGCTGGCCGACGTGCTGGTCTTCTTCAGCGCGTAGCGGTCCTGTACCGCGTTCACATAGGCGGTGCTCGACGTGCCATCTGCGTTCGCGTCCGCGCAGACGACGTGAAAGGCGATCACGACGTGCGTGTCGTCGCTCGGCTGGAAATTCTTGCTGCCATCGATCGTATCGGGATGGGTCGAATTTGACACATAGCCCTGGCTCAGTAGCGCCCGCCGCGCGGCTTCGCAAGTCGCGGCGGAATTCCCCTGGAACGTGCGCGCGTATGGGCTCGTCGCCGTGTCGAATTGCTCCTGCTGATAGAGCGGCTTCGGCGCCGAACTGCATGCCGACAAGACGGCGGCAATCGCGCACAAGAGGAACAACTGGCGGAATCGGTGGAGCATGGCGTCGATCAAAAGGGCTCGGCCGTGTGACACGCCGCGAGGCGCGATCGTGACGATGCCGCCGCATGTGCGGTGTAACTGGCATTTGCGCCGGTCGTTTGTGGCGGCGCAAACTCGCATGGCCGGGGGCGTCATTATAGATTCGTCTGTTGACCGGGGGCCGGACGCATCCAGACGCGTTGGCCGTCTACAGCAAGTGTGGCACAGATGGAGTCGTGTACTGATTAAGGCGCCCCGGGTGCTGGCGTGTGAAGCCCGTTCATTAAAAAAAAGACCAGGATGCTTAGCCGTTAGCAAAATCTGTTGAGACGCAAAACGGGTCCCGCCTGAGATGACGGGACCCGTTCTTTTTGCCTGTAAGCAAGGGCTATTTGTTGCGTCCACGTGGTGCTGCAAATTTTGCACTCGTGTTTGATCGCTTCGGCCAGCACGCCGCGGCCAACGCATCGGAAGTATTTTTCGGAGATGGGATGCAATGCATCGTGTCCATTGGAACGGAGCGGATCGATGCGCAGGGCTTCGGACCAGCCGGAAAACACCGCTCTGGGCGCTTCCTGGCCAGGCCGATTGCCTGCCGTAGCGATTACCGAATCACGGTGAGAGCGCAAGCTGAAGAACAATAGATTTGTCTAGATGACAACGGAGTTGTTCACGTCAACGAGCGTCTGCGCACCAAGCATGGCCATGTTTCGATCGACCTCATCGCGCAAGAGAGCGATGGCGTGGCGAACGCCTTCGGCGCCCCCAACGGCCGCAGCGTAGACAAAGGGCCGACCCAGGAAGACAAAGCGTGCGCCCAGTGCCAGTGCCTTCAGAACATCGCCGCCTCGCCGGATACCACTGTCCATCATGACGGCTGTCTTGTGCGCAACGCTTTCACAGATCTCTGGCAATACAGCAAGCGGTTCCACTGCACCGTCCAATTGGCGGCCGCCGTGATTCGAGACGATGATGCCGTCCGCGCCCAGCGCGACAGCGCGCTCGGCGTCGGACTTATGCAGAATGCCCTTTATGACCAGGTTGCCGCGCCATCTTTGCCGGATTCTCTCGATATCCGTCCAGCTCAGGTGATCACGCCCCGTCGTATCCCGAATTGCCGAGGCCGACAGGATCGGTGCGCCGCGAGTCGAGAAGGAATTTTCGAAATGCGGCATCCCGTGCGAGAGCAGCGTTCTGGCGAATGTCCCGGCCAGCCAGCGCGGTCGCGACGCGCCATCGAATGCCAGACGGACCGACGGCCGCAAAGGCAAGGAGAAGCCAGTGCGGACGTTGTTCTCCCGGTTGGCCCAGACGGGAATATCAACCGTCAGCACCAGCGTGGCGAACCCGGCCGCGTCGATCCGTTCAATCAGGGCGTCGCGCCGTGTGGCGTCGCCGGGCAGGTACGCCTGAAACCACGTGTCTGGTGCGGCAGTGTGGACGGCTTCCATCGGAATCAGGGAAGTGCCGCTCATGATCGCGGGTATCCGTTCTTCCTGCGCGGTTTGCGCCAGGACCACATCACCACGGTAAGCGGCAATCGCACTGATGCCGACGGGCGCTATCCCGAAGGGAGAGGCATATCGCTTCCCGAAGAGCTCGGTCGCTTGTGATCGCCCCGACACGTCGACAAGGACCCTGGGACGAAACCTGACCGCGTCGAATGCCGCCCTGTTCGCGGCGAGCGACTTTTCATCCTCCGCGGCGCCAGCAATATAGCCAAAGATCGGGCGCGGAAGCACCCGCTTTGCGGCGCCTTCAAAATCGGCAAGCGAGAGGATGGGGCGCAGTCGTCGATGAATCTGACGGTTAGCGCCATAGGCAGGCTGGGCAGGCATTGCAGCGCTCCGGGCGAGTTGGCCTTCTGCGAGTTCTGTTCGAGATGTCATCATGATCCGAAGCGTCTGTCAGTTTCGGCCGCTGTCAGCCAGCCGTGCCGGAACCCATTGAACAATCAGGCGAATGTCCCGCGCTGGCGCATCAGTTCACGGAACAGCGCCTCGTTCTTCTCGAACGGCGCACGCCCGTGGACGTAGAAGTAGTTGTTCAGGACCACCAGATCGCCGACGGGGAGCGACACTTCCCTGGTTCCCGACGAGGCCTCCATGGAAGTCGACAGGTCGTTGAGGAATGCCGCCTCTTCACGATTGCGAGGCTGTGCGAACTGATCGATGAAGGACATCGACAAGCCGAATTCATTCTGGAAGAAGAGTGGGCGCTCGACCTTATCGCTGACATTCTTGGATCCCGGTGCCTTGTAGAGGAAGGGCTGTGTCCCGAGCCGGTGGGCGACAAACCGGTGATGCTCTTCCCAGTCGTCCAGATGCAGGAAGCGGGACTCGCCGCCCTTTGCATTCTGTTCTGCGAACTTCATCATCAACAGCCAGTCGGTCGCTTCGCTGACGAAGGTGCCATCGGTGTGCATCGTGAAGAGCCGATAGGCCTGGCGCAGATAGGAGTCGCTATTGTCGGTGTGCCTGACCACAAAACGGGCATAGTAGGTGCCCGACATCGCATCGTGGTTGCTGGGGCCCAGCAGGTGCCCGATCGCAGTGCCGAAGCGAACGAAATCGTCTGCGTCCGTAGTCAATCCCTGTAGTCCCACGGTAAAGCCACCGTGCTGCCGGTCCTTGACAATGGCATTGACGGTGCTCGCGAAGTCCTCGCCGGCATGCTTCGCGAGCGCGCTCGCGAGTTCGTAGCGCATGAAGGGAACATACTCGAGGTTCTGAACGTCGATCCCGCGTACATCATGCAGGAATCCGAGAAGGACAGCGCGCTCGATCGTGACATGCACGATGCGATGGTGATCGGGGTGTGTGGACAACTGGAAACGGGGCTCGTCATTGCCGGCAAGCAATGCCGCGGGAAGCGGGGCATTCATCGAGGGTTCTCCGGGACGGTGTCTGTGTATGGCGCCATTTCATCCGAATTCCTTGATATGATCCAGCTATGAAACTGTAATCTTTGTTCTGATTTCAGGATTAAAGCGATGATTGACGTGCGCCAGTTGCAGTGTTTTCTCGCCGTGGCGGAAGAGCTTCACTTTGCGAAGGCGGCAGATCGCCTGGGTGTCGCGCAGTCAGGGCTCAGCACCCAGATCCAGCGCCTTGAGCAAGATCTGGGAGTCACGCTCCTGAACCGCAACAAGAGGAAGCCGGTATCGCTTACCGACGCGGGGCACTTGTTCCATGCGGAGGCTGTCGCCGCGCTGCGGCACATCGAGCGCGCCGACCAGGTCGGACGCCTGGCCGCCCGAGGGCTGGCCGGCGTTATCCGTGTCGGCTACGTGGCATCTGGCGTCAGCAGCGGCCTCCTGTCTAGGATGCTGGGCGAGTTCCGGAAATCACACGAGATGGTCCGCCTCGAAGTCGTGCCCATGGAAACACCGAGACAGTTCGAAGCGCTCAGCGACGGGCTGATCGATGTAGGGATCGTCAGGCCCAGGCGGCTCTATCCGGCCGGCGTGCTGACGAAGGTCGTCCATACAGAACGTCTGCTGGCAGCAATGTCAGCCAGCCATCCTCTTGCACGGCGGGGAACGGTTGCGGCGCGCGCGCTGGCCGATCAATCGTTCATCGTCCCGCAGTTTGCGGAGGAGGAAGGATTCGGGTCTGCGTTATCAGCATTGGGCAAAGCCGGAGGGTTCACCCCTCACCTGGAGTATCGCGTCCAGGATTTCATCTCTGCAATTTGCCTGGCGTCCGCGGGATACGGAGTGGCCATCGTGCCAGAGTCAATGCAGAACATCTCCCAGCCTGGTGTTATCTACAGACAGATCACCGACTTTAGGCTCTCGGTGCACTTGGCGCTGGCTCATAGGCGTCGGGAAATATCTCCAGCGGTACGAGCACTTGTGAAGCTCGGCACGGAGATGTTCAATGGCCGTGCAGGCTAGATCCGTCATTTGACGCCGAAGGCAGGTCTCAGGAGCGTAAGCCAGGCGGCAGTAATTGGCCGCCCCGTTGGGCGAGGCCCTAGCCGCCGGTTCCGGGTGCGGTCACCACACCAAAGTTCGCCACGCAGTAATTGTCATGCATGGCGAGGCCGAAAGTCTCCTGATTGCTGGTAATCCCTTGCAAGCGGCAAACCGAGTTCGGGTCGCCACCGTGCCGCGGCTGATTTTGCCGGCGGGCAGCGTATGTCGCCCCAGTGAATGGCTGAAGAAGCACTGAGAACGATCCGTCCTGGTTGGACGGCGGATCGCGCACGTGCGCCGAACTGTCTTGCGTTGCCTCCGAATCGAAGCCCCGGAAGTCGGCTATCCGGTCCTGCGTCGGCGGGTCTAGTCATGGGAGGGAAAGTTCAAGACGTGCAAGGCAAAGCAGAAAGTTGCGCCAGGCCGGATGATTCAGATCAAGCGGCAGGCCGGCGGTGAACCGTCATATCAGATAGAGAACAGGAGACGACATGGCGAAAGTCGTAAAGATTTACGAAACAGGCGGGCCCGATGTCCTCCGTTTTGAGGACGCCCGTGTGGGTGAGCCAGGACCGGGGGAGGTCCGCGTCCGTCACGTGGCCGTAGGCCTGAATTTTGCCGACACCTACTTCCGCAGCGGTACTTACAAAGTGCCGCTGCCCAGCGGCATCGGCAACGAGGCCGCCGGTTTGATCGAGGCCGTCGGTGCCGGCGTCACCCATCTGGCGGTTGGCGACCGTGTGACCTATACGGGCTTTACCAACACGCTGGGCGCCTACAGCACGGAGCGGTTGATCTCTGCCGAACCGTTGATCAAGTTGCCGGAGGCAATCAGTTGCGAAGTCGCGGCGGCCATGACCATGCGGGGCTTGTCAGCGGCCTACCTGATGCGCCGGATCTACCCCTTCAAGGCGGGCGACTCCATCCTGTTGCATGCCGCGGCCGGCGGTGCCGGCCTGATCATTTCGCAATGGGCCAAGCTGCAGGGACTGACGGTGATCGGAACGGTTTCTACCGACGCTAAGGCCGAAGTCGCGCGCGCTCATGGCTGTGACCACACGATCAATTACAGCCATGAGGACGTGGTCACGCGCGTGCGGGAACTGACGGATGGCGTGGGCGTGAACGTGGTCTTCGACAGCGTGGGCAAGGACACCTTCATGTCCTCGCTGGACTCCCTCAAGCGCCGCGGCCTGCTGGTGTGCGTGGGTTTCGCCTCCGGCCCGGTCACCGGATTCGATCCGGCAATTCTGGCCCGCAAAGGCTCGGCATTCCTGACGCGCCCGGGCCTGGCCGACTATATCGCCGATCCTGTCGAAAAGGCGGAACTGGTCGATGAGCTGTTCGGCCACGTGGCGGCAGGCCGCATCCGCATCGGGATCAATCAGCGCTATGCCCTGGAGGACGCCGCGCCGGCACATCGGGACCTCGAGTCTCGAAAGACCACCGGCTCGTCCATTTTCGTGATTTGACAGTTTCCCTCCGTGGGAGAGTCCAGCCGTCAGGCAGGTCAGGGCAGTAGGACATAGTCCAGCAAAGTGGCAGTCGAGTCCGGTTGTTCAGGATCCGCTGGCGCGCGAAGCAGCTTTCTCATCTAGTTCGACATTCTCAAGCTTCACATCTCAACCTGGAGATCCGAGAGGAGTCTCGGGGGCGCAATGGCCCGCACAGCAACATTCTCAAAAGGAGCGAAGATATGAGCCGTGGCGCGCTCGACGGTGTACGGGTGCTCGACCTTTCGCGAGTCCTTGCCGGCCCATGGGCCGGCCAGATGCTGGCTGACCTGGGGGCGGACGTCGTGAAGGTGGAACGACCGCGCAAAGGTGATGACACGCGGGCGTGGGGTCCTCCGTGGCTCGCCACCCAGGATGGCGAGTCCACTGGCGAATCAGCGTATTACCTGTGCGCGAACCGCAACAAACGCTCGGTGACGGTAGACCTAAGTTCTCCTGACGGGCAAGACGTCATCCGGCGCCTCGCAATGGAGTCGGATGTTGTCATTGAGAATTTCAAGGTAGGGGGCCTGGTTCAATATGGACTCGACTACGAAGGCCTGAAGGCAGCCAATCCACGGTTGGTCTACTGTTCCATTACCGGCTTTGGACAGACAGGGCCGTACGCCGCTCGCCCGGGATATGACTTTCTGATGCAGGGGATGGGCGGTTTGATGAGCATTACTGGCCAACCCGATGGGGTAGAAGGCGGCGGTCCTATCAAAGTCGGCGTTGCAGTCACCGACGTCATGACCGGCCTCTATGCGACCGTCGCAATCCTGGCTGCATTGGCACACCGGCAAAAGTCGGGTGAAGGGCAGCACATCGACCTGGCATTGCTTGACGTCCAGATCGCCTACCTGGCAAATCAGGCATCCAACTTCCTGGTCGGCAACGCTGTCCCACAGCGGATGGGCAATGCTCATCCGAATATCGTGCCCTATCAGGATTTTTCGACCGCCGACGGCTACATGATTATTGCTGTCGGAAATGACTTTCAGTTCACGAAGCTTTGCCAGGTACTCGGGCATGCGGCATGGGCGGAAGATATCCGTTTCGTCACGAACGCTCAGCGAGTCGCGAACCGCGAAGCACTGATTGCCCTGATTCGCGAAGTCACCGTGAAGCGCACAACCGACGAATGGATAGCCGCGATGGAATCAGTCGGCGTTCCTTGCGGACCTATCAACACGCTCGACAGAGTGTTTGCTGACGAGCATGTCCGCCACCGGGAGATGCAAGTTGGCGTACCCCATCCTGTGGCAGGCAGCGTTCCGCTCGTAGCCAACCCCATTCGTATGTCCGGCTCGCCAGTCACGTACCGCTCAAGCCCACCTACCTTGGGCCAGCATACCGATGAGGTCCTTCAAGACTGGCTGCAACTCACAACGGCTGACCTGCATGATTTGCGGGATAGAAAGGCTATCTAAAGGCCGTCCTCGACAGGGATTTCCCTCTGTTTGCGCAAAACGGCAAGAATTTGTGGAGATCGGTTAAGCCCGGGGACACGGTGCGATCCGAGAATAGAACGAGCGTGGATGTATCACAAGGTCGATGGTTGGCGGAAGTCCTGAGTTTCGCGAACCATTGCAGGAGACAGAATTGAACCCGTATTCGAATAACGCAATGCCGGTTGAGTCGGCTTCACCCACCGCCACCGCCACCGCCACCGCCACCGCCACCGCCACCGCCACCGCCGGCGCCAAGGGTTACGCATGGGTGGTATTTTCCTTGATGTTTTGCCTGTTGCTGTCTGATTACATGTCGCGGCAGGCGCTCAATGCCTTGTTTCCGCTTCTGAAAGCGCAGTGGCAGATTACCGACACACAACTCGGTTCGATCAGCAGCGTAGTGCCGTTGATGGTCGGAGTGCTGACTCTCCCGTTCTCCATCATCGCGGACCGCTGGGGACGTGTCAGAAGCATTGCATTGATGGTAGCAGTGTGGAGTGCTGCCACGGCTGGGTGCGCCATCGCCAGCAACTACCACGAGATGTTCGTCGCACGCTTCTTCGTTGGTGTCGGCGAGGCCGCTTATGGAAGCGTCGGATTCGCGATGCTCCTGAGTATCTTTCCGCGGCATATGCGGTCTACTGTTGCCGGCGGCTTCACGTCGGCGGCTGCATTTGGGTCCGTGCTCGGCGTTTCGCTTTCCGGCCTCATCGCTACGCATTTTGGCTGGCGGTGGTCGATGGGCGTGATGGCAATCATTGGCTTTGTGCTGGTGATCATCTATTGCGCCGTGGTCACGGAGGAGAAACTCGCCAGTGTGCAACCGAACAATGCAAACCCAACTCCGAAGTACGGGCGTGTGAAACTGACACCCCGTGCGTTTGTCTCAGGCCTGTTTCCGTCCCGTTCCGTCTTTTGTGCGTACCTCGGCAGCGCCCTGCAGCTCTTCGTCCAGGGCACCCTTTTTGTTTGGCTGCCCAGCTACCTGCATCGCTACTGGGGTATGCCTGTCGAAAAGGCGGCCGTCCTGGCGGCCTGCCTTCTCCTTGTCAGCGGCCTGGGCCAACTCCTCTGCGGGGTAATGACCGACCGCATCAGCGGGGATTCGGTGCTTAAGCGCTGGAACATGGCCATTTGCTATTGCCTTGCGCTAGGCGCGCTGCTTGCTGTCGCGTTCCGCTTGCCACATGGCAATCTGCAACTGGCGTTCCTTGCGCCCGGGGTGTTTTTCCTCGCCAGCACGTTCGGCACCTGTAACCCGATCATTGCCGAAGGCACCCCGCCAGCCATTCATGGCTCGGTATTTGCCACGCTGACCTTGTTCAACAATATCCTGGGCCTCGCCGCAGGCCCCCTCGTTACCGGTATGGTTGCGGACGCGGTTGGCCTTGAGGTTGCCTTGCGCTGGCTACCGCTCGCGGCAGTTCCTCCCTTTGCCGTGTTCGTCATTGGCAGGTGGTGTCACGTCGCGGAAAAGGCGACTTGCGACATCGTCGGGAAATGAATACCGCCGTCGCTTGCCGCGGCCGCACCCTGAATGGGCAAATTGGCAAGTAAAAGGCTCAATAAAGTAGGCATAAAAGCCGGGGGCGCAGATACCTGGCCTGCAAGAAGCCAGGTGTTGAATTATCCATGGATTCACAGGGTTTTTGGAGCGTAGCAATGAAAATCAGGCAAATCACCCCCGCCATCGGGGCCGAGATTTCTGGCGTCAACCTCGGCGAGGCGGCGCGCGATCCGGCAGTCTTCGCCGAGATCCGGGCGGCGCTGCTCAGGCACCGGGTCCTCTTCTTTCGCAAGCAGGAGATCACGCGCGCCGATCACGTGGCCTTCGCCAGCGGCTTCGGCAAGCTGGAAGACCATCCGGTGGTCGGCAGTGTTCCCGAACATCCGGGCCTCGTGAGGGTCTACCGCAGCGACAACCCGCACAGCTTCGAGAACAGCTATCACTGCGACGGCCTGTGGCGCCCCAATCCGGCCATGGGGGCAGTGCTGCGTTGCATCGAATGCCCCGAGATCGGCGGCGACACCATCTGGGTCAACATGGTGAAGGCGTACGAGGAACTGCCGGAAGACATCAAGAGGAAGATCGACGGCCTGCGCGCCAGGGCCAGCATCGAGCACAGCTTCGGGGCGGTCATGACGCCGGAAAACCGCGCAAAGCTGGCCAGCGATCATCCGCCGGTGGAGCATCCAGTGGTACGCACCCATCCGGAGACCGGGGAGAAGATCCTGTTCGTCGGCGCCTCGTTCACGACGCACTTCACCAATTACAGCACGCCGGACAACGTGCGCTACGGCATCGACAAGTCGCCCGGCGCCTCGCTGCTGCTCAACTACCTGACCAGCCGCGCTACCATTCCCGAGTACCAGGTGCGCTGGGCATGGCAGGAGGGCGACGTGGCGGTATGGGACAACCGCAGCACACAGCACTACGCCGTCAACGACTACTATCCAGCACCCCGTAAGTTGGAGCGCGCTGGCATCGTGGGCGATATCCCCTACTGATTAGCAAGCGGGCGGCAGGATCACGTGCCGCTCTCCATGCGCAAGGGTGCAAGGGCACTATGAAGGCGATTTGGTACGAGAAACAAGGGCGGGCTGAGGAGGTATTGCAATTCGGCGATCTTCCCGCACCGCAACCAGCACCGGGCGAAGTACGCGTGCGACTCCATGCGTCGGCCGTTAACCCGGGAGATGTGAACCGGCGAGCCGGACGCATGCATGGCGGCATGGAGTTCCCGCGCATTATTCCGAACAGCGATGGTGCGGGTGTGATCGACAGGCTTGGTGACGGAGTCGACCGCAGGATGCTCGGGTCGCGAGTCTGGCTGCATTTCGGACAGCGAGGGCGTCCTTTTGGTACGGCAGCGGAATACATCTGCCTCCCGCACGAGTTGACGTCACCACTGCCGGAGCACCTGGACTTCGCGCAGGGCGCATCCCTGGGCATTCCGGCCATGACCGCCTACTGGAGCCTGTTTCAGCATGGCGCGATCAAGGGAAAGCGGATCCTCGTGACCGGCGGTGCCGGGGCCGTCGGGCACTACGCGGTGCAGCTCGCCAAGTGGGGAGGTGCGTATGTCGTTGCCACCACCAGTTCCGAGCGCAAGGCGGCACACGCCACACTCGGCGGCGCCGATGTAGTGATCGACTACGCATCAGCGGATGCCGCGCTGCAGGTTCTCGATGCCACTCAGGGACGAGGTGTCGATCACATTGTCGATGTCAATGCGGTCGACAACGCAGGGCTTTGTCTGCAGGTCGCCGCTAATCATGCGCAGTGGGTCTCGTATGCCAGCGGTGCCCACCAGGCGCTTCCCCTGGTCGCGCTGATTCGCAAGAATCTCTGCCTGCAGGGACTATACCTGCCAGGGTTGCCCTGCGAGGTGCGCTGGATAATCCAGGAGGGATTGTCGCGCTGGATGAAAGACGTCCCGGATGCCATTCACGCTGTCGATAGTATCTTCGACTTGCGAGACACAGTGAAGGCTCATCTGGCTGTCGAAGCGGGCACTAAGCTGGGCACCGTTGTTGTTCGGTGTGATACCGAATAGGTCATGCTGCCGGCCGTTGGCAGGTCGCTCGCTGGCGGGTCTTCAAAGCCAAACGAGGAATTCTAATCTTATGACATCCGGAAATCAGCCAACGGTTGTGATTGTTCCTGGCTTTCGCGATCACATGCCGGAGCACTGACAATCGCTACTGGCGGAGCGATTGCAGCAGCAGGGACGAGCGGTGCGCATCGTGCCCCAGATTGATCAGGACAAGCGGTTGCGCAGTGCCAGGTTGGCAAACGTTGACCGTGTCGTAAGCATTGCAGGGCCGGTGATCCTCGTTGCTCATAGTGTGGGCTGTCGATCACGGTTCACTGGGCACAGCAGATGGAGCGCGCCGTGCAGGGTGTACTACTTGCCGGGCCGACCGACTACGACAGCCCGTTGTCTGCCGGAAACAAGGATCCGCAGACGCTGGCAGACGAGGGCCGGACCCCCATTTCGCGGCGGCCGCTGAAATTCCCAAGCATCGTGGTTGCGAGCCGCAATGATCCTCTCGGGAAGTTCGAACGAATCCGCGAGCTGGCGCAGGCCTGGGGCAGCCGTTTGGTCGATGCCGGGGGAGTGGGGATCTCGGACCGGCAGACGGATATGGACCGTGGCCGCTGGCAGAGGAACTCGTTCAGCAACTCTGAGTGGGAGCGTGGATCGGCGTTGGTAGTCCTACGCTGTGTGCCAGGGACGGTGTTCAAAACTCATGCGCCTGCATGTACGTCCGGACGTAATAGGCGCATGAAACAACAGACCTTGTCCTCGACCTGATCGCGAATCAGTAGGGGATATCGCCCACGATGCGGGCGCGCTCCAACTTGGACGGTGCTGGAAAGTAGTCGTTGATTGGTAGCGCCGGGCGACTTGTCAACGCCGTACCGCACGCTCCGGTGTCCCGGCTTCCATGTAGGACATTCACTTGCCAATTTGCGACATTCAGGGCGCGGCCGCAGTAATCGACGGCGAACTTCCGTAGCATTGCGTCGTCGCACGAAGCAATTCATCTCCCAGCCAGAGAACGAAGGAAATCCACCATGGCAGCACCCCAGAGCAAGGTCATCGTCACGTGCGCCGTGACGGGCGGCATTCACACTCCGACGATGTCGCCGTATCTCCCCATTACCGCGCAGGAAATCGCCAGCGAGGCCATTGCTGCCGCCGAGGCCGGCGCGTCGATCGTCCACCTGCATGCGCGCAAGCCGGAGAATGGCCAGCCGTCGCAGGACCCCGCGCTGTTCCGCGACTTCCTGCCGGAGATCGCGGCGCGCTCTGACGTGGTGGTTAACCTCACGACCGGCGGCGCTCCCAACATGCTGGTCGAAGAGCGCCTCCAGCCGGCGCTGCAGCTCAAGCCAGAAGTGGCCTCGCTGAACATGGGTTCAATGAACTTCGGCCTGTATCCGATGCTCGCCCGCCACAAGGAGTTCAAGCACGACTGGGAGCGTCCCTACCTAGAGGGCTCCGAGGACCGCGTCTTCCGCAACACGTTCAAGGAGATCCGCTACATCCTGGAGTCGTGTGCCGACAATGGCACTCGCTTCGAAGTCGAATGCTACGACACCAGTCATCTCTATACCGCCGCGCACTTCGCTGACCGCGGCATCCTCAAGGCGCCGTTCTTCATCCAGTCGGTGTTCGGCCTGCTCGGCGGCATCGGCACGCATCCCGAGGACGTCATGCACATGCGCCGCACCGCCGAGCGGCTGTTCGGCAAGGACTACTACTGGTCGGTGCTCGGCGCCGGCCGCAGCCAGATACCGATTGCCTCGATGGCGGCTGCCATGGGCGGAAACGTCCGCGTGGGGCTGGAGGACTCGCTCTGGGATGGCCCGGGCCGCCTGTCGAAGAGCAATGCCGACCAGGTCAAGCACGTCGTTGGCGTTCTGAAATCGCTGAACCTCGAGGTGGCGACGCCGGACGAGGCGCGTGACATGCTTCAACTGAAGGGCAGGAACGCTGTCGCGTTTTGACAGTGAAGATGTCCCTCGCAGGCCAGGCGTCCTGGTCACGGGCGCAGTCGCACCGTGCGTTCTATCGCGTTGAGAAACACGCGATTGCGTGTGCGCCGGTTGCTCAAGTCCGGGCCTATTTCAGTCTGCTTCATGCACGCCTTGTGCCTGGCAGGGCAGACCCTGGCTGAGCATCCGGCATGTGTGGGTTCTGAACCTCTTCCCCAGGCGCACGAATAGCTTCCCCTAAACTCGTCCAAGGAATTTCTCATGTCTCATCCTGTTGTCTTGATTACCGGTGCGACGGCTGGCATTGGCCGCGCGACGGCACTTGCCTTTGCAGCCAAAGGCGCACGACTGGTCTGTTCGGGGCGGAACGCTGCTGCCGGAGAAGCTCTCATCTCGGAACTGCGGCAGATGGGCGCGGAAGCGGATTTCGTGGCGGCCGATATCTGCCGTGAAGACGATGTCATCCGTCTTGTCGGTCATGCCGTCGAGCGCTTTGGATGCCTTGATATTGCAGTGAACAGTGCCGGAACGGAAGGAACACCGGGATCGATCGTCGAGCAGACAGTCCAGTCGTACACGACGGTTTTCGATGCGAATGTCCTTGGGACGTTCCTTTGCATGAAGCACGAACTGCGCGCGATGATCTCGCAAAAGCGTGGGACGGTTGTCAATCTCTCCTCCACGATGGGCAGCCGTGGCAACTCGAGAAATCCGATGTACGTGGCAAGCAAGCACGCGATCGAGGGCTTCACCAAATCGGCGGCGCTCGACGTCATCAAATCGAATGTCCGCGTCAACGCCGTGGCGCCAGGCCCGATTGAAACGGGCATGCTCGGACGCATTGCCGGTGGCGCGGATCGGGTCGCGGCTGTCGCCGCAACGATCCCCGCCGGACGTGTTGGCACGCCGGAAGAGGTCGCCGATGCGATTATCTTCCTGGCATCCGAACAGTCCGCATACATCACGGGCCAGATTCTTCACGTGAATGGTGGGAAGACAGCCGCGTAGTGGAGGGGACTGTCAAGATCATCTGGCGTGCTTCCTGCCGCCCTGACGGGCGGCGGGGCTAAAGTGAATTTGCCAACCGGCGTTGTCAGCTTAGCGCAGTCGAACTGAACCAGATTGACGTTGCTGAGTTCCGCACAGATCGTGCAATTGACTGGCTAAGCCCGGATTGAGTTGCCCGAGAGGATTAAGCGCCTCACTCCGGTGTGGTCCCCGCAACCTTAAGAGGATGAACGACGCGGGTTATCTCCCTTTACAATACATAACAGCGATTTACCATAAACCGTTAATTTTCTGCGTCAGTTCCCGATGTCGTTACTTGTCCGTGCTGCGGCCCTGACCAACTACAGCGAGGTTGCTCGTGCCGCCGGGCTGGATCCGGTGCGGATGCTACTGGACGCAGGGTTAAGTCCGAGCGCACTTCGCGAGCCGGACCTCATGATTCCTGTCGAGCGTTTCGGACGCCTGCTACAGGCTTCCGCGGACATGTCAGGCAATGAGAGTTTCGGGTTGTGTATGGCCGAGTCGCGCCTGTTGTCCAATCTTGGGGCGGTAGGAATGCTGATACGCGACCAGGCGACGTTACGCGACTCGCTTGGCATGCTATTGCGCTACCAGCCGATGCTCAATGGTGCACAGTCGCTGGCCGTCGAAGAGTGTGGCGAACTAGTCATTATCCGCGGGGCGCTAATTGCTGGAAGTGCACATCAGCCAACTCGCCAAAGGGTTGAACTGGCGCTCGGAGTCATGGTGCGCTTGATACGCCAGCTCCTCAAGCCCGACTGGCAGCCGCAGCGCGTATGCTTCGAGCACCCGGCGCCGCGCGACCTCAGTACGCACCAACGGTTTTTTGGCCCTCACGTCGAATTCGATTGTGACTTCAACGGCATCATCTGCACGAAGACCGATCTCGATGCGCGCAACCCGTGGGCCGATCCGGCTATGGTGCGCTACACGCAGCAGTTGATCGACGAGTCTTGTGTGTCGCAGCAGGCGACAATGCTTGAGGACGTGCGGCGCACGATCCTGTTGCTGTTGCCCAGTGGGCGCTGCAACGTCGAACAGGTCGCCGAACACCTGGGCGTGGTTTGCCGCACGGTTCAGCGCCGGCTGGCAGACCAGGGGCAGAGCTTCTCGTCGATCGTTAACGAAATCCGCGCGGAGCTCGCGACGCGTCATGTCATGGAGAGCGATCGTCCGTTGACTGAAGTGGCGACCCTGCTCGGCTTTTCTGCGCTAAGCGGATTCTCGCGCTGGTATCACGTGCAGTTCGGTTGCAGTCCCAAGGAGAGCCGGGCCGTAAGCGGCGCCGTGCGCCGACAGACAGCAGCTTCACGGGCGAGCGCTGCCAGCCGAACTTCATGATTCTCCGCCTCCGGCGTTGGCAACTTAGCGGGAACCGGATTAGTGGCTAGCGTGCCCATTGCTCAGAAGGTGGCAGACGGAATTTGGGTGAGTCCGGTGAATTCGCGCTAGGCCGAGAAGCGAGTAGCGAGCAGTTTGCGGTAGAGCGAAGCGCGCGCAGCCGGTGTCGCCTCCTGACGGCACATATCTGTGCAAGCGCAGCTTATTTGTCGGGATGCGGAACTTTTCCGTGTCGATAAAACATTGACAGAAATCTATCATCAAAAGATGAAAACATCGGCTAACAAGACGCGGTTACGAGCGGATCAGCGAGCATGGCTTCGCAATTATCGCAATGTGTGTGGCGATAAAGCTTGTCTACTACGAAGCTATCATCTCCGCATCGATGAACTAAAGCGGATGCCGTCGTAATGACGTGTCGACTGACGTTGGCCATGCTCAACGCCAGAGCGTGAGTCAGCCGGCGCCGCAGCAAAACCGCGTTCCTGTTCCTGAGAGGCGCGAGCGACATGAGGTGATTCCGCCTGCCCACCTACCCTCGCACGACGCCTCGCTGACAGGCGTCTAGACGCGATGGCGGTCGACCATAATCGCCAGAAACAGCGCAGTGCCGTCAATCGCGGTCCCGGCATGGTTGGTACCGCGCTGGATTACCACATTACCCGGCACGAGCTCCGTCTCCGCGTTTTCGAGGATCGCCCGCCTTGGAAAATTTCGGCAAAGGCCGAATTGGAGGCAATTCGCCACCGGATCGCCCCGGACCGGGCCGGGCGATCCGATACCGAGGCAGTCCCTAAGCCAAGCGAGCCGGGCGAAGCACATCAACGGCGCGCGTGCTGCGTGAAGCCGACCTGACCGGTCTTGCGGTTCGGCGCAAAGCCATTCTCCGCCAGCGTCTCATCAACGCTGTCGTAGAACGTGCCGATCTTGTAGATCTCACGCGCTTCCGTCGCGCTGGCGACGTCCCGGCCGAATTCACGCGAAATGCGCACGAGCTGCTCGATCTGTTCGACCGTGCCCATCTTGCGGTCCCGTCGCTGCGTCCAGATGTTGTCCTCGATACCACAACGCACGTGCAGGCCCATGGCGACAGCCATCATGTTGAGGGGCAGCACGTTGAGCATCGAGGTTTCCAGGGTCAGCACCGAGCCGTTCGGACAAGCCCGCACGAAGTTCGCCAGGTTGTAGAGGTTGGGTGCCTCGAAACCGCCGCCGATCGCTACCCAAGTCAGGATCAGGGGCACATTGCAGGTGCCCCGGCGCATCATCCGTTCCACCGTCTCCAGTTGCGCGATGTTGGCAAGCTGGAAGTGTGTCTGGATGCCATTGCTGCTGAGCCGGCGGATATGCTCTTCCACCCATTCCGGTCCGGCGGGGATGGTCATCTCGCGATAGGCGCGGTAGTTCGCCGGCTCGGCGAGGGAGGTGCCGGCAACGTCGGCTGCGCACATCTGTTCGACCACGTTCATCTGGTTGGTATTGATCGCGATCGTCACCTGGTCCGGCGTCGGCTTCAGGTCCGCCAGCATGTGGCGGGTATCGTCCGACAGCCACTTGGCCATGTCCCCTTCGTTTTCCGGCGCAAACGAGATAGACCCGCCAACCTGCAGAATCATGTCCGGCACCCGGGCGCGGATGCCGGCAAGCAGTTCATTGAACTTGGACAGGCGCTTCGAGCCCTTACCATCCGCTTCGCGCACGTGAACGTGCAGCACGGTAGCGCCGGCGTTGTAGCAGTCCACCGCCTTCTGGATCTGTTCCTCCATCGTCACCGGGATGTCTTCCGGAAAATCGGAGGGCATCCATTCCGGACCATAAGGCGCTGCGGTAATGACAAGCTTCTGCTGATTTTCAGGAAACAGCGAACCGTCGATGAAATCCATGTCTCTCTCCTTGGGATAAATCGTTCAGGCCAGAATCGGCTGGGCCATATGCGCCTTGACTTCGCCTTCGCCAATGCTGAAGGGCTTGTCGCCGATGATGCCGGCGCGCTCCATCTTGCGATGGCAGGGCGCGTAGTCCATCACTGCATAATGCTGGGTGCTGCGGTTGTCCCAGATCGCCATGCTGTTGGCTTTCCAGCGCCAGCGCACCTGGTATTCGGGAATGAAGGCCTGGGTTACCAGGTAACGCAGCAAGTCGGCCGCCCCCGGGTTGTAATCTTGACCGTAACGCACGTATGCGGGCGTATGGAGATTGGTGAAGTGCGTGGTGAACGCGTTGACGAAGAGGATCTTCTCGCCGGTTTCCGGGTGAACCCGTACGACCGGATGCTCGGCATCCGGGTACTGTGCCTTCAGCGCCAGGCGCTTCTCGATCGGCATGGCTGCGCCGAAGCTCGCCTCGATGCTGTGCCTTGCCCGCAGGCCAGCAATGTCCGCCTTGACGTGCGCGGGCAGGTTCTCGTAGGCGAGAACCATGTTCGCCCACATCGTGTCGCCCCCGACCGCGGGCGTTTCCACGCAGCGCAGGACACAACCCATCGGAGGTGCCTCACGCCAGGTCGCATCGGTGTGCCAGGCGTTCTCGTAACGGTCGACCGGCTGGTCCGGCCGCTTGTAGATCTGCACGAGCCCTGGGTGCTCCGGATGGCTGCCGGCTACCGGGTGATCTTCCAGCTTGCCAAAGCGCTCGGCAAATGCGACATGCTCGGCGCGGGAAAAGTCCTGGTCCCGCAGGAAGAGGACCTTGTGCCGTAGCAAGGCGGCGCGGATCTCGTTGAACAGGCCGTCGTCATGAATGGCATCGGAGAGCTTCATGCCTACGAGTTCGGCGCCGATGCTGGCGGTCAATTGTTCTACGCGCATCATTCAGCCTCCGAACGCACTAAGACTGAATCGGAACGTGCGGTATCCGCAAGCCAGACCGCGGCACCATGGTCCGTAATGGAAAGACTGGGTGTAGCCATTCTATGTCTCCTCTTTATATGGGCTTCCAACGCACATCGCGTTGCCATTAAGATAGGAGTTGCGGGTCAATCTGGACTTTACTTTCCGTGCCAGAAGCCTTGCGTTTCGTGCCAGGGAACGGTGCCGGATGGCTCGGACTTGATTATGGTCAAACTCGAATCGTCAGCCTGCCAGTGGTCGGCCGATGATGCGACTTGAATTGTTGGCTAGCGAAAAACCCCTGACGCGTTTCGGTATTCACGCGGTCGTAGAGCGTTACGCTGTCAAGGCGCGAGCCAATATGCCCTCGCTCGCATCCAAGCGCGTCAGCCCGCACAGCATTAGACATTCAACAGCGACCCACCTGCTTCGATCCGGCGTCGATATCAGCACAGTACGGGCGTGGCTTGGTCATGTCTCCATCGATAGCCGTCTACCAGGGGATCGCCAATGGGGTCAAGCACGTCGTGCCCGGGGCCAAGCATCTCGCTACACCTCTCGTGACCAGCGCCTTCGCGGCTAGCAGTCTTCCTCCATTCAATGCCGGCTCCGCGGAAGCCCACGGGCACAAAGACACGCGGCTTACCTTATATTTGCTGGCTTGGTACTGCGCCACCGCGTCGGCGTCATGCCGAACTGCGCCGCGAACCAACGTACGAACGAGCCATAAGTGGAGTAGCCAAGCGATTCGGCAATGCGTCCAAGCGAGTAGCTTCTGTTGTCCATATAGTGGATAACGAGATCGCGCCGTACGCCATTGACCATGTCTGAGAAGACTTTTCCAGCGCCTTCGAGGTGGCGCTGCAGTGTACGCACGTTCATCCCCAGGCCTTGAGCAACCTGCTCAATCGTCGCGCGTCCTGCCGGAAGCATCAGATAGATCGCCTTGCGCACCTCGAGCACGATTGACGGCTCGTTGGCTCCCGGCAGACCGGCAAGCAGGCGTTGCGCATGGCGTGCCATGACAGGGTCGGCAATAGGGTTGGGCAAGTCCAGGTCGGCAGCGCGGCAAATCAGGCCATTGAAAGAGCTTGCGAACTCCAGCTTCCCGCCGAAGATGCGGCGGTGCAGCCGTAGATCAGGGGGAGCGTCATGGGTGAAATTGACGCCCAGGGGGTGCCAGGACGTGCCCAGCAGTGTGCTGCACATGCGTGACAGTGAGCCCAGTGCCAGCTCAATTGACTGCATGGACGGCCCGGCATCATCCGCGACGACGTCCTCCCGCACGATGACCTTCTTGCCGGTCTCCTCAATACGGATGACCAGGAACTCATTCATCAGGTGCCGATACTGAATCAAGGTTCCAAGAGCGTCGCGCAGAGTTTTTTGATGCGTGAGCAACACGCTAACGACTCCGAGGTCGGACAGTTGCCACAGGTCGGCCATACGCAGCCCAAATGTCGGGCATTGCGTGAGTCGCGCTGACTCTTCCAGCAAGGTAACGGCACCACTTCCGGAAATCCAGTGTTCCGGGTCCGCAAGCATCTCGCTACTCAACCCGAGCTTGCGCAGCAACGGCTGCGGTTCAAGGCCCAATTGCTGCGCAACCTTGAAATAGTTGGTCAGCACGCCAGTACGAATCAGTGTGCCCATTGCTTCTCCTTCACCCGGTGGGTAGCCCGGATCCGCTCGTTCCGGGGAAACCCGAATACGCCGATATTTTGTCACGAAATGAGACATGAATGTCGTGAAATGAGAGACAACGGTTGCTCCGAGATTACTAGACTGATCCCGTAAATCGACGACGGACGGAACCCGATGGCAGCCCCTCAGAACAAGGTCATAGTCACCTGCGCCGTAACGGGCGGCATTCACACACCAACGATGTCCCCCTACCTGCCCATCACGGCAGCAGACATCGCCGGCGAGGCAATCGGTGCGGCTCAAGCCGGGGCCTCGATCGTCCATCTGCACGCGCGCAAGCCGGAGAATGGCCAGCCGTCCCAGGATCCCGCGCTCTTCCGGGAATTCCTCCCGGAGATCGCCGCGCGTACCGACGTCATCATCAACCTCACGACGGGTGGCGCACCCAACATGCTCGTCGAGGAACGACTGCAACCGGCGCTGCAACTCAAGCCCGAAGTCGCTTCGCTGAACATGGGGTCGATGAACTTTGGGCTGTACCCGATGCTCGGCAGGCACAAAGAGTTCAAGTACGACTGGGAACGTCCTTACCTCGAGGGCTCCGAAGACCGCGTCTTCCGCAACACGTTCAAGGAAATTCGCTACATCCTGGAATCGTGCGCCGGCAATGGGACTCGCTTCGAGATCGAATGCTACGACACCAGCCATCTCTACACGGCGGCGCACTTCATTGACCGCGGCATCCTCAAGCCGCCGTTCTTCATACAGTCCGTCTTCGGCTTGCTCGGCGGCATCGGCACGCATCCCGACGATGTCATGCATATGCGCCGCACCGCCGAACGGCTGTTTGGCAAGGACTACTACTGGTCCGTGCTGGGTGCGGGCCGCAGTCAGATGCCGATCGCTTCCATGGCGGCTGCGATGGGCGGAAATGTCCGCGTGGGCCTGGAGGACTCGCTTTGGGATGGTCCGGGCCGGCTTTCGACCAGCAACGCCGATCAAGTCAGGCGCATCGTCGGGATCCTGAAATCCCTGAACCTGGAGGTGGCCACGCCGGATGAGACGCGCGACATGCTCCAACTGAAGGGCAAGCATGCGATTGCATTCTGAGTAGTCCATCGGCGACAAGCCATTCGTTAATTGATGCCCGACCCGGCCGCCACCATTCGTTGCGAGGCCGATAACTAAAGTCCTTATCGAGGAGAAACAAATGCAATTTTTGGATGATTCGCTGCACCCGGAGAACATGGACAAGGTGGTAATCACCGTGGCCCCGTACGGCCCGGAGTGGATGCCGGAAGATTTCCCGGAAGACATCCCTGTGACCATGGAAGAGCAGATCCAGAAGGCGGTGGATTGCTATGAAGCCGGCGCCAGTGTGCTGCACCTGCACGTGCGTGAGCCGGATGGCAAGGGCTCCAAGCGCCTGTCCATGTTCAACGAACTGATCGCCGGCGTGCGCAAGGCGGTGCCGGACATGATCATTCAGGTCGGCGGCTCGATTTCCTTTGCACCGGAAGACGAAGGCCAGGCTGCCAAATGGCTGTCAGACGATACCCGTCATGCACTGGCCGACCTCGACCCGAAGCCGGATCAGGTGACGGTAGCACTCAACACCATCCAGATGAACATCATGGAGTTGATCTATCCGGAGTACTACGAGAGTACGCACATGGCCAACCCGGCCGTCTACGACGCGTACCGTGAAATGATTGTTCCGGCCGGCCCGACCTGGGCGGAAGAGCACTTGCGCCGCCTGCAAGAAGCCGGCATCCAGCCGCACTTTCAGCTGGTTGGCATGCATGCGCTTGAAACGCTGGACCGCATGGTGCGCAGGGGCCTCTACAAAGGCCCGCTGAACCTGACCTGCATCGGCATCGGTGGCGGCCACCATGGACCACATCCGTACAACCTGTTCGACTTTATCCAACGTGCACCGGATGGCTGCACCATTACCGCTGAGTCGCTGTTCAAGAACGTACTTCCGTGGAACACGATGGCGCTGGCAATGGGTATGCATGTGCGCTGCGGCATTGAGGACACCCTCATCGATCAGCATGGCAAGCGCTTTACCTCCGTACAGCAGGTTCAGCAGCTTGTGCGAATCGCCAAGGAGTTGGGCCGTGAGATCGCCGATGGCAAGGAAGCGCGGGAAATCTACCGTATCGGCACCTGGTACAGCGATGTCGACGAAACCTTGGCCGCCAACGGTATGACCCCGAACCGCAAACCTGGTGTCAAGAACGTGCCGCTGCGCCGCGTAGCCTGAGCCGGCTACGGCCCAGACAAAGAATCGATCCAATTGATGCGTGCATTCCAGCCTGAATTGCTGCAACTGGATCGGTTTGTTTCGCCTTGATTCAAGTAAGGAGTTTCATGACTCATACCGTCGTACTCGTTACGGGAGCCACGTCTGGAATTGGCCGCGCAACTGCGCTTGCGTTTGGCCGTGAAGGGGCACGGCTGGTTTGCTCCGGCCGCAATGCTACTGCAGGCGCTGCACTTGTGTCTCAGCTCCGGGAACTCGGTGCCGAGGCCGACTTCGTGCCCGCCGACGTAGGCAATGAGGAGCAGGTCCGCCAGCTCGTGGAGCATACCGTCGCCCGCTTTGGACGGCTCGATGTCGCAGTGAACAGTGCAGGGACTGAAGGCACGCCAGGGTCGATCGTTGCACAGACAGTTGAATCCTATGCGGCGACCTTCGACGCGAATGTCCTTGGGACGTTCCTTAGCATGAAGCACGAGTTGCGCGTCATGCTGGAGCAGAAGGAGGGCGTTGTTATCAACCTCTCCTCCACCATGGGAAGCCGCGGCAACGCACAGAATCCAATGTATGTGGCTAGCAAGCACGCGATCGAGGGCTTGACCAAGGCTGCAGCACTCGAGGCTGCCAGATCGAATGTGCGAGTGAATGCGGTTGCGCCTGGCCCTATCGATACCGGGATGCTGGACCGCATTGCGGGAGGCGCCGAGAACATTGCGGCAGTTGCCGCGACGATCCCCGCGGGTCGCATCGGGACCCCGGAGGAGGTCGCCGACGCCATTGTGTTCCTGGCGTCCGCCCGGTCCAGGTACATAACGGGTCAGATTCTCGGAGTCAATGGCGGCAAGACAGCAATGTAGTCGTCGCCGGCACGCTGGGCTTGCCCCAGGCGCGCTCAGACGTAATGAATAAAGTGTTTCAGGAGACAAGTCATGGCAAAAGCAATTCGGTTTTACGAGACGGGCAGCGCTGATGTCCTCAAGCTCGAGTCTGTGGAGGTAGGTGATCCCGGCCCGGGCCAGGCTCGCGTGCGGCACACCTATATCGCCGTTAACTTCATCGACATTTATTTTCGGACCGGCCACTATCCCCTGGAACTGCCTAACGGCCTGGGCTCCGACGCCGTTGGCGTCGTCGAGGCGGTGGGTCCCGGCGTGACGGACATCCGCGTGGGTGACCGCGTGGGCTACCTGCTCGGCCCGCAAGGCGCCTACTCGGACGTGCGGGTCATGCCTGCCGAGTGGCTGATCCCGCTGCCGGACGGCGTCTCCGACCGCGTCGCCTCCACGCTCATCATGAAGGGGATGACGGCGCAATACCTGTTCCGCCAGGTCTACCCGCTCAAGGGCGGCGAGTCCATCCTCTATCACGCCGCAGCCGGCGGCGTGGGCCTGATCGCCTGCCAGTGGGCACGCGCCCTTGGCGTGAACATGATCGGGACGGTCAGCACCGACGAGAAGGCAGAGCTTGCCAAGGCCAACGGCTGCTCGCATGTCATCGTCACCTCGCGCGAGAACATCGTCGACCGCGTGATGGAAATCACCGATGGCAAGAAGGTCCCGGTGGTGTTCGATTCGGTAGGCAAGTCGACGCTGGACGCCTCGCTGTCCTGCCTGCAGGTACGCGGCACGCTCGTCAGCAACGGCACGACTTCAGGTCCCGTCGAGATCGACAGCCGCACGCTCGCGGCGAAAGGCTCGCTCTGGGTCACGCGTCCGGCTATGGTGCACTACGCCACGCCGCGCTCGCACATGCTCGCCATGGCCAACGAGGTGTTCGACATGGTGATGGCTGGAAAGATCACCAGCGAGCCGAAGCAGTCGTTCGCGCTGGAAGACGCCGCGCAGGCCCATCGCGCCCTGGAGAACAGGCAGACGAGCGGCGCGACGGTACTGGTGCCGTAAGGCAAGGCAGCTTTTCAAGCGATTGCGGCAGTTACGCAATCCACCCGGCAGTCGCTTCGCCCACCTGGCTTGGCCAGGTTGCCGGAAGGCGGCTGCTTCAAACAAGGCAAGTGCACATTGCCGGAAGTTCCACAACGGAGACTACTGATGTCGAATCGACCTGCCTTCCTGCGCGTGCGCCGCGTCGTCGCCGCGACGCTCCTGGCGCTTGCCATGCCTGCCGCCATGGCGTGGACCAACAAACCGGTGCGGGTGCTGGTGCCCGCGCCTGCCGGCGGCACGATGGATGTGATGGCCCGCATGCTGTCCGAACAGCTCACGGCAGACCTGGGGCAGCCGGTGATCGTCGACAACAAGCCGGGAGCTGGCGGCGCCATCGCGGTCGGCGCAATGCTGGCGGCGCCGCCCGATGGGCAGACCATCCTGGTGTCGGCGACCAACGTGTTTGCGGAGATCCCGCATGTGATGAAGGTGCCCTACGATCCGATGAAGGATGTGAAGCCGGTTGCGGCCGTGGCCAAATCGACGCTGCTGCTCGTCGGAGCGCCCAGCCTGCCGGCGAAGGACCTGCCGGGGCTGATCAGCTATGTGAAGGCGCATCCGGGCACCCTGAGCTTCGCGAACTATGGCCCGGGCACGGCTTCGCAGTATGCCGGCATGATCATGAACCAGAAGGCCGGCATGGACCTCCAGAACATTCCGTTCCCGGGGTCGCCGCCGGCCTTGGCGCAGGTGATGGGCGGGCAGATTGCCGTGATGTATGACGGCATGGTGACCTCGCTGCCTTATCTCAAGGCTGGCAAGCTGAAAGCCTATGCCGTCGCCGCGAAGCAGCGGTCACCGATGCTCCCGCAGGTGCCGACGTTCGCCGAGCTGGGTTATCCGGAAGTTGACTTCAGCAACTGGACCGGCGTGTTCGTGTCGTCCAGGCTGCCGGCAGACCTGACCGAGAAGATCCAGGCGGCCGTCTACAAGGCCGCCTCGAGAGCCAGCGTGAAGGAGCGGATTTCTGCACTCGGGTTCGAGCCGCTGGAGCCACAAGGACTTCCCCAGCTCAGCCACGACTTGCGCGCCGATTTCGATCGGAATGCCGGCATCGTGAAGACCTTCAAAATCCAGCCGGAATGACACCCGTCGACCATGCGAGTTGAACAACTTACCTGCGCAATCGGCGCGGAACTCATTGGGGTCAGCCTGGCCGATGCGATCCATGATGACGGCCTGTTCGCCGCCATCCGCGAAGCGCTGCTCAGGCACCGCGTGCTGTTCCTGCGCGATCAGGACATCACGGCCGCCCAGCACGTGGCCTTTGCGCGCCGCTTCGGGGATCTGGAGGACCACCCCGTGACGGGTAGCGACCCGGAGAATCCGGGGCTGGTGCAGATCTACAAGACGCCCGCCAACCCGCCGGATCGTTACGAGAACGCCTGGCACACGGACGCGACCTGGCGCGAAGTACCGCCGCTTGGCGCCGTCCTGCGGTGCTGGGAGTGCCCGCCCGTCGGGGGCGACACCATGTGGGCCAACATGGTGCTTGCGTACGAAAACCTGCCGGCCCACGTCAAGGAGCAGATCGCCGACCTTCGGGCGCGACACAGCATCGAGGCGAGCTTTGGTGCCGCCATGCCAATCGAGCGGCGCCTGGCGCTGAGGAGTCAGTTCCCAGACGCCGAGCACCCGGTGGTGCGGACCCACCCGGAGACCGGCGAGAAGGTGCTGTTCGTCAACGGGTTCACCACTCACTTCACCAACTTCCACACGCCGGCGCGCGTGCGTTTCGGGCAGGACAACAACCCCGGGGCGGCAGACCTGCTGCGCTACCTGGTCACTCAGGCCTGCATTCCCGAATATCAGGTCCGCTGGCGCTGGAAGATGAACAGCGTGGCCATCTGGGACAACCGGTCGACCACGCATTACGCCGTCATGGACTATCCGCCGTGCCACCGCAGGATGGACCGCGCAACGATCATCGGAGACCGTCCATTCTGATCAGGGGACGGGCCGGCTCGCGTACCGGGAGGGCCGGGCTGGTGATCGTTGTGCAAGGGTGGCGGATTTTCCGCCCCCTTGTAGTAAAGGCGCGCCAGGCGCCGGAGGTCGTAGTGACTGAGCGTGAAAGCAATCAAATGAAAACGATGAACCATGGAGGATGGGAGTAGATGAAAAGAGCCATGCTTGCCCTGGCCGCTGCGATGGCATGTGGTGCAGCCCAGGCGCAGTCCAGCGTCACGCTGTACGGCGTGGCTGACGTCAACATCGAATACGTCAACAAGGTCGGCGTCGTGCCGTCGGCGGCCAACGGCTTCAATCCCGGCACCGGCCATTCGGTGGTCCGCGAGAACTCCGGCGGCTACTCCGGCTCGCGCTGGGGCCTGCGCGGCACGGAAGACCTCGGTGGCGGGCTGAAGTCCATCTTCGTGCTGGAAAATGGCTTCAACGCCGATACCGGCACCCTGCAGCAAGGCGGACGCATGTTCGGCCGCCAGGCTTTTGTCGGCCTCCGGTCGAACTACGGACAGGGCACCTTCGGCCGCCAATACACGTCGCTGTTCGTGTCGATGGCCAACTTCGTGCCGGCCCGCTTCGCCACGCAGTATGAACCGGCGGGCGTCATCGCCGGCGCGAACTTCCGCGAGGACAACGTGGCACAGTACACCGGCACGTTCGGTCCCGTGACCGCGATGGCACACTGGTCGTTCGGCGTCGGCACGACGCTGCCGCAGGTCAATCCCGGTATTCCCACGTTGGGCGGCACCGGCGAAGTGCCAGGCCAGTTTCGCCGCGATTCGGCCTACGGTGCTGGCGTGACCTACATGAACGGCCCGCTCGGCCTGGGCCTTGCCTACGACCAGTGGAACCCGACGATCGGCACGAGCAACGGCACCTTGAAGAAGGCGGCCGTGATGGCCAGCTATTCGATTGGCGCGGCCAAGGTGATGGGCGGCTACCGCTGGGGGCAGAACAAGGACCAGACGGGCAAGGAGATCCTGCGCGACGACTTCTACTGGGTCGGTGGCCAGTACCGCCTGTCGCAGGCGCTGGACTTCACGCTGGAGTATGACTACCAGAACCTGAAGAACCTCGGCGGCAACACGCACGCGGCCAATCCGTGGCAGATCGCCCTGATCGTCGACTACGCGTTCTCGAAGCGGACCGACGTCTACCTGACCACGGCGTATACCCGCAACGCAGGACTGAGCATGGACTCGGCGGCGAGTGGCTTTGCCTCCAGCCTGGCACTGGGCAATAGCTACGCGCTGTCCAACGGGCAGACGTCCATGTTTGGCGCGGCCGCGGGCATCCGCCATATCTTCTGACGACCCGCGTGGTGGCGGTGCCGCGGGCAGGTAGCATCCTGCGCTCACGGCACCTCGCCCCGCGACGTGTCACGCTTCGTGCGCAGGGGAGCGTGGCACGTTCATCCGGGGCGCAGGGCGATCACGCTCCGGATCTCAACCGAGGAAATCGAATTCCATGACTTCTACCAACCTGCCGACGGTCGTGATTGTTCCCGGTCTTCGCGACCACATGCCGGAGCACTGGCAAACGCTGCTCGCCGAACAACTGCAAGCGCAGGGAAGGGCGGTGCAGATCGTGCCGCAGATCGACCACGACAAGGCGCTGCGCAGCGCCAGGGTGGCGAACCTCGAGCGCGTCGTCAGCAGCATCGAAGGGCCGATCGTCCTGGTGGCCCATAGCATGGGGTGCTGCATCACTGTTCACTGGGCACAGCAGACGACGCGCGAGGTCGAGGGCGCATTGCTTGCCGCCCCCGCCGACCTCGACACGCGCCTGCCCGCCGGCTACTCCGATCCGCAGACCCTGGCTGCCAGCGGCTGGACACCGCTGCCCAGGGCGCGCCTGCCGTTCCCGAGCATCGTGGTCGGCAGCCGCAACGACCCGATCGGAGGATTCGAGCAGGTCCAAGCCCTTGCGCAGGCCTGGGGGAGCCGCTTCGTCGATGGCGGCGACATCGGTCATCTCTCGCCGTCCGACGGATATGGCAACTGGCCGAAGGCCGCGGAGTTGCTCCGCGAGCTGTGAGATTCACCATTCATTGCGTCTCCACCCCGGGTGCCGACCTCCGGTCTTGATGACACTTTCCACGGCAGCCGGGTTTCGGAGGTTCCAAGGGCAACGCCTGCGGAACCTCTTCTTTGTTTTCAACAGGCAACAAGTGCGCGGATAGCCGCGGAGGGATCCATGAAGCTGAAGAACAGGGTGGCGATTGTCACCGGAGGCGCCAGCGGGATTGGCGCGGCGACCGTGCGGCGGTTCGTGGCCGAAGGTGCGACGGTCGTGCTGACGGACCTGTCAGAGCGCGGTGAACTGCTGGCCCACGAGTTGGCCGGAGCGGGGCATGCGGTGCGATTCTCGCGCGTGGATGTCACGCGCGAGCACGAGGTGCGCGAATTGGTGGCGGCGGTGGCGCTGGAATTCGGCCAGCTCGACATCATGGTCGCGAATGCCGGCATCGCACAGCAGGCCCTGCCGGTCGAATCGCTCACCAGCGAGGCCTGGCACCAGATGCTGGACGTGAACCTTACTGGCGTATTCTTCAGCAACAAGTACGCCATCGCGCAGATGAAGAGGCAGGGGGGCGGCGGCGCGGTCGTCAATATCGCCTCGGTGCTTGGCCATGTCGGAAGACCGGGCGCCACGGCATACAACGCCGCCAAGGGCGGCGTGGTGAACATGACGCGCTCGCTCGGTGTCGCCTGCGCAAAGGAAGGCATTCGGGTCAATGCCGTGTGCCCGGGCTTCATCGAGACACCGCTGATCGCCGGTGCCAGCGACGAGAGCCTCGCGCAGGTCACCGGCCTCCATCCAATCGGCAGGCTCGGACGGGCAGAGGAAATCGCCGCCGCTATCACGTTCCTGGCCAGCGACGATGCCTCGTTCATGGCGGGGGCCAGCTTGATGGTGGATGGCGGCTATGCCGCCCAATAGGGTGTGCGTCGTGCAAGTCCACTTGAAGGGGGCGACCTGCCACCGGCCGCGCGGAAGACGCCCACGCCGTTTGAGGGGGCAGGCTATGATTGACGCGATTGGTCAGACCGTTCGAACAGGCAGTTGCCTCAAGCCTTGTGATTGACGCCTACATGAGCGGCTCGTACGGAGCGCGTCGCTGACTTGGTTTGGTTCAGATCGGTGGCCCGGCATACCGCAGCGAAATCATGCTTCACACTTCAGCCGCCGTTTATGGCTGGCCAGATACGGGCAGTGCTCGCCTTTTGGAGCCCAATGGCCGATTGCAGCACAGTGCGGACATCTGAACTTCCGACCGACGCGATTGACGAATGTCGCATTTTGGCCGGTAAGCGACCACCAGCCGCTGCTCGTTCGGCGCTGTTCGACGGTTTTGCCTCATAGCCACCGGCGAACGCTCCCCTTGTATGCGACGTACTGTGGACCGAAGAGCGAGGATAGCGCGCGCTCCTCGGGCGTGATTTGGAATCGGTTGATGTAGAGCACGAACAGAGGTAGGAATAGCAGAGCCAGCCAGTTTGACAAGTACACTGCCCACGCGAACAGGTACAGCAGCAGGCTCAGGTACATGGGATTACGCGTGAAACGAAATACCCCGCCAGTGACCAGCAGCGAAGCAGCACCGGGCTTGACTGGGTTCATTGTGGTCTTTGCCTGCCAGAATGAAACCATGGCCGCGCCCCCGATAGCCGCGCCAGTGCAAGCAAGGGCCACTGCGACACCTACGCGAGGTCCGACCGGAACTTCAATTGGGGCAATCAATGCGGATGCCAGCCACATAAGCAAGCCGACCAGTAGCGCCACGAGCGGTGGCGGGATTCTCAGTTCAAGCGAGTCCATTGCAACGAAGGTGGTGCAAACGTCGCTGGCTCGAGCGAACGGCGTTGCTCGTCCACAAGTCGATCTGGTCCGTGGGCTGATCGCTGGTCGCAGTCGATGAGCAACAAAAAGCACCTTTCACAGGTGCTCGGCGCGTTCGGCCCTCGACGCGTCCGAACCGGGTCAGCGTTCCTGATCCGGTTCGGGCTTGCAGGTTGTCGGCCTGCCACGACCACATTCCATCTAGGACACATGATCGTCTCACTGACCTACCTTCGCTTTGCTACGGCGTGTCTCAGTCAGCACTTAAATTATAGGACAGCCGATGGTTGGGTCAACCCGAATCCGGCTTTCCCGCCATGCGACCAGGCGCAAGTCAGATACAGAGTGGCGCAAATGAAAGAAAGCTATAGCATGGCAGCCAACCCGTAACGACATACTTTGGTGATATGTTGGGTGCAGTATAAGCCATCTGAGCGCAGCAGGGCTAGCGGACCTTATGCTCTGTCGTCTGAAGGCGACCCGTCGCGGCAGGTCTGCCAGTCGTGGCGTGTATGGATAGAGCGATTCGAATTCGTTGGACTGCTCCTGACCGATTGCTCACTGGCTCTTGCCCTCCTCTGCCTTTCGCGGATCGGATGGGCAGATGGCGGCTTCCAGGCTACAGCGCTCGTCCGAGCCTTCCCGCCGGCCGGCAAGTGCTCGGCCGTTGCGGAAGTTCGCAGAGGCTTGACCGCCGGCTGCGTGCGATCGTCGGCGAACCCACTAGGTGACGTCGCCAATGTAGCGAGACAAGGTGTCAGTCAGCAGGCCAACCCCTTCCCTTTCAGGCCTGCAAAGCCCTCTGCCAGAGTACGAGCGCTGGCGCGTGCCTGCTCCCCAGACGTGGGAGCGAGGCAGGCAGAGGCAGAAGCAGAAGGAAGGAACTACCTGCGGACTTCAAAAGATGTGTCGCACCCCCACGACGGCTCCTAGCTGATTCTGGCCGGGATTGGCATTTCCGAACGACTTGCCGGAGTCGAAGAAGCCGAGATTCGCGACGCCCTTGTTCTTTGTATAGCCGAGGGAGGTATACGCGTGTGTCCGCTTCGAGAAGGCATAGTCGGCATTGAATGCGAACAGCCAGGGATCACTGCCCGTATTTCTGAAATCCTGGAAATAGGCGGCACCAGCCAGCGTGATAGCAGGCGTGAGTTGCCAGTTGGCGCCAAGCCAGTACAGGTTGGAGCCCTGGTTGGCTACGCCCGCGACGGACCCGGGTACGAGGCCGCCGTCATAGCCTCTTGCCCAGCGATAACCGGCAAACAGCTTGGCCGGGCCGATCCTGTAGGTCGCTGCCGTTGAAGCTCGCCTCACCTTGGCATCCGGCGTGACGGTGACAGTGCCGGTGTTGATTTCGTCATATGCGGCGGCGACACCAAACGGGCCGGCGTCATAGGTCAGGAAGCCGCCGTACTCGCGCCCCAGGCTCGCATGGCCGGGCACTTCACTGCCATTGACCACGCTGCTGTCCGCGCCGAAGCTGTAGAACGCCGACGCGGTCAGGCCGCCAAAGGTGCCGACATATTTGACCGTATTGTCGGCCCGCTGGATGTATGCGAGATCCTGGGTAAAGATCGAATACTTGGTCGCCAGCGTCATGGGATCGTAGTTGCCGACGAAGTCGAAGAACGCGCTTTGCTGCCTTCCCAGCAGGATTCCGCCCCACGATCCCTGCAGTCCGACATAGGCCATGCGGCCGAAGAGGCGGCCACCCTGGCCGGATTTTCCGGTGTCGACGTCGAACCCGCTCTCCAGTACGAACACGCCTTGCACACCGTTTCCGAGGTTTTCGGTACCCCGAAGTCCCCAGCGGGAGCCCGCGATATTTCCGGAAGTCACGCGATAGACGCTGTCTCCATTCCCGGGCTGGTGATTGGCGTACTCGATGCCACTATCGACTACGCCATACAGGGTCACTTCGGAATGGGCCAATCCTGTGGCTCCCAGCAGGGAGAGCGCCACGCAGCAGGTGATACCGCTTCTTGTCTTCAAGTCTTGCATCTTGGATCCTCCAGTTGTCTTGATGCGTGTTCGTTCGGGTTTTGTAATAGAGGGATTTCCTCGACGCGCCGAACAGCACGTCGTCAGGTGAATCGGGAAGTGGAAGCCAGCAGCGATTAGCGTCGTGATCGCTTCAGGGCAAACTGGTTCGATGGCTGGCAGGTGGCAGGCATCTATGGCAGCGATCCCGGACGGGGACGCGGACCGTCTGTGCGGAGCCGTCCTCCAAATGCCATGCCGAGAAGGGGAAGAGCCACGGCGGCGGCGGCAAACAGCCATCGCTCGCCGAGGGTGCCGGCGACGGCCGCAGCGCCGCTCATGCCGAGCGCCTGCCCAAGGAACAGGCTCGCGGCAAACAGCCCGACCGCCGTACCGCGCGATGGCGGGAACACCTCGGTCGCCTGGGTCTGCAAGGTGTTGTGAAGCATGTAGAAGCCGAGTCCGCCGAGGAAGCATCCGGGCACGCTCCATTCCCACCGTGGTCCGACCGCCACGATGGCAAAGGCGGCACCCAGGAGCGCGCCTCCGAGGGCGGCCAGCGCATCAGAGCCCAGACGCCTGATCAGCACGCCGGACAGCGCCACATATGCCAGGCCACCGACGCCATACATCGCCATCACCGCGCCGGCCGTACCCATGCCGAGCCCGAAGCGGCCGTGCAGATAGGTCGGCACAAAGGCAAATCCCGTCAGGGTGAACAGGCCTTCGATCGCCGTCACTGCGAACACCAGTCTGGCGCGCGGCTGACCCAGCACGCTGCGGAACTGCTCCCAGAGTGAACGCCTGGCAATCAGGTCGGAGACCATGCCCGATCCCTGCATCCGCACGACGAGCGCCGCGACGCCGGAGCCCGCCGCTAGCACCCAGAAGACAATGCGCCAGTGCAGCCAGTCAGCGATCAGCCCGGACATCCACTGGCCACCGATCATCCCGCCGATGGTCGCGAGGAAGAAGCGGGCAAGTACCTGCTGCCGGTCCCCGACCGGTACCGTATCTCCGATCATCGCCATGCTCATGGGGATGACACCCGCCGCGGCTGCGCCCGAGAGTCCCCGGGCCAGCGCGAGGGCGGGCATGGTCGGGGCCACGGCGGCCATGACGTTCGCAACGGCGCAGCCTGTCAGTGCAAGGCTGACGACGCGGAGTTTGCCGAAGCGGTCGCCGAGCGGTCCATATACGAGCTGCATCAGGCCATAGGCCAGGGCGAACGCGGAGATGGACCACGCCGTCATGCCAATGGGTACATCGAAGTCCGACGACAGGACCGGAAGCACGGCGTCACAGGCGCGCATGGACGCCATGCTCATGACCGCCGCAATGGCGAGAGCTCCGAACTGCCTCACTCCGCCACCCTTGCCATCGGATAGGCGTGCCGGGGCTTTGCGATCATGAAGACCGACCCTGCCGCGAGCAGCGCCGGCACGGCGAGCAGGCCGAATACATCGCCGAAGCCCCAGCCAAGACCGAGAAGGCCTGCGCCGATGAAGGCGCCGGCCATGCCACCGATCCGCCCGATGCCCTGCATCCACGCCACGCCCGTCGTGCGTGCCTCGGTCGGATAGAGGCCTGCGGCATAGGTGGACATCGAAGTTGCCGCGCTCGTGACCAGGGTGCCACAAAGGAAAAGCGAGATGCCGAGGAACTCCGGATGATCGACACCGCGTCCCACCACGATGACGAGCACCGCGGCCAGCAGGTACGCTACGACGATGGTACGGTTGGCATTGAAGCGGTCCATGAGCCAGCCCGCAACAAGGTTGCCGAGCAAGCCGCCAAGGGGGAACAGGGAGGCCAGCAACGCGCCACGTTCCATGCTGAATCCGGCTTCACGGAACAGCGTCGGCATCCAGTTCGTCATCAGGTAATAGATCACCAGACCCATGAAGCACGACAGCCAGAGCAGGAACGTGCGCCGCCGGTATCCGGCCGACAGGACGAGTGCAAGAGCTGAAGCCTTTCCCGCCTTGCCTGCCGAAGCCATCGGCGCGACGAACACGCAGTGTTCGAGCGATTGCCGAGGTGCAATGCGCTTCAGGATGCGCGCAATCCGCTCGGGCGCTCCGGCGCGCACCGCCAGGAACTGGGCCGACTCCGGGAGCAGCGCAAGGAGCAGCACGGCGAGCATCAGCGGCGCGATGCCGCCAGCCGTCAACACGCTTCGCCAGCCGAAATGAGGAATCAGCCAGGCCGATGCCGCGCCGCCCGCCACCAGCCCAACGGAGAAGCCGCAGTACATGGCATTCACCGCAAGGGAACGCAGACGCGACGGCGCGTATTCCGACATCATCGTGATGGTCGTCGGCATGGCCGCACCGAGCCCGAGTCCGGTCAGGAAGCGCAGGACGGTCAATGTGCCGACGGTCTGCGCATGGGCGGCAGCGAGTGTCCATCCTCCGAAACACGTGACAGCCGCCACCAGTACCGTCTTGCGGCCGATGCGATCCGCCACGGGTCCGGCGAAGATCGCGCCCAGGCTCAGGCCAGCCAGTGCTGCGCTCATGACGACACCGAGTTCGCCGCGGCCGATGCCCCACTCGTGCGCCAGCGACGGTGCGATAAAACCGATTGCCGCCGTGTCATAGCCGTCGGCCGCCACGACCAGGAAGCAGAAGGCGAGGACCAGCCACTGGCAAGGGGAAAAGCGTTCGGCGTCGATGAAGGACTGCACGTCGATCGTGCGGGATGCCTGTTTCATCGTTGTCTCCTGGATGGGCGGGCAAGCGCTCTGTGCGCGCTTGCCTCGTTTGTGAGGGTCAGGCGGCGAGGTACCCGCCGTCCACGGGCAGGGTCACGCCGGTCACATAGGTGGACATCGAGGAGGCGAGAAAGAGCACCGCGCCCACCAGTTCTTCGGGTTGCCCAACCCGGTTCATCGGGATGCGGGACATGAAGCGTTCGAGCTTCGCCGGGTCCGTGCGCGTGGAAACGGTCATGGGCGTTTCGATGACGCCCGGTGCAATGGCATTGACGCGCACACCGTCGCGCGCGAGGTCCGCTGCCAGCGACTGGGTGAGCATCTTCACCGCGCCCTTCGAGGGCGAGTAGCCGAGCGTGTTCGGCTGGCCCGAAAGCGACGCGATGGACGCGACGTTGACAATGGCGCCACGGGTCTGCCGCAGGGCCGGCAGCCACGCGTGGCAGACGTTGAACGTCCCTTCGTGGTTGACCTTCATCACCCGCTGCAGGTTGGCCAGCGCCTTTTCGCTGTCGATGCCCTCGCGAATGAGGATGCCGGCGTTGTTCACCAGCACGTCGACGGGGCCGACGCAGGCGGTGATCTCTTCGGCGACGGCGCGGCATTGCGCGGCATCGGTCACGTCCAGCGCGCAGGCGCGTGCCGCATGTCCACGGGCATCGATCATCGCCGCCGTCTCGTCGGCATTGGCTTCGTTCATGTCGGTCACGACGACCGTCGCGCCGGCTTCTGCGAGGCCGATGGCGATGGCCCGGCCGTTGCCCTGGCCCGCGCCGGTTATGAAAGCGACCTTCCCGGTCAGGAGTTGAGGAATCATCATGATTGCAATCGAGGGAAATTCAGGGTGAACGCCGCCACGCGGCCGCCGCAATGCGGCCGCGTGGGTGACAAAAATCGGGTAGGGAATTCAGTGCATGGCCAGAGGCTCGCGCGCGGCGGCCGCGCTCGCTTTCGGGAGCGTGGCCTGAACGTGATCGGCGATGTGGTTGCCCGCGACATAGCCAAAGGTCAGACCCGGGCCGAGCGTGATGCCCGCACCGTTGTACTCGCCGCCCATGATGCTTGCCGCATCGTTGCCCGCTGCATAGAGGCCGGGGATCGGATCGGCGTCCCGGGAGACGACTTGGGCATGCTCGTTCGTACGGATGCCCATGAATGAGCCAAGGTCGCCCGGTACGAGCTTGAGCGCATAGAACGGACCGCTGGCCAGCGGCGCGACGCAGGGATTGGGCGTGTGCAGCGCGTCGCCCTGGTAGCGGTTGTAGGCTTTGCTGCCGCGCCCAAACTCGGGATCACGGCCGTACTGCGCCGTTTCGTTGTACTGGCGAACGGTGGCGGCGAGTGTCGCCGGATCGACACCGATCTGCTTCGCAAGGTCCTCGATCGTCTTGCCGCGCTTGAGGTAGCCGTTGCGCAGATGCGGCCCGAGCGGCATCGGGAACGGCTTCACGAAGCCGAGACCGTAGTGCCGGATCGCCGCATGGTCGGCGATCAGCCAGCACGCCGTCTCCGGTTTGCCCTTCGAGGCGGCGATCATTGCCTGCACGAGATCGTGGTACGAGTTCGCCTCGTTGGCGAAGCGCTTGCCATCCAGGCTGACGGCAATCACGCCTGGCTTCGCCCGGTCGATGAAGTGGGGCATGATGCCGGTCGTGCCGTCATTGCGCGGCACGAGTGACATGGGCGTCCACGCGGCGGCATTCGACAGGGTCTTGTCGAACACACCGCCCATCTCTTCGGCCATGCGCAAGCCGTCGCCCACATTGGTCTGCGGCGTTGGCGAGAAGTGGCCGTGCCCGGCCTTCACGTGCGGGTAAGTCTCCCTGCGCCGCTCGAGGTTGTGCGGGAATCCGCCGCTGGCCAGCACCACACCGTGACGCGCCTTCACGCTGACCCGCTGGCCGTCGCGCTCAAGTACCGCTCCGGTGACGCGCCCCCCCTCCTGCAACAATTGCACGGCAGGCGACGACAGCCATACCGGGATCGACAGGTCGGCTGCCGACTTCGCGAGCCGCGCGGCCAGCGCGTTGCCGTTGGTCAGCGTCATGCCCCGCCCGTACTTCATCACCTCCAGGAAATGTTTGGTCAGACGTTTGGTGACATACCAAGCGGACTGCAGCGATCGTGTCACCCGCATGAAGTGAACGATCTCCTTGCCGGAGCCGATCGTTACGCCGAAGACCGTCAGTTCGGGCAGCACGGGGCCGAGGGTTTTGAGCAGCGGGCCGAGCTCGCGCGCGTCGTATGGGCGCGTCACCATCGAGCGGCCACCCTGTGCGGCGCCGGGCGCCTCGGCGTGGTAGTCCGGGAACGTGAGCGGCATGTCGAACTGGACGGCGGTCTTCGTCATGAAGAACTCGATCGCTTTCGGGCCGTTCGCCAGAAAGGCGCGTACACGCGCCTCATCGAAGCCGGCGCCGGCCTGATTCCGGATATAGGTCAGCGCCTGGTCCGGTAGTTCGTGATGGCCATATGCCTTGCCCAGATGGGTGTTCGGCACCCAGAGCCAGCCGCCAGAGCGGGCCGTCGTGCCGCCGTAGTAGCTCGCCTTCTCCGCCACGATGACCTTCAGCCCCCGGCTGGCGGCGGTAATGGCCGCGGACATACCGGCGACGCCTGATCCGATGATCAGAACATCACATTTTTCCTGTTGCAGTGTAGACATCGACTTCTCCATTCAAGTGCGGGCGGTACGGCCGCGAAGAGCGGCGTCACCATGTTTGCTAGATTAGTACTAGCGCGCTTGAAATAATCTACATGTTAACCCTACGCTTGTTCATTAGATAATGTCTAGTGCTATACTGCGCGCACTATCCATCTCATGGCAGGGACATATCGTGGACCAGACCGACCAGGCACCCGAGCGAGAGCGCCGCGGCATCCAGTCGATTGAAGTGGGAGGAGAAATCCTGAAGGTGCTGGCCTCCGAGGCCAGGCCGATGGCACTCCGCGATCTCGTGAAGGCGGCGAACATGCCGTCCGGCAAGATCCATCCGTATCTGGTGAGCTTTGGCAAGATCGGGCTCGTCGCCCAGGACCCGGTCACGGGTCACTACCTGCTCGGCCCGATGGCCATCCAGCTCGGGCTGACCAGCCTGCAGACGCTGAACCCGATCCGCGAGGCCACGCCGTTCGCCGAAGCGCTTTCGGAAGAAACGTCGCACGCGGTTGCGCTCGCTGTTTGGGGAAACCTTGGGCCGGTCATCGTGCGGCTGATCGATGCGTCCTATCCCATCCACACGAACATCCGCACCGGCACGGTCATGTCGCTCGCCAATACGGCGACCGGCAGGGTTTTCTCGGCATTCCTGCCACGACAGTTCACCGAAAAGCTGTTGCTGGACGATCGCATACGGCTCGGCCCCGATATTGCGCATCCGCTAGACGCCGCCGTGGTCGAGGAAATGATCAAGGAAGCGCGGGCGCGCCACATGTCCCGCAGCATCAACCATCCCACACCAGGGATCGTCGCCTTTTCTGCGCCGGTGTTCGATTATTCGGGAAACATTGCGCTGACGATCACCATCATGGGACCGACCGGCACTGTTGATACCGATTGGGAGGGGCCGGTGGCCAAAGCATTGGATGCTTGTGCGCAGGCGGTTTCGAAGCGCCTCGGCTACAGGGGCTCGTAGAAGTGCTTACAGGCGTCTAGCTTCAGGGGGCTGAAATGGTCGTTTCCATGAGCGGCCATTTCTTGTTCGACGACGGTCCATCTATCCTAAGGCTTGTGCGATGCGGGCGCTTGCACGTGGGATTGGACGAGCGGCAGAAACGGCCGATGACCGTCCGACACCCAGTACGGACGTCCGTTGTTTGAGCGGAGCGGCCGCTTGAATGGCTGTCTGAGCGCGAAGGCGCACGGCTGAAGATGGCCGGACGTGGACGGCCGGCCAGTTGTATCTTGGGAGCCGAGCAGAACCAGCCGCGCAACTTTGGCCTTGCCTCTTGGCCGATCGCCCTGAGCGCTTCTCGCCCGGGCCGCCAACCATGACAAGCCAGCTCGGCAACTTTCAATGACGATAGGGTGATCGTCGCACTATCTTGAAGACTGGCGACCCTGCGAGGAGGCAAGGATGCGGCGCCTTATCGGTCTTCTGTTATCCGTCTTGCTTGTTGCGCAGCTCGGCAGTTGCGTTACCGACGAGCGCGACGACAGCACGGCGCGCGTTCGTGTGCTTCATGTTTCTCCAGATGCACCGAACCTCGATGTTCTCTTCGACGGCGCGCGAGTACTCTCGAACGTGCCTTATTCGGCTGCTTCCGCTTACCTGATCTTCCCCACGGGTACGCACCGGATCGCATTCAACGTGGCCGGTACGGCGACGACGCTAATCGATGTATCGCAGAATCTGGCGAACGCGGCGGCTTATACAATCATCGCAGCGAATTTCGCGGCCAGTATCCAGGGACTAACTGTCACGGACCAGACCCTGGCGCCACCGGCAGGACAGGCGGCCGTACGTGTGATCCATGCGGCGCCTGACGCCGGGCCCGTCGATGTGCTGGTCAACGGCCAGGTGGTGTTCGCCAACATGCTGTTCGGGGCGAATAGTGGCTATCTGAACCTGGCGGCCGGTACGTACGACGTCAAGGTCAATGTTGCGGGGACGCCGACGACAGTGATCCAGACGACATTGACCGCCAATGCCGCGTTCAACTACAGCGTGGTCGCGATTGGATCAACCCGGACTGCGGCGACAAATCCCCTCGCACTCAAAGTCCTAACGGATGGCTAGAAGACTGCCTGCCTCTGATCGGTCAGAAATTCCCCACCCCCACTGTGAACGTGGACTCCATCATTGTTCGAAGTATGGGGCAATCCGGTCGCGCTCGCCGCGAGGCTGCGGCCGTCTCTGACCGACCCCGTTCGGGAAAGAAACCAGGCGCTGAAGTACGTCGTCGGTAATGATGGTGCTGGAGGCTCGCCTCCGCTCAGCTACTCGCTCGTTTCAATGTCAGCGTCGACTTGGGCTGGCTGATATTGTGCAGCCAGCCAGTTAGAGAACAGCTTGACCTCGGTTGAGAGTGCCTTGTCGCGCGGGCATAGCAGATAGTAAGCACCGGCACTACGCAACTTCAAATCGAACGGCTGCACCATCTCGTCGCGCCAATCGAGATTGTCGATCTCAATTGTCGGCACGCATGCCACTCCGCGGCTCTCGCGCGCGGCGATGATCGCCATGAACGAGTGTCCGACGTCAACGCGCCCGGCACCGCTGCATTCTTCTATCCCATTCGCGCGGAACCAGGCGTCCCAGCAATCCGGGCGCCGAAGATTGTGGATCAATGGGAGCCGTGTGAGATCTGACGCCGTCGAGACCGGCCCGTGTTCCTCAAGAAAGCGGCGACTACAAACTGGCGTAATGAAGTCATCCCAGAGATGCATCGCGGTCACGTCGGCCCAAGACTCGGTCATCCTGAACGTGATCTGCGAGCCGTTCTCGGGATAGACGGCCCCGGGTACCTGCCCGACGCGCAGCGCCACGTCGACGCCCTCATGCTTGAAGTCGACAGGCTCAAGCGACGACGACACCTGCAATCGGATGGACGGATACTCGGTCATGAACGAACCGAGCCGTTGCATGAGCCATAGCACGCCAAGCGTTGGCAGGAGGCTGACCGAAAGTGCCCGCGCCTCCTGTAGGCTCTGCAGGGTGGCCCGCTCGATGCCGTCGAGCGCTGCCGTGGCGGCAGCAAGGTAGCTCTGCCCGAATGGCGTGAGTTCCACCCGCCTGGTCAGCCGGCGGAATAGTGGCGCATGAAGGAAATCTTCAAGCAATTTGATTTGCCGGCTTATCGCGCCTTGCGTGACATTGAGTTCTTCCGCAGCCTTGGAAAAGCTCATATGCCGACCGGCGGATTCAAACGCGCGCAACGCGAGCAAGGGAGGAAGTCTGCGTTTCATGAGTGCGAGACAGGGAACGATGACGCAACTTGTGTGGAATGGAATGCCCGCTTGCAGAGCATGGACCATGCCACCCAGTTATTCTCCATGTGCTCAGGCGCCCGCAGGTTGGAGCCGTGAGCAAAAGCGATGATACGACGCTTCAATCGCATCGCTCTCCAGGCCGATGCCGATGAAAACGAGCTGGGACGGCGTACCCGGCGAAATCGCCCTGTCGAGATGCGATACCGGATGCACCAGGTTCTGGACTGCGTGAACCACCGCTGGCCGCGCGGAACCCATGATATTGAGGATGCCCTTGAACCGCAGGAGTGCATCGCCATGGCGGTGCAGCAGCATCGTGAACCAGAGCGTGAAGACTTCCCATTCGATTGGCTCGTCGATCGTCATGCAGAACGCTTCCACCCCAGGGGCTTCGCCCGGTGCGGACGGGCCACGATGCGCCAGCCGACCTCCCGATTCCCCGATTTCTGACAGGCCAAGAACAGGCTGCAGGCGACCCAGTCTCTGAAGCAGGGCCATGTGAAGCATATCGCTGGCATGTCCTTCGCCAAACAGGACTTCAGCCAGCGCGGAAGCGCTGTCGGAGATACCGCGCATGTGGATGGTCGCCGTGGGGTTGGCGCGCTCCAGCATCGTGCGTACCTTCGCCAAGGTAGCCCCATCGACGAGATCTGACTTCGTGACGACGAGGCGGTCGGCAACTGCGATCTGCGCCCGCCATTCCGCATGTTCGACGCCATGCCTCCGCGCCTGAGCCGAATCGACGACCGTGACGACGTTGCGGAGCGCGTAGTGACTGCGCAATGCAGGGTCCGTCAGGATGGTCGCGATGATGGGTGCCGGCATGGCGAGGCCCGTTGTCTCCAGCACGACGCGGGAAAACGGAGGGATATCTCCATTGGCGCGCCGCGCAAGAAGATCGACTAGCGCCTCGCGCAATTCTCCACGGATGGAGCAGCAGACACAGCCATTGTCGAGGAGCACGGCGTTGGTCTCGACAGCTTCGATGAGCAGATGGTCGAGGCCGACCTCGCCGAACTCGTTCACAAGCACCGCCGTGTCACGTCCGATTTCGCCATGCAGGACCTGGTTGAGGATCGTCGACTTGCCGCTGCCAAGGAAGCCGGTAACGATGGTGACCGGCAGCACGTCGCGGGCGGAGGTCATTGACGTCCCTCGCTGAACATGGCGAGGGGATCCAGGGGATAGCCAAGCAGTCGCTCGACGGCACTCCACAGGCCCGTGATGTTATCGACCAGTTCCATGGTACCCGTCGGTGACGACAGCACGAACGACTGTCCCTGAAAATCGCTCACCGACAGATGAAACGGCGCCAGCACGGCATTCGCCATGTCTACGAGGATATAGCGCTGTCTCTGCAAGCCATGCCCCGTTTCTGGCATTGACATGCTCGCCCAGTGTGCGCCGCCCTGATATACCCCACACATCCCACACATTCGGATTCCCTCCACTGGCTCGCATTTCAGGCCTCATCGTAAGCGCTTCGCGCGCGCCGTGCTATCCATCAGTCTGAGTCATGCGTGCGGGAAAAATAATGGTTTGTTCGCCGAAGCCAACCCGCATAGACTGCTTTGCGCAGGCCGACAGGCCCTTCGGGAAAGGCAGGTGCGGCATCGTCACTGGCCGCAAGGCTGGGGACTTGGTGTCGGCAGAAGGTACTTATGATGCGCATTCGGCATTGCGCGGCATTGCATGGCTCGTGCCGGCCAGGTCGACGCAATCGCTGAATCCGGATTCCCGCATGACCACCACCGAGAGTTCAGTGAAAGTACGATCACAAGCCCATCCATCAGGCTATTTCGCTAGCCGTACCATTCGCGATCTTCTCGCTGCGCAACAAACGGGCGAGATCGACGCGGAAGCGCTGGTGCGACATGCCGCCGACGCTATCGCAAGGCTCAATCCCGTGCTGAACGCCTTCGCTCATGTCGATCTCGATGGCGCGCTGGCTATGGCACGACAGCTCGACGCCGAACGTGCTGGCGGAATGCTGCGCGGCCCGCTGCACGGGATCCCGGTGGCGATCAAGGACAACATCGACGTAGCCGGTATGCCTACGACCGTCGGCTCCGCCCACTTCGTCGGCCATATGCCGCCCGGTGACGCAGTGTGCGTGGCACGGCTGCGCGACGCCGGCGCCATTATTCTCGGCAAGGCAGTGACGCATGAGCTTGCCTACGGGTCGACTGGCGATCGCGCCGTGCAGGGGCCGGTACGCAACCCATGGCGAATCACGCAGATGTCCGGTGGGTCCAGCGCGGGCAGTGCCGTGGCCGTCGCCGCGGGCATGGTGCCCATTGCACTCGGCACAGATACCGGCGGCTCCGTGCGTGTCCCGTCGGCCCTGTGCAATCTCGTGGGCTTCAAGCCTTCACATGGCCGGGTATCCGCTCAAGGGGTGTTTCCCCTGGCCCCCTCCATCGAGGACGTCGGGGTACTCGCGCATGGCGTGGAAGATTGCCGGATCGTCATGGAGGTCATGACCGGCGGTTCCGGCACCCTACCAGTTCCGCAACGCCCGGCGATGCCGCGTGTCTTGTGGGTGCAGAACGCTCCGTTTGCCATTGACGACCCCGCGGTGACGGCTATCGTACGCACCTATGCGGAACGACTCTTCGGCGAGTTGGGCAATGGCGATGCAGTCAATGCCCGAGCGCCTGCGTTGCAGAATGTGTTGGCAGCCATCCAGAAATCCGAAGCCTACGAGACGCATGCCGAGCGCGTCGAGCAGGCGCCGGAGAAGTTCGACCCGGAGGTTCTCGAGCGTCTCCAGGCATCTCGCGAGGTCCGGGGCTGGGAACTCGTACGGGCGCGAAAGACCCGCGAGCGTCTGCTGAGGGAGTTCGAGGCCATCTTCGAGAGCGCCGATGTGCTGGCATTGCCAACGGTGGCCATCACCGCGCCCGCATTGAACCAGCGCCTCGTGGCCGGCGCCGGTGTCCGCGAGACGCTCCTCGCGCTCACCAATCCGTGGAACGCGCTCGGCCTGCCCGCAATCAGTTTGCCAGCGGGCTTTGTCGACGGCCTGCCTGTTGGACTGCAGCTCGTTGCCGGAGCGGGGAAAGACGCCGCATTGCTGGTCCTCGCGGAACATAAGACCCGGTGAGCGCTGCTCGCCCCCGCACCAATTCATGTCAATGCGGATGGCATGACGCCTCGTCACGGGGCTTCCGCATGCACCATGGCTACACATCATTCTGAGTCATGCGTGCGAGAAAACTAATGGTTTGTTCGCCGAATCTCGCCTGCATAGACTGCTCACCAGCCGCGATACAAAGACATCGCCGCAGCCATATTCACGACAGACGGTTAGGAGAAGGTAGCTATGCCAGGACGCATCAATTCGATCGCATTGAAGGCTGCGGTACTGTGTTCCGCATTGGGGATTGCCGTTGGAGCGCAGGCCGCGCCGACGGTGTCGGACGGCGTCGTCAAGATCGGCGTGCTGACCGATCTGTCGGGACCATTCTCCGACTGGTCCGGCAACGGCTCGGTCGTCGCAACGAAGATGGCCGTAGAAGACGCAGGCAGCCAGGTGCTCGGCAAACCAGTGCAGGTTGTCTCCGCCGACCACCAGAACAAGACCGACATCGGGCTTGGCATTGCCCGCAAATGGTATGAGCAGGAAAAGGTGGATGCGATCTTCGACATCTCGAACTCATCCGTGGCGCTGGCCGTCATGGGGCTTACGAAGGAAAAGGACAAGATCGTCGTGCTCGGCGGTGTCAGCACGCCACGCGTGACCGGCGATGCCTGTACGCCCAACAGCATCCAGTACATCTATGACGCCAACGCGCTGTCCAATGTCGTGGGCAAGGCGCTCACGCAGCAGGGCGGCAATAGCTGGTACTTCATCACGGTGGACTTCGCCTTTGGCCTTGGCCTGGAGAAGGCGACCTCGGAAGTGGTCGAGAAATCCGGTGCCAAGGTGCTTGGCTCCGTGAGGCATCCATTGAACACTACGGACTTCTCGCAATACCTGCTCAAGGCGCAGGCTTCGGGGGCAAAGGTCATCGGCCTGGCGAATGCGGGCACCGATACCATCAATGCCATCAAGGGCTCGAACGAGTTCGGCATCGCAGCCGGTGGCAAGCAGCGCGTGGCCTCGCTCCTCACATTCATCACCGACGTGCAGAGCATGGGACTGGAGCAGGCGCAGGGGCTGATCCTCAGCACTCCGTTCTACTGGGACAACGACGACGAGAGCCGCAAGTTCTCCAAACGCTTCTTCGAGAAGACCAAGCGCATGCCGACGATGGTTCAGGCGGGCATGTACTCGGCCGTGCGGCACTACCTGCAGAGTATCGCGGCAAGCGGCACGGATGACACGAAGATTGTCATGGCAAAGATGAAGAGCACGCCGGTCAATGACTTCTTCGCCCGGAACGGTCATATCCGCGCCGATGGTCTCCATGTTCATGACATGTACCTGATGCAGGTGAAAAAGCCCGCCGAATCCAAGGCGCCCTGGGACTACTATCGCCACGTCGCCACGGTGTCCGCGGCGAACGCATTCTCGCCAATGGCCGCCAACAGTGCCTGCGCCAGCGCGAAGTGAGCCAATCAGAGGAGTCATCGCCATCATGAATATCCGGGCGTTATACCGCTATCCCGTCAAGGGCCTTTCCGCAGAGAGCCTGCCAGGCGTTGATCTGCAGGAAGCCCAGGGGTTTCCCATGGACCGTGCATACGCCGTCACTGACGGCTCGCTCGACTTCGACGAGCATCGCCCCGTACCGGCACCCAAGACGCAGTTCCTGATGCTGGCCAAGTACGAGAAGCTGGCAAGACTCGGGACCAGCTTCCTCGAGGCATCCAAAGAACTGGAAGTCTCGGTCGACGGCACATCGCAGCGGTATGACCTGGCCAACGGAGCAGACCGGGAAAGGCTGGCTACCTTCCTGCAGTCATTCCTTGGCGTGCCACTGCCCGGCACGCCCCGTGTAGTCAGCGCCACCGGCCACCAGTTCACAGATGTCAGCGTTCACTCGGTGGCCTTGATGCGCAGCATCTCGTTGATCAATCTCGATACCGTGGCTGATCTCGGCAAGCACCTGGGCAAGACGCTCAACCCGCTGCGTTTTCGCGCCAATCTCTATTTCGATGGCACGCCGGCGTGGTCGGAGATGGAGTGGGTGGGGCGGCACCTGACGATCGGAGAGGTAATGTTGAAGGTCGTCCGGCGCACGAAGCGCTGTGCCGCGACCAGCGTGGATCCGGTGACCGGGAGCCGTGACATGAACTTGCCGCTGTCCTTGCGGGAATATGCCGATCATGGCGACCTTGGTGTCTACGCTGAAGTTGTCCGCGGCGGGCAGATCAAGCCGGGAGATGCCATCCAGCTTGGGGATGCGTGATGGAAGCAGTCGCATCTGAACGCTCCCCATGGGCCCTCGAAACCAGAAACCTAGGCAAGGAGTTCGTGGGCTTCAAGGCTGTCACGGACGTCAATCTCAAGGTCAGGCGCGGCACGATTCACGCGCTGATCGGGCCTAACGGCGCCGGCAAGACGACGATGTTCAATCTCTTGACGCGCTTCACGCCATCGACCACCGGCTCGATACTCCTCGATGGCCGCGACATCACCGGAGATCCGCCAGCCAAGGTCGCTCGCGCGGGCATGATCCGGTCCTTCCAGATCTCGGCCATCTTTCCCGAACTGACCGTGCTCGACAACGTGAAGATCGCGCTGCAAGCCAAGCACGGCCTCGCCCACAAGGCCCTGGCTGGTTCCGGTGCGACACGACATCTCGACGAGCCTGCCATGGCCCTGCTAGACCAGTTGGGGCTCGCCGGATCGGCCAGCCTTGTCGCGCGCGATCTGCCATATGGCCAGCGGCGCAGCGTGGAGCTTGCCACAACGCTGGCGATGGACCCGCGCGTGATGCTTCTCGACGAGCCGACCCAGGGCATGGGTGTGGAGGACGTCGAGGCCGTCGCTGCCCTGATCCGCAAGGTCGCCGTCAACCGCACCGTGGTGATCGTGGAGCACAACCTCAAGGTCGTCGCGTCATTGTCCGACCAGGTGACCGTTCTTGCCCGTGGCAGCGTGCTCGCCGAAGGCAGCTACGCCGATATCTCAAAGGACTCACGGGTCCTGACCGCTTACATCGGGGCCGATCATGCAGGCTAATCAGGTATACGCGCTGCGCGTCGCCAATCTCAACGCGTATTACGGCGACTCCCACATCCTGCACGGCGTGGAGTTCTTCGCGCGCGCCGGAGAGGTGGTCACCTTGCTCGGCCGCAACGGCTCGGGTCGGACGACCACGTTGCGGGCGATCATGGGGCTCACCGGCCGACGCGGCGGCACGATCGAGATTGGCGGCGCCAATGCGGCAGGCGTGGCGCCCCACGAGATCGCCAGACTTGGCATTGGCTATTGCCCCGAGGAGCGCGGCATCTTCAGTTGCCTTTCCACGGAGGAGAACCTGCTGCTGCCGCCGGTCGTCGCGGAGGGTGGCCTCTCCGTCGGCGAGATCTATGAACTCTTCCCGAACCTGCGCGAACGCCGGCGCAGCCCGGGCGGCCGTCTCTCTGGCGGTGAGCAGCAAATGCTCGCACTCGCGCGGATCCTGCGCACCGGAGCGCGCACGCTGCTGCTCGACGAGATCACCGAGGGCCTGGCGCCTGTCATCGTCCAGGCGCTCGAGTCAGCCGTCATGAAGCTCAAGGAGCGCCATTTCACCATCGTTCTCGCGGAACAGAACTTTGGCTTTGCACGCCGCGTCGCAGATCGGCATTACGTGCTCGAGCATGGCAAGACCGTCATGACAGTGGCAGCCGGCGACGTGGAGCGCCGCCGCGAGGAACTGGAATCCAGGTTGGGAGTTTGAAATGATGATCATCCTCAGTCAGCTATTTCTCGGCCTTATTAATGGCTGCTTCTACGCCGTGCTCAGCCTGGGCCTGGCGATCATCTTCGGCATGCTCAACATCGTCAACTTCGCCCACGGCGCGTTGTATATGCTTGGTGCCTTCTTCGGATGGATTTGCCTGACGCAATTGGGCACGTGGACGGGCGTCGAAGGCCTGAGCCTCAACTACTGGTGGGCGCTGTTGGTTGTGCCGATCGTTGTCGGCGCGCTCGGTATGGTCTTCGAGCGTGTGTTCCTACGGCGCCTGCGCCAGGTCGACCCGGTCTACGGAATGCTGCTGACATTCGGGTTCGCACTCGTTCTCGAGGGGCTGTTCCGCAACTACTTCGGGGTCTCCGGCCAGCCGTACGCATTGCCGGCGCAGTTCCGGGGCGCCGTCGACGTTGGGTTCATGTTTGTGCCCAAGTATCGTCTCTGGGTGGTTGTGGCATCGTTGGTGGTTTGCGCCGCAGTCTGGTACTTCATCGAACGTACCCGGCTGGGGAGCTATCTGCGTGCCGGCACGGAGAACGCTGCCATTGCACAGGCACTTGGGATCAACGTCCCGCTGCTCGTGTCTCTTACCTATGGGGTGGGTGTTGCGCTGGCTGCCCTGACCGGCGTATTGGCCGCACCGATTCTGCAGGTCAGTTCCGGCATGGGATCGGAACTGAACATCATCATCTTTGCGGTGGTCGTGGTGGGTGGAATGGGGTCCATCGGCGGCGCCATTCTGACCGGCCTGGGTCTCGGACTTCTGGAGGCGGTCGTTACGATCATCTATCCGGAAGCGGCCGCAATCGTGATCTTCGTCATCATGTCCGTCGTGCTGCTGTTCAAGCCTGCCGGACTCTTCGGGAAAGAAGCATGAACACGCGACGCATCTCGCTGCTCGCCCTCGTGGCCTTTGGTCTGGCGGGACCCTGGATCGGTATCTATCCGACCTTCCTGATGAAGTTCTGGTGCTTCGCGCTGTTCGCTTGCGCCTTCAATCTGCTCGCAGGCTACGGTGGGCTCATGTCCTTCGGACATGCGGCGTTTTTCGGTGGAGGTGCCTATTTCGGCGGCTATCTGATGAAGTCGCTCGGTCTTCCGAATCTGCTCGGGATCGCGGCAGGGGGCATATTTGGCGCACTCATCGGCTGCGCGATCGGCTTCCTGGCCGTGCGAAGGAAGGGCATCTATTTCTCGATGGTGACGCTGGCGCTCGCGCAGATGGTCTACTTCCTGGCCGTGCAGCTTCCGGCAACCGGGGGGGAAGATGGGCTGCAGGGCATTCCGCGCGGAGAGATCCTCCATGTGCTGAACCTCGCCGACAACACCCATCTCTACTATGTGGTGTTTGCCGTGTTCCTGGCCGGCTTCCTGCTGATCTTGCGCATCATCGACTCGCCGTTCGGACAGGCGCTGCAGTCCATCCGGCAAAACGAGCCGCGAGCCATCTCGCTGGGCTACGACGTGCAAAAGTACAAGCTGGCGGCCTTCGTCATCTCCGCTGCGCTGGCCGGCGTGGCGGGTGCTACCAAGGGCATCGTATTCCAGCTTGCTTCTTTGACGGATGTGCACTGGACGATGTCCGGGGAAATCATCCTGATGACGCTTCTCGGTGGCATCGGCACGCTGTACGGCCCGATTCTGGGGGCGCTGCTGGTCGTCGCATTGGAGAACCAGCTTGCCAGCACTGCGGGCTCCTGGGGGCAGGTCATTCTCGGCATCGTCTTCATGCTTTGCGTCAGCGGGTTCCGCCAGGGAATCGTCGGCACGGTTGCAGGGTGGTGGCGACGCGTGCGTCCCGGTCCTGCGACGCGTGCGTGCCCGCGTACGAGCCAAAGCCATTCATGACCCAACATGTTCTTCGGCCAGTCAGACACCGAAATGAAATCCACACAGAATAGATTGATCGCGCAGGTTCAGCGCGTCCGCATGCTGAGTCCCAACGTCAATGAGTACGAACTGGCGCTCTCCGACGGAGGCCTGCCGGAACCCTACGCGGCGGGCGCCCATATTGATGTCTTCCTGCCGCAGCATGGCGCCAGGCAGTATTCGCTCATCCGGCCATGGCGGCAGGGCGCGCCGCTCGTGATCGCCGTGCAACGGGAGCGCAATGGACGAGGGGGCTCTGGTTGGATCCACGAGCACCTGCGCACCGGCGCCGTCGTCGAGATCGGCCAGCCACGCAATCTGTTTGCCCTGACGCCTGGTAGTGCGCGTCGAATCCTGATTGCGGGCGGCATCGGTCTGACACCGCTGCTTTGTATGGCGCAGGAACTGCTGGACCGTGGCGATCCGTTCGAATTGGTCGTCTGCGCGCGCGACGAAAGCCGGTTGATTTATGCCGGTGAACTGCTCAACGCACCGCTGGCCAACCATGTCCGATTCGTCCTCGACAATGGGAAGCCCGAGCACGGTCTCGATGCACGCGCGCTGCTGGCCGCCGCCGCGCCGGGCACGCAAGTCTATTGCTGTGGTCCCAACTCCCTGATGGACGCCGTCCGCGCAGCCGGAAGTCACGGCGCGAACCTCGATCTTCATTTTGAGGCCTTCGGGGCAATGTCGAACGCTCCGGTCAAGGCCGACGTCAATCAAGCGCCGTTCGAGGTGGCCTGCCGCCTCAGTGATATCACCGTGCAGGTTCAACCAGACAAGTCGATTCTCGATGCATTGGTGGATGCTGGCGTGGAGGTCGATCACTCATGCAAGGAAGGCTGGTGCGGTACGTGTCTGACGCGCTGGAGCGAGGGGACCCCGATTCATCGGGATACCTGCCTGTCGGAAGAGGATCGCGGCCGCTATGTGGCCGTCTGCACCGCGCGTTGTGGTGATGGCGGCCGGCTGGTGCTGGATATTTGAACGAGATTGACCTGGGAGTCGTAGAGCATGACCAAGAACATCACATGTGCGTTTGGCGTGGACGTGGATGCTGTGGCCGGCTGGATTGGTACATTCGGCGGCGCCGATTCGCCTCATGACATTTCACGCGGAGTATTCGCGGGGGAGGTGGGCAGCCTGCGTCTGCTTGACCTGTTTGACCAGTACGATCTCAAGACCACGTGGTTCATCCCGGGGCACTCGATCGAGACCTTCCCGCGCGAAATGGCGATGGTGGCAGACCGTGGTCACGAGGTGGGTCTGCATGGCTACACGCATGAAAATCCGCTGGCGATGTCGCCGACGCAGGAGGCCGATGTTCTCGACAAATGCATCGATCTGATCCATGGCCTGACCGGCAGGAAGCCTGTCGGCTATGCAGCTCCCTGGTGGGAACTGAGCGCCCGTACGCCTGATCTGCTGCTGGAGCGGGGGATCCTCTACGATCACAGCATGATGCATCGCGATTTCTCGTGCTATAGGCTCCGCACGGGCGACCAGTGGACCCCCATCGACTACCGGCAGCCCGCCTCATCTTGGATGAAGCCGCTGGTCCGCGGCAAGGTGTCGCGCCTGATCGAGATCCCAGTGAGCTGGTATCTCGACGATCTGCCTCCGATGATGTTCATCAAGAAGGCGCCCAACAGCCATGGCTTCATGAATCCGCGTGACATCGAGGAGCTTTGGCGGGAGCAGTTCGACTGGGTCTACGAGAATATGGATGACGCCGTCTTCACCTTTTGCCTGCATCCGGATGTCGCAGGCCGTCCGCAGGTACTGCGCATGCTGTCGCGCCTCATCGAACACATGCTGCGCCATACGGGAGTGCATTTCACCACACTGGAGGCTATTGCACGGGAATTCGATGCAAGGAATCCGTTCCAGTGCGAAGTCGCTTAGGCTGACGGGGCGACGAGCCGGACCGTCGGGTGACCGGCAGGACGGGACCATCGTAACGGGGAATTCGATCATCTGCCGACGGGGGCGGAATGTCTGCTAAGCGGTTGGCTACGGCCTTCCCCGTTCCTGCCTTGAACGTTGCCTTTTCGGCCAAGTCGGCTGTCCGGCGATGTGAGGGCGGATGGCCGAGATTGGCCGGTATGCGTCGGCCAACCCGCCGACCTCGAATGCCCCCGTCTCGGCCCTTTTCCTCATCCGCCTGCCATGCGCCGGAGATCCACCAGCCGGTCGAACGTCTCGCCGTCCAGCAGCCCGAGCGCAATGGCCGCCTCGCGCGGCGTGATCCCATTCGCTGTGGCGTGGCGGGTGATGCGGGCGGCCGTGTCGTACCCCAGCTCCGGGTTCAGCGCGGTCACGGCCAGCAGCGGGCTTTCGAGCTGGCGTGCCAGCCGCTCCCGGGCCGGCTGCAGGCCGGGAAGCAGGCGGCGCGCGACCATGTCGGCGCTGTCTGCCAGCAATCGGATCGACTGCAGCACGTTGTAGATCAGCACCGGCTTCGCCACGTTCAGCTCGAAGTTGCCGGAGGCGGCCGCCATCGTCACCGTCACGTGATTGCCTGCGACCTGCATTGCCGCCTGCACCATGACCTCGGCGATGGTCGGGTTGCGCTTGCCGGGCATGATCGATGACGTCAGGCCATCTTCCGGCAGCACCAGCTCCCCCAGGCCGCAGTGGGGGCCGGAGCCCATCCAGCGCAGGTCGTTGGCGATCTTGATGAGCGACACCGCGATCACGTTAAGTACGCCTGACAGCTCCAGCAGCGCGTCGTGCGCCGCCATCCCCTCGACCTTGCAGGGGTTGGGCCGGAACGCCAGCCCGCTGAGCCGGGCGGCTTCCTCGCAGAAGGCGGCGTCGAAGCCAGGCGGCGCGTTGAGGCCGGTGCCGGCCGCCGTGCCGCCTTGCGGCAGCACCAGCAGGCGCGGCATGGCGTCATGAACGCGTGCCAGCGCGTTGCCGACCTGCGCCGCAAAGCCGTCGAAGGTCTGGCCCAGAGTCGTGGGGACGGCATCCATCAGGTGCGTGCGCGCGATCTTCAGCACGTCGGCGAAGGCGATGGCGCGTTCCTGCAGGCTGGCGCGCAGGCGTTCGAGGGCCGGAGCCAGCCGGTCGTCCAGTTCGATGGCGGCGGTCATGTGCATGACCGAGGGAAAGCTGTCGTTGGATGACTGCGAGGCGTTGACGTGGTCGTTCGGATGGACGGGCGACTTCGTGCCCAGCGGCCGGCCCAGGCATTCGTTGGCCCGGTTCGCAATGACCTCGTTGGCGTTCATGTTGGTCTGCGTGCCGGAGCCGGTTTGCCAGATGGTCAGCGGGAAGTGGTCGTCGAACCGGCCGCTGCGCAGCTCGGCGGCAGCCGCGACGATGGCCTCGCCGAGCCGGGCGTCGAGTACGCTGCAGCGCATGTTCGCATGGGCAGCGGCCATCTTGTGCAGGCCGAATGCGTGGAGCAGGCATTCGGGGAAGCGCTCCTCGCCGACCTCGAATATGGCCAGGGCGCGCTGCGTCTGCGCGCCCCAGTACCGGTCCGCCGGAATGTCCACCGGACCGAAGGCGTCATGTTCTATACGGTGCGTTGCCATTGTCAGTCCAGCGAGATATTGGCCTTCGCGGCGACCGCTTTCCAGCGCACCACCTCGGCCTCGGTGTGCTTGCCGAGGGCCACTGCCGTGTACTGCTCCGGTGGCAGCATCTGGATCGCCTGTGCATGGCGGGCGAAGGCCGGGATGTTCTTCATGGGTTGTCTCCTCTGTCGTCCTCGGGGTCCGGCTCAGGCCGCGGTCGCGCGCTTTATCGGGATACCGGACGAATGCGGGTTGGCGGCGTCGGCGTCCTCGCCCAGCAGGGTGCCGTCGTCGAGCGCGGCGTCGGCGGCGGCGATGTCGGGGTAGCGCTCGGGATAGAGGTGGCGCTTCGCGGTTTCCGCGTCGAAGGTGCCCGACCACTTGGCCACGACCACGGTCGCCACGCTGTTGCCGATGGTGTTGCACGTCGAGATGGCCATCGACAGGAAGCGGTACACGCCGAAGATCACCGCCAGCCCTTCCACCGGCAGCATCCCGGTGGACGTCACCGTGGCAGCGAACACCACGAACGACCCGCCCGACACCGTGGCCGCGCCTTTAGACGTCAGCAGCATGAGTACCAGGATCCCGAGCTGATGGTCCAGCGTCAGCGGCACCCCGTAGGCATGCGAGATGAACATCACGCCCATGGCCATGAAGATCGAGGTGCCGTCGAGGTTGAACGCATAGCCGGTCGGCAGCACCAGGCCGACGGTCTGCTTGGCGCAGCCCAGGCGCTGGAGCTTGATCAGCAGGCGCGGCAGCGCGCTCTCCGACGACGCCGTGCCAAGCACGATCAGGATCTCGTCCTTGATATAGCGCAGGAAGCGCCACAGGCTCAAGCCCGCCACTTTCGCGACGATGCCGAGTACCACGGCGATGAACAGCACCACCACCGCATAGAAGCTCACCACGAACTGCGCCAGCGCGACCAGCACGGAGGCGCCGTTGCTGCCCACCGAGTACGCCACCGCGCCGAAGGTGCCGATCGGCGCCAGCTTCATCACCAGGTTGATGAACGAGAACAGGACTTCCGAGATGGAGTCGAGGCCGTCGTTGATCTTCGCCCGGCGGCTCTCGGGAATGGCGAGGATGCCGATGCCCACCATTACCGCCAGCACAACCACCTGCAGCAACTCGCCCTTGGCGAAGGCGCCGACGAAGTTGTCGGGCACGATGTGCATCATGAACTCGAGGAAACCCTGCGGTGCGGCGGTCTTGGCCGCGACCGGCGTGGCGGCGCTGCCGGCGACGTGCGACATGCCCTTGCCGATCTCCAGCAGGTTGCCGGCGAACATGCCGACCACCAGCGCGATGGTGGAGATCACCTCGAAATACAGGATCGACCGCCAGCCCACGCGCCCGGCGCTCTTCACGTCCCCCGCCGAGGCGATGCCGTGGACGATGGTCAGAAACACCAGCGGCGCCACGCCGGCCTTGATCAGTGACAGGAACATGTCACCCAGCAGCTTGAGCTGCGAGGCGAACTTTGGAAACGCGAAGCCCACGGCGATGCCGAGGATCAGCGAGACGAGCACCTGCATGCCGAGCTTGCGGTACCAGGGCAGTCGCGGGGCCACAGGCGGTGCGGGCGGAACAGCGGGAGTATGGATGGTTTCGTTGTGCATGATGTCTTCCTCCACCGTGGGCCTGTGTCAGGCTACTTTGCGGGACAATTCGAGGGCGCGGTCGACCATTTGCGGTGCGAGGCCGAGATAGTTCGCCGGGTCGGTCATGCGCTCGATGGCGGCGCGGTCGAAGTGCTTCGTGACTTCTGGCAGCGCGGCGAGCGCGTCGGCCAGCGTGCCGCCGCTCTCGTTGACGGCGCGGCAGGCGTCGTAGACCACATCGTGGGCCTGCTGACGGCCGATGTACGGGGCCATGCCCATCATCACGGCCTCGGCCACGATCAGGCCGCGCGAGATGCCGAGGTTGTGCTGCATGCGGGCTTCGTCGACGATCAGCCCGCCCAGCGCGAACTTCGCCTGGTGCAGCGCGCCCGAGGTGAGGATGAAGCTCTCCGGAATGGCGATCCATTCGGCGTGCCAGGGACCGGTGGCACGCTCGAAGTCCTGCACCATCGCGTCGACCATCAGGCCCGCGTGCTGGCGCACCGCCTTCGAGGCTGCGAGCATCAGTTCACTTGAGATCGGGTTGCGCTTCTGCGGCATGGTGCTGCTCGCGCCGCGTCCCTTGACGAAGGGCTCGTAGACTTCGGCGAATTCCGTCGAGGCCATGATCATGATGTCGAGCGCGATCTTGCCCAGCGAACCGGTGACCAGCGCTAGCAGGTTGACCGCCTCGGCGAAGCCATCGCGCGCCACGTGCCAGGTGGTGGCGGGCACGCCCAGGCCTAGCTCGGCGGCCAGCGCCTCTTGCACCGCAAAGCCCTTGTTGTCGCCTTGTCCGCCCAGCGACGCCAGCGTGCCGGCCGCGCCGGCGAACTCCACCACCGCCACGCGCGGGCGCAGTTCGGCGATACGCTGCTGGTGGCGGTCGAACATGGCCAGCCAGATGGCGGTCTTGTAGCCGAACGTCACCGGCAGCGCCTGCTGCAGGTGGGTGCGGCCGGCCATCGGCGTGTTGCGGTGCCTGGCCGAGAGATCGGCGAGAATGGCGCGCAGCTCGCGGATGTCGGCGTCGATGCTGTCGAGCGCGTCGCGCACCTGGAGTGCCACGGCGGTGTCCATGATGTCCTGCGTGGTGGCGCCCCAGTGCACGTAGCGTCCGGCCTCCCCGCACATTGCCACGAGCTGGTGCACGAGCGGCAGGATCGGGTAGCCGACGATGTCGGTTTCCTCGCGCATGTGGTCGAAGTCGATGCGCTCGATGCGCGATTCGCGGGCAATGGCCTCGGCCGCCTCCGCCGGGATCACGCCTGCCCGGGCCTCGGCCTTGGCCAGCGCGACCTCGACGTCGATATAGCGCTGCACCAGCGCACCGTCGGAGAAGATCTGGCGCATCTTCTTCGTGCCAAAGGCGTCGCGGAAGAGGGCGGAGTCGACAACGGTGCTGGCGGCGGGGATCGCAGGAATGGAGTAGGTGGACATGGTGCTACCTTGTGGTGGTGAGTCGGGTTCGTTAATATGTTCGAACATATCCAGCATTAGATATGTTCGAACATATTTAGCAAATGCGTGTTTACCCGGTCTCACGGAAATGTGATGCAATCGATCCAAATGAGTAAAACCAATTCGGCAGAGATCACCAGGCAACTTCTGGACGGGATCGCCACCGGGCGCTTCCCGGTCGGCACGCTGCTGCCAACGGAATTCGAGCTGTGCGAGCAGTTCAACGCCAGCCGCTACACCATTCGCGCGGTGCTGCAGGAGTTGCAGGAGCAGGGGCTGGTGTCGCGGCGGAAGAACGTGGGCACGCGCGTGGAGGCGTCGCGGCCCAAGGCCGTGTTCCGGCCCACGCTGGCGTCGGTGGATGACCTCGTGCAGTTCGGTGCGGAGCACCTGCGCCTGGTGCAGTCGGTGGAAAAGGTGAAGGTGGCCGGAGGCGTGGCGCGCGAGATCGGCTGCGCGGACGGGACCACGTGGCTACGCATCTCGAGCGTGCGCCTGAACGATGGTCGCGATGGCCGCGCCGATGTGCCGATAGCCTGGACAGATGTCTATATCGACCCCGCCTACACGGACATTGGCGACATGGTGCGCGCGTCGCCGGACTCACTGGTCAGCACGCTGATCGAGTCGCGCTACGGGCGGCAGATCGCCGAGATCGAGCAGGACGTAAGCGCGTCGACCCTCGCCGACGAAACCGTGGCGAAGGCGCTGAGGCTCGAACCGGGTGCGTCGGTATTGAAAATCGTCCGGCGCTATCTGGACGCCGACGGGCAGACCTTCGAGGTTACGGCGACGGTGCATCCGGCGGACAGCTTTTCAGTGTCGATGCGGTTGAAGCGTGCCACTTCGTAGGGCGAATGCTGCTTTGGGCGGGGAGCGACCTTTGCATCTTCGGTTTGGGTGGCGCTTCCCCTCTCGGTCACTCGAGCGCGCTGTACCGTGAGGACGGCTTCCAAAGTACAACGGCCATTCGTCCAGTTTCGGTGTTTCCGTCTCGAGGCATCGGGTACCCAGCGACTCGGTGCCGGAGCAACTCGCTTGGGCCTTCATCGAGGCAGCCGGCATCGCTCTGCGTAGCTGCCCGCCGGCCAGACGCGTCTATGAACGCAAGAAAGCTCGGCGCATGCCTGTCGTCGCGATGAAGGCGCTCGCGCACAAGCTTGCGCGTGCAGCCTATTACATACTTCGCGACGGGAAGCCCTTCGAGGCAACGAAATGCTTCGGTTAGCTGACGACTCAATGCTTGAGAGTTCCCCTGAAACACGTATTAGTGTGCTGGAAGCAGATGGTTCTCATACCGAAGGCAGCGGGGCAATGTTTGACAATTGCTGTCGGAACCAAACCTATCCGCGCGCGAACTCACGCCTTGGTATTCAAGGTGCAACGAAAGGACGCACCTTGAATACCAAGTGTCATCACTTGCCACTCGATTTGACGGCGTCGAGAATGACTTTGGCAACATCATTCGGACGCGACTGCTGAGGGACGTGGCTCGTCGGCAAGGTTGTGACCTTGGCACCAATCTTCTTCGCCATGGCAAGCTCCAGCTCCGGCTGGATCATGCGATCTTTCTGGCTGACGATGTACCAGGATGGCTTGGTCATCCAGGCTGCTGTGCTGACTTTCTCGCCAAATGCCTTCGACTGAATCGGGCCCTGTGTGGCTGCCATGATGCGGGCTTGGGCTGTTGGCACGTCCTGGGCGAAATCTTCCGCGAGCGCGTTAGCCGGGAGTGTCAGATAACCCTCGGAGTCTGCGACAAGCTTCGTGATGCCGGGCGCTGGCGGGTAACCTTTACCAGCTTCCTCGGTCGACTGGCCGGCGCTGGGGGCGAATGCGGCGACGTACACCAACGATGCCACCTTATCGCTATTGCCGGCCTCGGTAATTACAGTGCCGCCCCACGAGTGTCCAACGAGCACAACTTTGCCTGGCTGGTTATTGATGGCGCGTCGCGTTGCGGCGACGTCCTCGCCAAGCGAGTTCAGTCCGTTCTGGACCGCCTGCACTTTGATACCTTTGGCCTGCAACAGGGGAATAACCTTCGCCCAGTCGGAGCCATCCGCGAATGCCCCATGCACGATAACGACGGAAGGCTTGGTTTCGACGTTGGTGGCGGACATGGCAACCCCGCTTGCCGCCACGCTCAAGACGCCCAGTGCAAGGGCGATTGCGTTAAGATTCAGCATCATTTTTCTCCAATTGGTTTCACGGCAACTGTGCGTGACAGCGTGAGTTTGCGAATTTCTGCTGCAGGTGGGCATCGGGCGAATAGCCGACCCCGAAAGCGGTGAGCGGGGGCCAGTTGCGAGCAGGCGCCGTTCTCGACACTATCTGTTTCCGTATGCAAGATTCCATCAATGTCCCAGTCAACGACGGCGTCCTGGCGTGTTAAACAGGGGCCATGGCCTCTGTTTTAAGTGTCGATAGTCGATGGCGATTCGCTGCGAGCGCTGCACTGTATTCCATGATCCGTGCTGTCTCGTTGCAAACATGCGCCCCCAGGAATCGCTCCAGCAAGTAGAGAGTCGTATCGATGCCAAGTGTTACGCCACCGCCCGTCACGATATCGCCTTCATCCACGACGAGCGCCTCGACAGCGTCTGTCGTCGAGCAAAGACGTCCCATCGTAGTGATGGGACGCTCCTCCGGGCTCGCTACAGGCGCCTTGGTTGTCGCGCGTTTGCCATCGAGTAGCCCCGATGCTCCGAGAATCATCGCCCCAGTGCAGACGCTCGAGATGACCTCGCCCCGAGCATGGCGATGCTTGAGGAACGCGTGCATTTTCGTGTTCTCGAGTTCATTGCGCCAACCTGGTCCGCCCGTTACGACAATGACGTCAGCCACAGGGGCGTCAGCAAATGAGAAATCGGTCTGGACACGCAGTCCGTTTTGCAGCTCCACCTGGCCGCCATTCTCAGACACGGTGAAGTAGGACAGCTTGTCTGTCACACGCTTGGCCATCGAAAGGGTGCCGACAACGGCTAGATCGATGGGCTCAACATGGGGATATAAGACGACGGCAACGCGCATGGGTGTCTCCTGTTGGTAGGTTTCCTAATTTTAGGAGAAGTTTCCCAACAGTCAACATAAGTTGACTTACTCAGCTTTCGGTTCTGAGGGTTCCGTAACCACGACGATGGCCTGTGCGTCGCCTTCGAGGGCGCGGCCCCGATGAGGTGTGCCAGATTCGAAATACAGGCTGTCGCCGGCTTCCAGAACGTAGCGCTGGAGTTTGCCGTTTAGCTTGAACTCGAATTCCACCTTGCCAGAAAGCAAGAAGACGAACTCTTCTCCAGTGTGCTCGAAGAAAAAGTCCAGATCGGTTGCTGAGGGGAATGTGAACATGAACGGATCCATCAGCTTGTGCTGCCTCTTATGGGCGAGGCTCACGTAGTCATATCCATAGGCGCTTCCGCCACGAACAACGGGCTTCCGTTCCCAGTGATGGACTACCGAAACAGGGCGATCGACCTCTTCGATGGCCGTGGTCTCTGCCTGAGCAGGATCCGTGAAGAAATAGCTAAGCTCCATGCCCATGGCCCGCGCGATACGGGCGAGCGAGCCGATGGGAGGGGCCTTCTTGCCATTCTCAATCTTGGAAAGGTATCCCTTGGTGAAGCCGGATTTCTCGGCTAGTGCATCCAGGGTAAGGCCGTGCTCTATCCGTGCCATGCGCAATCGCTGGCACACGATTTCTTCGTCATCCAGTCCTGCGCTGGTGTTCTGCGGCGCCTGCGCGGAGACTCGGGGAACTGGGGCAGGGGGCGTGTTTCTCTGGAAGGCTTTTGCCGACATGGCTCGCAAATCCGGTCGTCCGTTCAAGGGAGGATTCAGGAAACGTATAGTTTCCTACGGAAGATTGTATGCGGATTTGCGAGCCGGCCCAAAATGGCTGCCCCTTATCTGGGGAGACCTCTTGCTCAGGAGTCGTAAAGATTGTCGCGATGGGTTTCGGGGCTAGCCGCCGTGGCTATCAGCGTCACGATTCCAAGTACAGCAATCATGATGGCTACGCCGACAAAATGTCCCTGCCTGGCAAGCAGAGCCGTGGCCAACATGGGGGCTAGCCCGCCGCCGATGCCGGCGGCGACCTGGCATCCAAGTGACGAGCCGCTGTAGCGAATTTTGGTGCCAAAGAGCTCGGGCAGCAGTGCGGCCTGTGGTCCATACATCGATCCGTGGCCCAGGTTCATGCAGAGTGCCACAGCTAGGGCGATCACGACGGGATTGCCAGTCTGGATGCCTAGAAAGAGCGGATACGCTGCAGCGATGGTAAAGAGCGAGCCCAAGAAATAGAGCGGGCGGCGTCCCCACCGGTCAGATAGCCAGCCAAACAGTGGAATCGTGAAGAGCTCCAGAGCCGCACCCAGCAATACGCCATCCAGGATGACCGCCTTGGGAAGGTGCAGAACCGTCGTGCCGTAGACCACTACGAACACGGTCAGAATGTAGACCCAGGCAACCTCACAGACCTTCAGTCCAATGCTGATGAGCAGGTTGCGCCGATGCTTGGTAAGAACCTCGAAGAGCGGAATCTTTGGACTTTCCTGCCCATCGCCGGATGCCGCAGCAAACACGGGCGATTCAGTTACCTTGAGTCGGATGTAGAAACCCAGCACCACGAGTACAGCACTGAGCAGGAATGGAATGCGCCATCCCCATGCCAGGAAATCTGCATCGGGCATGCGCGATAGATAGGCAAAGATTCCAGTAGACGCGAGCATCCCCAGCGGGAAACCCATCTGCACCAGACTTCCGTAGAAGCCACGCTTGTCGCGCGGCGAGTGCTCGATGACCATCAGTGCGGCTCCGCCCCATTCACCGCCGATTCCGATGCCTTGGACAATGCGCAGCAGAATCAGCAGCGCGGGCGCCCAGATGCCCATTTGTGCGTACGTAGGCAGCAATCCAATGGAAAACGTGCCGCCACCCATGAGAAACATGGTGGTCATTAGCATTGTCTTCCGTCCAATCTTGTCGCCGAAATGACCGAAGATCACACCGCCCAAGGGCCGGGCGATGAACCCCACGGCAAACGATCCAAGTGCTGCAAGGGTGCCCATCAAAGGGTCTAGCGCGGGAAAGAAGAGCTTGTTGAATACGAGCGCCGCTGCCGTACCGTAAAGCAAAAAATCGTACCACTCGACCATGGTGCCGATGACACTTGCCGTCACCACCTTCCCCATGCTGTTGGTGCTGCTTGTCGGGTGGGCCGTGGGGGCTAGTCCGGCCGCATCGGAATTGTAGATGTCCATTCCTTGTCTCCTGTTCGTCGTAGCCTGAGGCCACTGGGTTTCCTTTGCCTGCGCGTTGATGTTAGACAAAAAGGAAACTTATTCAACCAAACAAGGGTAAACGAGGGAAACATAAGAGTATAAAACGGTACATCTATTACAAATAGTGGCCTGCAGGTTGACTGTAGGGAAACATCGGACTACATTGATCCACAGCGGCATCGCAGACTTTGTGTGCGCGCTCTTCCCATCTTCCATACCAAGGAGACAAGTCATGACAACTCAGACCGAGAACAAGCACTTTGTCGAGCGCCTCAAAGGCAAACTGGAACCGACCGCCGGCGGATCCGTCTATATCGATCCGAACACGCTCGAATGGGAACCGTCCCAGTTCGAGAAGATCTCCATGAAGGTCTTGTATCGCAATGACGAAGCGGGCGAGATGACGGTGCTGCTGAAGTGGGAACCGGGTGCGGTCCTGCCTTTCCATAAGCATCCGGAGATCGAGCAGAGCTATGTCCTGGAAGGGTCCTTTTACGACCACGACGGCATCTGCCGCGCCGGCCAATTCGTTTGGCGGCAACCCGGTTCGCTGCATGAGACGCGATCGGATGAAGGCTGCCTCTTGCTTGCTGTCTATCGCAAGCCCAATGTGTTCTTCGGTACGGCGGGCTTCCGCAAGGCGTCCTGAAGTCGGTTGAGGACAGGGCGATCCAGGTGGATAGCCCTCATAGCTTCATCGGAGGAAACCATGACGTATGTCGTCACCGAGCCCTGTATCAATTGCCGCCACGGAGACTGCATCGAAGTTTGTCCGGTTCAGGCTTTCCACCAGGGACCAAACTTCATGGTCATCGATGCCGAGGTGTGTATTAACTGCTCAATCTGCGAGGTCGTATGTCCGGTGTCTGCCATCAAGAGCGACTTTGATTTGGCACCTCACGAGGTAGAGTTTGTCGAAATCAATCGCCGCATGGCAGAGCAATGGCCTGTAGTCACGACTGCATCGCAGCCCCTTCCCGACGCCGAGGTCTGGGCATCCAGGAGCGACAAGAGAAGCCTCTTGAAGCTATGAGATTCATGGCCGCGCGCCAACTCGACCATGAGTAACAGGCAATGTCAGAGGAAAAGTGAGTTGAGCTGTGCACCGCAAGCGGCATCTGCGAACCCGTCAAACCGTCCACTAGCCAAGGATTGCGCAGCCCGCATGAAGCCACCCCATGCGGCCCTCGCCAATGCGCCGCCGACGCTGATGCGCCGTACGCCCAGGGCGGCGAAGTCATTCATTGTGAATTCAGCGTTCGAGCCCACCAGCACATTGACGGGCTTCGGCGCGACTGCTGCGACTACGCGGCGATCTGCTCTCGCGTCTTTATTCCCGGTGCGTAGAGACAGTCGGCGCCAGCCGCCGCATATGACTTGAGTCGCGTGAGCGTGGCTTCTGTTCGAGGTCGCCGGTGCTGGCCAGCGGCACCTGTGTCAGCAATCCGGTATCCAGCCCCTGTGCGATGGCGGCCACGCCCGCCAGTACCGGCACACCCAGGGCATGGCAAACCACTCGCCGGCGCTAAGCGAGCGCTTCATCACGGCAAAAGACGCGCCCACCAATCAGCAGCGCCAGCGCGAGCGACGTAGCAGCTCCAGCCGCGTAGGCGAGCAACAATAGGGTGGTCTGGACGCTGGCCCCGTTGAGGGCCGCACCCGTGAGCAGCAGCCCCAGAATGGGGCCCGCGCGTGGTGCCCACAGCAGCCCGGTAGCGACCCCCAGACCCGCCGCCGAGAGCACCGAATCGTTCTCGCTTTCGCTGTGCCGGGTGAGCTTGCTGCCGAGGGCCACGAGCGGCCGGCTGATCCATTCGGCAACCTGGTTGGAAAGCAAGGTAAGGCCAAGCACGGCGAGCACGGCCAGGGCGACGATGCGGCCGTACTGGTTGGCGCGGACGGCCCAGCCGCCGCCAATGGCGGCCAGCGTGGCGACCACAGCGAAGGTGAGTGCCATGCCCATCAGCATGGGCAGTCCATTGCGCGCGAACGGGCGGTCTGCCCGCGCGAATACGAAAGGCAGCACCGGCAGGATGCACGGACTAAGGATGGTCAATACACCCCCGAGGTAGGCAAGGATCAGTAAAAGCATGAAGGCAACCTCCGCGGCAGGTTCGTGGTGCTGATCGCACGGCCCCGCGCTTGGGTTATGTCCCAGCGTGCGCGAGGCCATGGGGGGCATGCCGACTGGCCACGGTGTCAGCCTTCGGGCCGGAGTGGGCACCCTCACTGGGTTGATCAGCGGTCAATTCGCCTGATTCGCAGCCGTTTCGATCACTCGAGCAACCGTGGCTGGCTGAGAGATGAAGACAGCGTGGCTTGCGTTGACTTCGGTTACCTTGGCACCCGACCGTTGATACATCCAGCGCTGAAGCTGAGGGCTCACTACGTGGTCCTGGGTGGTCAGAATGGCGTAGCTAGGCTTGTTCCGCCATGCCGCGACGGACACAGGTGCCCCCAGGGCTTTCTCAGCGAGTTGCTGCTGCGAGTCCGCCAGGAATTGCGCGTCCGCCGGTGAGACATCCGATGCATAGGTCTCGCGGAATTTCGCTGGGGGGAGGAAGAAGAACTTGTCTGGAGTCGCTCGCATGGCATCGTTGGGCGGAGCGAACTTTGACAGCAGTTGACCGCTGGCTTCCCCTGCATCGGGTTGGAGTGCGGCGACATAGACGAGCATTTTGACCTTGGGGTCGACGCCTGCGCCCGTGATCACGGAGCCGCCATAGCTATGGCCGACCAGCACGACAGGCCCCTTCTGCTGATCAATAGCGCGCTTGGTGGCGTCGATGTCCTCGGTGAGGCCAGTGAGCGGCTCTTGCACCATGGTCACGTGGTAACCATCCTTGGACAGGATGTCGTAAACGGCCCGCCAGCCCGAGCCATCCACCAGTGCGCCGTGGACGATAACGATATCTTTCTCTTTCGCAGCCGGCTTTGACTCGGCGTGAGCCATCGCACCGCCCATGGCGATCATGATGGCAATCGCAAACTTCTTTTGCAGCGTAAACATTTGAATCTCCAGGTTCTATGGACAGGACGTCAGACCAGCTTGTTCTTCATGGCCAGAACGTCGAACTGCTCGACCGAAGGCGGGCATGCCAGCATCTCGTCGACCCGCGCCATCAGGGTCTGGGCCATGTTGCCGACGAGGTGTGCCTGGCGATCCTCTTCACTCGCAAAGGCGTCGAACACGCCGAACGTGGCCGGCGATAGCCTGAGGGCGAACCAGATCGGCGTGGTCGTCTCCCGATTTGTCATTTCCAGGCCGGCGGCAAGAAAGTCCGCTACCGCCTGCTCTTTTCCCGGCTTGGCCTCAAGCCGGACAAATAGTGCTTTCCTGATCATCTTCGTTTCTCCAGTGTCCGCGTGCGGGAGGCTCGCGTTGAGGGGGGACTTTACAAACGGAGCGCGCTGGGAAACACTGACCGGATTGACAACTTTGATATCAATGCTGCCATGCGAGTTTCTGTTCTCGCGCTGGAAGGCGTGTTCGATACCGGCCTCACCTCCGTCCTCGATGCCTTGACGACAGCCAACAAACTTGCGCACGCAACAGGGATGGCCACGCCGGGCTTCGAAATCACCGTGGTGGGTGTGCGGCCACAAGTACGCACGGCACTTGGGCTGCAGGTGCCCGTCCGCGATATCGCGGACGCCCCCCGCCCGGATTGGGTCATCGTACCGGCGCTCGGCGCAATCACGGCCGATCAGCTCGTGCCTGCGCTTGGCCAGGACGACGTGTTCGATGCGTTGGGCGCTTTGCGTACGTGGCAGAATGCCGGCGCCCGCATTGCAGCCGCTTGTACGGGTACGTTTGTGCTGGCAGAAAGCGGCATGCTCAATGGATACGAAGCAACGACGACCTGGTGGCTTACACCGTTGTTCCGGCAGCGCTACCCGGACGTGCACCTGGATGCGAATCGAATCATCGTCCCCAGCGGCGCAACGGTGACGGCAGGGGCCGCGCTCAGCCATCTCGACCTTGCGCTCTGGTTGATCCGCAATAACAGCCCTGAGCTTGCAGCGCTCGTTGCCAGGTACCTCGTATTCGATACGCGACTGTCGCAGTCCGCCTATGCGATCACCGATCACCTCAGCCATTCGGACCCGCTGGTCGAGCGTTTCGACCGCTGGGTGCGCGACCACCTCGACACGGCGATCACGCTCGATTCGGCCGCCGAAGCGCTGGCAACCAGCAAGCGGACATTGACGCGACGCCTGAATGAAGTGCTCGGCAAGACGCCGATCGAATACATTCAAACGCTGCGGATCGAGCGTGCCGTTCATTTGCTGAAGACCAGCAAAGACAGCGTCGATCGAATCGCCGAGCAGGTTGGCTACGCGGATGGGGTGACGCTGCGCACGCTGCTGCGCCGGAGACTGGGCAAGGGCGTACGTGAACTGCGCGCATCCTGACGATTGTTGGCAAAAGGTACGTACGGGAGTAGTGCGATCCTTTTCACTGTACGCAGCGAACAACTGGCTCAGGGATCGGACGCATCGCTAGCCACTGCCGGCGCTGCTTACTGCGTTGCAGCCTCGGCGCAGAATGCCACGGATATTGTCCGTCCCGCGGCGATCCCGCGTGGATGGATTCGAATTTGGCTTGATTGGTCATGCCGGAACCGCTAGTGCGGCCAGATGCCGCAGCGGCTCAGCGGGTTGAGGACGTCGGCTTGGCGGGGGGCTTCACGATCCCACAATGGGCTGGTGGCTGCCTTCACACTGGAGCACGCGAATAAATATTACAAGTGACTGAATTTGGGTTGACCGGATCGGCTGATGGGCCGTCCGACGCGATCCGGGCACGAATGTCCGTTCTTTGATGCGAAGCGGCCGCTTGAATGGCCAACCGAGCCCGAAAGCGAACGGCACAAGCTGGGCCGATGAACGGCCGGTCGCAGGGAGCCACCACAACGACAGCAACTGTCCGGGAAGCGGACATCCAACGCATGTGTCTGCCAAGCTCAGGTCAGTTCCCGTGCGCACCATATGTACGCATGTTCTCCATCCAGCGGGCACGTCTCCTCTCGTTGGCAAAGGTAAGCCCATAGAGGTTCTCGCGGATCGGCTTGATCCCGGCGAAACTCAGCATACTGCGCTCGAAGCCGCGGACTCCGTATGCGCCAAAGTACCAGCGATACAGCAGCGCCGGCATTCCCATGGTCACGACGATGCGTGCCGAGCGGCCAGCGAGCAGTCGTCTGGGGAACCCTTTCTTCTTGTAATCCATGGCAAAGCCGGGCCGAAAGATGTGTTCGAGAAAACCCTTGAACAGCGCCGGCATGGTTCCGTGCCATAGCGGAAAAAGAAAGACCCAATGCTCTGCCCAGCGCATGTCTTGCCTTGGCTGCTCCAAAGCAGGAGGCACTGTGCCAGTCTCGAACTCAGCCTGCGTGCGAAGCAGCGAGAAGTCGAGCTTCGCCACCTCGATGCGCCGTACGTCGTGTCCCGCCGTGGTCGCGCCTTGAGCGTAGGCGTCGGCCAGTGCATGCAGCAAATGATGGCCCGACGGGTCTGGATGCCCCTGGATGATCACGATGCGCCTGGACATGCTGCGGGCGAAGCTGTTGGGGAGACCAGCGGTACAACGCGCTAATGCACGCCGTGCCAGAGCGCAAGCCTCCCGGCCAACGGATCGTCTACGACGGCAGACGGCGTATCGAAGCGCATCGTTGACCTGTGGACCGGATTGTAGGTAGGCCAGCCGCAATCGCCATTGACGGCGAACGCAACCCAGGCCCCGTGCATTGCGTCGGCGAGCGACTGTGGCGGTGTTGGCCCGACGAGCGCCTCCGTGCCGGGGCCCAGAGTATCGAAGACGAATGGTATCTCCACCCCATGCGCCGCGCCCAGACGACCTCCCAACTGTGGCGAGCGCCAGGCGAACTCATACATGTACGTCGAAGCCCAGGCATTCGCCGCGTGGGCGTCCGCGAGTCGAACGGCAGGGATGCGCCAGTACCAGTCCGTCTGGATCTCCGAGAACAGGTCACCGGCGGTGGCCGCAGGATGGGCTGCGCGGTAGCCGATCAAGCCCTCGGCCGACAGGCCGTAGGCCGCCACCATCGCTAGCAGTGATGCCTCGGTGATGCGATCTATGGCTCCGCCGGGGACCAGGAAAAGCTGGGTCTCCTCGGTATTCGAGCCGACCAACAGTGCTGTGTTCGCGGCTGCTCCCGCGCGAATGGCGTCGATCGGGGGGGCAGGAAGAATTGCTCCATCGACCGTGGGCGCCCACGGGAGGCTGCTAAGCGCAACCTCTCCCCAGAAGGCCGGGTCCGGATCCGCAATCAGTTCCTCGCGCAATTGCGCCTGGGCCTGGAGAACCTGCCCGGGCGTGGTCGAGGCAATCGCCTCTCTGGCGGCGTCGACTTTCAGGAGAGTCGCCAGCCTGCGGCCAATGCGTTCCGCCGTGGCGGCAGAAGTGACATGCGGTGTGTTCCCGCTTTCCACGATTGCCCGCCGAAACAGCCCTTGCGCGCGTGGCACGGTAAGGAGGGTTGCGACGCTCATCCCGCCGGCCGACTGCCCGAAAATGGTGACCTGACCTGGATCCCCGCCAAATGCATCAATGTTCTGCTGCACCCACTCGAGCGCGGCGATCTGGTCAAGGAGCCCGAGATTGGAAAGACCGTCGCCCAGATACAGGAAGCCCTCCGCGCCCACCCTGTAGTTGATAGTGACGCACACCACCCCGTCGCGCGCGAAGCGGCGGCCGTCATAGATAGGGGTCGCCCCGGTTGCATGGAACTCGAACATCCCACCAGGAATCCAGACCAACACCGGGCGCCCGGGTGCTCCGAGTTCGGGCGTCCAGATGTTGAGCGTCAGGCAGTCCTCGCCTTCGCCAACGAGTTCTCCGAGTGCTTCCGCGATGCCGGGCGGGTACGCAACCTGTGGCGACTTCGGCCCAAACGAGAGCGCATCCCGGACGCCACTCCAGGGTGCTGCGGACTGCGGCCGTCGCAGTCTGTTAATGCCGAACGGTGGGGCAGCATATGGGATGCCCTTGAACGCATAGACGCCGTCACGCCGGAGGCCTCGCAGCTTGCCAAGACGGGTTTCGACAATCGGGTACATAGCCGGCTCCCCCGAAAGGTGGGTACTTGGATGAATAGTAATGAAGGGCCGTGGGTGCTTTGCGCTGGATCAAGGGCAAGCGAGTCCTGGATGTCGCCGCCCCGAGATTGGCAGCGCTCCAATTGCTGAGGATCACCGACCGCTTCACGACCGGGAACTGCCCTTCGCGCCGTCGTGGGTCGAAGGGTGGTTTGTCGGCCGTGTCGGTCATCGGCAATCCGAGACCGGCTGACTCAAACTGTTCGGACGGATGCCCGCCGCGAAACTGCGGCGGTCCCAGATCGACCCCGTTGCAGCCATACAACTTGTCATAACCTCGGAGGCCAGTTTCTGGTTGAGCGGCCGTTCGCTGAGCGATCGCGCTTGGCACAAGCGATTCCGTTGCGGCCACGCTGGTGGTGTTCGGGGCAAGTTGCCAATGCGCAATCCCGCGCGTGCGCCCGGACAGGGGCAAGAGAAGGGATTCTATTGCCTGGCGCAAGGTTTGTTCGCCAATAGCTGAAGTACTTCTCCAATGGCACCACTGGCCGACTCTGCTTCGCTTCTATACTGAGATTACGATAGTGCGAGACTCGCGCTCGACGGTGGTGCACGCCAATAGCGGGAATCGAGACCTTGATCCTGGCTATTGATCTTTCCGTAAATCATGACATCACCACAACGTTGCCTGAACCCAGCACGCGGCGATGATCGAAGGTCGGTGCTGAGCGCTCTTGAGTTTGTT
>NZ_JWMA01000113.1 GCF_000812465.1 Cupriavidus sp. IDO | reverse complement strand
GCGAACTGACGTATCGGAAGCTATGGTCTATATCGCGATGGGCGGCCTGCTGCTACGCAGAATCGCCCATCCTTGAATTTTCAAACGGGCTCTAAGCACGCACCGATTTGGAGAGCCGCTATCTGTTGGAAGCAACAGCTAATAGCGGCCGGGGCTCATTCTCTAAACTAGCGTCCTGCCGATGGACGCTCCCCCATCGACGAAGAGCGCCTGTCCCGTTATAAATCCTGAATTTTCTGACAGCAAGAACTCGATTGCGGCGGCGATCTCATCGGGCTTGCCAAATCGATTCATCGGAACGAAGGAGAGGAATTTCTTCTCGCTCAAGCTTCCGGGCGGACTGTTCTTGCGGAATAACTCAGTCTCCGTCGGCCCCGGCGCGACGGTGTTAACTGTAATTCCAGTAGTTGCTAGCTCCAGCGCCCAAGACCTTGAGAAGCTGATCAGCGCCGCCTTTGCCGCGGCGTACGCGGTACGATCAAAGGCACCGAGTACCGTCAGACTCGAGATATTGACAACCCGCCCCCAACGTTCCGCCCGCATACCCGGTAACAACGCCTGCATTGCCTGAACTGCGGGATGGAGGTTAACCGCCATCACAGCGTCGAAGTCCTCGATCCGCACCTCGCCGATTGGTTGCGGCCTTACAAGCCCCACGTTGTTAACGAGACCGTCGAAGTGCATTGAACCGGTTAGATCGCGCAGAACGGCCTCGGTCTGACGCAAATCCGCCAGGTCAACCGAAACGAGCTCACCGGGAAAGGAAGAGTCAGTACCCCTCGCCAGTCCCACCACTCGATGTCCAGCACTAGTCAGACGCCGGGCTAACGCGCGACCAATACCTTTACTCGCTCCGGTGATTAGAAAAGTACGTGTGTTCATCGAACTCCATCTCCACGTTGGTTCCAATTTTTAAATGCTGCGCTGATTTCATCCAGTCGGCAAGGCGGTCATATCGAATAACTACAATTCCACCCGGGAATAGCAGGGCAGCCTCGGCTTCGCGTGCGTGCGGCTCCTCAGTTAGAATTCGTCGAATGCCACGCTCGGCAGGCCACAAGAAGAGTCTCAGTATCCGACTCTGCCTTTATGGGCTTAACCAAACTTCTCCACCGTTTTCCTGGACTCGCCGAAGAAATATAGGGCGGCTTCCCATAAACGATACCTTCGTATGGTGGCATATCTGTCTCTCCGCGCATAGCATGCGAAATGAGTCACATCCACGGGACGTGGTGCCTCCCCGTTTGAACCCGGCACGCCCGCTGGGTTCTCTTTTTTCCCCAAGGAACATCCTTGATGATCAGTTAGTGATCACGGTTTCACAGGAGTTCTGGACGTAGCCCACCTGCCAGCCTTCTGGTGGGAGATCCGAGCGGATGGAGCGTCTAAGTCAACTCCATCAACTAACCCAGTTTGACTCACTGCACCGCTAGAGAGATGTGAGAGATTATCCCTATCTGGGATTTCGGATGACCATCCACCAGCCAAAACCACGGCAAAAGAATCGGATCTCAACTTATATGACATACTCTGATCAAGTCTCGCTCGCTCCGAACTGCGAGACATATGTTGGCGACGGGAAGTCGAGTCATGAGGAGTCCCATCTGGACCATGCGGGTGCATCGTCCCGCTGGGCGCAGATGACTATGTACCTCGCTGGACGCAGCGAAGCGCCGAAAAACGTTTCCAATTCTTACTGGACTAGCTTGCTTCAACAAGGCGCCAGTGTTTCCCGTCACCGTGGGAAAGCGCATGCATTGGTATCACTTGTCGAGTACAAGTCAGTTGGCACCGTAGTTTTATCATGGCGCGATGCAACGGGCGCTTCCTATGGAAACCAGACATGGCACCGAGTTCATTCGCTGCGGAGCGGCGTGTGCGCACTAAGTGGAAGAGCCATACGATCTGGAGATTTAGTATTTCGCCCAGCTACGCGTGGTGCAGCCAATGCGTGGGCAATGATCTTAGACGGAAGTGTAAAGGCTTTATGTACACGTGCAGTCCACGACGACGCGATCGCGGACGACTAGGCTCACACTCGAACGATATTTGTTCTGCTTGTGGTTGTGTACACGTGCGCCGCCGGATACCGCCGGATCTCGATCTACCCGTAATGGAATGCGCTGCGCCTTCCGTCCGTCTCACGTGACGCTTCGCCCAACGGTCAGCGCGTCGGCCTTTCGCACGAGGTCGGCGATAGACTTTGCCTTCATCTTCTTCATGATCATGCCTCGATGTCCCTTAACCGTAATCTCACTCAGACACATGGCTGAGGCGATCTGCTTGTTCAACATTCCCGAGACCACCAGCGCCATGACTTCCCTCTCACGCCTGGAGAGGCTCCCATAGGCCGCCCGAAGCTCGGACATCGACTCTTCATCTGCCAGACGTTGCCTGTCCAACTCGAGTGCGCGATTCACCGAGCTCAGGAGGTCCTCTTCACAGTACGGTTTAAGGAGGAAATCAACCGCGCCGGCCTTCATCGCCTTAGCGCATGCTCCTGTGTCCTCTTTGCACGACACAAATACGATTGGCATCTTTAGTCCAAGCGCCGGCATTTCACTTTGAAAACCCAAACCGTTTCGGTTGACGCCGACGTCAAGCAGAAGGCAGCTTGGCGCGGCAAAAAGTCTAAAATTAACAAATTCCTGCGTACATTCGAAAATTTCTGCACGCAAGCCGGACGACCGAAGCAGCTTGTATACCGCCAGGCGTCCCGCCTCGTCGTCATCAATGACATAGACAATAGAAGGGTCGCTTGCGTTCATGATAATTATTGTTTGGCTCGAGGCAGCGCGCAGCGGGTAGCAACGCTCGCTCCACGTTGCCACGCGCCTCGAAAGGGCTCCCTCACCCCGACCGCGCGCTGAACAGCAGTTAGTTCAAAAGATCGTCAAATCGCTACTTTCTTTGCGTGATTGACTCCCTCCAAAGACCGCTTTGCACCACAAGCAGTAACAGCTCGTATGGCTGCTTCCGTTGTGGGTAGTGGAGACTTTGCGTCCATCGCGGTACAAATACCGCTCGAGCGTTCGCGCCACTCCGGGCTCTCGTCGAATAGTTTCTAAGTCAGCAATGAAGCATACCAAGTCCTGGTACGCACTTATCCTCAAAAATTCGTTCTGATCTTGATCGCCGAAAGTACGCTGCAACGGTCATCGGTTACCCCTCAATCTCCTGATCTATCAACGTTCACGAGGCGTTCTCGAACGCATACTGGGAAACAATCGAAAGGATAGCGTGGTCTTTCTCTTGGCCCAGCGTGCGGACTTTTGCTTGCTGAGCAATACAGAATTGAACGCAGTCAGTCGTTGCTCGTCGCTTCCCTCGCGGCTAGAATATGTTTACTTCGATGCACACCCCGAACCGCCCGCGCCCGAGGACTCAAGAAAGTAGGCCCATCCGCTGCGCGGAGCCACTCCGCGATTTAAGACTCGAAGTGCCCGACTGGATCCTCTGTTGCAGATCGGCACACCTATGACAGAGCGATGTTCCAACCGTGACATCGCAGCCGCGGCGTGCAAATTGGCAGAGCGGTGCACTTGCTGATGTCCGCCACAGAAGTCGATTAGCCCATCTCGATCAACGCTGATACACCAAGCGAAGGAACTCTGAATGGATCTGTCTGCGGTTGAAGCATTTGTTCGGGTAGGCGAGACAAAAAGCGTTACGGAGGCCGCTAGGATGATGGGGCTGTCAAGCTCCGGCGTAAGTCGCGCTGTCAGTCGTCTTGAGGCTCAAACTGGTGTCATGTTGCTTAGCCGTACGACGCGAAACATTGCACTGACTGCTGAAGGCAAGTCCTTCTTTGAGCGTTGCAGAACGATCCTCGCGGACCTAAAGGACGCGAGGACTGAGTTGATGGAGTCGGCCAGTGGCCCTGTCGGCAAGCTGAGGATTACTGCACCAATTGGCTATGGAAGATCAGTTTTGATTCCGATGATGACACCATTCCGGCGACATCACCCCAGATTGGTCGTTGAGACGTGCCTGTCGGACGCCACGGTCGATGTCCTTGACGAAGGCTTCGACCTAGCGATCAGAGTTGGGGAGTTAATTCCTTCGAAACTGGCGTCGTGTAGCCTCGGCGCCACACGGTGGATTGCTTGCGCCAGTCCAGATTACCTTCGAGAGCGCGGCTTCCCCCAAGTACCTGACGACTTGCTGAATCACGACTGTGTCGCGTATTTTTCGCCCTCCAGCGGGCGCTTCCATGATTGGCATTTTTCCCATGGAGACACACCCTGGACAATAAAGATCGGCGACATCGCACGGCACGTTGTTGACCATTGTGATGCCCTCGTTGACGCGGCGACGTCGGGAGCGGGCATCGTCTACCTCCATGACTACACCGTCCAACGGCACCTCGATAACGGGTCTCTACTCCAGATCCTCACGGAGTTTAAGACTCCACGGCGGTCCATACACGCCCTCTACCCGATAGCGCGCGGTGTGACGCCGAAGATCAGCGCATTCATAGCTCACGCCCTCGAAAGCGTGGGCTCTACACACGCCACACGCGAAGGTCCTCCGACACCGTACGTCGAAGTGTGATCAGACAGTTGACGTGAATTGGATCTTCGTCAGGCGGGAGGCCGGCCAACACCGTGCGGCAAATCCGGCAGCCTAACGGTGCCGGACGCAGAGCATTTGAAGGACGTATGGATCGCTAAATTCCGGCCTTGAGTCGCTGCTGGTGGAATTAATTTCGGATACCGAAGCGCGGACGGAGCTCTCAGCAGACAGCCGCAGTGCTCTTCGGCAGGAACGCGAATCTGCGGGGCGACGGAGGCGCCAATTACGCCCGAAGCCGCCCGGCAGGGTCAGTTCATGCGGATCCCGCGCGCGACCCGTAATCGATTGGTTATGGGTCGGATCAGTCTAGTGTGTCGGCGTGGTGCGTTAGTAGATCAGGGTCAGGCCGTCCGATTCCGGGGCTATTCAGCACCGATACCGACAGACCTGAAACCGGGATCTGCCAGAAGGGTGGCTGACCACCCAGCGCGCCAACGAGATGTCCATCCAGCGAAGTCTTCAACGGGAAAATCCGCGGCGAACGCCCCTGGACGGCATCGATTTAGGCGCGTGGCCAGACCTGTATCCCTATCATAGCGCGGCTGCGAGATTCACTAGCTCCGCTCGACCAGCGCATTGAATATCACCCCACCAGAATGCCGGCCAGTCGTCCAGCGGACATCGCGGAGTCAATGGGTTCTCCCCGGCGAAGCCTATGACCGACGCTAGAACACGCTTGCCTCTTTGGGTGAGACCACTCCATCCGTCGCGGTTCGAGGGTCACGCGGCCAGTGGAACAAGTCCCTCAACCTTACTTATCGCTCGCACAACTGCCTGCCGTCTCTGCACCGCGTCGTACCAGCGCCGAACGTTGGGGAAATCATCCAGCGTCAGGTCAGGAAACCCACGGCGCCAGATCCAGCCAAAGTGCGCAATATCAGCGATTGAAAACGCGTCGCCGGCTGCAAATTCGCGTTCATCCAAAACCCCGTCGAGCAACCTCAACTGGCGATTCGCCTCCGTGACGAATCGCTCTACAGCATGAGGAATGCGTTCAGGGGCAAATTTCTGGAAGTAGCCGGCTTGTCCGAAAGCAGGGCTAAGTCCCGATGCATGCACAAACAGTTGTTCAAATGTCCGGGCTCGGGTAATCGAATCATGAGAAAGGAGCTCGCCATGCTTCTCAGCAAGGTAGACCAAGATCGCTGCCGATTCACTCAGAACAAAGGCGCGCTCCAGATCGGTAATCACCGGCACCTTGCCGTTGGCGTTCAGCGCAAGGAAGCTGTCGCGTTTCTGCTCACCTTGGCGCACGTTCACCGCGTGCAGTTCATAGGGAACCCCAAGCTCTTCCAGGGCAATGGGGACCTTGACGCTGTTAGGCGTCGAGAACGCGTAAACCTCGTACATGAGTGTTCCTCAGTTCGTCTGCCGTGGCAAAAAGCGGCAGTGTAGTGGTTACAAGGACTTGGAAGATGCCTACCTGGCCGTTGCGAGCAAGCCACCCTAGTGGCGCTGGTACCTCTTCCTCCGGTCGCCGTGAATCTCACTCAGACTCAGCCGCACCTCGTCCTGCCTGACCGCTATGGTGGAACAAGAGCCGCCCCTGCGGAAGAGACCATCGGCGAATAACAGCCATTGCCACATGGAATATGCGAGTCTCTAGTCTTCCCGATCCCTTGGCAATTTCACTGCCAATGGGTGATTGGCCCGCCTTGTCTCGTGCGCGGCTGCGAATGGATGGCTTCCAAGAGTACAACGGGGGACACCGTCCGAAGTCGAGCCGTATTGAGCAACCGTTGTGTCCGTGTGGCTGCCGCCCCCCTATCCCATCCCAGTTCACCGACGGGCGTGGGGACATAGCCGTACAGCTAGCGCGGCCGACGTACTGGCAAGCGCCAAAATCGAGACGCCCGCCCAACCGAAGCGTGCCATCAACGCACTCCCTAGCGCTGCCCCAAACGGCATACCCGCGAACATTCCAACGAACAGCACCGCACTGAGCCGGCTGCGAGCGCACGGATCGATGCTGTAAATAATCGTTTGATGTCCCACGATGGAAACCTGCACGCCAAGGTCGAAGACAACCGCGTAGGCAGCTATTAGCGCAAGTTGCGCGCACGAATCCAGTAGCGACGACAAAAGCAGCGCTCCGAATGCTGCGGCCGCCAATCCGGCGCCGAGCCGCGTGACAAGCTTTGCGGTAAGCTTTCAAAGAGGTTCAGGTCGTCGCGAGGCATTGCCCGTCGCACGGCCGTCCTGTTTGTCAGCGCGGTCCCTGCAAGCAATGCACAAGTTCAGGGTGCGCCAGCATGGCGCGGTTTCTCGGAGTGGGCAGCATCCAGGCATTGGGGCGGCATCTGGACGCACTCAGCGCATGGACAGCGCTCGTTTCGCGCGAGCGCCGAAAGCAGTCCCCAACACAGCGCGCGGCAACTCGACACGCACACAACGCCGCTTCTAACCGGCCGCGAGCATGCCGTTGGGGCGCTGAGCAAGTGCCAGCGCCCCGTGTTCCGCCAACGCCTCCGCACACCAATCAACAAACAGGCGAGCTTTCAGTGGGATGTGGTCTGCCGGAAGGTACATTGCGGTCAACGGGAGAGCTCCCTCGTCCCAGTCCAACAGTATCCGTTTGAGCTTGCCCTCCTCGACAAGCGGATTGACGAGGGCCACAGGCAGGAGCGCAATGCCATAACCTTCAACAGCGAACGCTGCCTGGAGATCAAGGTTGTCGGTCGCGACTTCCGAGGAAATGAACGGATTGGCCCCCTGGCGCGCGCGCGAGCTCCGCCTGGTGTTCGCAGTGTCCGACCGGCTTTCGAGGTTGCTGACGGTTAGGTGATACGAAAGCTCGTGCGGGGCGGACGGCTCGCCACAACGGGCCAAATATTCGGGAGAAGCAAAATAGCCGATATCGAGTCGGCCAATCGGCTTGGCCACCAGGGTGTCATCATGGGGGCCGCCGGCCCGTAGCACCACGTCCACCACCTCCCGCCGGATGTCAATATTACGCTCGGTAACGAGGAGCTCCACCTTGAGGTCAGGATACTTCCGAAAAAAATCGCGCAATCGTGCCACTAGCAGCGTCTTCGCAATCGCCGCCGTGGCGGCCACCCGTAGCGTCCCTCTAGGCAACGAGCTTTCTCGTGTTACCGAGAGCTCTGCGTCTTCGACTTCGGCAAGAATCTCGATGCATCTTGTGTAGTAGCCCGCGCCAGCCGACGTGACGTCAATGCGCCGGGTCGACCGATGTAGAAGCTTGGCTCCAAGTTGCCCTTCCAGCTTCTGAATCATCCGAGTCAAAGTGGCCTTTGGCAAGCCGAGCGTACTCGCGGCGACGGAGAAACTTCCGTGATCCACAATCCTCGTGAACGCCCGCATCGAATGAAATTTGTCCATGACGGGACCCGACGTATATGAGATCTTAGCTAGGCGAAATCGTAATAGCCGCGCATATTGCACGCTAGTATGCATACGGATATATAAGTTATTCCACTCGGGAATGGGCACAGCCCATACTCGCGTGGGGTGCTCTGTGCAAGGTGATTCAATAGATTTTGACGCTATTCCTGCCGCGCATGACAGTTATAACCGAGCCTAGTCTGTCCATGAACGGCTACTCCGAGACCATCTCTAGTAACGAAGGCGACTCACCCATGGACACGATAGGAGTGCTAAAAGACTTTACTAGACAAGCTCGATGCATTCAGGGCGAACTTTCGCGCGAGCGGAGCGCCGCACTTTGCTCCACCGGAGGTTCACGCAGTCATGGTCAGGGCGACAAATGATCTGATTGTCTCCGGACTCGCGCAGCGTGCACTGAAGGCCGGCGACATGGCGCCAACGTTCGAATTGGAGGATGGGGACGGAAAAATGGTGTCCTGCTCGAAGCTGCTCGAGGAAGGTCCTCTAGTAGTCTGTTTTCACCGCGGTGCGTGGTGCCCCTACGGCAATACCGAACTGCCCGCACTGCAGGAAGCATTTCCATTATTCAAGGCCGAAGGGGCCAACCTGGTGGCCGTCTCCCCACAGACGCCTACTAACAGTCGTAAGTCCGCGCATGATTGGAACATCAGCTTCCCAATTCTTTCCGACACCGGAGGCAAGGTTGCTGCGGCCTTCGGGATCCGCCACGGCTTGCACGCCGAGGTGATTGAGTTATGTACGAAGCTTGGTATCAACCTACCGGCATTTAACAACGACCCGAGCTGGACCCTCCCAATGCCGGCGCGATACGTCATTGGTCGAAATGGCAGGATCCTCTATTCAGAAGTAACCCTAGACTACACTGTTCGTCCCGAACCCAACCAACGTCTTGCCGGTACTGCGCCGATCCCGGACAAGCTCGTAGTGTCGGCGGAGACCGTCTAGCGTCCTCACTCGCTGGCCCAACTTAGCACTTTGAAGTGCCCTCGCCAAAGCGCTGGCTCATTCACGCAGCATCAGGAAGGCCGCTCTTGCTCTGACCCAAAGCTTGCCGCTGACCGACGACGCTCATGGCGGTAACGACTTCGTCCACATATGGGTCGACGATATTGCAAGCGAGTAGCGCCTTCTGCAAATCGCAGACATACTCGGAGTTCGACCCTAACGCCCCTTTGGCCACTGCCGCAATCGGCCCGACAGTGACTGGATCCACATCAGCCACGTACAGGACATGCGATGTGTTAGCAACGAAGGTTAAGCCCCAGACACTGTCCTCAGCATCCAACGCCAAGCTTACCCAAGTCGGCACGTATGCGCCCGTGATCATCTCGCGCACCCACAGGAGCTCAAGCTCCTCTACAAGACACTCGTCACTGAGCCGATAACAGACACCTCTAGTCATCCCCCCAGGCTCAAGCGATAGCATCCGACCAGGCGTTTCAGGGTCGCCGCGGCCTAAAATGCTACTAAGGCAGAAGCTCCTGCGAAAGCCTGCGAGCGACGCCAGCCGCCGCTCTTCGAATCTCAATAGTGGGTTCCATATGAGCGATCCATAGGCAAATAGCCAGACGGGACCTGGCGACGGTCGGCTCTCCAGGGTGCTTAGTAGCGACTCTTTGATCTTTTTCTGAGACCACCGGATTGCAGGCGCGGAACTGAAGGAACTGTAGAACTCCCCCGACTTTACAGATTCTCTGGATAGCATAGCTCATCACCTTCCGTCGTCCACTGGCCACCAAGCCGCTGGCAGACCGCGCGAAAATTCCGACGGACCAAGGTGGACCGCCTTTGCGGGGCGTCGAACAAACGGATAATCACTCTATTGGCCGCGCAGCCATTGACGGCCAGCCTCCGGAAAAATCTACTATGGCGCCCGTCAGAAATTTGGAGTTTGTCGCCGCGAGGAACGCGATAAGCTCCCCAATTTCCTCAGGCTTTCCCAACCTTTGCGCAGGCACATTGTCGAGGATGTATTCCCGCCCCTTCGCACTTTCAACGTACACCGCACGTGGGTAGTAGGCTTCGCTATACAGAAAATTCGGTGCCACGGCATTTATCGCAATCCCGTCTGCCGCAAACTCCACTGCCAGTGAGCTAACCATTGCGTTGGCGGCAGCACGCGCGGCGTCAGCAACGGTGGCTCCGGAAATTGGTGCTCGAGTGCGACAAGAAGTTATGAAGACCACATTGCCGCCGCCTTGCTTCTTTAGCATCGGGACAGCAGCTTGAAACAGCGAAAACGGGTCGACCACCAGCGCCTCGAGCGTGTCGCGAAAGAATTGCAGTGACGTAGCCACCGCCGACGTCTGACGGGCGGGGAAGTGATCATTGCTGACAATCGCATCAACCCGACCCGTAACGCCCCACGCCGCCTTGACCAGCAATTCTGGATCCGTTTCCTGGATCCAGACCGCGTTAGGATTCTGCTTCCGAAACGCCTCCCACCGTTCGGCGTCCTCGAAACTTGTGTCATGCACAAGAACTGTAAATCCGGCGCCGAGCAGCGCCGACACTGCTGGGGGCCCGGCATAGCCAAGCGCGTTTGTCACTAGCGCCGTGCGCGTCCCGAAATCTGCCATATGAGCTACTCCATTTTCCAAACGCAATGCGCCGACATGGTCCGCTTCGGTAGTCGGGGCGTGCCCGCTCAGACCCACACAGGCCGGTCCGCCGGCATACCCGACGGCCTTCGACGAATACTAGGCGACAGCAGTCCAGAGTCCCCATTCCGCGCGGGAATAACTTTTAGTCCTACGCGAGGTCTACCGGGAGGGGCGTGTCGCTTGCTAGCCTTGGCGCTACGACAGCTGATTTCTGAGCCGATGTCGCCCTAGATCGAACTCGTAATCAGGGTTGCGGATTTGCTGGAGCAGTGTCGCACCTATGGACCCCGGTGGTGAGTGAAGTGGTGGAAAGAAACAGACGGCACTAAAGTCTGGCCTTACCGTGTTTGCGTTGCCCAATCGGGCAGTCGATACCGCGTCGCAGCGACGGTTCGGAAATGGTCGGAATCCGCACCGAATGAAGCCTGGGTATTTCCGCCAACGTTCCGTTCGGAGCTTGACATGCAGTTTGCAATATGGTCGCTCGCTGCGGCCGCTTTCGCGATGATTACTACTGAGTTCAATATTATCGGGGTGCTTCCGCTGATTGCCCGTGACCTCAGCGTGCCGGTTCCCCAGGTTGGCCTCCTTGTAACCGCCTTCGCGTTTACCGTATCCGTCACCGGCCCCTTCCTTACCGTCGCATTCGCCCGCGTGAATCGCAGTGCATTGTTCACGGGAATTCTTGTAGTCTCAGCTGCCGGCAACGCCATAGCGGCTGTGGCGCCGAACTACCCGTTACTTGCGATTGGCAGGATCGTGTCTGCTCTCGCCCTACCCGTTTTCTGGAGCATGGCAAGCTCGACTGCAGCTGGAATCGCCGGCCCGGAGCGCGCGGGACGTGCGATCGCGACAGTATTCGCGGGTATCTCCGTTGCGAGTGTTTGCGGCGTCCCCGTCACGACCCTCATGGCGAGTGCATGGGGCTGGCGAGCTGCGTTTGCTGCCGCTGGCGCGGTCTGTGTAGCGATGGCTCTAACCGTCTGGATCGTATTTCCGAGATCCGGGCTGGAAGTCCCGTCCGCGAGCCGATCCCCATTGGCGCTCCTGCGCCAGCGTGCGTTCCTGGCACATCTACTCCTCTCCTTGCTGGTACTCACGGCGATGTTCACCGCATATACTTACCTTGCAGACTCGATGGAGCGAATTGGGAACTACGAGCCGTCCACTGTGGGGTGGGCTCTGATCGGGTTCGGAGCCGCCGGGATCGTAGGCAACGCCTTCGCCGGTCGTGCGCTTGATGGGAACCCAATGGGTGCATCAATGACAGCGGCAGCAATCGTCGGTGCAGCGATGGCGGCTTCCGCATCCACGATCGCAAGCCCCTTCGGCGCCTCGATTATGCTTGTACTCTGGGGCGCAGCGCATGCGGCTAGCTTCGTAGCAAACCACGTTCGCGTCATCAAGGCGGCTCCAGCAGGATACGAAGACATTGCAGCGTCGCTAAACGTGTCAGTCTTCAACGCTGGGATCGGAATGGGCGCCGTTGTTGGAGGCCGCCTAATTGATGCGATCGGGCTCTCGCACATCGGCCTGGGAGCCGGCGCGATTATAGTGGTCGCGTTAGGCCTTGGAACACTGCTGCAGCGAGCGACCGGAGTCCATGCAGAAGCTGCCGGGTCAAGCTGAGGAAAGCGTACGCGGCGACTCTCTGGCCCTGTTGAAGCTCTGCTCGTCCTCGCTGCTCAAGCCGAAGGTGTGGCCCCGTGCACGGAAACCTAGCGAGCGCGCTCGAGAAAGCAAAGCTCGGCCGGCGGCGGGAAGACGAGGCACCTGGCAAATTGATCAGCCGCAGGTTCGCTACATGCGAGGCTGGCAAGCCCACCCAGAATGCGTTCATCGACGGGGGATTGGAGATGACCCGCTTTTTTGGACACCCGCTATCTTGAACCGTAGGGGGTACCCATCATGGCCAAGACTCGAGCGCCGTATGCCGCTGCTTTCCGGCAGCAAATGATTGACCTCGTCCATGCCGGCCGGACGCCGGAAGACCTGGCCAAGGAGTTTGAACCCACTGCCCAGACCATCTACAACTGGGTCGCACAGGCTGACCGTGACGCGGGCAAACGTCACGATGGCCTGAGCACTGCCGAGCGCCAGGAACTGACCCATCTTCGTAGAGAACTTCGGCAGGTCAAGATGGAGCGCGATATATTGGCAAAAGCCGCGGCTTGGTTCGCCCGGGAGACCGGAACGGTACCCGACAAGGGTTCGAATTCATGAAGGCGAATCAGGCCACCTGGCCCTTGGCGACCATG
>NZ_JWMA01000112.1 GCF_000812465.1 Cupriavidus sp. IDO | reverse complement strand
GAGGGCCGGAGCATCAACGAAGTGACGGGCGTCGGTATGCCAGCGCCTGCCCTCTCCCCCGGCCCCTCTCCCGCAGGCGGGAGAGGGGAGCAAACAAGCGGGCTTTGGGGGACTTGTCGGCAAGTCAGACCGACATCGTGAAGAAACACAGGAAACAGCAATGCCAAGAATCTTCCGTTCTGCCGAAGAGATCCACGCAGCCGTCGGCCAGCGCCTCGGCGAAAGTGCCTGGACCCGCATCACGCAGGAACAGGTCAACCAGTTCGCCCATGCCACCGGCGACCACCAGTGGCTGCATGTCGACCCCGAGCGCGCCGCGAAGGGCCCGTACGGCGCCTGCATTGCACACGGCTACCTGACGCTGGCACTGGTCAACCAGTTCCTGCCGGAGCTGGTCACGGTCGAAGCCATGAAATGGGGCGTCAACTACGGCTGCGACAAGGTGCGCTTCCCGGCGCCGGTGCGCGTGGGTGCGCGCGTGCGCGGCGTGGGCGAACTGGTGCGGGCCGAGACGCTGCCGGGTGGCGTGCAGTCGGTGGTGCACATGACGGTAGAGATTGAAGGCGAGGGCAAGCCCGCCTGCGTGGCCGAGGCCATCAGCCGCTACTACTTCTGAACAGGAAACGAGCATGAATGAAGCAGTCATTGTCGCCGTCGCGCGCACACCGATCGGCAAGGCCTTCCGAGGCGCCTTCAACGATACCGAGGCACCCGTGCTGGGCGGCCACGTGGTGCGCACGGTGGTCGAGCGCGCGGGCGTGGACCCGGCCGAGGTGGACGACGTGCTGATCGGCGCGGCCGCGCAGCAAGGCACCCAGGGCTACAACCTGGGCCGCCTGTGCGCGATGGCGGCCGGCCTGCCGGACAGCGTGCCGGGCATGACCATGGATCGCATGTGCGGCTCGGGCCTGATGACGATCGCCGCGGGCGCGCGTGCGATCCAGTGCGGCGAAGCGGACATCATCGTCGCCGGCGGTGCGGAATCGATCTCGCTGACGCAGAACAAGCACAAGAACAGCTACCGCGCCCAGTCGGAAGCGGTGCTGGCGCGGCAACCCGCTGCCTACATGGCGATGATCGAAACCGCCGAGGTGGTGGCACGCCGCTACGGCATCAGCCGCGCCGAGCAGGACGCCTACGCCTGGCGCAGCCAGCAGCGCACCGCCGACGCGCAGCGGCGCGGCGCATTCGACGACGAGATCGTGCCGCTGGAAACGCGCCGCGCGTTGTTCGACAAGGCCGGCGCCCTGACCGGCCACGAGGCCGTGCGCCTCGCGCAGGACGAATGCAACCGGGCCGATACCACGGCCAGCAGCCTCGCGGCCCTGAAGCCCGTCTGGAGCGGCGGCCAGGCGGTGGCGCAGGGCGAGCACATTACGGCCGGCAATGCCTCGCAGCTGTCGGACGGCGCTGCCGCGGTGCTGCTGATGAGTGCCGACGAGGCCCGCCGCCGCGGCCTGCGCCCGCTGGGCCGCTACCGCGGCATGGCGGTAGCGGGCTGCGCACCCGACGAAATGGGCATCGGCCCCGTCTTCGCCGTGCCGAAGCTGCTGGCGCGCCATGGCATGACGATGGCGGACGTGGGCCTGTGGGAGCTGAACGAGGCCTTCGCCTGCCAGGTGCTGTACTGCCAGCAGACGCTGGGCATTCCGGATGCGCGGCTGAACGTCAACGGCGGAGCGATTTCGATCGGCCATCCGTTCGGCATGTCGGGCGCGCGCATGACCGCGCATGCGCTGATCGAAGGCCGGCGCCGTGGCGTGCAGCAGGCCGTGGTGACCATGTGCATCGGCGGCGGCATGGGTGCCGCCGCGCTGTTCGACGTCCTGGAATAAGAACCGCTGGTTTGCTCCCCTCTCCCATTTATGGGAGAGGGGCGGGGGAGAGGGCCGGAGTCTCCACGAAGTGAGGCGTCACGGTGCCTGCCGAGCGCCGGGCCCCCCCCCCCCCCCCCCCCCCCCCCCC
>NZ_JWMA01000111.1 GCF_000812465.1 Cupriavidus sp. IDO | reverse complement strand
ATGTGGTCGGCGCGCAGGTAGCTGTCGCGCGCGGCCGGGCCACCGATATGGACGGCCTCGTCGCAGAACGCGACGTGGCGCGCGTCGGCGTCGGCATCCGAATACACCGCGACGGTGCGGATGCCCAGCCGGCGGCAGGTGGCGGCCACGCGGCAGGCGATTTCACCGCGGTTGGCGATCAGTATCTTGTTGAACATGGCTCCTCCTGGTTTTTCGATAGGACGGCGAGCCAGCTGTTCACCGGGGGCTTCCTTACCTCGTCATCCCGCGTAGCCCTCTGCGCGGATGTCGAGGCGGGCCAGCAGGGCGCGATCGCGGTCGGCCTGCGGGTTGCCGGTGGTCAGCAGCTTTTCGCCGTAGAAAATGGAATTGGCGCCGGCCATGAAGCACAGCGCCTGCAACGCTTCGTCCATGGCTTCGCGGCCGGCGGACAGGCGCACCATCGCGCGCGGCATGGTGATGCGTGCCACGGCGATGGTGCGGACGAACTCGAACGGGTCCAGCGCCTCGGTGCCGGCCAGCGGCGTGCCCTCGACCTGCACCAGGTTGTTGATGGGCACCGACTCGGGATACGGGTCCATATTGGCCAGCTGCGCGATCAGGCCGGCGCGCGCCTCACGCGACTCGCCCATGCCGACGATGCCACCGCAGCAGACGTTGATGCCCGCGTCGCGCACGTGGCCGATGGTGTCCAGGCGGTCCTGGTAGGTGCGCGTGGTGATGATCTTGCCGTAGAACTCGGGGGACGTATCCAGGTTGTGGTTGTAGTAGTCCAGCCCGGCGTCCTTGAGCTGCTGCGCCTGCTCGGCCTTGAGCATGCCCAGCGTGACGCAGGTCTCCATGCCCATCGCCTTGACTTCGCGCACCATGTCCATCACCGGCTCGAGGTGACGGTCCTTGGGGCTGCGCCAGGCGGCGCCCATGCAGAAGCGCGTGGCGCCGTTGGCCTTGGCCGCGCGCGCGGCGTCGAGCACCTCATCCAGCGCCATCAGCTTCTCGGCCTTCACGCCGGCGTCGTGGTGCGCGCTTTGCGGGCAGTAGCCGCAATCCTCTTCGCAGCCGCCGGTCTTGATCGAGAGCAGCGTGGAGAGCTGCACGGTGTTGGCATCGAAATGCTCGCGATGCACTTGCTGGGCGCGGAACAGCAGGTCGTTGAACGGCAGCGCGAACAGCGCGGCGACGTCGTCGACGCGCCAGGCGGCGTCTTCGGGCAGGGCATGCTGGCGCGCGGTCTGGCGCAGGGAGTCGACGGAAACGGTGGTAACGGTTTGAGCTTGAGTCATGATCGATGCGAATTCTGGTTCAGGCAGCGAGGCCGGCAGCCTCGGCTTGGGTATTGGTAGCGAGCAGCGGCGCGAGGTCGAGCCGCGCGGCGGCAGCGGCGGGCGCCAGTTGCCACGGCAGTTCGCCCAGGCACCGCGCCTCCAGCGACGCGTGCAGCGTGGCGATGTTCTCGTCGGCGAGCAGCATGTCGGGGTCGACCCGGTTGGCGATCCAGCCGGCCAGCGTGAGGCCGCGCGCGCGAATGGCTTCGGCGGTCAGCACGGCATGGTTCAGGCAGCCAAGCCGGATGCCCACCACCATGATGACCGGCAGGTCCAGCATCAACGCAAGATCGGCCGTGCTCCAGCGGACCGCGCCAGCGTCGAGCGGAACGTGAAAGCCGCCCACGCCTTCCACCACTACGGCGTCGGCCTGGCGGCGCAGCGCTTCGAACGCTTCACGAATCGGCGCGCGCGTGATCCGCACGCCTTCGTGCGCGGCAGCCAGGTGCGGCGAGCATGGCGTGCGCAGCAGGAACGGGCAGGTCTGCCCGAGCGGCACCGTAACCGAACTGGCGGCGCGCAGTTGCGCGACGTCGTCGTTGTGCCACAGGCCATCGCGCCATTCACTGCCGCTGGCGACCGGCTTCATGCCCGCGGTGCTGTAGCCGGCCGCGCTCAGCGCATGCAGCAGCGTGGCGCTGGCGTGGGTCTTGCCCACGCCAGTATCGGTGCCGGTGACGAAGCAGGCGAAGTTGCTTGGGAGTGTCATGCGGCCTCCCTGCGCGCGAACGCGTCTGCCAGCACGCCAAGCAAGCGGTGCACGTCGGCTTCGCTGTGCGATGCGGAGAGCGTGATGCGCAGCCGCGCTGTGCCTTCCGGCACGGTGGGCGGACGAATCGCGCCCACGCGGATGCCATCGGCTTCCAGCATGGCCGACAGCGCCAGCGCCGCGCCATTGTCGCCGACGATCAGCGGCTGGATCGCGGTATCGCTGTCGCCCAGCACCCAGCCCGCCGTGGCGGCCAGTTGCGACAGGCCGCCACGCAGCAGTGCGATCAGGTGCGCCAGGTGCGCACGCCGTTGCCGGCCCTCTTCCCCTTCGATGATCGCCAGGCTGGTCAGCAGTGCGTGCGCCGCCGCCGGCGGCGCCGCCGTGGTGTAGATATACGGCCGCGCGGTGTTGACCAGGTGCTCGATGATGGTCTCGTGCGCCGCCACGAACGCACCGGCGACGCCAGCCGCCTTGCCCAGCGTGCCGATGTAGATGAAACGCTCCGAGGCCAGCCCCAGCGCCTCCAGCACGCCATGGCCGGACTCACCCAGCACGCCGAAGCCATGCGCGTCATCGACGATGATCCACGCGTCGTGGCGCTCGGCCAGTGCCAGTAGCGCCTTCAGCGGGGCCATGTCGCCATCCATGCTGAACACGCTGTCGGTCACGATCAGCTTGAGCGGGCTGGTGCTGGCGGCCAGCAGCGTGTCAAGTGCGCCGGTGGCGCCATGGGGGTAGCGCTGCACATCGGCGCGCGCCAGCCGCGCACCATCGATCAGCGAGGCATGGTTGAGCGTTTCGCAGAACAGCGTGGCGCCTGCCGTGCCCAGCGCCGTCAGCACGGCCATGTTGGCCATATAGCCGGTGCAGAAATACAGCGTGCGCGCGTGCGGGATGTAAGGCGCGAACCAGCGCGCCAGCTCCGTTTCCAGCTGCGCATGCGCGAGCGAATGGCCGCTGACCAGGTGCGATGCACCGCTGCCCGCGCCATAGCGATGCGCGCCTTCAGCAAACGCGGCGATCACGTCCGGATGGTTGGCGAGCCCGAGGTAGTCGTTGCTGCAGAAAGTGAGCAACGATTCGGCCCGCGCCTCATCCGCTTCGCCCACGGCCTGGTGCGGTGCGCACGCAGTATGGGCGATGCGGCGCCGGCGCGTCAGCGCGCGGGCGTGGCGCTCTTCGGCGGCAAGCTTCAGTTGTTCAAGCAGCATGGCGCACCTCCTCACTAACCGGGCCCGTCACATCGTCGAGCGTGGCCTGTAGCTGGCCGGCCAGCCAGCGGGCCTGCGCAGCATCAAAAACGTAGGGCGGCATCACGTAGAGCGTGTTGCCGATCGGGCGCACCAGCAGTTCACGCGCGCGGGCGGCGTGATGGAAGCGCGAGGCGAACTCCGCGCCAGCCACGTCGCCACGCACATCGGCGGCCCAGATCAGGCCGCGCTGGCGCACGCGCTGCAGGCGGGCATCCGCGGCAAGGCCGGACATGGCCTCGGCCAGCCACTGCGCGCGTTCCCGGTTGCGCACGATCACGTCGTCCTGCGCGAACAGATCGAGCGTGGCAAGCGCGGCGCGGCAGGCAAGCGGATTGCCGGTGTAGGAATGCGAATGCAGGAAGCTGCGCGCCAGGTCGTCGGCGACGAAGGCGCGCTGGATATCCGGGCGCGACAGCACCAGCGAGAGCGGCAGGTATCCACCGCTGATGCCCTTGGACAGGCACAGGAAGTCGGGCCACAGGTGCGCGGGCAGCGGCGCATCGCCGCCGCGCGCCTGCTCCCAGGCAAAGAAAGTGCCGGTGCGTCCGCAGCCGACCGCGATTTCGTCCGCAATCAGGTGGACACGGTAGCGGTCGCACAGGGCGCGTGCGCCATCGAGATAGCTCGCGTCATACATCGCCATGCCGGCGGCGCCCTGCACCAGCGGCTCGACGATCAGCGCGGCGATCTGGCCGGCGCGCTCGCGCAGAAGCGCTTCGAGCTCCGCCAGCGCGCGCGTTGCCACATCGGCAGCCGATTCACCCGGTGCGGCCTGGCGCGCGTCGGGCGACATCACGACATGCGCGCGGCGGATCAGCGGATCGTAGGCGTCGCGGAAGATTTCCACGTCGGTCACGCCCAGCGCGCCTACGGTCTCGCCGTGATAGCCATGCTGCAGGCAGACGAACTCGCGCTTGGCCGGCAGGCCGGTGTTGCGCCAGTAGTGGAAGCTCATCTTCAGCGCGATCTCCACGGCAGACGCGCCGTCCGATGCGTAGAAGACGTTGCCCAGCGCCCCGCCGGTCAGCGCGGAGAGCCGCTCGGCCAGCTCCACCGCCGGCGCATGGGTGCAGCCGGCGAGCATGACATGCCCGAGCGTCTCGAGCTGGCGTGCCAGCGCCGCATTGATGTGCGGATTGGCGTGGCCGAACAGGTTGACCCACCACGAGCTGGTGGCATCGAAATAGCGGTGGCCGTCGGCATCGTAAAGCCACGGGCCTTCGCCGCGCGCAATGGCAAGCGGCACGCCATCGTCGTCGGGGCGCAGCCGCGTGCACGGGTGCCAGACCGCTCGCCGGCTACGCTGGCCGAGCGTGTCATCGCCGGGGGCGCCAGGTATGGACTGATGTTCCAAGGGAGTCCTCCTTTGTTGGCCGTCCGCGCGCGCGCCGCCGCGGGCAAGGCCGGGCAGTGCGACAGTGGCGGACGGATTGGGGAGGCTCATGTTAGGAAGGTCCTGGCGGGCTTGGCAATGAAGGCCAGTTTTGAACGTTGAGTGCGCGTTACGCGGATTTATGCGAGAAAGCCGGGAAAAAGCCTGTGCTTGTCGTCCGCGTGCCGCTATCTCCACGCATCGGCAGCGGTAATTTCCCGCGCGCTCGCCACATTTATGCAGGCCGCCACGACGGTGTGCGCTTTTCGAGGAACGAGCGCACCCCTTCGCGCCCTTCTTCCGACGCCCGGATCTTCGCGATGCGGTCGGCGGTATCAGCCAGCAGGTCGTTGTCGATCACCCGGCCGGCCACGTCCTGCACCAGGCGCTTGCTCTCGCGCACGGCGTTCGGGCTGTTGGCAACCAGCGCGGTGGCAATTTCGGTGACCTTGGCGTCGAGGCCTTCGGCCGGCACCACCGCATGCACGAAGCCGAGCCGCAGCGCCTCGGCCGCATCGAAACGCTCGGCGGTGATGAAGTAGCGGCGTGCCGCCTGCTCGCCCATCGCGCGGATCACGTAGGGGCTGATGGTGGCGGGCAGCAGGCCCAGGCGCGCTTCGGACAGGCAGAAGTGCGCGTGCTCGGCCGCCACGGCGATGTCGCAGGCCGCCACCAGGCCCATGCCGCCGGCATAGGTGTCGCCCTGGATGCGGGCGATCACTGGGCGCGGGCACGACCAGATGGTGTGCAGCATCTGCGCCAGCGTCAGCGCGTCGGCGCGGTTCTCGTCGTCGGAGTAGCCGGCCATCTTCTTCATCCAGTTCAGGTCGGCGCCGGCGCAGAAGGCGGGACCATTGCCCGCCAGCACGATCGCGCGCACCTCGGGTGTGTCGCCCAGCGCACGGAAGGCACCGGTCAGTTCGGCGATGACGGTTTCGTTGAAGGCGTTGCGCACATCGGGCCGGTTCAGCGTGATCGTGGCGACGTGGCTGGCAACGTTGACGGTGAGAGTGGTGAAATCCATGTTGCGCTCCGGTTGCGGAAGTCTGAATCGGTGAAGCAGGTAGTGACGAGAGGGCTCAGGAGCCGCCCTCGAATGGCAGTCCCAGCGAACGGAAGAACGCGCCGACTTCGGGAAGCCAGATCGGAATGCCTTCGCGGTTGCTGAACAGGCGATGCGAGTCGCTGCCGAACTCGCCCACGTCGACCATGCGCGCATTGGCCGCGGGGCCGGCGGCCTGCGCCTTGTAAGCGTTGAACATGCGGTTGGGCATCGGCACCGGCCAGTAGCTGTCGTTGTCGCCGTACACCCATAGCGACGGATAGCGGGCCATCTTGCCGTAGGCGCCGAAGGCGTCGACGAGGTTGCCTTCCCAGTTGACGCAGTTCTCGTTGCGCAGCCCGCCCGCGAAATTGACCACGCCCAGCACGCCCGGATAATCGCGCGTCGCAAACGCCATGGTGGTCAGGCCGCCGTGCGACTGTCCGATGACCACGATGCGGTCCTTGTCCACGTAGGGCTGGTCAACCATGTAGTCCAGCGCGGCAATCACATCGTCAGCCTGCTGCAGGCCATTGCTCTCGACATTGCAGCTGCCGCCAATATAGGCGCCGCCCGAGCGCGCGAAACCCTGTCGCATCGGCAGCACCACGACATAGCCGCGCCGCAGGAATTCCGCGCTCTGTGCGGGGAAGCGCGCGCGTCCCTGAAAGGCCGGCCGCCCTGGCGCCTTGCCATGGTTGATCACCACCAGCGGAAATGGCCCGTCGCCGGCAGGCTTGAAGATGGTCGCCTCCAGCTCGACGCGGAACGGGGAGGCAGCCTTCGGCATCAGTACGACCTGCTCGGAGAACTTCGCCCTGGTTGCATGCGGTGCAGGCGCGGCAACGGCAGGCTCGGCCTGCGTCGCGGCCTGGATGGCCAGCAGCAGGGCAAGCACCGGCGCGGCGGCCAGGCGGGCGAAGGCGAGAGCAGGACTGCGCATGTCGATGAGCCGGCGATCGTCCTTACATGCGGAACACGCCGAACTTCATGTCGCCGATCGGCGCATTGAGGCTGGCCGACAGGCCCAGCCCCAGCACGGTGCGGGTCTGCGCGGGGTCGATCACGCCGTCGTCCCACAGCCGCGCGCTGGCGTAATACGGATGCCCCTGGTGCTCGTACTG
>NZ_JWMA01000110.1 GCF_000812465.1 Cupriavidus sp. IDO | reverse complement strand
GCCACGGTCATCTGGCGAGGCTTCCTCGTCTTGCACGAAATCACCGAGATGTTCCGAATCTTTAATTCAGGCCCATAACTTGTGGGTAAAGCTCAGCCTTGAGTTGGGGGTAGGAGAATGAAGCGAAGCGGTTCCTGGAAGGGCGCTCCGGCAGTCAGCACAAGCGGCGTGGCAATCGAATTTGCCAGAGCCGGATACAACGCCAGAATCCTTCTTGATGGCGTGGGCTAGACGTTGACCTCAGCAGCAATCCGCGTGAAGCACTCAATGACCTTGCGCGCCATCGGCGATGGCGTCCGGTTGCGCAGGCTCACGACGCCCATTTCGGAATACAGCGCAGGCAGGCCGTGGATCTGCAGCGGGAGCAGCGTGCCCGCGGCGACATCCTCCTGCACCGAGACCTGCGTCGCGGCAAATACGGTGTCGGTGGACAAGGCAACCCGCCGGAGGACCGCGATGTCATCGCATTCCAGCGCGAGCGTGGTCTCCTGGCCTGCCGGCAGGTCCAGGTACCTGGCCAGCACGGCGCGGACGGGTCGTGGCATTTTCGTCCCCGCAACGCCATAGCCCCACACGTCTTTCAGGGTGCACGGGCGTCCGGCCAGCGGATGCGAAGCGCGCACGTAAAGGCCGCCTGGCTGGGTGCCAAGGGGCCGGATTTCCAGTGCGGCGTCATCGGGCAGGTCGCGCACGTCGGCGACGAAGAACTCGATGTCTTCCGCGCGCAAGCGCTCCAGCAACTGCGCCCAGTTGCTTTCCTCCACGCGCAGGGCAACCTCCGGATGCTGCTGCCGCAGTTCGGCCAGCACGCGCGGCACCAGGGTAGCGGCCGGGAACGGGCCGGCGCCGAAGGCGACGTCTCCGAGCTGGCTGTCGCGATAGAGATCGACGTCGCGCTGCAGGCAGCGCGCGTCGAACAGCAGCCGCCGGGCGCGATCGATCACGAAGCCGCCGGCCGGCGTCGGGCGGACATCCCCGACGTCCCGGTCGAACAGGCGGATGCCCAGGTCGCTTTCGATGGCCTGGATGCTGCGGCTGAAAGCGGGCTGGCTCAGGTGGACACGCTCCGCCGCGCGTGCGAAATGCAATTCGTCGGCAAGGGCAACGACGTGGCTGAGGCGGCGCAGGTCAATCATCTTGATGCTCGCAGTGCATTGGAACGTTTCGCACTATGCATTGGACGCATTGGCATGGCAAGCCTACAGTCATCCGGACCTCAGAGTCATTCAGACCATAGAGCGAGATCGGAGACGCCCCCAATGAGTTCGCAACTGCAGAACATCCTGATCGTGACGGTCATGCTCGGCTTTGCCGGTGTGGAGTTCGTCACACAGCGCTACCAGCGTAGCGTTCACGCCACCCGCGACGACACCTGGCTGGAGCTGGGGATGTTCGTGAGCCTGGTTGCGCTGACGCAGCCGCTTGCCTTGCTCGCCACAAACCAGCTCTGCCAGTGGCTGATGCCGGACCAGCGCGGCGCATGGGCGGGCCTGCCCTGGTGGGCCATGGCCGCAATCCTGCTCGTGTGCGACGACATGACCCAGTACTGGTGGCACCGCCTGTCGCATACGCCGCTGCTGTGGCCACTGCACCGCGCGCACCACACCGCGCAGTACATGAGCATCCGCATGACGTACCGGAACAACTTCTTCTATTACCTGATGATGCCGGGCCTCTGGATCGCGGGCGTGCTGCTGTATCTCGGCTTCGCTAAGGTCTATGGCGTCTACCTACTGATCAAGATCACGGTGATCCTTGGCGCGCACAGCGCCTGGCGCTGGGACGAGCCGCTGTACCGCATCCGCGCGCTGCGCCCGCTGATGTGGATCCTGGAGCGGACCATTTCCACGCCTGCTACCCACTGGGCCCACCACGCGCTGACCAACGAGGACGGCATCGGGCACTACAAGGGCAACTTCGGCAACCTGCTGTTCTTCTGGGACATCCTGTTCGGCTCCGCGCATATCACCCGCAAGTATCCGCCCGGGGTTGGCCTGCAGGACGACCTGCTGTTCGGGCAGGAGCGCTGGTACATCCAGATGTTCTATCCGCTGTTCCAGTCGCGCCGCGAGCATTCCGCCCTGCGCTTTGGCGGCCGCGCATATGCCGAAGCGGAAACCGGCACGGAAATGCAGGCCCAGGTCAGTGAGCAGCGGAGGTCGGCATGAATGACCGTGCGCTGACAGAAGAACTGGCGGTGCAGGCTGCCCAACATGCCCAGGTGGAATCGTTGTTCGCCGCCCAGCAACGGGCCTTCCTGCAGAACACCTTTCCCGATGCCCGCGAGCGGCAACATCACCTGCGCATACTCAGGCGGCAGCTCCTGCGCTACCAGGATGTGCTCGCCGAGGCGATCTCGCGGGACTTCGGTGAGCGGGCCATTGCCGAGACCAAGATGCTCGAGGTGTTGCCGACCACGCTTGCGATCCGCCACGCCGTCTCGCATCTTCGCCGCTGGATGCGTCCGAGCCGCCGCTGGCCCGAACTGCTGTTCGCGACCAACAGCCTGCGGGTGAGCTACCAGCCCAAGGGCGTCGTCGGGATCATCGCAACCTGGAATTTTCCGGCCTACCTTTCGCTCGGACCGCTGGTGACGGCGCTGGCCGCCGGCAACCGGGCCATGATCAGGATGCCGGAGACCACGCCGGCCACCAATGCCACGCTCAGGAAGATGCTGGGCGAGGTCTTTGCCGAAGACCACGTCGCGTTGATCGGTGAGGAGCTGGAAGATCCGGGCGTCTTCACCGCGCTGCCGTTCAACCACATCGTGTTCACCGGCTCGCCGACCATCGGCCGTGTTGTCATGGGGCAGGCGGCGCGCAATCTCACGCCGGTCACGCTGGAGCTTGGCGGCAAGTCGCCCGCCATCGTGTTGCGCGACTATCCGGTGCGTGAAGCCGCCCGCCGCATCGCCCACGGCAAGGGGATCAACTGCGGGCAGGTGTGCGTGGCACCTGACTATGCGCTGGTGCCGCGCGAGCACATGGACGCGTTCGTCGAGGCCGTGAAGCAGAGCTTTGGCGAGATCTACGGCAGGCGTACCGACACCAGTGCCGACTACACAGCCTTGGCCAGCGAGCGCCAGGCTGCGCGGATCCGCAGCTTGCTGGACGATGCGCGCGCCCTGGGCGCGACGGTCATCCCATGCGGCGAGGCCGGCGCCGGGCGCAAGCTGCCACTCCATATCGTTACGCACTGCACGCCAGACATGCGTCTGATGCGCGAGGAAATCTTCGGCCCCATCCTGCCGGTGGTGCCCTACGACACGCACAAACAGGCGATCGAGTTCGTGCAGCAGCAGGCCCGCCCCCTGGCACTGTACTGCTTCAGCCACGACGCGCGGGCGCGCGAGAACCTGCTGGCGCGCACGCATTCCGGCGGGGTCACGATCAACGACTGGGCCTGGCACGCTGTCAACCACGACGCGCCATTCGGCGGCGTGGGCCAGTCAGGGATGGGCAACTATCACGGCGAAGAGGGCTTCCGGGAGTTGTCGCACGCGCGCACAGTGTTCAGGCGGCATCGATTCTTTCCCATCGGGTTGTTCTATCCGCCCTATGGCAACCTGGTGCAGCGCCTCACGCTGAAGCTGTTCGCCGGCCACGGTGATCCCGCAGTGAAGAAGCCGTTCTAGGAATACAAGCGGGAGCCGGGCAGCAAAGTTGACGCAGGCATGCGGCGGCGCTTGCCACGTGCTCAGAGCTTCCGTGGCTGCCCGAGCTCCGGAGGCGCCGGTGCCGGCAGGGGCGTGGCAACCGGCTCCAGTCCTGTCGTTCGTACGATCGTGGCGGCCGCGGGCGATGCCAGGAACTGAACAAGCCGCGAAGCTGCCGCCGTCTGGTGGCCGGCGACCATCCCCGCGGAGAAGAACACCGATTGCTGCAACTCGGCCGGCAACGGGCCGACGTAGTCCAGCTCCTTGAATGGCAGCAGCTCGCTGACTTGCTGGAAGCCGATTTCTGCGTCGCCTCGCGCCACCACGGCGCCGACGCGTTCGCTGTAGATCTTGCGGGCCTTGTCCTTGATCTGGTCCGCGACGCCGAGCCGGCGGAACAATTCATTGGAAAGGTAGGTGCCGCTGGCACTGGCCGAATACGCAATGGATTTTGCGTTGAGCAAGGTCTGCCTCAGGCCTTCCACGGTGCTGATATCGGGCCTGGGCGTGCCTTTGCGGACCGACATGCCAATCAGCGACCGAGCCAGGTCGACCTGGCTGCCTGCCGCCACCTTGCCTTCGGCTACCAGCTTCTCAAGGCCCGAGTCCGCGAGGATCACCACATCAAAGGTCTCGCCGCGGGCCAGCCGGCTGGGAATGGAATCGGGTGCATTGCCCATCGATGCACCGTAGGCGGTGATGACCCGGTCCTGCGTGGCGGCTTCGTACAGCGGCACCAGTTGCTGGTACGCGGCAGTGAAACCACCCGAGGTAATGACGCGGATATCGTCTGCCCAGGCGGGGCCGGCCAGCCATAGCAGGAAAACAAGAGAGGCCTGCCTCGCGGCCATGGTGGTCAGCTTCATGTCGTCTCCGTGATTTCGTTGCTGGCGGACGGGACCGCCAGTCAGTCTCGATCTTTTGTATGCGCCGGCCGGTACCTCATGGCGCAACCGTCAGGCATTGCAAGACTATCCTGGTCAAATTATTCTGTGAATTGCAATGTTCTGATGGTTTCATGCATGTCGCGCATTAATTTCGCCCTTGAGGATTTGCAGGCATTTGTCGCCACTGCGGAAAAGGGAAGCTTTCGTGTGGCCGCCGAGACACTTCATATTTCGCAGCCGGCGCTCAGCCGGAGAATCGACAAGCTGGAAAAGACGCTCGGTTCCCGTTTGCTGGACCGCACCACGCGGCGCGTGGAAACGACCAACATCGGCAGGCAGTTCCTGGAGGAGGCCCGGGCCGCCCTGGACATTCTTGACGGCGCGGTATTCCGGCTCGGCGATGAGGCCGCGCTCCGGCGTGGACTGGTGACCGTGGCGGCAATACCGTCTGCCGCGCTGCATCTGCTGCCCGATGCCATCAACGTGTTTGCAAACCGGCATCCGGGCGTGCGGGTGCGGGTGATCGACGAAAGTGCAAATGCCGTGCTGGCCAGCGTCCTGTCGGGAGAATCGGATTTTGGCCTCAACTTCATGGGCGCCCAGGAACCCAATATCGAATTCCGCGCGATCCGCACCGAGCCCTATCGGCTGACGCTGCGGCGCGACCACGCCTGGGCCGATCGCAAGTGTGTCGCATGGGAGGAGCTGGCTGGGCAGAGGATGGCCGGTGTTTCAAAGCAAAGCGGCAATCGCGCCCTGATCGAGAATGCCATTGCGCATCTTGAGCGGCGTCCGACTATTTATTACGAAGCCAATCACGTCGTCGGCGTACTGGCGCTGGTCGAAGCTGGCCTTGGCATGGCCGTGCTGCCCGGCCTGGCGTTGCCGTCAGATCATCCCCGGCTGTGCGCCATCCCGCTGATTGAGCCTACCGTGGACCGTGTCCTGGCGCTGATACGCCGTCGCGACAGGCCGTTGCAGCCTGCGGCAAAGGCGCTCTATGAAACTCTCGCTCCGGAGACGCCCGCCGATTGACTTGCCTCCGAATCGGGCCTGAAGTCCGACCTTTGCAACGAGGAGGGCAAGCGCTTCATATCGGGAACTGGGTGGTCGACAGCACCTGTTTGAGCACCATGAATGTCCGTATCTGCCGCACGCCCGGCAGGTAAAGGAGCTGTTCAGCATGGAGGCGGTTGAAGCTCTCGCTGTCCTTCGTCCTGAGCATCATGAAGTAGTCGAATTCGCCGGTGACTTCATGGCACTCCATGCATCCTGAGACCTTCTGCACCGCATTCTCAAAGGCGGCAAACGATTCGGGCGTGGACCTGTCCAGCACGACCCCAATGACGACCAGCATCCCGGCTTCCAGGGCGCCCGGGTTCAACAGCGCCACGATTCCCCGTATCAGTCCGGCCGCTTTCAGGCGTTCCACACGGCGCAGGCATGCGGGCGGGCTGAGGCTGACCTTGCCGGCCAGGGCCAGGTTCGAGATGGACGCATCGCGCTGCAAAGCGCGGAGGATGGCCTTGTCCGTGCGATCCAGCACCAGTGCAGGCTTCCGGGTAGCCTCGGATTTCGTACGTAATTTAATTTTGGCTGTTGCCATTTCCGCAAAATAAAAATAATTCCCGTGTGCATCAGGAATTTTTATCGTGCAAGAACTGGCGGATCTTTGCAAGCACCTTTCGTCTGAGCTTTCTTATGATGATTCAAGACGCAGCGCCATAGGGCTGCCTTGCGTGCCAACCACAACCCTGGAGCCATCATCATGAACCTGAAGCGATTTCCGCGTCATTCCCTGACCTTTGGCCCGACACCGATCCATCCGCTGTCGCGGCTGAGCAAGAGCCTGGGTGGCAAGGTCGAGCTCTTTGCCAAGCGCGAGGACTGCAACAGCGGCCTTGCCTTCGGCGGCAACAAGACCCGCAAGCTCGAATACATCATTCCCGATGCCCTCGCGCAGGGCGCCGATACGCTGGTCTCCATCGGCGGGATCCAGTCGAACCAGACGCGCCAGGTTGCTGCCGTAGCGGCTCACCTGGGACTGAAGTGCGTACTGGTGCAGGAGAACTGGGTCAACTATTCCGACGCGGTCTATGACCGCGTGGGCAATATCCAGATGTCGCGCATGATGGGGGCCGACGTGCGCCTGGTCAGTGACGGGTTTGATATCGGCATCCGCCCGAGCTGGGAAGAGGCCATGGAAAGCGTGCGGCAGGCCGGCGGCAAGCCTTATCCAATCCCGGCGGGCTGCTCGGAACATCCGCTTGGCGGCCTCGGCTTCGTGGGGTTTGCAGAGGAAGTGCGGGCACAGGAAGCCGAGCTCGGCTTCAAGTTCGACTACATCGTCGTGTGCTCGGTCACCGGCAGCACGCAGGCCGGCATGGTGGTGGGATTCGCGGCCGACGGCCGCGCGGATCGCGTCATCGGCATCGATGCGTCGGCCAAGCCGGAGCAGACCCGCGCGCAGATCCTGCGCATCGCGCAGCATACGGCGGAACTGGTCGATCTCGGCCGCGACATTACCGCACAGGACGTGGTGCTGGACACCCGCTATGGCGGACCGGAGTACGGCCTGCCGTCGGCAGGCACGCTCGAAGCCATCCGTCTCAGCGCGAGGCTGGAGGGCATGATGACCGACCCGGTCTACGAGGGAAAGTCCATGCAGGGCATGATCGACATGGTCCGCCGCGGCGAGTTTCCGGAAGGATCGAAGGTGCTCTATGCCCACCTGGGCGGTGCCCCGGCACTGAACGCCTACAGCTTCCTTTTCAAGGACGGTTGATATCGCGCAGGCACCGCCTGCCAGTTGGGAGCTGCACGCCCGGACATCCTGCTGAGGGATGTCCGGGCGTTTCTGTTTGTGAGGCTTCGACGGTTCCCTCGACCCAGCCAAGACCCCTTCGAACGAAAACAACCACCATCACGAGTGCATGCCGCATCACCGCGTAAACCCGCGTCCGGCGCCAAAGTCATTGCCGTATAAATTCAGCCTGATAAACTAAGATTCATACACATGAATCAAAGAGCGCGCAAAGCCGCAGCCAGGAGACCACCGTGCAAGACCGTCCCCGCTACTTCGTCTCGACCAGCGAGATCGAGGGCTATCACCCCGCCAACCACGTCGGCACACTCAACCGCCGGCTGATCAGCCCCGAGACCGTCGGCTCACGCCATCTCGAAGTCATCCACGGCACCATCGAGAAGGGCAAGGGCGCGCTGCCCCATGCGCATCCGGGCATCGAGCAGGTCTGCTACGTGCTCGAAGGCCGCGCCGTGGCCGAGGTCGCCGGCCAGCGCAAGGAACTCGGCCCGGGCGACTGCTGCTTCTTTCCGCCCGACGAAATGCACGTGTTCACCGTCGTCAGCGATGAGCCGGCCAAGATCCTGGTGATCTATTCCCCTCCCTACGAGGAATCCCCCGAGCGTGTGGTGCGACCCGCATAGAAATGCGGGCGTGATGCAGGCCGGTATAACCAGTCCACAAGCAGGAGACAAGCATCGTGATAACCGTAAAGAAGGCCTTCCTCAGCGTCATGCTGGGCTGTGGCGCCGCGCTCGCGGCCACTTCATCCGCCGGTGCGGCGGATGGGTACCCGTCCAAGCCGATCCGGCTGGTGGTGCCGTTCGCGGCAGGCAGCGGCACCGACGCCGTGGCGCGCCTGACTGCACGGCATCTGGGCGATGCGCTGCAGCAGCCGGTCATGGTCGACAACCGGCCTGGCGCCAATGGCTCGATCGCGGCGGAGTTCGTGGCCAAGGCGCCGGCGGACGGTTACACGCTGTTCATGACGACGAACACCACGCACTCGGCCAATCCGTCGCTGATGAAGCAGTTGCGCTATGACCCGGTGAAGGACTTCACGCCAGTCTCGCGCATGGGCAACCTGCCGTTCATGCTGGTGGTCAGCCCCTCGTTGCCCGTGAAAACGCTGCAAGAGTTCATCGACTACGCCAAGGCACACCCCGGCCTGTCCTATGGCAGCGGCAACAGCACCGGCATCGTGGCGGGTGCCACCCTCTCCAAGATGGCCGGCCTGAAGATGCTGCACGTGCCGTACAAGAGCACGCCGCCGGCCATGACCGACGTTATCGGCGGGCAGATCCAATTGATGTTCGTTGACTTTGCCGCCGGCATTTCCAATGTGAAGGCCGGCAAGCTGCGCGCGCTGGCGGTGACCACTGCGCAGCGCAGTGCACTGCTGCCGGACCTGCCGCCGATCGCCAGCGTGCCGGAACTCAAGGGCTTCGATATCACTTCGTGGAACGGCGTGTTTGCGCCCGCCGGCACGCCTGCGCCGATCGTGGAGCGGCTTAACCGCGAGCTGGTTGCCATCGCATCGAACAAGCAATACGCCGCGCAGTTCCATGGCTTCGGCTTCGAGCCGTTCGGCAGCACGCCGGCCGAGCTGGGGCAGTTCGTGGTGGCGGAGCTGCAGAAATGGTCACGCCTGGTCAAGGATGCGGGCATCCAGGCTGAATAAGGACAAGGCAATGAATTTCGATCTCTCCGAAGAACAGTCTTCCATCGTCGAGGCGGTTCAGGCCGTCTGCTCGCAGTTCGATATGGAGTACTGGGACCGCCTCGATGTCTCCGCCACCTACCCGCACGAGTTCTACAAGGCGCTGTGCGAGGGCGGCTGGCTGGGCGTGGCGATGCCGGAGGCGTTCGGCGGTGCCGGGCTTGGCATCCTGGAAGCCGCGATGGTAATGCAGACCATCTCGCAGTCCGGCGCGGGCATGACCGGCGCATCGGCGGTGCACATGAACGTGTTCGGCCTGAACCCGGTGGTGGTGTTCGGCACCGAGGCGCAGAAGGGGCGCTTCCTGCCGCCGCTGATCGCGGGCAAGGAGAAGGCCTGCTTTGGCGTGACCGAGCCAGACGCCGGACTTGATACCACCAAGCTCAAGACTTTTGCCAAAAAAGTGCCAGGCGGCTATTCGGTGAGCGGCCGCAAGATCTGGATCTCCACCGCGCAGGTGGCGGACCGCATGCTGCTGCTGGCGCGCACGCAGACGCTGGAATCGGTGAAGAAGCCGACTGAAGGCCTGTCGCTGTTCTACACGAAGGTGGACCGCAGCAAGATCGAGATCCGCGAGATCGACAAGATGGGCCGCGCGGCCGTCGACACCAATATGCTGTTTATCGATGACCTGTTCATTCCAGAGGAAGACCGCATCGGCGAGGAAGGGCGCGGCTTCGAGTACATCCTGCACGGGCTCAACCCCGAGCGCATCCTGATCGCGGCCGAGGCGATCGGCCTGGGCCGGGCGGCGCTGGCCATTGCCACGCAGTATGCCAAGGATCGCGTGGTGTTCGGCCGCCCGATCGGCATGAACCAGGGCGTGCAGCATCCGCTGGCGCAGGCGTGGATGCAGCTGGAATCGGCCAACCTGATGATGCTGAAGGCCGCCGCCCGCTACGACGCCGGCCAGTCCTGCGGCGCAGAAGCCAACGCGGCCAAGTACCTGGCCGCAGAGGCCGGCCACAACGCCTGCCAGACCGCGATCCTGACGCTGGGCGGCATGGGCTACTCGCGCGAATACCGCGTGGAGCGCCTGCTGCGCGAGTCGTATATCCCGCGCATCGCGCCGGTCAGCCCGCAGCTCATCATGTGCTTCATTGCCGAGCGCGTGCTGGGTTTGCCCAAGTCCTATTGAGTCCGCCGTGCCCGAGATGAAGACAAACAATGCGGAAATGAGCCGTCCCACCGGGCCCCTGGCGGGCATTCGCGTGGTGGACATGACGTCGGTCGGGATGGGCCCCTACGCGACCCAGATCCTGGGCGACATGGGCGCCGAGGTCATCAAGGTGGAAGCGCCCGCCGGCGATGTGTTCCGCCACGCCGAGCCCGCGCTGCACCCCGGCATGGGCGCCACCTTCCTGAACCTGAACCGCAACAAGCGCTTCGTGATGCTGGATATCAAGCGCGAGGCAGACCTTGCTGAACTGAAAGCGCTCATCGCCGGCGCCGACGTGTTCATTTCCAACGTGCGCCCGCAATCGCTGCGCAAGCTCGGGCTGGACTATGAATCGCTGCGCGAATCCAATCAGCGGCTGATCTACTGCGGTGCCTATGGCTACTCGGAGACGGGGCCGTATGCCGGCATGCCCGCGTTCGACGACATCATCCAGGCCCGCAGCGGCCTGGCGCAGTTCCAGGGTGCGAATTCCGCCGAGGGCCCGCAGTACGTCAACACCATCCTGGCCGACAAGGTTGCCGGCCTGACAGTGGCCTACACCATCCCGATGGCGCTATACGAGCGCGAGCGTTCCGGGCTCGGGCAGGCCATCGAAGTGCCGATGTTCGAGACGCTGGTGTCCTTCCTCGCCGTGGAGCAACTGGCCGGCCAGACCTTCATTCCGGAGCGCGGCCCGGCAGGCTATCCGCGCGTGATGTCGCCGCACCGCAAGCCGTATCGCACCCAGGACGGCTACATCGCCTTGCTGCCGTACACCACGGCGCAATGGTCGCGCTTCTTCGCCTTGTCGGGTCACCCGGAGCTGGCGACCGATCCGCGCTATGTCGACCCCGCCGCGCGCAGCGCCAATATCGACGCGCTGTACGCCACGCTGGCCGACATCGTCAGCCGCCGCACCACGGCGCAATGGCTGGCGCTGCTGCAGGACGCCGACATTCCGCACAGCGAAGTGGCGTCGTTCGAAAGCCTGGCCGATGACCCTCACCTGCGCGCCACCGGCATGCTGTTCGAGTACGACCATCCGACCGAAGGCCGCCTGCGCGCGGCAGGCATCCCCACGCGCTTCTCGCGCACGCCCGGCAATATCCGCTCCTGGCCGGAAGCGCTGGCCGGCGGCAACGCGCCGGCCCCCGAGGCGTAGCAGCCCCGCCGGCCCGCGTACAATCTGGCCCGGGCAAGGTACAAGGAAGCCGGACATGGCAGAAACGGAAGCGGCCGAGAAGGGTGGCCATTCGAGCGTGAAGACGGCACTGCGCGTGATCGAGATCATCGAGATCTACGCACGCGAAGGACGTTCGCTCACGCTGACCGAGCTGGCGAAGCTGCTCGGCGCGCCCATGTCGAGCTGCCTCGGACTGATCCGCACGCTGGTGTCGCTGGGCTACCTCTACGAGACCGGCCGGCGCCAGGGCTACTACCCCACCAGCCGCCTGCTCAGCATTGCCCAGCGCATCTCCCGCAACGACCCGCTGCTCGAACGCGTGCAACCGGTGCTGGAAGCGCTGCGCGATGCCACCGGCGAGACCGTCATCTTCGGCAAGCTGCAGGAGGACGGGCGCGTGCTTTACCTGGAAGTGCGCGAGTCGGCCAACCCCGTGCGCTACACGGCCACGCCGGGCGAGGTGCGCGATGCACACATCAACTCGATCGGCCGCGCCATCCTTGGCGCGATGAGTGCCGAGGCACGTGACGGCATCCTCGACAAGCTCGCATTCACGCCACGCACGCCGCGCACCGTGAAGTCGCGCGCCGCGCTGGCAAGCGAACTGCAGCGCTGGCAGGAGCAGGGCTGGTACCCGAATTTCGGTGAATCGTTTCCTGACCTGGGCGCGATTGCGGTGCCGGTGATGTTCGGCAATGTTGCCTATGGCATCTCCGTTGCCGGGCCGATCCACCGGGTCGAGGCGAATGTGGATGCGATCGTGAAGGCGCTGCGCGGGGCGGGCGCTTCGCTGCGGGAGTAGCGAACGAATCGCGGGTCTGTGTGAGCGTGGGGGCTTGCCGCCACCGCTCGCAAAGGCTCCCCTCTCCCGCGCAGTGGGAGAGGGGTGGGGGTGAGGGCCGGAGGTTCAACGAAGTAAAGGCCACCGGTATGCCAGCGCCTGCCCCCCCCCCCCGCCCCCC
>NZ_JWMA01000012.1 GCF_000812465.1 Cupriavidus sp. IDO | reverse complement strand
AAACCAGGGCGGGTGCCCGAACCGCCACACTGGCGGTGCTGAGACGTCCCAATTGGTGGAATTCTAAGGGATTTCACCCAAATTGACGTACTAATATATTAGTGCTTTAATGCCCATCACCAGGCCGGCCGCTCGCGGCGGGCCTCACGACCAAGGTGGAAGAGACAATGATGGCTCGCAAGAAGACGCCGGACGCGCTGCGCAGCGCGCGCTGGTTCGCCCCCGATGACCTCCGCTCGTCGGGCCATCGGTCCCGCATCATGCAGATGGGCTACTCGCCAGGCGAGTGGATGGGCAAGCCGCTCATCGCCATCATCAATACGTGGTCGGATATCAATCCCTGCCACGCCCACTTCAAGCAGCGCGTCGACGACGTCAAGCGCGGCATCCTGCAGGCGGGTGGCTTTCCCATCGAACTGCCGGCGATCTCGCTGTCGGAAAGCTCGGTCAAGCCGACCACCATGCTCTATCGCAACTTCCTCGCGATGGAGACCGAAGAACTGATCCGCTCCCATCCCATCGACGGTGCCGTGCTGATGGGCGGCTGCGACAAGACCACGCCGGGCCTGCTGATGGGCGCCACCAGCGCGGGCGTGCCGGCCATCTTCGTGCCGGCCGGCCCGATGCTGCGCGGCAACTACAAGGGCAACGTACTGGGCTCCGGCTCGGACGCCTGGAAGTACTGGGACGAACGCCGCGCGGGCAATATCAGCCAGGCGGAGTGGACTGGCATCGAAGGCGGCATCGCGCGCAGCCACGGCACCTGCATGACGATGGGCACGGCCAGCACCATGACCGCCATCGCCGAAGCGATCGGCATGACGCTACCCGGCGCGTCCTCGATCCCGGCCGCCGATGCCAATCACATCCGCATGTGTTCCGAGGCCGGCCGCCGCATCGTCGACATGGTGTGGGAAGACCTGACGCCGCAGCGCATCCAGTCGCGCCAGTCGTACGAGAACGCCATCGCGGTGGCCATGGCGATGGGCTGTTCCACCAACGCGATCATCCATGTCATCGCCATGGCGCGGCGCGCCGGCCATGACATCGGCCTGGAGGATTTCGACGCTGCCAGCCGGCGCGTGCCGGTGATCGCCAATATCCGGCCCAGTGGCGACAAATACCTGATGGAGGACTTCTTCTACGCGGGCGGCCTGCCGGCGCTGATGAACCGCATCGGCGACCGGCTGCACCTCGACGCGATGACCATCACCGGCCGCACGCTGGGCGAGAGCATCGCCGGGGTCGAGGTCTATAACGACGACGTCATCCGCACGCCGGAGAACGCGCTCTACCAGGAAGGCGCGCTGGCCGTACTCAAGGGCAACATCGCGCCCGACGGCTGCGTGATCAAGCCCAGCGCCTGCGAGAAGCGGTTCTTCAAACACACCGGGCCAGCGCTGGTGTTCGATGACTATCCGTCGATGAAGGAAGCCGTGGAGCGCGACGACCTCGACGTCACCGCCGACCACGTGCTGATCCTGCGCAACGCCGGTCCGCAGGGCGGGCCCGGCATGCCGGAGTGGGGCATGCTGCCGATCCCGAAGAAGCTGGTGAAGCAGGGCGTGCGCGACATGCTGCGCATGTCCGATGCGCGCATGAGCGGCACCAGCTACGGCGCCTGCATCCTCCATGTCTCACCGGAATCGTATGTCGGCGGGCCGTTCGCGCTGGTGCGCACCGGTGACCTGATCTCGGTCGACATCGAGCGGCGTAGCATCCATCTGGAGGTGTCCGACGAAGAGCTGGCGCGCCGCCGCGAGCAATGGATGCCGCCGCCCCCGCGTTTCGAGCGCGGCTACGGCTGGATGTTCTCCCGGCATATCCGACAGGCCAATGAAGGCTGCGATTTCGATTTCCTGCAAACCGACTTCGGCGCGCCCAGCGGCGAGCCGAGCATTTACTGACGCCGCCACGCCAGACAAGGGACCACCATGACCCAACTCAGCCCCTCCGTACGGGACCAGCTCAAGACCGTCAGCACCGCGACGCTGTGCACCGCGCTGTTCAAGCGCGGCCTGCGCAACCAGTTCATCCAGGATGTGCGCCCGCTCAATCCCGAGCACGCCAACATGGTCGGCGAGGCCTTCACGCTGCGCTACATTCCCGCGCGCGAGGACCTCAACCCCATCACGGTGTTCCAGAATCCCGCGCATCCGCAGCGGCAGGCCATCGAGCAATGTCCGCCGGGCGCGGTGCTGGTGATCGACAGCCGCAAGGATCCTCGCGCGGCCTCGGCAGGCTCGATCCTGGTCACGCGCCTGATGCAGCGCGGGGGCGCCGGCATCGTCACCGACGGCGGCTTCCGCGATTCACCCGAGATTGCCCGGCTGGCCATGCCCGCCTACCACAACCGCCCGTCGGCGCCGACCAATCTCACGCTGCACCAGGCGCTGGAATTCAACGTGCCGATCGGCTGCGGCGATGTGGCGGTCTTCCCCGGCGACGTGGTGGTCGGCGACAGCGAGGGCGTGATCATCATCCCGGCCCACCTTGCCGAAGAGATCGCTGCCGAGGCGGTGGAAATGACCGCGTTCGAAGATTTCGTCACCGAGGAGGTGAACAAGGGCCGCTCCATCATCGGCCTCTATCCGCCCACCAGCGAGCAGGCCCGCGAAGACTTCGCGGCGTGGCGCAAGGCCACGGGCCGCTAGCCGGACCCTGACGCCGCCCACGCCAACGACTACAAATACAGGCCGGCATGACCGGCCATGGCAGGAGACAACATGATGCAACGCATTGCCCTCGCGGGGCGCGGGGCCCGGACCCTGGCCGCGTGGCTGGCCCTCGGCATCGGTGCCGTCTGCGCACCGGCCCATGCCGGGGACAAATGGCCGTCGCGCCCGATCACCTGGGTCGTGCCGTTCGCGGCTGGCGGCTCGACCGACATCGTCGCGCGCACCATCGGCCAGGAAGTGTCGCGCGCCCTCGGGCAACCGGTGGTGGTGGAGAACCGGCCCGGCGCGGCCGGCGCCGTGGGCGCGGCCTATGTGGCCCGAGCCAAGGCGGACGGCTATACGCTCTTCGGCGGCACCATCAGCACCCACGCCATCAACGCCAGCCTGTACAAAAACCTGTCGTACGACCCGGTCAAGGATTTCGAGCCGGTCAGCCTGGTCGGCTACGTGCCGAACGTGCTGATGGTGAACGCGGACCTGCCGGTCAACAACGTGCAGGAGCTGATCGCCTACGCGAAGAAGAAAAACGGCCTCGGTTTCGCCTCCTCCGGTGCGGGCACGTCGACCCACCTGGCCGGCGAACTGTTCGCGGACCTGATCCACGTGCCGATGACCCACGTGCCATACAAGGGCAGCCCGCAGGCCGTGCAGGACGTGGCCGCGGGGCTGGTGCCGTTCCTGTTCGACCAGCTGACTGCGGGCGACGCCATGATCAAGGCCGGCAAGCTGCGCCCGCTGGCGGTGACCTCGCCGAAGCGCTCGGCGCTGCTGCCCAATGTGCCGACGATGGCCGAGGCGGGCGTCAGTGGTTTCGAGATGGTTTCCTGGCAGGCGCTTTACGCACCGCGCGGCACGCCGAAGGACGTGGTGCAACGGCTCAACGCCGAAGTGGTGCGGGCGCTGAGGCAGCCCGCCGTGCAGCAGCGGCTGACGCAGCAGCTCGGCATGGAAGTCGTGGGCAGCTCGCCCGCCGAGTTGTCGGCGCTGATGGACAAGGAGATCCCGCGCTGGGCTGCGCTGGTGAAGAAGTCCGGCGCGCGCGTCGAGTAAGCAGGCAGGGAAGGGGCGGCCCGACATGCCGCCATTCGCCAGATGGTTAAGGCAGGAGACACCATGAACACCACGCTTCGTTCCATCGCGCCGGGATACTACCGGCTTGCCGCCGGCCTCGCCGCGGCAGCGCTCGTCCTCACGCTGGCGCCCGCCGGCGCCCGAGCACAGAGCTATCCCAGCAAACCGATCACCATCGTCGTGCCCGCTTCGCCGGGCGGCGCCATCGACCTGGTGGCGCGGCTGGTCGGCCAGAAGCTGACCGCGGCCTGGGGCCAGTCGGTGGTCGTGGACAACCGCAGCGGCGCGACTGGCATCGTCGGCACCGACCTGGTGGCGAAGGCCGCCCCTGACGGCTACACGCTGGCGCTGGTGGCGAGCAGCCATGCCATCAATCCGAGCATGGTCCGCAAGCTGCCGTTCGATACGGTGAAAAGCTTCGAGCCGGTCGTGCTGACGCACATCGTGCCGCTGATGCTGGTGGTCTCGCCGTCGGTTCCCGCGATATCGGTCAAGGACCTGATCGCCTATGGCAGGGCGCATCCCGGCGAGCTGTCGTTCGCGTCGAGCGGATCGGGCGGGGCGCCGCATTTCTCCGGCGAACTGTTCAAGAGCATGGCCGGCATCGACATGGTCCACGTGCCTTACAAGGGCAGCACGCTGGCGCACCCGGACCTGACCAGCGGGCGCGTTTCGCTGATGTTTGACACCGTGGCCGCGATCGGTCCGCAGGTGAAGGCCGGCAAGGTGAGGGCGCTGGCCGTCACCACAACGAAGCGCGCGGCGATCGCGCCGCAGGTGCCCACCATGGCCGAAGCCGGCCTGCCGGGCTATGACACCAGTACCTGGGGTGGTGTCCTGGCACCGGCCGGCACGCCCAGGGCGGTGATCGACAAGCTCAACGCCGCCATCAACCAGGCCCTGGCCGCGCCGGACATGCGCGAACGTCTGCTGGCGGCGGGCATCGAGCCCGCGGGTGGCAGCCCCGCCGAGTTTGCCGGCTTCATCCAGTCCGAGATGGTGAAGTGGGCCAAGGTGGCCAGGAACGCCGGCATCCAGCCGGAATGACACCACACAACACGAAAGACACAGAGACAGCCATGCCACAACGCAATCCAACCCACGGCGGCCGGCGCAGCGTCCTGCTGGCCCTTTGCCTCGCGGCAGCACCGCTGCTGGCGCCCGCCGCGCAGGCACAGACTGCCGCCGGATGGCCGGCGCGGCCGGTCACGATCATCCTGCCGTTCACGCCGGGCGGCGGCACCGACATTGCCACTCGGCTGGTCGCGCAGCGCCTGTCGCAGCTGTGGGGGCAGCCGGTGCTGGTGGACAATCGGCCGGGCGCGGCAGGCAACGTCGGCCTGGAGCTGGCGGCGCGCGCGAAGCCGGATGGCTATACGCTGGTGGCGGGCAATGTCGGCACGCAGTCGATCAACCCCACGCTGTACACCAAGCTCAGCTATGACCCCAACCGCCTTGTGCCTGTGACCGAAATGGCCGAGCTGCCGTTCGCGCTGGTCGTCACGCCCAAGCTGCCGGCCAGGACCGCGAAGGAACTGGTGGCACTGGCCAGGGCGCAGCCGGGCAAGCTGTCATTCGCCAGCTCGGGTACCGGCGGCTCGCCGCACCTGTCGGGCGAGATCTTCAAGGCCGCCACCGGCACCGACATGCTGCACGTGCCCTACAAGGGGGGCGGCGCCGCCATGACCGACCTGATGGCCGGCAACGTCGACATGCTGTTCGCCTCGGTGCTGGAGACGGCGGGTCACGTCAAGGCCGGCAAGCTGCGCGCGCTGGCGGTGACAGGCAAGGTGCGCTCGCCGGCCTTGCCTGAGGTGCCCACGCTGACCGAGGCGGGGATATCCGGCGCGGAATCCGGCTCGTGGGTAGGGCTGCTCGCTCCGGCCGGCACGCCCCGGGATATCGTCGACAAGATTGCCGCGGGCGTGAAGCAGGTGGTGGCGCTGCCCGAAGTCCGCCAGCAACTGGTCGACCAGGGTGCGATTCCCGTCGGTAGCACCCCGCAGCAGTTTGGCGAGCTGATCACCACCGACCGCAAGCGCTACGCAAAAATCATTGTCGACAATAAGCTGCGCGCCGACTGACGCGCACGGCTGTCTCTTCAAAGGACTCATCGCATGAAACCCCGCCTGCTGCAGCATGGCCGCCTGCCGGAAGCCATCGAAGCGCGTCTTGCCGAACACTATGACGTCCACCCGTTCTGGACGGAGTCCGACCCCGCCGGCTTCCTGTCCCGCCACGGTAGCGAGTTCACTGCCCTGACCACGCGCGCCGCGATCGGGGCCGACGCCGTGCTGCTGGCTGCCTTGCCGGCACTGCGCGTGATCTCCAGCTTCGGCGTGGGCCTGGACAAGCTCGATCTCGAGACCGCGCGCAGCCGCGGCATTGCCGTGGGCTACACCCCCGACGTGCTGAACGACTGTGTCGCCGATACCGCTTTCGCGCTGCTGATGGATGTGTCGCGCAAGATCAGCGCCGCGGACCGCTTCGTGCGCCGGGGCGAATGGCCCAGGGGGCAGTTTCCGCTGGCCACGCGCGTGAGCGGCAAGCGCCTCGGCATCATCGGCATGGGGCGCATCGGGCGCGTGATCGCGCACCGTTCCGCGGGTTTCGACATGGAGGTCCGCTATCACAGCCGCAACCGGTCCGACGATGCGCCTTACGCCTACGAGCCTTCGCTGGAGGCCCTGGCGCGCTGGGCCGACTACCTGGTCATCGCCACCGCCGGCGGCCCGTCGACACGCCACCTGGTATCCGCCGCCGTCCTCGACGCATTGGGGCCGCAAGGCTTCCTGATCAATATCGCGCGCGGCACGGTGGTGGACGAGGCGGCGCTCGTCGATGCGCTGGTCCACCAGCGCATCGCGGGGGCCGGACTGGATGTCTTCGAGGATGAACCGAACGTGCCCGAGGCGCTGTTCGGCCTGGACAATGTCGTCCTCCTGCCGCATATCGCCAGCGCCACGCACGAGACGCGCCAGGCGATGGCGGAACTGGTGTTCGAGAACTTGCAGCAGTTCTTTGCTACCGGGGCAGTCAGGAAGTCTGCGATCTAGTGTCCTGTTCCGCTGATTCGTTCGCAAAGTCTCTTCAGCTTGGCGAGAATCGAATCCGCGGTGGCCGTCCAGTTGAATGGCTTGCAATTCTGGTTGTAGTGAGCGACGAAGTGATCGATTTTTTGCACAAGCTCCTTGACCGAGGTGAAGGAGCCACGACGGATGGCCTTGTCGGTGATGATCGAGAAGAAGCGTTCGACCTGATTCAACCAGGAACTGTAGGTGGGGATGAAATGCATGTGCCAGCGCGGACGGGCTGCCAGCCACGCCTTGACTTTGGGGTGCTTATGGCTGCTGTAGTTATCCACGATGCAATGCACATCGAGTTCGGCGGGAACAGCCTTGTCGATCGAACGCAAGAAGGCGAGGAACTCTTGATGCCGATGACGCGGCTTGCACTCGGCCAGCACCGCACCGTTGAGCACGTTCAGTGCGGCAAACAGAGTCGTCGTGCCGTGACGGACATAGTCGTGGGTGACACCCTCGACATAGCCCAGGCCCATGGGCAGCATCGGCTGAGTGCGCTCCAGTGCCTGGCACTGGCTCTTCTCATCCACGCACAGCACCAACGCGTTCTCGGGCGGGTTCAGGTACAGACCCACCACGTCGCGCAGCTTCTCGATGAAGAACGCGTCAATGGACAACTTGAAGGTCTCGCTACGATGCGGTTGCAGCCCCAACAGCTTGAAATAGCGGTGCACGCTGGTAGGCGAAATAGATGTCTCGGCCGCCACCGCCCGCACACTCCAGTGTGTCGAGCCGCCCGCGGGCTTCGTATGCAGCGTCGTCTTGATGAGTTCCGCCACGCGCTCGTCGTCTATTGTGCGTGGCTTGCCCGGGCGCAGTTCGTCGTACAGGCCATTGATGCGCCGTTCAAGGAACCGAGCGCGCCACTTACCCACTGTGGCACGCGTGAGTTGCAGCCGTTTGGCGATCTCGCTGTTGGGCTCGCCTGTAGCCGCCGCCAAAACGATGCGCGCTCGTGTCACCAGCGCAGCCGGGATAGCGCGCGAACGCGCCATCGAGGTAAGTTGCGACTGTTCGTCTTGGCTCAACATCAGTTCTACCTTCGGTCGGCCCATTGGCATGCTGGTATCTCCCGTTCCGTTGATACCAACATCCTATGCAAACATAGATCAGTTAACAACGGAACAGGACACCAGCTTCGGAAGTCCAAAATGGCGCTGGCGGATTGACTCCGGGCAGCGCCATTAGCCACCATCCGGGCGGGCGCGTGGCGGACTATGGCTGATCCACCAGCGGCACTCCGTAGCCACCGCCTCCCGGCGTTTCGATGACGAACGTATCGCCGGCCCGCAGTTCCACCGTGGCGGCGTAGCCGAGCGGTTCCTGGCTGCCGTCGACCCGTTCCACCCAGTTGCGTCCGAGCGCGCCGGCTTCGCCGCCCGCCATGCCAAATGGCGCGACGAGCCGGTTGTTGGCGAGGATCGACGCGGTCATCGGTTCCAGGAAGCGGATCCGGCGAATACCACCGTCGCCGCCGCGCCATTTCCCCTGTCCGCCCGACCCATGGCGGATGCGGTAGCTGTCCAGGCGCACCGGGTAGCGCCACTCCAGCACCTCGGGGTCCGTCAGGCGCGAATTGGTCATATGCGCCTGGACCACGCTGGCACCATCGAATCCATCGCCGGCGCCGAGGCCGCCGGAGATGGTCTCGTAGTACTGGTAGCGGCTGTTGCCGAAGGTGAAGTTGTTCATGGTGCCCTGGCTCGACGCCAGTTTTCCAAGCGCGCCATACAGCGCATTGGTGATGCACATCGACGTCTCGACATTGCCGGCCACGACCGCCGCCGGGTACACCGGGTTGAGCATGGACCCTTCCGGCACGATCACTTCCAGCGGCTTGAGGCAGCCGGCGTTCAGCGGAATGTCGTCGTGCACCAGGGTACGGAACACGTACAACACCGCCGCCATCGAGATCGCCTTGGGCGCGTTGTAGTTGCTCGGCAGTTGCGATGACGTGCCGGTAAAGTCGATCACCGCGCTGCGCGCGGCCTGGTCCACGCGGATGCCGACTTCGATCACGGCGCCGTTGTCCATCCTGTAGCTGAAGGCGCCATCCGACAGTGCGCTGATCACCCGGCGCACCGACTCCTCGGCATTGTCCTGGACGTGCCGCATATAGGCCATCACCACTTCGAGCCCGAAGTGCTCGACCATCTTGCGCAGCTCCTGCGCACCCTTTTCATTGGCTGCGACCTGTGCGCGCAAGTCCGCGATGTTCTGCTGCGGGTTGCGCGAGGGGTAGGTGGCGGATAGCAGCAGCTCGATGGTTTCACGCTCGCGCATGCGTCCATCCTCCACCAGCTTCCAGTTGCTGATGCGCACCCCTTCCTCGTCGACGGTGCTGGAGTTGGGTGGCACCGACCCGGGCGTGATGCCGCCCACGTCGGCATGGTGGCCGCGCGAGCCCACGTAGAACAGGATGCGCTGGCCGGGGGCATCGAACACCGGCGTGACCACGGTGATATCCGGCAGGTGCGTGCCGCCGTGGTAGGGGTCGTTCAGCGCGTAGACGTCGCCGGGCTGCATCCTGCCAGCATTGGCTGTCATCACGGACTTGATGGATTCGCCCATGGAGCCCAGGTGCACCGGCATGTGGGGCGCGTTGGCGATCAGGTTGCCGTCGGCATCGAAGATCGCGCAGGAGAAATCGAGCCGCTCCTTGATATTGACCGAGTGGGCCGTGTTCTGGAGGCGCAGGCCCATCTGCTCGGCAATGCTCATGAACAGGTTGTTGAAGACCTCCAGCATGACCGGATCGGCACCGGTGCCGATGGCGCGGCGCGGCGGCAGCTTTTCGATGCGCGCGAGCACGAGATGATTGAGCGGCGTCACCTCGGCCTGCCAGCCGGCTTCCACGACGGTGGTGGCGACGGGCTCGGCGATGATGGCCGGCCCGCGGATGATATCGCCGGGCCGGGTGTCTTCGCGGCGGAACAGGCCCGTGTCGCGCCATTCGCCGCCACTGAACATGCGCACGGTGTCGGCTGGCTGCAGTACGCCGGTACGTGCCGGCAACTCGGCGAAAGCCTCCTGCGGGGCGTCAGACACGCCCAGCACCTCGACCGAGATGGCTTCGGCCACCAGTGCCTTGTCCGGCATCAGGAAGGCGTAGCGCTGGCGGTAGGCGGCCTCGAACGCGGCGCGCATGGTGGCGACGTCGCCGAAGGGCACGAGCAGTGCATTGTCGGTGCCCTGGTAGCGCAGGTGCACGTGGCGCAGCGTCTCGATGCGGCTGGCGGCCACGCCCTGGCGCAACAGCTCGTTGGTCCCGTGTTGCGCCAGCTTGTCGAGCCGGGCGGCCAGTTCGGGCAGGGCATCGTCCGACAGGACCAGCTCGACCGACTCCTCGCGCATCACGCTCTGGTTGGCCAGTCCCATGCCATAGGCCGACAGCACGCCGGCCAGCGGATGCGCGAACACGCTGCGCATGCCGAGCCCGTCGGCCACCAGGCAGGCGTGCTGGCCGCCGGCGCCGCCGAAGGTGGTCAGCACGTATCCGGTCACATCGTGGCCGCGTTGCACCGAGATCTGCTTGATTGCATTGGCCATATTGCCGACGGCGATCTCGATAAAGCCCTCGGCGACCTGCTCGGGCGTGCGCCGGTTGCCGGTGGCCTGGAAGATGTCCTCTGCCAGCGCGGTGAACTTCTCGCGGACGATGTCGGCGTCCAGCGGCTGGTCGGCGTGCAGGCCGAATACCCTGGGGAAGAACGCCGGCTGGATCTTGCCCAGCATCACGTTGCAATCGGTCACCGTGAGCGGGCCGCCGCGCCGGTAGCTGGCGGGGCCGGGATTGGCGCCGGCCGAGTCGGGACCCACCCGCAGGCGCGTGCCATCGAAATGGAGGATCGAGCCGCCGCCCGCTGCCACGGTGTGGATGCTCATCATCGGCGCGCGCATCCGCACGCCGGCCACCTGGGTTTCGAACTCGCGCTCGAACTCGCCGGCATAGTGCGACACGTCGGTCGAGGTGCCGCCCATGTCAAAGCCAATCAGCCGCCCGAAGCCGGCGAGCTGGCCGGTGCGCGCAAGGCCGACAATGCCGCCGGCAGGGCCGGACAGGATTGCGTCCTTTCCCTGGAAGCGATGCGCGTCGGTCAGGCCGCCGCTCGACTGCATGAACTGCAGGTTGACGCCGGGCATCTCGGCGGCCACCTGCTCGACATAGCGGCGCAGGATGGGCGACAGATAGGCGTCCACCACGGTCGTGTCGCCGCGCGACGCCAGCTTCATCATCGGGCTGGCCTCGTGCGAGGTGCTGACCTGGGTGAAGCCGGTCTCGCGGGCCAGGCGCGCAACCGCCTGCTCGTGGGCGTGGTGGCGGTAGCCATGCATCAGGACAATGGCGACCGAGCGGAAGCCTTCGCGATAGACCGCTTGCAGGTCGGCACGCACTTGCTCTTCGTCGAGCGGGGTGACCAGCTCGCCGTGCGCGCCGATGCGCTCATCGACCTCCACCACCTTCGTGTACAGCAGCTCGGGCAGGATGACTTCCAGGTCGAACAGGCGCGGCCGGCTCTGGTAGGCAATGCGCAGCGCGTCGCCAAAGCCCCGGGTGATGAACAGCGCGGTCGCTTCGCCCTTGCGTTCGAGCAGGGCGTTGGTGGCCACGGTAGTCCCCATCTTGACCGCTTCGACCTGGTCCGGCGTGATGGGCTCGCCATCCTTCAGGCCGAGCAGGTGGCGGATGCCGGCCACCGCCGCGTCCTTGTATTGCTCCGGGTTCTCCGACAGCAGCTTGTGCGTGACCAGGGTATTGTCGGGGCGCCTGGCCACGATATCGGTAAAGGTGCCGCCGCGGTCGATCCAGAACTGCCAGCGGTTGACTTGGTTTGGCGTGATGTCTTGCATGTTGGTTCTGTCCACGGATCAGGATTCGAGTTGTTTGCCGCGCGTCTCCGGCAGCGTCAGGGCGGCGAGGATCAGCACGCCGTAGGCGGCAGCGGCGAACACGCCAATGGTGCGGCCCAGCGACATTTGCTGGCTGACCAGGCCGATCAGGAACGGGAACAGGGCACCGACGGCACGGCCGACGTTGTAGCAAAAGCCCTGGCCGGACCCGCGCACCCGCGTCGGGAACAGCTCGGTCAGGAAGGCGCCCATCCCGCTGAAGATGCCGGAAGCGAAGAAGCCGAGCGGGAAGCCAAGGAACAGCATGGCGGTGTCGTCCACGACCACGTTGGTGTACGTCAGCGCGATGGTCAGGGCACCCAGCGCGAACAGGATGAAGTTGTTCTTGCGGCCGATCTTGTCGGTCAGCACGGCGCTGCTCAGGTAGCCGGCATAGGAGCCCGCGATCACCATGGCCAGGTAGCCGCCGGTGCCAAGCACGGTCAGGTGGCGCTCGGTCGCAAGGAAGGTCGGCAGCCAGGTGGTGATGGCGTAGTAGCCGCCCTGTGCGCCAGTGGTAAGGAGCGAAGCACGCAGCGTGACGCTGATCAGGTCCCGGGAAAAGATGTCGGTGAAGCGCGCGCCATGAGGGGCGGTGGATTCGCGCGCCTTCTGTTGTTGATAGATCTCCGGGTCATCCACGAAGCGCCGGATGACGATGACGAAGATCGCGGGCAGCACGCCGATGATAAACAGCGCGCGCCAGGCAAGCTCGGCGGGCAGCAGCGAGAACACCACCGCGAACAGCAGCGCCGACAGGCCCCAGCCCAGCGCCCAGCCTGCCTGTACCATGCCCACGGCCTTGCCGCGATCCCTGGCGCGGATGATCTCGCCCATCAGCACCGCACCCGCGGTCCACTCGCCGCCAAAGCCGAAGCCCATCAGCGCACGCGCCGCCAGCAGTTGCCCGAAATTCTGGGCAAGGCCGCACAGCAGCGTGAAGAAGGCGAACCACAGGATGGTGAGTTGCAGGGTCTTCACGCGGCCGATCTTGTCCGACAGGATGCCGGCTACCCAGCCGCCGACAGCGGATGCCAGCAGGGTGGCGGTGCCGATCAGCCCGGCGTCGCCCTTGGTGATGCCCCAGGTCGCGATCAGCGTCGGAATCACGAAGCTGAGGAACTGGGTATCCATCGCGTCGAGCGCATAGCCGACCTTGCAGCTCCAGAAGGTGCGCTTTTCCTGCCGGGTTAGCGGGTGGTACCAGGAGAAGAACCCGCCGCGGGGTTCCATGGCCGCGTCGGCGGGCTTGCTTGAGGTAGTCATCAGTGTCTCCGTTGTCATTGACAAGCTTCTTTTTCGGCGCGGTTCTTGATGCCGCGCTCTGCGTTCACGCCTGTCGGCTGTCGATGCTCAGAAAGCCGCCAGGGTGTCGTTCGGAATGTCGGTGATCAGCATGTGCCCGGGCTTGTGGGCGATGGCGACAGGCAGCCGGGCACTGCGAATCGCTTCCTGCGGGGTGACCCCGCAGGCCCAGAACACCGGGATCTCGTCCGGCAGGATCTCGACCGCTTCGCCGTAGTCCGGACGCTGCAGGTCAGCGATGCCAATCAGTGCCGGGTCGCCGAGATGAACCGGTGAGCCATGCACGGCAGGAAAGCGGCTGGTGATCTGGATGGCGCGGATCGCGTCGGCGGCCTTCAGCGGCCGCATCGACACCACCATCTGGCCGCCAAACGGTCCGGCCGCCTGATTGGCGATATTGGTGCGGTACATCGCCACGTTCTTGCGCTGCGCGATGTGCCGCAGCGCGATGCCCGCCCGCAGCAACATCTGCTCGAACGAGAACGAGCAGCCGATCGCAAACGCCACCAGATCGTCCCGCCACACGTCGGCCAGGGATGGCAGTTCCTGCGCCAGTTCGCCGTCGCGGTAGAGGTAGTAGCCCGGCACGTCGCGGCGGATGTCGAGGTCGGCGCCGAGCGCGGGGATCGCCCACTGTCCGGGCTCGCCTACGGCCAGCAACGGGCAGGCCTTCGGGTTGAGGACGCAGAAGCGCAGGAAGTCGCTGGCCACGGCTTCCGGCAGGATGGCCAGATTGGCCTGGGCGAAGTCGCCGCAGAAGCCTGCCGTGGACGCGCGGAAGCTGCCTGCGCGGACCGTGCGGCGGAATTCGGAAGGGGTCATGGCTGGTCTCGTGGATGAATGGCAGTGATCGCTGTACACAAGATATGGCGAAGTAAAAATTAACGCTATCGACTTTTTATGGCCATGGTCGTATAGAATTTATTAACAGCCCAGCGCCCAATTCCCGCCTTCGCCACCTTTGTACTGCACCGCCGCAATGAACATCCGCTTCCTGGAAACCCTCGTCACACTGGCGCAACTGAAGAACTTTCGCGCCACTGCGCGAGCCTTGCATGCCACGCCCGCGGCAATTTCGCTCCGGATCCGGAACCTGGAAGATGAGCTGGGCACGGAACTGGTAGACCGGAACGCCAGCGAATTCCGCCTGACCCCTAACGGCGAATACCTGCTGGGCTATGCCAAGGCCGTGGTCGCCGCCGCCCGCAACCTGCAGGCCGCCGCGCAGAAGGAGAATCCGATCCAGGGCCGGCTACGCCTGGGGGTAATCGAAACGGTGGTCCACAGCTGGCTGTCGCACTTCATCAAGCTGCTGAGCACGCACTACCCGCAGGTGGAGCTCGAGCTCACGGTGGAGATGAGTACGGTATTGCAGAAGCGCCTGCTGAACGACGAACTGGACCTGATCGTGCGCGTGGAAGGGATCGATCATCCCGAGATCGTCTCGACGGCGCTGGCAATCTACCCGGTGCAGTGGATTGCGCACAAGGACCTGTTGCCGCCCGGTCCGAGGGGACTGGCCAGGCAGGTGCTGCAACACCCGATCCTGACCTTTGCGCGCGGAACGGCGCCGCAGCGCGCGCTGGAAGAGATCGTCGCCAACCTCGCCAACCAGGAGAGCATCCCGGTGGCGCAGACACGCATCACCTGCTCGCCCTCGGTCGCCGCCATCGTGCGCCTGATCAAGGACGGCTACGGCATTGCCGCGATCCCGAGCCTCTTCGTCACCGATTACCTGGAGAGTGGCGAGTTCGTCGAGCTTGCTTCGCTCCCGCCGCTGCCCGCGATCATCGTGACCCTGTGCCACCACGCCCAGGCCGAAGTGCTGACCCATGCCGCGGCCAAGGTGATGAAGCAGGCGTGCTCCGAGTTTGGCAAGGAGATCAGCCAGAGCTTTATCGGCGTGCTGTGTTGACTGCGAGGAAAAAGCCGCTGCAGTGTATACACAGCGGGCACCGTTGACAGCGCGATGATCAAATATCGAAGTAGAGTTGGAATTCCCACGGATGCGGCCGCAGCTTCAAGGTATCGATCTCGTGCGTGCGCTTGTAGTCAATCCAGGTGCTGATCAGGTCTTCCGTGAAGACATCTCCCTTGCGCAGGAACGCTGAGTCGGATTCCAGCGCGGCTAACGACGCTTCGAGGGAACCCGGAACCTGTCGGATGCCGGCGGCTTCCTCCGGCGGCAGGTCATAGATGTTCTTGTCGAGCGGGGCGCCGGGGTCCGTGTGATTTTCGATGCCGTCCAGGCCGGCGAGCAGCATTGCCGAGAAGGCGAGGTAGGCATTGGCGGATGGGTCAGGGCAGCGAAATTCAACGCGCCTGGCACTTGGGGAATCCGAAACCATTGGAATCCTGGCCGCGGCGGATCGGTTGCGCTGCGACATGGCCAGGTTGACCGGTGCCTCGTATCCAGGCACCAGCCGCTTGTAGGAGTTTGTACTCGGTGCGCAGAACGCCATCAGGGCGGGCGCATGACTGAGCAAGCCGCCGATGTACCAGCGGCACATCTGGGAGGTCTGCGCCCAACCGTTGGCGTCATAGAAGAGGTTCTCGCTGCCGCGCCAGAGGCTCTGGTGGCAATGCATGCCGCTCGCGTTGTCGCCGAACAGGGGCTTGGGCATGAACGTGGCGACCTTGCCGTGGCGGCGCGCCACGTTCTTGCAGATGTACTTGTACATCATCACGTTGTCAGCCATGCGTGCCAGCGGTGCAAAGCGCATGTCGATTTCATTCTGGCCCGCCGTGGCGACCTCATGGTGATGCACTTCGACCTGGATGCCCGCCTGCATCAGCGCGAGTACGATTTCGGAGCGGATGTCCTGCAGCGTATCGCTTGGCGGCACGGGAAAGTATCCGCCCTTGTATCGCTGCTTGTAGCCAAGGTTGCCGCCGCCAAAGGCGCCTTCGTCACGGCCCGAGGTCCATTCGCCTTCGGCGGATTCGACATGGTAGTAGCCTGCGTGCTGGTCCTGGCCGAAGCGGATGGAGTCGAAAATGAAGAACTCCAGTTCGGGGCCAACGTAGCAAACCGTGGCAAGACCGGTTTGCTGGAGGTACTGCTCCGCCTTGCGTGCAATGTAGCGCGGATCGCGCGAATACGGCTGGTGCAGGACCGGGTCCAGCACGTCGCAGATCAGCACCAGCGTTGGCGCCGTGCAAAACGGATCGATGAATGCCGTGGCCGGGTCAGGCCTGACCAGCATGTCGGACTCGTGAATTTCCTGGAACCCGCGAATGGAAGATCCGTCGAAGCCGATGCCGGCCGAGAACAAATCGTCGTTGATTTCCGGCAGCGTGATCGAGAAGTGCTGCCAGACTCCGGGCAAGTCGGTAAACCTGAGGTCAACGACCTGGATCGCGTGCTTCCTGATCAGGTCGATGACTTCACCGGGATTTTTCGGCGGCGCAAATTGATAGCTGCCGGGTTCTATCGAGACCATGCTCATGACTGCCTCCGTCGTCTGGCCCGCGGCATAGTCCAACATTAGCCCGTCAATTTCCGAATGCAAAGTGCGTCACCGATCCGTTGCTGCCTTCGCGAAGCGGCTTTATGCAGCGAAATACGGTTCTCCATCGGTAATTATCGGCAATTCACCGCGACGCCGTGACCTGGCGGCAAGTGATGTCCGGCGATCTTTTGGGAGATTGCAGCGATGGCCTGGATCGGATTGCTGGCGGCGACATGGCGCTCAGTCAGCGCACCTTTGAATGAACTGCGTGATGGCAGGCAGGATGGATTGCCGGAATCCCTGACCGGCGAACGTACCGTAGTGCCCCACGCCGTCGACGACCATGTGTGCTTTCCGGTCGGCGGCAAGGCCTGCGCAGAGCGCGTGAGCGGCTTCGGTCTGGCCGCGGCCGGTGATGTCGTCCTCGCTGCCTTCGATAGTCAGCAGTGACACGTTGGTAATGGCCTCGGGGAAGACGCGGCGCTGGCCGACTTCCATGCAGCCGCGGCACAGGTGATGCTCCAGGAAAACCTTCTGGATGGTTTCCAGGTAGTACTCGGCCGGCAGGTCGAGCACGGCGTTGTACTCGTCATAGAACTTGCGATGCCTGGCTGCCTCGTTCTGCCTGCCATCGACCAGGTGACGGTAGAAATCGAGGTGCGCACCGGCGTGGCGTGCGACGTTCATCGACACAAAGCCTGCGAGCTGGAGGAAGCCCGGATACACCCGGCGTCCTTTTCCCGGGTAGCCGCCGGGTACCTGTTCGATGACGCTTGCCTCGAACCATGACAGCGAATATTTCTGCGCGAACTGATTGACCGCCGTCGGGCTGACGCGGGTGTCGATCGGCGCGGCGATGAGGGTCATGGAGCGGGGCTGCAGCTGCTCGCCGTCCTCGGCCATCTGGGCGACGGCGCAAAGCACCGGGACCCCCGGCTGACAAACCGCCACGACATGCGTGCCGGTGCCGAGGTATCGCAAGAACTTTTTCAGGTAGTCAACATAGCAGCCAAGATCGAAGTGTCCGGCGTCAAGCGGAACAAGACGCGCATCGGCCCAGTCGGTGATGTAGACGTCATGCCCGGGCAGCAATGCCTCGACCGTTGGTCGCAGGAGGGTGGCGTAGTGCCCCGAGAGCGGAGCCACGAGCAATACCCGCGGACCGGGACCGGACATGTCCTTCCTGAAATGCAGCAGCCGGCAGAAGGGCTCCTCGATAAGCGTTGTCTCGGTTACGGCCACCCGTTGCCCGCACACGATGACTTCGTCGATCTCGAAGCGAGGTTTTCCGTAGGCCTTGGTCAGCCGGGTGAACAACTCAAGCGCGGCGTCGGCCTCGCGGACCCCGGGAAGCCACGCGACGGACTCGCCCCAGAAACTGACGGCACGATTACCTGCCTCGATCATCGCCCCGAGCGGTCCAAAGGACTGCTGCGTGAGTTCCCGCAGAGCATAGAGCGCCATGGAGATTCCCGCCTCTTGAATGGAATAGGGTTGGTGCGTCGCGTCGACGCACGAACCGGCAAAGCGGGCAGAAGCCTGTGCTCTTTACCGGTGCTGCGCGAGGAGGGCTTCAGCGCATATGGCGCGCCCGACAGCCGCACGGCCGGGCTCGCGCAAGGTGGGCGGGCGGGCGACAGGCTTCTGCCGCGGGACCGTCAGCGGGAAGGTGGCGCTGGTGCGCCGGGAAGTGCCGCGCGCGGCTCAGGTGTCTTCGGTGTCGGATTGACTGACTGCGGGAAGCGCCGGTATTGCCGTGGCGGCCGTTGCGGCCGGACAGATGTGCGCGGCCCAAATCGCACGCGGATCGGCTGGAATGCTGCATGACGCCCCCTACCACTCAATGCCGCCAGCACTGCATCGCAATGCCAGCGGAACAACGTGCAATCAAGTTACACGATTTACATTCAGTAACACATTCGATCTAACCCTAGTGCAACGGTTTGCATGCGCTGGTCGCAATGAAGGTTGTACGGCTGGTGTAACCGATGCGAATGTCGGGTTAGATGCGGGTGAAATGTGATGTGCTGCCTCCATCATCACGAAGGCAGTCGAAACATCTGCTCAGCAAGTTGTAAATCTTTGAAAGCTTTCGGACGGATCCCGGCAGGCTGATGTGGGCGACCCGTCTCCCTGTGCCCCGCCGGAGAGCCGCCGGCCCCGATTCCGCTCTGTCAGGCAATCCGGCCAATGATGGGAATCACACCGAAGGCAACGGTAGCCAGCATCATGACCACCGCCGCCGACAGCGCCCAGAGCAGCGTATAGCGTTGGTGATCGCCAAACTCAACCTCGGCCAGACCGACCAGCAGATAGGTCGATGCGACCAGGGGGCTCAGCAGATGAACCTGCTGCCCGATCAGCGATGCGCGTCCGATCTCCGCCGCCCCAATGCCATAAACGGCGGCGGCCTTGGCCAGGATCGGCAGGATGCCGAAGTAGAACGCGTCGTTCGAGACAAAGAACGTGAACGGAATGCTCAGCACCCCGGTCACCAGGGCCATGTATGGGCCCATCCAGCCCGGCACGGCGCCGATGACGCTGTGTGCGATCGCGTCGACCATCTTCGTGCCCGACAGGATGCCGACGAAAATGCCGGCGGCGAAGATCAGCGAGACGACCGGCACGATGTTGGCCGCATGCGCGCTGATCCGCTCCTTCTGTTCGTGCAGGCTCGGGTAGTTGACCATCAGCGCGATGGCGGATGCGACGATGAACAGCGCAGGCAGGGGAAACGTCCCGAGAATCAGCAGCACCATCAGGCCGATGGTCAGCAGGAAGTTGAACCACAGCAGCTTCGGCCTGGCGATCAGCGGATCGCCGGCGGCAACCTCGGGCACGGTATGGCCGTCGTGGCCGGACCCGGCGCTCATCAGGGCGATGGTGCCGAGCCGGTTGCGTTCGCGGCGGCCTAGCAGGAATGCCACGAACAGGCCCCACATGCCGGTGACAATCATCGGCAGGATCATCGGCACGAAGAGCGACCCCACGTCCACGCCCAGCGCGCTGGCGGCACGCGCGGTCGGGCCGCCCCAGGGCAGGATGTTCATCAGCCCGCCCGCCATCATGATCACGCAGGCCAGCACAAGCCGGCTGATGCCCAGCCGCTTGTAGAGCGGGAGCATCGCGGCGCAGGTGATCATATAGGTGGTCGAGCCGTCGCCGTCGAGCGACACGAGCGCGGCCAGCACGAAGGTGCCCATGATGATCTTGACCGGATCGCCGCCCACCACCTTCAGGATCACGCGCACCACCGGATCGAACAGGCCGGCATCGATCATCACGCCGAAATACAGGATGGCGAACATCAGCATCACGCCGGTCGGCGCCAGCTTCTTGACGCCGTCCAGCATCATCGGGCCCAGTTCCGGGCCGAAACCGCCGATTGCGCCGAACGCAATCGGAACGAGGATCAGCGCCACCATGGCGGAGAGTCGCTTGGTCATGATCAGTGCCATGAACACGATCACCATCGAATAGGCAAGCAGGGTCAACATCTTTTTTCTGTATCTCTTTGCCGCCCGGCCACGTGGGGCGCCTGGGGGCGGGTGGTTGTGCGTCCGTCCGGGGCACGAAGTTAAAGGCAAGGCCGATCCCGCCGGCACGTCAGGGCGTGCCGGGTATGGATTGACCGTGGAGGAGGGAGCCTTGTGCGCGGGCCTATGCGGGCCGCGCCGGCAAGCGTTGTCGCGCGGCGCGGCAGGCGCCGCCTGCCGCGCACGCGTGGGTCAGCTGGCGGAAACGATGCGCTTCACTACCGCGTCTGCAAATTGCAGCGTGGAGGCCGAACCGTTGAGGTCGCCGGTCTTCACCTGGTCCTGGCTGAGCGTCAGCTCGATCGCCGAGCGCAGCCGCGTGGCCAGGTCCTGGCGGCCCACGTGGTCAAGCATCAGGCCGGCGGCCAGCATCAGCGAGATCGGGTTGGCAATGCCCTTGCCGGCGATATCGGGCGCAGAGCCGTGCACTGCCTCGAAGATCGCGGCCTGGTCGCCGATGTTCGCGCCCGGCGCCATGCCCAGCCCGCCAACCAGCCCGGCGATCTGGTCCGACAGGATGTCGCCGAACAGGTTGGTACAGAGCAGCATGTCGAACCGCCATGGGTTCAGCACGAGCTGCATGGCGCAGGCGTCGACAATGATGTCGTCCATGTCCACGCGGCCGGCGTAGTCCTTGGCCACCTCACGTGCCGCTTCCAGGAAGATGCCGGTGAGCGCCTTCAGGATATTGGCCTTGTGCACTACCGTAATCTTCTTGCGGCCGTTCCTGACGGCGTACTCGAAGGCGAAGCGGGCAATGCGCCGGCAGGCGTCGCGCGTGTTGGTGCCGGTGGACACCGCCACCGCATGCGGGTCGTCGCCAACCGGAATGTAATAGTCGTGCGCCACATAGAAGCCGCCGACGTTCTCGCGCACCAGCACCAGGTCGATATTCTCGAAGCGGCCCGGCACCAGCGTGCGGGCCGGGCGCACATTGGCATAGAGGTTGAATGCCTCGCGCAGGCGCACATTGACCGAGCGGAAGCCGCCGCCCACCGGCGTGGTCAGCGGCCCCTTCAGGGCGAGGCCGGTGCGGCGGATGCTGTCCAGCGTCTCTTCCGGCATGGGGTCGCCGGCGTATTCGATACCGGCCATGCCCGCCTGCCGGACATCCCAGGCAAACGGGGCGCCAAGCGCCTCCAGCACCCTGACGGTGGCGTCCACCACTTCGGGACCAATCCCGTCGCCGGGGATCAGCGTGGCCGGGATCTGTTCGCGTGCACCGTTTTCCATTTGCTTTCCTGTCGTGAAGTAAGCGTTTCGCCGGCTGGCCATTACGCCGGGGCCAGCGAGGCCCTGTTTCTCGTGCCGGGGAGGGCGCCAACGCCGGATTTCGACATGCGTCGGCGATCCGGCTAACCAGGGGCCAGATTCTAGGCGGGTAGGCTGTCAGCAAACTGTCAATGTGGCTACCGGGGCATCGGGGTTTACGCGGAGGGCGACGCAGTTTTACCGTTGCGACCGCCTGCAACCGGCGTCAGGTTACGTTCGGCAAAGCCGCCATGTGCAGACGCGCCGGAAGGGGGCGGAGATTGGCTAACGCTTGCTGGATGAACCATACTTCAGCCGGTGTACCCTGGCTCGCAAACCTAACCTGAGGAACTCTGCCATGAAGCTACTTCGCATTGCTGCCCTGACCTTCGTGCTCGCGGGATGTGCCATGAACCAGGGCACGCCCGGCAATGCGCAGGCGTCGCGCACGGAAGGCTGCAAGGCGGCGTCGGAGCCGGAGATTGCGGCATTGTTTGATCGATGGAATCAGTCCCTGCAGACCGGCGATCCACACAAGGTGGTGGCCAACTATGCAGCACGGTCCATTCTTCTTCCGACGGTATCCAACAAGCCTCGCCTGACAGTCGCCGAGAAAGAGGACTACTTCCATCACTTCCTGCAAGACCGTCCGTCCGGGAAGATTGACTTTCGCAGCATTGAGCTGGGATGCAATTCCGCGGTGGATTCCGGGCTCTACACATTCACCTTCGCACGGACGGGAGCGGTCGTTAAGGCCCGCTTTACCTACACCTATCACTGGGATGGTGCGCAATGGCTGATCACAAGCCATCACTCGTCGGCCATGCCGGAGAAGATGTAGCCGAGGCGTAAGCCTCGGTGACTGAGGGTAGGGGGCTTACGGCTGTTTGCCGAACCGCTTGGGCCATTTGCGTATGCTGGGGCAAAGGGCAGAGAGTGGGCCCGGATTTTGTACTGCCCGCTTCCTGCCCATCCCTGCCTTGGCCAACTTCAGGTCGAACCCATCGACATGACTGCCGATCTTGCCCGCTCCTGGTTGACCTTCAGCAAGCCGGTGGCCGTCGCACAGGCCCTCGGCCGCCCGCTCGTGGCGCTGGAATCGACCATCATTGCGCACGGCATGCCCTATCCGGAGAACGTTCGCACAGCGCGCGAAGTGGAGGCGCTGGTCCGCGACCTGGGCGCCGAGCCTGCGACGATCGCGCTGATCGGTGGGCGAATCCGCATCGGCCTTTCGGATGACGAACTGGAACTGCTCGGCCGCTCGGGTCAGGCACAAAAGGTCAGCCGCCGCGACCTGCCGGCCGTGCTGGCCAGCGGCGGGCTCGGCGCCACGACGGTAGCCGGCACCATGATATGCGCTGCGCTGGCAGGCATCGAGGTCTTCGTCACCGGCGGCATCGGCGGCGTGCACCGGGGCGCGCAGGAGACCTTTGACATCTCGGCTGATCTGCAGGAACTGGCGAAGACCTCGGTGGCGGTGGTCTGTGCCGGTGCGAAGTCCATCCTGGATATCGGGCTCACACTGGAATACCTGGAAACACATGGCGTGCCCGTGCTCAGTTGCGAGCAAGACAATTTCGCTGCGTTCTACACGCGCGACAGCGGCTTTCGCGCCGATTTCAGGCTGGACGACGCGGCGGAGCAGGCACGCTTCATCCGCACCAAGTGGGACCTGGGTCTTGCGGGCGGCGTGGTGTTGAGCACTCCGGTGCCGGAAGCTGCTGCGATGGCGTCAGGTGAAATCGACGCGCTCACCCGGCAGGCGCTCGCCGAGGCCGCGGCGCAAGGCGTCGCCGGCAAGGCCGTGACCCCCTTCCTGCTGGCTCGCATCAAGGCGCTCACGGGCGGACGCAGCTTGGCGACCAACATCGCGCTCGTCAAACACAACGCCGAGGTGGGGGCAAGGCTGGCACTGGCGCTGGCACACGTGGGGCGCGGGGCGGGCACTGCGTAACCGCCGGAACGCCGCTATCCGCAACCCCATTCAGGTTGATTACCCGGCGATCAGCTTGAGGCCGGAGGGCAGCGCCTCCCCGAATACCCGGCCCTCGTCGGACGCATCGAGTTCCACGGCCTCGCGCACCATGGCGATCCAGCTTTGCGGCGCGTTGGCGGCTTCGAGCCGGTGCACGACAGCCGACCGGATCTCGTCAGGCAGGTCCCGGCTGCGATCGCCGGTCATGCGGGCGATCTGCACGGCGGCGAACGCGGCCGGCTCGACCTTTTTCCAGTCAAGCGCAAGGATCGTCTCCACCCATTGTGCGGCGAGCTCCACTGGCACGACGCCGTGCGCGCTGCCATAGAATGGCCGACGCGCCCCGATGCGGCCCACCGCCCACCAGCCCTGACTGTTTTCCGAAGGCTTGCGCAGCCGGGCCAGCAGCCATTCGGCGAGCTCGATCTTGCGTTCGGCGGGGATGCGCTCCAGGGATCCGGCAAGGCGCACCATATCGGCATAACCGGCCCTTGCGGGCGCGGCGGGCTTCTTGTACCGCGTACTGCCGGGGGGCTGCAGATAGAAGGCCATGTCGTCCAGCAAGCGCAGCTGCGCGCTCTCATCCAGGCCCCCAGCCGCGCGCCGCCAGAGCGTCCACCACTCCGACCAGTTCTGGCTTTCGTTGACGTACTGGATCCCCTGGTCGTAGAGCGACCAGAGTTGTTCGACGCGCCATTCGTCGAGCGGGTAGCCAAATCCCGGGCGCACGCAATAGCCGGCCAGATTCAGCCACAGCCGTTCATGGTCGGCAGTGCGCCGTCGCCGCCGCACGCGCTCCCAGAATGCACCGAACAGCTCGCGCAGCAGGGCGCTATCCCACTGCGCGCGTGCGCCCAGCAACTGCTCCAGTTGCGCACGCAGCCGCTTGACTTCCTTGGGGCCGACGTCTTGCGAGCGGGCACCGAAGGTGCGCTCTATCGCCTCGATGGCCTGTGGCAACGATGCATGCGCCGTATCCGTGGCGGACGTGGCCGCCTGGGCATCATTGCCGCGCAGTTGGAATTCAAGCCGCCAGCGCTGCGAGGCATCCGCAATCTCGGCGCAGTGGACCTCCAGCGTGCCGACCTCGGTCAGCCAGGTGGTGAGCTGCACCGGCGTTTCCCGCGGCCCGCTGGTGCCGCGCGGCTGCACGACGGTGGCGATTGGCGGCAGGCGAACGAAGTCACCCGTCGACAGCCCGGTCAGTTCACCCGGCTGATAAGCCGTGTCGGCGACGGAGGAGACCAGGTGGAATTGCACCGGATGTCCCAGGCGCAAGGCGAAGGTACGATCGCTGAGGTGGATCTCGTGGCCTTCTTCCGTGCCCCGTGGCAGCAGGCAGATTCCTTGCTGCTTCGATGCGCCATCATCGAGAACGAGAAAGTAGCTGCGCGGCGAGCCGCCGCCGATGCGCGGGGCCTGGCCGGCACGCGCCCGCGCGTATGCCACCGCGCCGCGCGCCACGGCCACGTCGGGATCGTCGTTGTGCAGCACATGCAACGGCTCTCCGCGCCACGTGGCCAGCGTGTCGGCGATGCGGTCCGCCAGGGCTTCGGCCCGGAACACGCCACCGTTGAGGAGCAGGGTATCGGGCATCGGCAGGGCGTCATCCTGCGTCTGTGGTACGTCCAGTGCCGCCCGCGACTGCGCGGCGTGCTGGCTCAGGAACGACGCGACGTGCCGGGTGACGGCCGGGTCCGACGCATACGGCAGGCCAAATTCCACAATGGCGCCCCGTGCGCGCCCCGGCCTTTCGCCGGATGACACCTTGGGGAAGAAGCCGTCGACGACGAGCTGTTCGATCTCCTGCCGCGTCACTTCCACCGAACGTGCGCCGCCGATCAGCCGGGAGCCCGTGCCCAGCAGCGTCACCGTGACGGAGTCCGGTGGCTGCGCACCGAGCAGCTGTTCCTTGGCGACGCGGCAGCGCGCGACGAGCTGGGACAGGCTGGCCGCCGACAGCCGCGCCTGGGCGGAGCCCTGCGCCTGGACGAACCGCGCTTCGACAAGATGTGCGAGCGCGAGATCCATATTGTCGCCGCCGAGCATCAGGTGGTTGCCCACGCCGATGCGCGTCAGCTGTGGCTGCCCGTCCTGCATCTCCACCCGGATGAGGGTGAGGTCAGTGGTGCCGCCGCCCACGTCGCAGATCAGCACCAGGCGCGTCTGCGCCAAGTCCGCGTCCAGGGTCCGGCGATGGTGGAACAGCCAGTCGTAGAGCGCGGCCTGCGGTTCTTCGAGCAGGCGCAGGGCAGGCAGCCCGGCCATGCGAGCCGCTTCCAGCGTCAGCGCGCGCGCGCCTTCGTCGAACGAGGCGGGCACGGTGAGCACCACGTCCTGATCCTCGAGCCTTGCTTCGGGAAACCGGTGGTTCCATGCGGAGCACACATAGCCCAGGTAGCTGGCGCTGGCGACGACCGGCGAGATCTTGCCGACCTCCTCGTCCGCCCCCCAGGGCAGGATTGAGGCGGTGCGGTCGACCGAAGCGTGCGACAGCCAGCTTTTCGCGCTGGTCACGAGCCTGCCGGGCACCTGTGCGCCCAGCGTCGCCGCAAGGCGGCCGAACACGGTCCGGCGCGCGGCGGCGCTCGCGGCGGATTGCCAGGGCAACTGCAGGTCATCGCCGCTGAGCTCGCCCGGCGCCGCGTGGTAACGCAAGGAGGGCAGCAGGGGGCGAGCCGCGACCTCACCCGGGCTGACCAGCTGATCGATGTCGAAGACGCGGATATCGTCGGATCCGGCCTTCGCATAGGCGACGACCGTATTGCTGGTACCGAGGTCAATGCCGACGACGTACTGCTTCATCGTCGGCCGGCTCGCATGTTCAGGCATCGGCGTTGCCGCGCACATCGAACTCGACCTTCCAGCGCTCGCCGTTGCCGCGTGGCACGGCCTCGAGTTCCAGCGTGCCGGCCTCGGTCACGCGCGCATGCAGCCTGACCGGTACCACTTCGCCTGCCGTTCGTCCTTCGGCTGGCAGGGTTGCCTGGATCTCTTCGAGCTCCTGCAATTCCTCCGGCCCCCAGTCATCGAGCAGGGTGCCGACCTGGTCCTGGCGGCGCACCGACGAGCCGAAGAAGCGGAAGTGCACGGGCTCGCCCACCACCAGGCCGAATTCCTGTGGCGGCAGCGCGGCCTCGGTCCCTTCCTCCATGCCGAACGGCGCGACGCACAGCGCCTGCACGGGTGGCTCGAAGCCGGGCACGGCAGGCATCGACGACTCCACCGCAATGTAGTAGGCGCGCGCGGTGCCGCCACGGATCCGGACCCCCTTGCCGCGCCGCACGTAGCCGTAATAGGCGGCGCCGCGTGCCACTGCCAGGTCCAGCTCCGCGCCGTCAAGCAGGCGCGCCGGCGCCGCGCCTTCCGCGGCGAGCCAGCCATTGAGCGTCTGCAGGATGCGGTCCACCAGCAGGCCCGACTTGAACACGCCGCCGTTGAAGAGGAGGGCGGTCGGGTGGAGGATCGTCGCGCCTTCCGGCTGTGCGCCTTGCAGGCCGTCGAGTTCGGCCAGCGCCGACACCTGGCGGCCCAGGAAGGCGGCCAGATGCCGCGTGATGGCCGCGTCCTGCGCGTAGGGCAGGCCGAGCTGCGTCAGGCCGGCGCGAGCCCGGCTCACCGGACGGGCCGAAGCCTCCACTTGCGGGAAAAACCCTTCCAGGATGGTCTGGGTCAGCTCGGCGCGGGTCAGGTCCGTGCGGATCGAGCCGCCGATCAGCTTTGAGCCCCGGCTTGGCACAACCAGCGGCACCGTATCGGTATCCGGGTCGGTGAGCAGCGTTTCCTTGGCCGCGCGGCAGGCGTAGGTCAGCGCGCGCAGTTGCCACGGATCGGCCTGCGTGCCTTGGGCTGCCAGCTTGCGCGCCACCACGTGGGCAAGCGCCAGGTCCATGTTGTCGCCACCGAGCAGGATATGGTCGCCCACGGCAACACGGTGCAGCTCAAGGTTGCCTTCGCGCTCGATGACGGCGATCAGCGACAGGTCGGTGGTGCCGCCACCGACATCCACGACGAGGATGATGTCGCCGATCTTTACCTGCTTGCGCCAGTGGCCATCGCTTTTCTGGATCCAGCTGTAGAGCGCGGCCTGGGGTTCCTCGAGCAGGGTCATGCGGGCATACCCGGCCGCGGCGGCGGCCTCGGCCGTCAGTTCCCGCGCGGCCGGGTCGAACGATGCGGGAATCGTCACCGTGACGTCCTGCTCGCCAAACGGCGCTTCGGGGTGGGCCTGGTCCCAGGCTTCACGCAGGTGCGTCAGATAGCGCACGGAAGCCTCGAGCGGCGAGACGCGCGAGACTTCAGGCGGCGCGTCGTTGGGCAGGATTGGCGAGCGGCGGTCAACGCCGGGGTGGCAAAGCCAGCTCTTTGCGCTCGATACCAGGCGGATCGGCGTAGCCGCGCCGCGGCTGCGCGCCAGCTCGCCCACCGCGAAATCGTGCTCGGCGTTCCACGGCAGCCCCAGATCGCCCGGGGCGAGTTCGCTGGCGTGCGGCAGGTACAGGAAGGAGGGCAGCAGGTCCAGGTCTTCGACGGCTCCCGGCGCGGTCAGCTGCGTGATGGGCAGGACACCCTGGCTGGTCTTCTCGCCATCGCTGGCGGCCAGGTCGACGTAGGAAACGGCGCTATGGGTGGTGCCCAGGTCAATGCCGATGGCATAACGCGCGTCGCTCATAGCTCCACCTCGGCCGGGGCAATCACGGTGGCGTCATGGCGCTCGGCCACGCGGGGCAGGCGGACTTCCTCGACCTTCCAGCCGCGGTGGCTGATGCTGCCGTGGAACGGCGCGCTGCCTACCACGTTGCCGGTCAGGCGGATGGCGCTCGCGTCGAAGCCGTCGGCCAGCGTCACGCGGCTGCCCTCGGCCTCCTCGCGCACCGGCCGGATGCTGAAATGCTCGCGCAGCACCGCGCGGCAGCCATCGTGCACGAGGCGGGCGGCGGCACCGATTTCGGTGTCGGAATAGCGCGCGATGTCCTCCTCGACGAAGTCGACGAAGCGTGCATCGCGCTGGAGCAGTCCCAGCAACTGGAGGGCCGCCACCGGGCTCGCTTCCTTCAGCGCGGGTGCGACCGGTTCCGCGACCGGGGCAGGTGCCGACACCGGTGCCGGGGCCGCGGGGGCAAATCCCTCGCCATCACGCAGGCGCTTGACGCCGGCTGCGAATTCGCCGTTGCCAAGGATGGAAAAGAAGGTGCCCACGGCAAGCGAGACCCTGCCGAAGAAAGATAGGTTCGAGTCAGTCATGGAAAAGCTCCTGTGCGCTCTGTTGAAGGACGAGCTGTCCTCTTGCTGCGCCGGAAATCAGATGGCAGACAGGGGCCGCAGAGGGGGCCGCAGCCACATGCGACCTGGAAGCCGGGGCACAAGCCCGGCGTAGGCCTCTTTGTTCCCGGCCCCGTCGGCCTTCGCAGCTTCGGATTTTGCCCTAACTAATGTGACAGCCCGCCACTTAGCGGGCACCGGCAGGCATCAGGCGTCACGCAGGTAGGTAACCAGCTGCTCGGCGCGGCTGGGATGCCTCAGCTTCTTCATCGCCTTGCTTTCGATCTGGCGAATCCGCTCTCGTGTGACATCGAACTGCTTGCCGACTTCTTCCAGCGTGTAGTCGGTAGACATATCGATGCCAAAGCGCATCCGCAGCACCTTGGCTTCGCGGGGCGTGAGCTCGTCGAGCATCTCGCGCACCACAGCACGCAGGCCCGCCTGCAACGCGGCGTCGGCGGGCGTGGCGGTTTCCGAGTCCGCAATCATGTCACCGAGGCTGGTATCGCCGTCCTCGCCAACCGGCATCTCCATCGAAACCGGCTCTTTCGCGATCTTCATGATCGAGCGGACTTTCTCCTCAGGAATCTCCAGGCGCTCGGCAAGCACAGCCGGATCGGGTTCCTTGCCGGTCTGCTGCATGATCTCCCGCGACAGGCGATTGAGCTTGTTGATCTGCTCGATCATGTGCACCGGGACGCGTATGGTCCGGGCCTGATCGGCGATCGCCCGCGTGACGGCCTGGCGGACCCACCACGTCGCGTAGGTGGAGAATTTCCAGCCGCGGCGATACTCAAACTTGTCGACCGCCTTCATCAGGCCGATATTGCCTTCCTGGATGAGATCCAGGAACTGCATCCCGCGGTTCGTGTACTTCTTGGCAATCGAGATCACCAGCCGCAGGTTGGCCTGCGTCATCTCATGCTTGGCTTGCCGCATCTGCCGCTCGGCGGCCAGCATGGTCCGGTTGACAGCCTTCAGCTCAGGCAGCGACAGCACGGCCCGGGCCTGAATGTCGATCAGCTTTTGCTGATGCGCTTCGAGGTCGGGGAGGGCCCGCGCGACCGCGGCACTGTACGGACGGGACTGGGCGGCAAGATCCTGCCCCCACGCGAGGTTGGTTTCATTGCCGGGGAAGCGGGCAACGACTTCCTCACGCTCCATCCCGCACCGCTCGACCAGCAGCTGAACCACCTGCCGCTCGACAGTGCGGACGTCATCGACCATCGCCTGGACGCTCGCGCACAAGCGCTCGATGGTTTTGGCGGTAAAGCGAATCGTGCGCAATTCGTCGCGCACGGCATCCCTTGCGGACAGGAACGCTTCCGACCCCGCGCCATTTTCGGCTTCCTTGCGCATCAGCTCGAATTGCCCGGAGACACGCGCGAAGAGCTTCATGCATTCGTCGCGCAGGTGGGTGAGGTCGGTTTCGCCGCTCTGCTGGGTCGACCCTTCGTCGGCGGTGTCTTCAGCGCTGTCATCGTCCTCGTCGGTGCTATCGACGCTGTCGTCCGCCTCGTCAGTTGCCGCCGCCGCGGCTGGTTCGGGGATACTCTCATCGCTCAGGCCATCGACCAGATCATCGATGCCGATTTCATTGCTGGCAACCCGGCCGGCCAGTTCGAGAATCGTGGCGATGGTGGAAGGGCAGGCCGAGATGGCATGAACCATATTGTTCAGGCCGTCCTCGATCCGCTTGGCAAGCTCGACTTCCTGCTTGCGCGTGAGCAGCGTTGCCGAGCTCATTTCGCGCATGTACATGCGCACAGGGTCGGTAGTCCGGCCGAACTCGGAGTCCACGGTCGCAAGCGCTACCTCAGCCTCTTCTTCGGCCTGATCGTCCGAGGCCACCACCGCGTTATCGCTCAGGAGAAGCGTCTCGGCGTCCGGCGTCTGCTCATAGATCTTCACGCCCATCTCGGCGAACGTGCTGACGATGCTCTCCATCGCAGCCGTGTCCGCGAAGTTCTCCGGCAGATGGTCGCTGATATCCGCGTGGGTCAGATACCCGCGCTGTTTGCCCAGCTGGATCAGGGCCCGCAATTGCTGACTACGCGCGGCGGCCTCGATCGAGGGATCAGGCTGCGCCGTTGAGCCCGCGCTTGTCTGGCCGGGGTTCTTGATTCCGCCTGCTTCTCGTGTTTTGGCTACCGTACGTTGTGCGCCGCTTGTCATTGACTGCTATTTCCTTCGTGAATCGCGTTTCGACTGCAGTGCGCTCGATTGCGTGCCTTATCCGGACTGATGTCAAGGCTCGTGAGGGGTATCGGTGTGACGATGGGCCAAAATCGAGAGCGCCGTGGCCGTTTGAATCGGGGTCGCGTATTCTACAGCCATTGCTGCGACGCAGCAGGTTAGTCTGTCGACGGGGCGCCTTAGCGGGCACTTTGGGCTGTTGTAATTTAACATAAGACTAATTATGCGTAATAAATCGAGGTGCAATCGAGGTGCAAGAGGCTCCCAGGAAATTCGGATTATGTAGAACCGGCGACCATCTGTGCGGTGCCCCTCGCACGCCATGATCCTGGCGAAGCCCTTTGCTCTGTCCTGGGATACGCTTCCAGGTATCCGAAGTTCCGTACCAGGCCTCATTCCGTGGGGACTTTATGCCTCCTTTCGAAAAGCGAAAGAAGTCGAAGCTCTTCTGGTTTTTTGTCATAGCGGTCTTTTGCTGTTCATATCTGCTCCTTCCGAGCCATCCGCAGACCGGATCCCAGGCCAGAGCCAGGAGTTTGAATGAAACCCGGCAGGGTTCCGGCAACCCGACTGGCGCAGGCGCGACCGAATCTGGCCCGCCCTCGCTTGCGGGCGGCGCGACCGCCTCGGATGCTTGCCCGCTTCTGACCGCTGAGAAACGGGCCTATCCGGGGGCTACCGTGAAAGCCATCACCTCCTACGGGGCCAAGGGGGACGGCACTACGGATGAATACAACGCCTTCCAGAGGATGGCAGCGGAGATTTCGAATCGCGGATTTGCCCGGCGACAGATCATCTATTTCCCCAAGGGGACTTACTACATCAATCGCTATGCCATCGCTGGCGGCCCCGGGGCGAACAGCAATCAGAACATCCGGCTCCTCAGAGCCAGCAACTTCAGCCTGATCGGCTGCACGGGGTCCATGGTGTCCTTCAAAGGGGACTTCACCATCACCAACGACCACAACCGTGGTGGTTCATGGTCTTCCGACAGACACCAGCTAGGGTTCGAGATCAGGAACGCCAGCAACTTCAGGATCTCGGGCCTGGAGATATACGGGAACGTCGACAAGATGTCGCGGCCGCCTTCGCCGAATGGCAATCCCCTGGATGAAACGCCTTCCCATGGCATCCAGACGAATGCGAGTTCCAACTATGAACTCAGCCACCTGAAGATCCATCACTTTGCCTGCGACGGCCTGTTCATAGGCGGCGAATTCACCGCCGATCTGAATGGCACCATTCACGACGTGGATTCCTACAACAATGCTCGGCAGGGGATGAGCATCATGCAGGCAAGATCGTTCAGGATCACCAACTCCTCATTCCGCAACACCGGCATTACGGACGGGTCCTACCCTGCCCACTCCCCTGCCGCGGGCGTCGATATCGAGCCCGACGGAACCCGGGCTGACGGCGTTACCGCGAGGACGGGAGATATGGTCTTCGATGCCTGTCGCTTCCTGAATAACAAAGGTTCGCAATTCGTCGGCGGCGACAACGGCAGGAATACCGAAAACGTCACCATCAGGAATTCGGAGATCGTGGGCCGGGCCGGGAACAAGCATCCTTACGTGATCATCTTGTCCGCGCCCGGAGCCGTCATTGAAAACAACAATATCGATACCATCGACGGCGCCGTCTACCCCGCCTATTCGGAGGGCGTTGGCGACATGAAAACCGTGAATACGATCGTCAGGGGAAACACGATCAAGAGCAGTGGCGTCGGACTTCAGGCGATCGATGCGGGGACGAGAATCGTCATCGAGAACAACACGTTCATCAGCACTCACCGGCCGGGCTCCGACGGCCCTTTTCCCAATGTCACGGCCGGTGTTTCCAGCTTCTCCGGGAACCGGCTTTCCTATCCAGGCAAAAACTTCGGCTCCAGATCGGTGGTCGGCGTCATCAAGGCAACCACGTTCAGGAACAACTCGATCACGACAGACCTGACCGGTGGAAACTACACCGTCAGGACAGGCGCGGGTGCCAATACGGCGAACAACGACGTAGGCCCACACATCCTGTTATCGCAATAGCGTCCCCGCGAGACCTGTTGCCCTTTCTCGCACCCAACGACTAGCGGCCACTTGCCGACCCGATCTTTTCGTCCAGCGCCGTCAATACCTGAAACGCAGCCTTTACGCGGGCTGGAATCGGGTAGTTCCTGTTCGCCAGCATCACGATGCCAATGCGCCTGGCGGGAATAAAGGCCACATACGCACCGAACCCGTTCGTCGAGCCGGTCTTGTTGATCAGCACATCGGACTGTCGCGGTTGCGCCGGAGCAAGCCTGGTCGCCGGGTTGGCCTCGAGGCTCACCCGCTCCGAGTTCCCGGCAAGCAGGCCGTCAAGGTTCGCCGGCCAGGCATACATCTCCCAGCCAAGGCCTTGCGTCATGTTGCCCAGCTTGAAGTATCCGGTTTGCGTGGTGGCGACCGCGCGTTGGAGGGCATCGTCCAGCCCTGCTCCGTTGATGTTTGCCTCGACAAAATGGATCATGTCGGCCGCTGTCGTCTTCACGCCGTAGGCCTCGGAATCCAGGACGCCGGGCGTTACCCGGATTGGCTTGCCGTCTTTTGAGTAGCCGTACGCGTAATCGCCCATCCGATCCTGGGGAACCCGGATGTAGGTGCGCGTCAGGCCAAGTCCCGGGAAAATCTTCTTTTCCATCAGATCATCGAATGGTTCGCCCATGCTTCTGGCGGCCAGATAGCCGAACAGGCCGATGCTGGGATTCGAGTAGCGTCGATGGCTGCCTGGGGCGTAGCCTGGACGCCAGTTTCTGAAATAGGCGATCATCTTTTCCGGATCGGTGACGGAATCAGGAAACTGCAGCGGCAGACCGCCCGCCGTATAGGTGCCGAGCTCTAGAAGGCTGATGGTGTCGAAGCTGCTTCCGGCAAGCGCCGGCAGATACTTGCTGGCATTATCGGAGAAAGACAGGGCGCCACGCGCTTGCGCGTAGGCCGCAAGCGTTGCCGTGAAGGTTTTGCTGACCGAGCCGAGTTCGAAGATCGTATCCCTGGTGACCTTTTGGCCGCCCTCCTTCGAGGCAACGCCATAGTTGAAGAAGTATCTTTCTCCCCGGACCGTGACCGCGATGGCCATTCCCGGGACGTTATTCTGCTCCATGACAGGCCGGATCGCCTCGTTCACGGCGCGTTCGAGCTGGCGTTGAGCGCCGCCATCTGCGGCGTAGGCGCCGGGCCCGCAGAAAAGAGACACGGCGGCGATGATTCCAGTTTTGAGGGCGGAAATCTTCTTCATAGCGGATGCGTAGACCAGAAGGGTAGACAGGCAGCAAAGGAATATACGGGGTCTGTACGTATCCCACAAACGGCAGTATCTTGCGCGAGTCGTCCGGCGGAAGATATTGCCTTGCGACGGCGGCGCGTGTGGCGTTATGCCACCATGGTGTCAGCAATGAAGGAACCCTCACAAAGCAAGCATGTATCCAGCAGATCTGGAACGCCTGGTCACCCTGGCCATGCCGTTCGGCAAGTACAAAGGCAGGCTGATTGCCGACCTGCCCGGCCATTACCTGAACTGGTTCGCCAGGGAAGGCTTCCCGCCCGGTGAAATCGGCCGCTTGCTGGCGCTGATGCAGGAGCTTGACCACAACGGCCTGTCATCCCTGCTGGAGCCATTGCGCAGGAAGTAATGGCGCGGCCCTTGCGTCGAGCAAGCGCGCCACCGGAAATAGAAAAGCGGCAGGACAAGCTGTCCTGCCGCCACTCAAGCGCCCGTCTGCCCCGGTGCGGACGGGCATCCCCATCCAACTGGCCTATTTGGTACAGGCGAGGTTGACGGTGAGGCCGCCCCAATTGGTGGCCTGGTTGTTATCAAGCTGTACCTGCAGCTTGTCGTTATGGTTGACGGTTCCGGACGGCACCTCCGTGCTGCAACCCTGCTGGCCGTTGGTGATCCTGCAACTCAGGCCGTTGACCGGCGCGACAGTCGCTGAAGCGGCAGACCCCGTCACCTTGTACACCGAAATGTTCAGCATTCCCTGCGGCTTGCCGAGCGTGGAGGCTGTGAGCGTGACTCGGCTGCAATCGTAGGGAAACAGGACGCCGAAGTCCGACGGCAAGGGAACTGCCCCGCCGGAGCCTGTCATGACATAGACGCCGCGGCTGAGCGTGTCCGGCACATTGAAGTTGCCGTTGTAGACGGTGCTGGTCGTCATGGTCACGCCCGAAGTCGGCCACTGGCCGTTTTGCTTGGGACCGTACAGCGTCGACGTCGAGGTGTCGAAATAGAAATCGCCATCGACGCCGATGTCGTTGGTCGGCGCACCATTGCCGTACAGGATATGGCCGCCATTGCCGGCTGTGCCGCCGCTGGTGCCGGTACCACCGGTGCCCCCGGTGTTGCCCGACTGACCGGCCAGCGAGACCCCTGCCGGCCACACGCCATCGGCCTTGGGCCCGTACAGCGTCCAGGTGTTGGTGTCGAGATAGAAGTCTCCGTTGTTCCCGATACTGTTGCTGGGAGCACCCGCGCCCGACAGAATGACGCCGCCGCCGGTGCCCGGCGACCCGGTGCTGCCGCCCAGCGGGACGCCCGGTGGCCACTTGCCGTCCGCCTTGGGCCCGAACAGCATCGACGTTGAGGTATTGATGTAGTAGTCGCCATTGTTGCCGACGCCGTCGGTCGGGTCGACCGAGCCGGACAGGATGGTGCTCCCTGCCGCGCCGGTATTGCCGGTGGCCCCTGTATCGCCCTTGGCACCTGTCGCTCCGGCTGGTCCTGCCAGCGAAACGCCGGCCGGCCACACGCCGTTTGCCTTGGGCCCGAACAGCATCCAGGTGGCGGTATTCAGATAGAAGTCCCCGTCCTTGCCGATGTCGGGCCCCGGATCGGTGGTGCCGGACAGCATGGCGCTGGTGGTGGCCGCCGTTGGCGTTGGCGTTGGCGTCTGTGTTGGCGTTCCCGCGCCTGGGGTGGCTGCAGTACTGGTGGGCGTCGAGTCGCCCCCGCCTCCGCCGCAACCCGCGACTGTGATGACCAGACAGGCGAGCGGCAAAACCGCCAGCTTCATGTGGATGCGTTTCATGGATCCCCCCGGAACTTTTTGAGCACTCGAATTCGATGGCTTTTGCAAACGCCAACGATGAGGTCAATCTAGATGGCAGCCACGGAATAGAAAATCGGCTCTATGGACGAGCCGTGCGTATGTGGAATGACGCTCTCGGCAGCGCCGATTGGAATGCATCGCATCACCGGTATGCCGGATAATCCCGGAGCGTACTGCACTAACCCTGGAGTTCTTCACCATGGGCCTGCGGAATTCCCGCAAAGCCTTGCGGAACAAGGCACTACTGCCCATGACAAATAGGTTCTGGAGGCTCCGGCAGGCATGGCGGCAGCCGCTGTCCAACGCTCTCAAAAAAGATTGCCAATCCCAACTGAAGTTGGGTGCGGGCGCGCAAGATAACTCGTGAAGAAGCAGTAGGCAATGCCGCCCAAATGGTCGGCAAAAAGTATGTATAGAAAATGAAACGTGGCGGCACGCGGTAATAAATAAAGGATGTGTAGGAAATGAAACGTCGTGGCGCACATCAAAATAACGAGGCAAAGACTGCAACGCGAGGTCGTAGGCGGCGCGCTGCATCATGATTGCCAAAAACGGATATTGTTCCGTTTCTCCCGACGCGCCGCCGGCGTGCGCCCGCTGGGTGAGCATTCGGATCTGGAACCGTAATGCCGTGGCGCCCCGAACTGGCGCCTGGTGGCGCCTGCCGCACATCCAATTCCTCTGCGCCGTCGGTAGATTCACCGGTATGTCCATTGCCGATTCCGGCTAACGCCCGATCCGGCACCTTTCTAGACTGGCCCCATCCCCGCATCGACAGGAGCCAGTCGTGAATCACCCAAGCAGGATGTCATGCCGCATGGCCCGTGCGCCGTGGCATCCCATCCCCGCAGTCCTCGCCGCCGCCCTCGCCTTCGGCCTCTGTTCCGCCAGGGCCGAAGACTTGCCCCCCGAGACGCTTACCGTAGAGAAGCTCGCGCCCGCCGACGAGAACCGTCTCTATATCTCCGACGTAGCATTCCGCCACATGGTCGATGGGCGCCTGCACGTCGTGGATGGCAAGCGGATGAAGTACCTGGGCCTGCTGCCTACCGGCTTCGGCGGCCAGTCTCTGCTGTCACCCGACAAGCGCACCATCTACGTGGTTTCCACCTACTATCCGCGACTGACGCGCGGCGAGCGTACCGACGTAGTCAGCCTGTACGACGCCGATACGCTGGCCTATCGCAGCGAGATTGTGATCCCGCCGCGCCATGCGCAGTCGCTCAACTACCGGGGCATCATCGCCAGCTCGGCAGACGGGCGCTTCCTGTACGTCCAGAATGCCACGCCGGCTACTTCGGTCAGCATTGTTGACCTGAAGGAAGGCAAACTCGCGGCCGAGGTGCAGACGCCCGGCTGCTGGGGCATCTTTGCCAGCGCGGCCTCCAGCCAGCGCTTCCAGACGCTGTGCAGCGACGGGGCCATGCTGACGGTTTCGCATGACGCGAACGGACAGCCGGCCGGGCAGAAGCGCAGCGCGCGCATGTTCGATCCACAGGCCGACCCGGTCTTCCTGCATGCCGAGCGCATCGGCAACACGCTCTACTTCCTGTCTTTCAACGGCAATGTCTATACCGCCGACCTCTCGGGCGAGACTCCGGGCTTCGGCAAGCCATGGCCCATCGTCGATGCCGCAGACGCCAAAGGCGGCTGGAAGCCGGGCGGCTACCAGCTGTTCGCGCTGCACGCCGCCAGTCAGCGACTCTACGTCGGGATGCACCCGAAAAGCCGTGAAGGCTCGCACAAGTCGCCGGCCGCCGAGATCTGGACGCTCGATCTCGCCAGTCACAAGCGTGTTGCGCGCGCGCCGGGCGGGAACGCTGTGGCGCTGACCATCACACAGGGACCGCGTCCGACGCTGTACGTACTCGATGCCGTCAAGTCCGGCGTGGTCGCGCTCGATCCTGCCAATCGCCTGAAGGCACTAGCGCGACTGGATGGGGTGAGCGAGAACGCCGTGCAGGTGGAGGCCCACCAATGAATGCCGCCATCCTGATCGCCGACCCGGTCGTCACCGCCGCCTGCAGCGCGGCCGCGGCGCTGGCGCTGATGCTGTCGGTGGCTCCCAAGCTGCGCGACCTGGATCGCTTCCACGCCGCATTTGACGCCTACCGGCTGTTGCCGTCCGCCTGGACTCGCGCAGCGGCGCTGGCCTTCGTCGCGGCCGAAGCGTGCGCCGCGCTGCTGCTGGTCGTGTTGCCCCTGCAGGCGCTGTCGGCCCTGGCCGGTCTCGGCGTGGTCGGACTGGTCACAGCGGCGGTATGCGCCAACCTGGCTCGTGGCCGGCGCGACATCCGCTGCGGGTGCGGCAGCACCGCAGACAGCATGCCGCTTTCCGGCGGGCTGGTGCTGCGTAACGGCGCACTGCTGGCGGTGCTGGCCACGGCCGCGGTCTCCGCCGCCAGTGGCTCGCCGCGCGCCCTTGCTCCGCTCGACTACGCCGCCGCCACCTTCTGCGCCGTGGCCCTGCTTTTGATATGGCAGGTGGCCACGCAGTTGCTCGTCAACGCCGGGCGCGCCCGTGCCTGATCCCTTCCCTCTTCCTTGCTGAAACTGTCATGACTGCTCTTGTGATTGCCAATATCGTGCTGTGGATTGCCGTGCTGGCGCTCCTGTTCGGCCTTTACGCGCTGGCGCGCCAGGTCGGCATCCTTTATGAACGCGTGGCGCCAATGGGTGCGCTGGTGATCGACGCTGGCCCGCGCGTGGGCCAGCCGCTGTCGCGCTTCGATCTGCAGGACGTACGCGGCAGCGCCGTCGCCGTTGGCGGCCAACAGCCCGCCAGCACGCTGCTGTTCTTCCTCTCGCCAACCTGCCCCGTCTGCAAGAAGCTGATCCCGGTGTTGAAGTCGATCAGCGCCAGCGAACGCGGCTGGCTGCACATCGTGCTGGCCTCGGATGGCGAGCAGCCCGAGCATCTCGCCTTTCTGCGCCAGGCCGGGCTGGGCGACTTCGAGTATGTGCTGTCGAAGGAGTTGGGCATGCACCTGCAGATCGGCAAGCTGCCCTACGCCGTGCTGCTCGACGCGCAGGGCACGCTGCGCGCCAAGGGGCTGGTCAATTCGCGCGAACAGCTCGACAGCCTGTTCACCGCCATGGACCTGAACGTGGCCTCCGTGCAGCAATTCCTCGAAACCCACGCCTGAGCGCCACGGAGAACTGATATGTGGTTCGACAACCTCTTTGAGCGCCAGACCCGCCGCGCCGCCCAGCGCGTCGGACGCCGCAGCATGCTTGCCACACTGGGCAAGGTGATGGTAGGAGGCATGGCCCTGCCCGTGCTTCCCTTCGACCGCAGCGCCCACGCCGCCGCCGCGCACGGCGCCGGGACCGGGAAGTCCGTGGACGAGACCTCGTGCGACTACTGGAAGTACTGCGCGGTCGACGGCTTCCTGTGCTCCTGCTGCGGCGGCAGCTCCACCACCTGCCCGCCCGGCACCGAGCCGTCGCGCGTGTCCTGGGTCGGCACCTGCCGCAATCCGGCCGATGGCAAGGACTACATGGTCAGCTACAACGACTGCTGCGGCAAAACCACCTGCGGGCGCTGCGAGTGCAACACCAACGAGCGCGAACGGCCCGGCTACAAGCTTGGCGTCCATAACGACGTCAACTGGTGCATGAGCAACAGCAGCACCATGTTCCATTGCACTACCTCGATCATCCTCGGAGTCCAGGAATGACCCGCCGCATGTTCTCCTCATTCGCAGCCGCCGCGGCGCTCATGCTTGCGCTGCCTGCCGGCGCCGCCGACCTGGTGGCGCAGGGCAAGGAACTGTTCAGCGCCAACTGCGCCGCCTGCCACAACATGGATGCCTCGGGCATTGCGGGCGTGGCGCCGCCGCTCGCCAATGCGCTGCGCGAGCGCCTGGCCACGCCTGCCGGGCAGGGCTACCTGGCCAATGTGCTGGTGCACGGGCTGGCAGGACCGATCGAGTCGCAGGGCCAGTCTTTCAATGGCGTGATGCCGGCCTTTGCCACGTTGCCGGACGAGTCGCTGCTGGCGGTGCTGGCCTGGCTCGGCACGCAGAACGGACAGGCAGCGCCCGCCGTCACTGCAGACACGCTGGCCAGGGCCCGCGCCGAACGCAAGACGCCAGGCGCCGTGCGCAAGCTGCGCGAGCCGGTACGCTGACATGAGCCGCCTCATGTTGCGCCGTGCGCTTGCCTGCCTGGCGGCATGCCTGCCGGCTTGTGCCGCGCACGCTGAAAGCACCTTGCAGCGCGGCCACGCGAACTACGTGCTGCATTGCTCCGGCTGCCACCTGCCGGACGGCTCCGGCAAGCCGGCGGCGGGCATTCCGGACATGCGCGTGACCATCCCCCGCTTCCTGGCCACGGCGGCCGGCCGGGCATTCCTCGTCCAGGTGCCCGGCACCTCGGGCTCGGACCTGACCGACGCCCAGATTGCCGAGCTGATGAACTGGATGCTGCCCGCGCTGACCGGACGGCAGGACATCGCCCCGTTTACCCCGCAGGAAGTCACCCGCTACCGCAACGACCGGCTCGACGACGTGGCTGCGCACCGCGCAGCGATTCTGTCGAGCCCCCGCTGACTCAATCCATACCCAACAACGAAGGAGACTCATGAACACCCGCACCGACCTGCTATCAGGCGCCACCCGCGCCTTCCTGCAACGCCCCAGGCGCATGCTGATCGATGGCCAGTGGCTGGCAGCCGCTGATGGCACTGTTTTCCTCACCGAGAACCCGGCCACCGAAACTCCTCTGGCCGAAGTGCCCGCGGGCAAGGCCGCCGATGTCGACATGGCCGTACAGGCCGCGCGCAGGGCCTTCGAGCAAGGCGCCTGGGCGGCGATGCGGCCCTCGGACCGCGAGCGCCTGCTGCTGCGCCTGGCCGACCTGGTGGAAGCGAACGCCGAGGAACTGGCCCAGATCGAGGCGCTCGACAACGGCAAGCCGGCGAGCATGGCCCGCGTGGTAGACGTGGCCGGGGCGGCAGGCTTCCTGCGCTACATGGCCGGCTGGGCCACCAAGCTGCACGGCGAGAGCCTGGAAGTCTCGGTACCGCTGGTGCGCGAGCGCGAGTTTGTCGCCTTCACGCGGCAGGAGGCCGTGGGCGTGGTCGGGGCTATCATCCCGTGGAACTTCCCGCTGCTGATGGCGGCCTGGAAGCTCGGCCCTGCCCTCGCCTGTGGCTGCACGGTGGTGCTCAAGCCAGCCGAGGAAACGCCGCTGTCTGCGCTGCGCCTGGGCGAACTGGTGATGGAGGCTGGCTATCCGGCCGGCGTGGTGAATATTGTCACGGGCGACGGCGCGCATTGCGGCGCCGCGCTGGCAGCCCACCCTGGCGTGGACAAGATCGCTTTTACGGGTTCGACCGAGGTCGGCAAGCTGGTCGGCGGCACGGCCATGGAACGGCTGGCACGCGTGACGCTGGAGCTGGGCGGCAAGTCGCCGGTCATCATGCTGGACGACATGACGCCGGAGGCTGCCGCAGCAGGCGCTGCGCAAGCCATCTTCTTCAACCAGGGCCAGGTGTGCACAGCAGGCTCGCGGCTATATCTGCCCCGCTCTAAGTTCGATGCCACGGTGGCGGCGCTGGCCGGCATTGCCGGCAGCCTGCGGCTGGGCGCCGGCCTGGAGCCTGACACGGCCATGGGCCCGCTGGTGTCCGGCCGGCAACGGCAGCGCGTATCGCACTACGTCGAGGCAGGCATACAGGCAGGGGCACAATTGATCTGCGGCGGACCGGCCGACATGCCGCGCGGACACTTCTTCAAGCCAACCGTGCTGGCCAATGCGCCGGAGACATCGAGCGTCGTCCAGGAGGAGATCTTCGGCCCCGTGGTGGTCGCGCTGCCCTACGATGACATCGACGAGGTAGTCGGCCGCGCCAATGGCACCCCCTTCGGGCTGGCGGCCTCGGTATGGTCCAACGACCTCTCGCGCGTGCATCGGCTGGTGCCACGCATCAAGGCCGGCACGGTCTGGGTCAATTGCCACAACCTGCTGGACAACGCCATGCCGTTCGGCGGCTTCAAGCAGTCCGGGCTGGGCCGCGAAATGGGCCGGGCGGTGTTCGACCACTATACCGAGACGAAGTCGGTGATGATTGCAGTGTGAGCGTCGCGGAATTTCCATCATGACAAGACCGACCATGAAAACATCCCCCGCGCCGTCCACCACGCCCCTGCCTCAACCCGCGCGCCGCCAGTGGCTGGGCCAACTGGCGGGTGCCGCGCTCACCACTGCCGCGGCCACGTCCGCCATGTCCCGGAACGCAGGTGCCGCCACACCGTCCTCTGGCGCCACCGGGCAGGCGAGCAGCGGCGCGCCCGATCCTGTCGTGCTGATGCCGGCGTGGCAGCTCTCGCGAGAGATCCATGCGCGCCGGGTATCGTGCCGCGAGGTGATGTCGGTGTACCTGGCGCATATCGGGCGCGTCAATCCGGCTGCCAATGCCATCGTGGCACTGCGCGAGCACGACGCGTTGATGCAGGAGGCCGCCGCTGCCGACCAGGCGCTGGCGGCCGGCAAGTCTGCAGGATGGATGCACGGCATGCCGCAGGCCCCCAAGGACCTGGCGCTCACGCGCGGCATCCGCACCACCTTCGGCTCGCCGATCTTCAAGGACAACGTGCCCGCGACCGATGCCATCATCGTCGAGCGCGCGCGCAAGGCCGGGGCGATCCTGATCGGCAAGACCAACACGCCCGAGTTCGGCCTCGGCTCGCAGACCTTCAACCCGGTCTACGGCGCCACCCGCAATCCCTATGACACCACGCGCTGTGCCGGCGGCAGCAGTGGCGGCGCGGCCGCGGCACTCGCGCTGCGCATGCTGCCGGTTGCCGACGGCAGCGACTTCGGCGGCTCGCTGCGCAACCCGGCCGGCTTCTGCAATGTCTACGGCTTCCGGCCGTCGATGGGCCGCGTGCCCTACGGCCCTACCCCCGAGGTCTTCATCCAGCAGCTGGGCTATGAAGGGCCGATGGGCCGCACCGTGGCCGACGTCGCGCTGCTGCTCGCCACGCAGGCGGGCCCCGACCCGCGCACGCCACTGGCGCTTGAACAAGACCCGGTGCTGGCCAGACTGAATCCGGACAATGTCATGGCGTCACTCGGCGCCGACCTCAAGGGCAAGCGCATCGCCTGGCTGGGTGACTGGGACGGCTGCCTGCCGATGGAAGCCGGCATCCTGCCGCTGTGCGAACAGGCGCTGCAGGCCTTCCCGGCCTTTGGCGTCGCGGTGGAAAAAATCAAACCACCGTTCGCACCGGAGCGGCTGTGGAAGACCTGGCTGGTGCACCGCCACTTCCTGGTCGGCAACGGCATGCTGCCGTTCTACCGAGATCCCGCCAAGCGCGCGCTGCTCAAGCCCGAAGCGGTGTGGGAGATCGAGGGCGCGCTCAAGCTGAGCGCCAGCGATGTCTTCGCCGCGAGCGCGGAGCGCAGCGCATGGCTGCAGGCATTGCAGCAGGTCTTTGCCAGCTTCGACTACATTGCCGTGCCGACCGCACAGGTGTTTCCCTTCGACGTGCGCGAGCCGTGGCCGAAATCCATTGCGGGCCGGCAGATGGACACCTATCACCGCTGGATGGAAGTGGTGTTTCCGTGGACATTGTCGGGCTGCCCGGCCATCAGCGTGCCGGTGGGCTTCGGGCGGGAAGGACTGCCGATGGGCATGCAGCTGATCGGCCGTCCGCGCGACGACCTCAGCGTGCTGCGCCTGGCGCGCGCCTACGAACAGGAACGCGACTGGGTAGGCCGCCACCTGCCGCGCGCGATGATGGCGTAGCCGGGTCGGCGGCGGGGTCCGGGCGGTTACGCCTACACGGCGGAGACACCGCTCGCTTGCGCCGCAGCACCGAAGACCGGCGGCGCGGTGACGATCGAGCGCAATGCCGGATTGGCCGGTGCAAGCGTAGCCAGATCGGGGATGGGACGGCGCAATGCTGCCGAGGTGGCAAACGCCGCTTCCATCGCCTGGGCCACGCCCAGCGTTTCAGCGTCGCCACGGAACCGGCCTGTCACCTGCAGGCCGAACGGCAGGCCATGGTCGTCGGTGCCGCAGGGCAACGAAATGGCCGGGTGCGTTGTCAGGGTCACGACATAGGTCAGGGCCAGCCAGCGGTAGTAGTTTTCCTGCTTCTCGCCGTTGATGGCGTCCGCGTAAAGACTGGTCCAGGGGAAAGGCGAAACCGGCGTGGTGGGCGACAGAATGATGTCGTAGTCCTGATAGGCCTGCTGGAAGCGCTGCAGGATGCGGCTCTGCTCGGCCTGCGCCCATGCGCTGTCCGCCAGGGACATTTTCGCGCCCATTTCGTAATTTGCACGGGTATTGGGCCCGAGGCTGGCCGGGTCGCGCTGGTAGGCGTCGTGCAGGCCCGCGACGAAGCTCTCTGCGCGCAGCACATCGAAGCACCGGTGCACATCCCCCAGGTCGAAGGCCACCTCGTCGCAATGCCTGAAAAGATGCCGCATCGCGGCGATCTTCGCGCGGAACACGCGGCGGATGCCATTGTCCACCGCGCAGCAGCCGAAATCCTCGGTCCAGCCGACCCGCAAGGCCGACAGGTCCACGCGTGCGGGCGCGAGAAAAGCCGCCGGGTTCACCTCGTAGCTCAGCGGATCGGTGACCGATACGCCCGCCGAAGCCGCCAGCTGCAGGCAAGCATCGGCGACCGTGCGGCCCATCGGGCCGACCACCGAAATCGGGGTCCAGCCCAGCAGCTTGCGTGAGTTGGGCACGATGCCCGGTGAAGGCCGGAAGCCCACCACGCCGCATTTGGCCGCGGGAATGCGCAGCGAGCCACCAGTGTCGGAACCCGTGCAGACCGGGAGGAAATCGGCCGCCAGCGCAGCGGCCGAACCGCCGGAGGACCCCCCCGCGTTGAGGTTCGGATTGAAGGGGTTGCCGGTCGCGCCCCAGACAGCATTGCGGGAGTTCGCTCCGGCGCCCATTTCGGGAATATTGGTCTTGGCGACGACGATGGCGCCGGCCGCCCGCAGCCGCGCCACCAGCACGTTGTCCTGGGCAGGCACATGGTCGCGGAACAGCGGCGAGCCATAGGTGGTAAGCAAGCCTGCCGTCGCCTCCAGATCCTTCACACCCAGTGGCAGTCCGTGCAGCAGGCCGAGTGGTTCGCCGTGCATGACAGCCTGCTCGGCAGCCCGGGCTTCTTCGCGTGCCCGCTCAAAGCAGGTCGCCGTGATTGCGTTGATGGCCGGGTTGTAGGCCTCGATGCGGGCGATGCAGGCGTCCAGCAGTTCGACCGGCGAGATTGCCTTGGTGCCGATCAGGCGGCGAAGTTCGACTGCCGAAACCGAGGTCAGGTTGTCTTGTGCATTCATGAAGCAGGAATCTCCTTGGGCCATTTCATCCATTGGTCAGTGGCCCGGATCTGGAAGCAGGAAGGTCAATCGACCGTGATGGTGGCCGCGCCAGCCGCGCCAGCCGCGGCGCGGATGCGCAATCTCGCGCGTATCTCGCAAAGGATGGCCGGTCAGTCGAGCTTGATATTGGCGCGTTGCGCAATGGCGCGCATCTGCGGCATTTCCTTCTCGATCATGCTGCTGACTTGCTTGCCCGGCGCGTAGAACGGCTCAATGCCGTTGTCGGTCAGTTTCTTGCGGGTCGCGGGATCGGCGACGGCCTCGGCCAGTGCCTTCTCAAGCCTGGCCTTGACGTCCGCCGGCAGGCCCCTCGGCGCGACAAGCGCGATCCAGGTGCTGGCGTCCATGCCGGGATAGCCGCTTTCCGCCACGGTCGGCACGTTCGGAAGCAATGCCGAGCGCCTGGCCGTGGTCACCGCAATGGCCTTGATCTTGCCGGATTTGAGTTGCGGAATGGCTGCGGCCACGGTATCTACGCTGAACGGGATCTGGCCGCCGATCAGGTCGGTCATGGCCGGAGCGCTGCCCTTGTAGGGCACATGCAGCAGCTTGGTGCCGGTGAGGTTCAGGAGCGCCTCGCCGGCGAAATGCGATGTGGTGCCGGCGCCGAACGAGCCATAGGAATACTTGCCGGGTTCAGCCTTGGCCGCAGCGACGAACTCCTTGAGGTTGTTGACGGGAACGTCGCGGTTCGCCAGCAGGATCAGGCCAGTCGAGCCGATCAGGCCAATCGGCTCGAAGCTCTTCTGCGGATCATAAGGAAGCCGCGGGTAGATAGCCGGGTTGACCGTGAACGTGGTGCCTGATGTCGCCATCAGCGTGTAGCCATCCGGTGCGGACTTCGCCACAAAGCTGGCGCCCACGATGGTGCCGGCACCGGGGCGGTTGTCGATGATCACGGTCTGGCCGAGCAGTTCGCCCAGCTTCTTGCCCACCAGGCGACCAACGACATCCGTGGCGCCGCCCGGCGGAAACGGCAGGACAAGCTGGATCGGCTTCGAGGGATAGCCCCCCTGCGCGGCGGCAAGCGCTGGCGCCAGGCCAGCGCCGGCGGTGATGGTGCACGCGAGGAGGAGGAGCAAGGCGCGGTGGGCAGGGATTCGCATGTTGAGGCTCCGGCAGGATGGGCAGGCGATGCGCGAACAGGGGACTGGTGTAACGTCATCGTACGATTCAATTCGAATGAATTCGTAGCAATGTTTCGAACTATTGATTGCCAAATCGGCAATCCGTAGAATCGACCGCATCCGCCCGCCAGTTTTCGCCGAGAGCCATGTCCTATCGCATCCTGCAGGAGACCGCAGTCCGCTACTTCCTTGAAGTCGTGCGCACGGGCTCGGTCAAGGACGCCGCCCTGAAGCTCAACGTCGCACCGTCGGCGGTGAGTAGGCAGATCGCGAAGCTGGAAAGCGAACTCGACACCCTGCTGTTCGACCGGCGGGCCAGGGGCCTGGCCCCCAACGCGGCAGGAGAACTGCTGGCGGCCTATGCCAAGCGCACGCAGCAGGACATCGACCGCGTCACGAGCGATATCCAGGCCCTGCGCGGCTTGCGCGTGGGGCGGGTGCGGCTGGCGAGCGTGGAGGGCATTGCGCACGAATTCATCCCGACCCTGGCGGCGAGCTTCAGGGAAAAGTACGTCGGGATCCGCTTCGATCTCGACGTCTGCCCGCAAGGCGACATTGCCCGCCGCATACGCGACGGCGAGGCCGACGTCGGCATCACGCTGAGCGGACTTCCCGAGCCGGATATCGAGGTGGAACTGCGCCACCCTGCCCCCGTGCTTGCCATCATGGCCCCCGACCATCCGCTGGCGGGGCAGCGCCAGATTTCGCTGTCGCAGGTCATCGGATATCCCCTCGCGCTACCGCCCAAGGACAGTTCGCTGCGGCAGCTGCTGGACACCAGCTGCAGCCGGCAGGGCCTGCGCTACGAAACGGTCTTTTCCAGCAACTATCTCGATTCGCTGCTCGGATTCGCGGCGGCGGGGGGCGGCGTCATCACCTTCTACGGGGAGCTTTCCGTCAGAGGCCGGCTGAAGGCCGGCACCATCGCCGCCGTGCCGTTGCGCGACCGCGAGCTGAACGAGCGCTCCATCGAGGTCCAGACGCTGGCCAAGCGAAACCTGCCACCCGCGGGGCGGGCGTTCGTCCAGCACCTGGCGGAGGCCATCACGCGCGTAAGCGATGAATGATTGCGCTATCGGCAATCATTCATTCGATTTATTGCTGGCGAAGCATATTTCGTTAGATCGGTCCGGCGTGGAGAATCGGGCATTGGCCTCCTTCTCCAGCGAGGTCCGGATTGCCATGACGCAGATTGCAAACCTGAACCACGGACTACCGGCATGACAAAAGACATCGTGGTACTCGGCGCCGGCATGGTCGGCGTTTGCACGGCGCTCGCACTGCGCCAGCGCGGCCATGCGGTCGTGCTGGTCGACCGGCAGGCGCCTGGCAGGGAGACGTCGTACGGAAACGCCGGGATCATCCAGCGCGAAGCCGTACAGCCTTATGCCTTTCCCCGCGAGTGGCTGGCAATACTTCGCGTGATCGCCCGCCAGGGCAACGATGTCCACTACCACCCTGGCGCGCTCGCCAGCCTGCTGCCGGCGCTGGCGCGCTACTGGTACGAGTCAGCGCCCGCGCGGTATGCCGCCACGGTGACGGCCTACAGCGCGCTGATCCGCCACTGCCTCACCGAGCATGACCGGCTGATCGCGCTGGCCGGCGCGCAGGACCTTGTGCACAAGTCGGGCTGGCTGCAGGCTTACCGCAGCGCCTCGCCATTCGACCAGGCGTCACTGGCCGCGACCGCGGTCGCGCAGGAGCACGGGCTGGATTGCCAGATCCTGGACGGAGCCGCGCTTTCCGCTGCCGAACCTGTGCTGCACGGAACGATGGCAGGCGCGATCCACTGGCGCGATCCCTGGACCATCACCGATCCCGGCGAACTGGTGAACCGCTACACCGCACTATTCGAGAACGAGGGGGGCATCATCCGCCGCGGCGACGCTACCACGCTGATGCCGGCCGGGGCTGGCTGGACCGTGGCAACGGAAGACGGTCCGCTTACGGCGGCGCATGCAGTGATCGCACTAGGCCCCTGGGCGCCGGCCCTGACAAAGCCGCTCGGCTATCGCTTTCCACTGTTCGTGAAGCGCGGATACCACCGCCACTATGCGGTCGAGCGGATGCCGAACCGTCCGCTGCTCGATGCCGAAAACGGCGTCGTTCTGGCACCGATGCAGCGGGGGCTGCGCCTGACCACGGGAGCGGAGTTCGCCCACCATGACGCGCCACCAACACCAGTTCAGTTGCAGCGTGCCGAGCGCTACGCGCGCGAGCTGCTGCGGCTCGGGGCGCCGGTCGAGAGCACACCCTGGCTCGGCGCCCGGCCATGTGTCGCCGACATGAGGCCGATCGTGGGCGGGGCTCCACATCATCGCGGCCTGTGGTTCAACTTCGGCCACGCCCATCAAGGCTTCACACTGGGTCCCGCCACGGCGCGGCTGGTCGCGGAACTGATCGACGGGGACCCGCCCTATATCGATCCCCTCCCCTACGATCCGATCCGCTTCGGGAGCTGACATGGCGCGTGCCGGCAAGCGGCTCAGCGGCGCCGTGCCAGTGTTGCAGACGGCAGCTCGCCAAAGAAGGCGCGGTACTGCGCCGCGAAGCGCGGCAGATGATGGAAGCCAAAGCGCGCCGCCACCGCGCCGACCGATTCGGGCGTGCCCGCGCGCAGGGCCTGGCGCGCGCCGTTCATGCGCACCGCCCGCACGAAATCGAGCGGCGACAGGCCCGTCACTTCGTTGAAACTGTATTGCAGCGTGCGGCGCGACACGCCCAGGTACTCGCACAGCGCCAGGATGCTCCAGGCCTCATCAGGCGTGGCGCGCACCAGCGCATAAGCATCGGCCACCAGCCTGCGCCGCGCGGCCGTGGTGGGCAGCCGCTCCGGCGAGCGATCGCCATCGTCCACGAGCGCGGTGGCCGTCGCCAGCAGCAGCGCGTCGCGGATCGCTCCTTCCACGAAGCGGTGGCTGAAGACTTCCGCATCGATCGCCGCCGTCGCCAGCACTGACAGCAGCACAGCTCGCAGCTCGTTGCCGATGGCCGGGCGCAACTGGCGTACCGGCGCAATCCGCTCGAGCGGCACCGGCTTTCCGCCGGCCAGCGCCACTGCGCGCTGCAGCGCCGGCATCGGCACCGTCAGGCCCGCCAGATCGAGCTGGCGCGGGGTACGCATGGCCAGCGCGTTGCCGTTGCCGGCGCACAGCAGTGCCTGCCCGTGCATCGGATAGCCGTGGAACCAGCCGCCATCGCACTGGAGGTGGGGCAACGCAATCGATACATAGCCTCGTGCCGCTTCGCCCTCTTCCAGCAGGGCTTGCGTGGTCTGTTCGCGGAATACATGGACGTCACCGTAGGTGACCTGCGAGACCTCGGCACGGAATACACCGGGCGTCAGTTGCTGGTAGCGCTGCTGCCAGCCGTTCAGCTCCGCCGCTGCGGCCTGGGCTTCGTCGGCGACGACATGGCGCAGGTTGCGCGGCGCGGGCGCGTCGGCTGTCAGTGTGGAGGAAGACGGTTTGGCGGGCGGCATGGGGCGCGAGACGTGCGTCGCGCGCCAAAGGACGGGTTCTGGTCTCTTTTCCTGGGGAAGGCGCACGGCGTTTCAGTGTAGCGAAAGCGTGCGCGGCTGCAAAAGGGGGGCAACCCTGATCGCCTGCCCCGGGGCGCCAGCCGGATTGCGGAGATCAGGCCAGACGGCCGCTGCGGCTGGAGGCGCCAATCAGTGCGCGGAGAAAATTGCCGAGATCGGCAAGGCGCAGCGGAAACAGCGCAGTCGCGTGACGAATCCGGTCGCGCGAGGCGTAATGCTGCAGCAGTTGCTCGCCAACCGGGGTATTCAGGTAGCTGGCTTCGGGATAACGCATGGTCTTCACCTATTGACTGTCTCGGGAAACGAGTTGTCGACAGTATACACAATTCTTGTGCGCTGCGCCATTTGAGGGCGCGATGCGTCAGTTCTGTGCAACCGTGAACAGGAATGGCGCTGGGCGCCGGAGTCAATGAGTGAGAGGTCTTACTGAATGTGGATGATCCGCCGCAAGCGGCATGCTGGAGGCAGCCAATGGGCCTGCCCTCCCCGCTTGCGTGCAGGATCAGGCCGCGCGAGTCTTGTCGCCGACCGGAAGCTCAGCAGCCTTGGCCGCGCTGTAGACATGGCGGGTGGCCAGCAATGCGGCCAGGTCGGCATCGCCGGCGATCACGGCCTGCAGGATCTGGGCGTGCTCGTCCCAGTTCTGGCGGGCCCTGACCATATTGGCGGGTCCGAACAGTGTCGCCGTACGCTCGCGCAGCGACTTCACCATTTCCTGCAGCACGCTGTTGGCGGCGATATTGCCAAGCACATCGTGAAAGCGCGAATTCAGCACCAGGAGCTGGTCCGTGCGCCCGCTGGCGGCGGCTTCAATGCCTTCCTGCAGCACCGCTTCCAGCTCGGCGATCAATGTGGGGTCGCGGCGCTGCGCTGCAAGCTTGGCATTGAGCCCTTCCAGCGTGGCGCGGACCTCGACCATCTCGCGGGCGACATCCGCCGACAGCCTGGCGACTGACGCGCCGCGGCGTGGCTCGATCAGCACCAGGCCTTCGGTTGCCAGTGTGCGCAGCGCTTCGCGCACCGGGATACGGGAGACGCCCAGTTCGGCGGAGAGCTTGTTCTCCACCAGCCTTTCGCCGGGCTCGTACTCGCCATTGAGGATCCGCTCACGCAGCCTGTCGGTCACCAGCGTAAACAGAGGCGAATGGCTCGCGCCGAGGCTCACGACTTCCTGCTCGGTTCGGGACGGGGTATTGGCTGGCATAGTGGGCGGATACAAGGATCCATCAGGCTGTTTCGGTTGCCTCGGGCAAGGCCCGAGGTTGTCCGTATTGTATACCAGCGCTGCTACATTTCCCTCGCTGGCGTCCCTGCGTCGCCTCTGCGGCACACCAGCCGGGATACTGAGCATTGTATACAGCGAGCCCTGCCCAAATTCGCGTCAGGTGCGCTGGAAGGTAAAGCTGTCTGAATAGGTATGGTCTGCGCTGGCGCCACGCTCAAGAAACGTCGCCTTGGCGTCGCGAATCATGTCGGGCGAACCGCACAGGTAGATTGCGTGCTCCGAGAGATCGGCAAGATCCTCCGCCACGACCTGCTGCACATAGCCGCGGCGGCCAGTCCACGACGATGCACCGCGCGATAGCACCGGTACGTACTGGAAGTCATAGAGGCGCTCGCCCCAGCCCTGGATCTGATCATGCAGGTAGAGATCGCCAGCTTCGCGCATGCCCCAGTACAGCGAGACCGGCGGGCAGTCCGGATCATCCATCAGCGATTCGAGGATGCTCTTGATCGGCGCGAGCCCGGTGCCAGTCGCCACCATCAGGAGCGGGCGGTAGTCCTTCTCGCGATAGTAGAACGAGCCGTGCGGCAGCTCGACCTGCAACTCGTCCCCGGCCTTCAGCCGTGAAACCGTGCTTTCCGTAAAGGCGCCGCCAGGAATGCGGCGCACGTGCAGGTCGACATGGCCGCCGGCGGGCACCGACGCCATCGAGAAGCTGCGCGGCAGGCCGTCGTCGCCAAGGATCTTGAGATACTGCCCGGGCCGGTAGTCGAGCGCATCGATTTCCGGAATTTCCAGGTCGACGTGCAGGACGTCCGCGGACAACGGGCGGATGCCGCGCACCACCGCGATATGCGGCGCGGGTTCCGCGCAGGCTTCTTCGCGCGCAATGCTGACGACCAGGTCGCCCTGCGGCCGCGCCTGGCAGGCCAGCGCGTAGCCGGCGGCCTCCTCTTCGGGCGTCAGCCCGAACGGGTATTCGTCATAAGTCACGCTGCCTTCCACCAGCCGGAGCCGGCAACTGCCGCAGCCGCCGAGCTGGCAGTCGTGCGGCAAGGCCACGTTCTGTCGCAACGCGCCTTCCAGCACGGATTCGCCGGGCTGGACTTCGAAGGTGTCGCGGGTTTCGAGGATCTGGATGCGATGAATCATGACGGCCGGGTCCGGGTATTCGGTGACGATTGCCAGCGGCGCAGGCAGGCTTGCCCGCCCCGGCCGCCGGCCAGGTTGCAGTTGGGGCTAGCGCTTGATATCGGCCTGCACCAGCACCGCCAGGTCTTGCGGCGCCAGCAGTTCCTGCAACGCCTTGAGCGCGGCGAGGCCCGCCTGCGTGTCCTGCTCGCCGTTGCCCCCGCTCAGGCCGATGCCGCCGATCACCTCGTCATTGACCACGATCGGGAAGCCGCCGACGAACGCCGCGAACTTGCCCTCGAAGCTCCACTGGATGCCGAACGCCTCATTGCCGGGCAGGCCCGGGCCATTCGGGGTCTGGTTGAACAGGTGGGTCGAGCGCTTGTGCCCGGCCGCCGTGAAAGCCTTGTTCCACGCAATCTGCGGGCCGGTGATGCGGGCGCCGTCCATGCGCTCGAGCACCAGCGGATAGCCGCCGTCATCGACGACGCAGATGGATTCGAGCACGCCGATTTCTTCGGACCTGGCGATGGCTGCAGCCACCATGTGGCGGGCTTCCTTCAATTCGAGCTTGATGGCCTTTTTCATTGGCTTCTCCTGGATTGGGTTTGCGCCCGCGTGCTCAGCAGCCGCGGTAGACCGTCTTTACCTGCGTATAGAACTCAAGCCCGGTGCGGCCCGATTCACGGAATGTTGAAGTGCTGGAGCGCTTCAAGCCGCCGAACGGGGCGTTGACGAGATTGCCGGTCGTGGTGCGGTTGATCTTGACCGTGCCGGCCTGGATGTCGGCGGCAAAACGGTGGATATAGCGCGGGTTGTTGGTGGCGATGGCGGCGGACAAGCCGTACTCGGTATCGTTGGCCTTGGCAATGGCATCGGCGTAGTCGCGGCATTCGATGATGGCAATCACGGGCCCGAAGATCTCTTCGCGCGCGATCCGCATCTGCTGCGTGACGTCGGTAAAGACGGCCGGCGACACATAGAAGCCCTTGTCGAAGTCGCCGCCGGTCAGCCGTTCGCCCCCGCACAGGAGCGCGGCCTCGGACTTGCCGATGTCGATGTAGCCCAGCACGGTCTCGAGCTGCTTGCGCGTCGCCAGCGGCCCCAGGTCCATGCCTGGCGTCATGCCGCTGCCGATCTTCAGCGTCCTGACCCTGGCCAGCAGTTTCTCCGTGTACGCGGCCTTGACCGCCGACAGCACCAGCACGCGGCTGGTACCGGTGCAAGCCTGCCCGCTCAGGGAAAAACCGCCCTTGATGGTCAGGTCCACCGCCTTGTCCAGGTCGGCGTCTTCCATCACGATCAGCGGGTTCTTGCCGCCCAGTTCCATCTGCGTGCGCGTGGTGAGCGGCACGGCACGGTGAATCTGCTCTCCGGCCCGGGTCGAGCCGGTGAAAGAGACCGCGCGCACGGCAGGCGCTCCGGTGATGGCGGCACCGATCTCTGCCGCACTGCCGGTGATGAAATTCAGCACGCCCTTCGGCAGTCCGCCCTTGACCAGGGCTTCGGCCAGGCGGTAGCCGCTGAGTGGCGCATCGGACGAGGGCTTGAACACCACCGTATTGCCGGTGATCAGCGCAGGCGCAATCTTGCGCGCGGGGATCGACACCGGAAAGTTCCACGGCGCAATCACCGTCACCACGCCCAGCGGTTCGCGCTGGCTGTAGACCAGCATGTCGGGGTCGTCCTGCGGAAAGGTCTCGCCGGTGAAGGTCTGGCCTTCGACCGCATAGAAGCGCAGCGTCTGGGCCGAGCGCAGGACTTCATCCTTGGCCAGGCTGAGCGCCTTGCCCTCTTCGCGCGTCAGTTCGCTGGCGATGCTGTCGGCATTCGCTTCCAGGTGATCGGCGGCGCGGTTCAGCACAGCGGCCCGCTTCGACACCGGGGTTGCCTTCCAGCCCTCGAAGGCCGCTGCGGCAGCCGCTACCGCGGCGTGGGCGTCCGCGGCCGACGATGCCTGGAAGCGGCCGACGATATCGCCGGTATCGGCCGGGTTGATGTTCTCGAAGGTCCGGCCCGACTGGCACGCGGACCATTCACCGTCGATGTAGTTGTAGAACTCGTCCTGCTTTCCGACTGTCATGTTGCTAACTCTGGTGAGGAGAGAAGCGCGCCCTGCGGCGCCCTTCCCGGTCGGACACTGTCTGCCGGTCCGGCAAACGCGCTTCAGTCTTGTGCCTCAGGCAGCCATCTCCAGCTCGGGCAGCGGCAGTTCCTTCTGGACGTAGTCGTAGTACAGCGCAGTCGTATAGAGCAGGCGCATCTGCGCGCCGATCTCGCAGATCTTCAGGCAGCGCTGCTGCAGTTCGGGGGTATCAGCGTGCTCCAGCACGATCTGGTAGCCGCGTTCGCCGTGGATTTCATCCGACACGATATGCAGGTCGAAGAACTCGACCTCTTCATCGGTGAAGCCGTACTTGTCGCGCAGCGTGGGCGTCTGCTTGCGATAGATCGACGGCACCTGCGATTCCAGCCCGACCACCAGGCCAGCCACGGCCACGATGGGGTCTTCACGCATCGCCACCGAATAACACCAGGCCTGCAGGCCGCGCGTGGTTGGCGACATATTGTCCGGATCGATCACGCGCTCGCGGGTGGTGCCGCAGGCTTCTGCAAAGCGGATCAGCAGGTCGGTGTGGCGGTCGCCGCCGATTTCTTCCTCGTACATATTGGCCAGCAGGAAGTCCTTGGCCTCGGTGAAGCGGTCCGGCGTGCGGGCGTAGATATAGGCGAGGTAGTCCGCGAACGGGCCGACATAGTGGTAGTGGTTCTCGGCCCAGCGGGCCAGGTGTTCGCGGCTCAGCTTGCCGCTGGCCCAGGCCACGCTGAACGGCGCCTTGTTGGCGCTCTTGCCCTTGATCGCTTCTTCCAGGGCGGCACGGAATTCTTCTCGGTTCATCAGTTCAGCCATGTCGGGGCTCCTTATTTGGCTTGGGGCTAGTCCGGCGTCGAATGGGTCGGCGCCTCGGTGTTTCGGTATACTATATACATTAGTCGGCGGGCGGCAAGCATTTTTTAGGCAGGCACTTATCCTGCCCCGCTGTGCCGCTTCAGGCCGCAACGGCCCGTGCCGACTGGATCTGTTTCCAGGCGAATCCGGCCAGCGCGATGTCTTCCAGACCCACGCCGACAGACTTGTAGATCACGATGTCGTCCGCATTCCGGCGCGCCGTGGCGGTGCCCAGCACTACCTCGGCAAGTTCCACGATCTTCTGCGCGGGTAGCGCGTCCGGCCCGGCCAGCACGATGTCGCCCGCCTCCCGCGTGGATTGCGGGCGCCACTCCACCACGACCGAGGCCGCACGCCGGAGGGAGTCGTCGTCCAGCTCGCGGGTATGCGGCAGGCTGGAACCGATCGCCGCGACAAAAGCACCCGGCTTCAGCGCGCTGCCCGGGAACAGCGGCGTGGTCGAACGGGATGCCGTTACCACGATGTCGGCATCGGCAACTGCTGCTTCGGGCTCGGCAAATGACACGGGGATGCCGCACCAGCCGGCCAGGCGCTCGGCGGTAGCGGCATCCGCGTATGGGTCAGAGAGCAGGATGCGCTCCAGCGGCAGCGCCGCACTCAGCTGGCGCGCATGCGCCGTCCCCTGCGTGCCGGCACCGAACAGCGCCAGCGTGCGGGCATCCGGGCGAGCCAGGTGCCGTGCCGCCATGACCGTGCAGGCTGCCGTGCGCAGCCGTGTGATGGCACCGGCATCGAAAGACGCCAGCGGCCGTCCGTCCTCGGTGGAGAAGATCAGGATCACAAAGGAGAACTGGCCGTTGATGGTCGTATATACCTTGGCGCCGGCCACCCCCTGGTCGGGGAGGACGGCGCCAAGCGTTGATAACTTGACGCCACCGGCCTCGGTACGGATGCGCTCCTGCATGGCGGCACGCTCGCGGCCAAAGCTGCTGAACGCTTCCAGCATCACCTGCTGGGCCGCTTCGCCACTGACATGGCGGTCGATCATCTGGTCTGTGATGTGCTGCATGGAATCTCCGGTGGGATCTTTAGTCCTGGCGCAAAGCTCGATTTATTTTTGGTATACAGTCTACATACACAAATATGGTGCGGGCAAGCTCCATTGTGTCGACCCTGCACCACTTTGCCCGCTGAAGCTCTATGTATTCCCAATGTTTGCGCGGGTTTCTCCCGGAAGACGCACCACTTGGGAGCCGGTATAACTACGTACAATATTTCGCTTGTTCACCGGATATTGTGAATATAGTATACCGACAAGGCTGACACATCAGCCCCACAAGACCATTACAACCCTTCGCCCCCGGGGAGCTGTCATGCAACACGAAGCCGTGATCGGTGCCGCGCACTGGATTTACCTGTTAGGGGTGGCAGTCATCGTGCTGACGATGATCCTGCGCGCCAATGTCGTGGTGCCGTCCATTGTCGGCACCTGCCTGGTTGTCTTCGCGCTGACGGGCAGCCCCGTCGCCGCGCTCGGCGGCGTGTTCTCCGCCAGCCTGGTAGCCGCCAAGGAGCTGTTCAACATCTTCCTGGTGATTGCCTTCATGACGGCGCTGCTCAACGCGCTGAAGACATTGCGTTCGGATATCCGCATGGTCGAGCCGTTCCGCCTGATCATGAAGAACGGCCATTCCGCTTATTTCATCCTCGCCGGCATTACCTATCTGATCTCGCTGTTCTTCTGGCCGACGCCGGCGGTACCGCTGGTCTCGGCGATCCTGTTGCCTGCCGCCATTGCCGCGGGCCTGCCGCCGCTGGCGGGCGCCATGGCGATTGCCATTGCCGGCCAGGGCATGGCGCTCTCGTCCGACTATGTGATCGGCGTTGCGCCCGGTATCAGCGCCAAGGCCGCGGGCGCGGCAGTCAGTGCCGCAGTGGTGGCGGACCGTGCGCTGACGCTGTCGATCATCACCGGCGCCATTGCGCTGGTGCTGGCCTACCTTTCGATGCGCCGGCATATCCAGCCCGCGAGCGGCCTGCTCCTTGACCGCTGGCAGGCGCGAGCGACCGGCGCCGCGGCCGAAGCGATCGACGGCGGCGGCACCTTCGACAAGGCCGAACTGGCACGCGGCACGAGCCACAGCGAGCCGCTCGCCACCGATTCCAATATCGAAGCCAGCCTGGCCATGGTGGCGCGCCGCCGCGTGAAGTGGTCGAAGTGCTTCGCCGTGGCGACGCCGGTTGCCTTCCTGGCGGTGGTGGCGATCATGGTGGTGCCCAAGTTCGGCATGGCCATGCCCGAGCTGAAAGGCGGCGATGCCGCCGCGCTGGTGGGCGGCGTAGCGGCGGTGCTGATGATGCTGGCCACGCTGGCCGCCGAAGGCCCGCGCAAGATGCTCGATGTCTGCCCGGAGCACATCACCGACGGCTTCGTGTTCGCCTTCAAGGCCATGGGCTCCGTGCTTCCCATTGCCGGCTTCTTCTTCGTCGGCGCCGGCGAGACCGCGGCGCAGATCCTCGGCCTGCCGCCGGGCAAGGCGCCCAGCCTGCTGTTCGAGCTGATCCAGGCCTACCAGAGCATGATCCCGGACAACCACGTACTGGTGGCCTACGGCGTGCTGGTGGTCGGCATGATCACCGGCATCGATGGCTCCGGCTTTGCCGGCCTGCCGCTCACCGGCACGCTGGCCGGCGCGCTCGGTCCGGTAGTCGGCTTCGACCCGGCCACGCTGGCAGCCGTCGGCCAGATGGGCGCGGTCTGGACCGGCGGCGGCACGCTGATCGCGTGGTCCTCGCTGATCGCCGTGGCAGGTTTTGCCCGGGTGCCGGTGCTGGACGCGGTGCGCGCCCTGCTGATCCCGGTGCTCATCGGCCTGGCCTGTTCGACAGCCGCCGCCATGCTGATCTGGTCCTGAAGCCCGACTTACCCTAACCCCGGAAACAGACGCCGCCGGCCACGACGGCCGGTGTGCCCAACGCTTGCCCGCAGGAAACACGTCATGCCGAAAGTTCTCTTCCACAAGCACGGCCAGGTCTTTCAGGACGAGGTCAAGGACAACACGAATCTGGTGGTGCGCGCCGGCATCAAGCAGTTCCCCTACCCCAACCTGCGCTACGAGTGCGGCATGGGCAAATGCGCGAAGTGCGCCTGCCGCGTGATCGGCGGTGCCGAGCACCTGCCGCCGCCCAACTGGAAGGAAAAGAAGCAGCTGGGCGACCGGCTCGAACAAGGCTACCGGCTCGCCTGCCAGCTGTGGATCCAGCACGACATCGAACTCGAGCAGGACGAGGCCGACGAGAATGCGCAGGCCGCCGCGCAGGAAGGCGCCACGCCCGCGCGCGCCGCAGCCTGAGGCCCCACGGAGCGATGCCATGTACGTGATCCTGACCAGCCGCGCCGGCCAGTTCCGCACCGAAGCCGTCGATGGCATCACGCCCGTCGAGGCCTACGACTACCTCTTCTACGGCAAGCAGACTGCCCGCTTCGTCATAGCCGAGCTGACGCGGGAAGTGAAAGTGCGCGTGGTGGAAGAGACGCCGCAGGGCACGGTCAACCTCGTCCCGTCGAAGTTCCTGGAGAGGTTCGACACCATCGAGGCCGCCCGCGCCGAACTGCGCCGCCTGGCCAGCTTCGGCAGCATGGACATCGCGCTGCAGCGCGTCTGACGCGCGCAGCCACGCATCGCCAATACGTACCGGACAGCAAGATGATCGAAATCACCTTCCTCACCAACGATCGCAAAGTCGTCAGCGCCCCCATCAACAGCAATCTGCTGCGTGTCTCGCTGCGCGAAAAGGGCGGCATCCCGTTCAAATGCGGCGGCGGCCTGTGCGGAACCTGCAAATGCAGGATCGAACGCGGGCTGGAGCATACCGACCCGGTCAAGCCCAAGGAACGCAACCACCTGAGCCAGGAGGAACTGGCAGAGGGTTACCGCATGGCCTGCCAGACCTTCGTCAACGGCGACATCAGCGTGTCGTGGCAGGTCAAGCCGGCGGTCAGGTAAGCCGGCAGCCGGGAAAACCCGTGTGATCTGAACGCTTGCGTATAATCCAGGCTTCCGCGGTCAGGCCGCTAGCCAGCCCACTGATCGCCTGAATCCGGTCAGCGCGCCCCCACGTCAACCAGGGCTCGTTTGCAGCCCGCCGAGCGGTGAACACCGCTCGCCCGCTGACCAACTTCGCGGAAGTGGACCGCCAGTCATGTGACGGTCCCTTCCTGTGTTCTTCGTCGGCACCCGGCCGTCCAGCATTCCGATCGTCATCCCCCGCCTTCCGCCATTCGGCGAAGTCATGGCATTTCGGAAAACGCATGCTTGATTGCCGGCGCGGCCAGACCATCCAACGGGTTTCCGCCATGAGCAAACTCTCCAGGCTCGCGCCGGGCCTTGTGCTGGTTGCACTGATCCACCTGATGCCGTCGGCGCTGCCGGCAGCCTTTGCCGCGGACGCGGCGTCGGATGCAGAAGCACAGCAGGTTCCGGCCCTGACACATACCGAGGCAGTCGCTGAACTCAAGCGCTTGCAGACCGAGCAGGACCGCATCAAGCAGCTGGCATCGAGTGCTTCCGGCAACACCAGGCTGGAAGGCGTCGATGACAACCTCAAGCAACTGGCGAAAGACGTCGACAAGCTTGAAGCTGCACTGAAGCCTCAGCGCGCACAGTTGCAGGCCCAGCTGGATGTGCTCGGTCCGCCACCAGCGGCTGGCAAGACGGCGGAAGCACCCGCCGTCGCGCAGCAACGGGCCGATCTCAATGCGCGCAGGACGCAGCTGGACAATGAACTGAAGCAGGCTGCCGAGGGCAAGGAGAACATTGCCAACCTGAACGATCAGCTCGCCAAGCTGCAGCGCGGCTGGATGAAAGACCAGCTCGCCCTGCGTTCGGAAAGCATCCTGAATCCGCAGTTCTGGGCGCCGCTGTTCAAGCCGTCGCCTGAGGACAAGGAGCGGATGGACACGTTCAAGGACGAGGTCGTGCCAATGCTGCAGTCTGCATGGCAGCCAGGCCAACGCTCTGCGACTGCCCTGCTCCTGCTGTTTGCGCTCGCGGTCTGGACACTCGGCCGGCGGCTGGCCGAGCGCGGCCTGGCGTGGTTCTGCCTCACGCGGTTGCCGGAAACGCGCCTTCGGCGCAGCGCGCTGGCGCTGGCGACCGCGCTGACCACCGTGGTGACGACTGCGCTGGCGGTCCAGGTGACCTTTATCGCCTTCACCCGCCTCTACGAGGTGCCCCCCGATCTGCAGGACCTGCTTGGCGAGCTGTTCAAGCTGACGCTGACCAGTGCATTGATCGCCGGCCTCGGCCGGGCGCTGCTATGTACGCGCCACCCGTCATGGCGCCTGCCTGCGCTGGCCGATCCGGTAGCGCGGGCGATGAAGCCGTTCCCGCGGCTTCTGGCCGGGCTGCTGCTGCTGGCCGGCACGCTGGAGGTGCTGAACCGGATGGCCGATACCAGCGTGCAGGTCACGCTGCTGGGCCGCGGGCTGGTCTCGCTGGTGGTGGTGCTGACCATCGGCGCCGCGCTGATGCGCGCCAACCGCGTACGCACCGAACTGGCCGCGGCCGGCGAACGGCCCGAGGCGCGCGCCACGCTGGCCGGCATGATCCACGCCGGCGTGACCGTCACCATCATCGTCTCGCTCGGCGCCCTGCTGCTTGGCTATATCAGCTTTGCGCGCTTCCTGACCTACGAGCTGGTCTGGTTCGACATCGTGCTGTGCACCCTGTACCTGCTGACGCAGCTGACCCGCGACACCTCCGAAAGCCTGTTCTCGACCGAGCACACCAGCGGCCGCCTGATCAAGCAGCTGTTCGGCATTGACGATGAACACCTGGAGCAAGTCTCGACGGTGCTGTCTGGAATCGGCGCGAGCCTGCTGCTGCTGCTGGCCGTGATCGCCCTGCTGACCGGCGGCTTCGGCACCACGCCCGTCGACCTGCTCAACAGCCTCTTGCTGGTCCTCGGTGGCGAGAAGCTGCGCAGCCTGAACATCATGCCCGACCGCATCATGAACGCGGTGATCGCGCTGACGGTCGGCATCTGGCTGCTGCGCTCGGTGCGCCGCTGGCTCGACGCCGAGTTGTTGCCCAAGGTCTGCAAGGAGCCGGGCCTGCGCGCTTCGCTGGTCACGCTGTACAGCAATGTGGGCTATGTGCTGCTGGTGCTGCTGACCTTGTCGCTGCTGGGCGTGAAATGGGAGAACCTGGCCTGGATCGTCAGCGCGCTGTCAGTGGGCATCGGCTTCGGCCTGCAGGAGATCGTCAAGAACTTCGTGTCAGGGCTGATCCTGCTGACCGAGCGGCCGGTCAAGGTCGGCGATATGGTGAGCATTGGCACCGTGGAAGGCGATATCCGGCGCATCAACGTACGCGCCACGGAGATCCAGCTGGGCGACCGCTCGACGGTGATCGTGCCCAACTCGCAGCTGATCTCGCAGAACCTGCGCAACGTGACGATGAGCAACAGCACCCAGGGGGTGGCGACGCTGCAGCTGACCTTCCCGCTCAATATCGACCCGGAGGAGGTACGCGACCTGCTGCTAGGCGCCTATCGCGACAACGAGAGCATCCTCGACCTCCCGGCGCCTTCGGTCACGTTCAGCCAGCTCGCGCCGAACGGGATTACCCTGAGCGTGACCGGCTATGTCGCCAGCCCGCGCATCGCGGCCACGACCAAGAGCGAGCTGCTGTTCGAAATCCTGAAGCGGCTGCGTGCGGCCCACATCTCGCTGTCGGTGCCGCAGACGCTGAGGGTGGAGAACATGCCGGGGCTGAACACGGAGCTGCTGACGTCGGCGGCTGGCTAGCGATCATTTCACCGCACCGAAGGCCTCGGAATACGACACCGTTCCCGCAGGCGTTTTTCCGTCGAAAGAGAACGCCTGGAAAAACTCGGGCGGAACGTCCGCCAGCACCAGCGACGGATTCGCCCGGAAACCGAAACGGCCGTAGTAGGCGGGGTCGCCCAGCACCACGCAGCCCGCGGCACCAAGCCTGCGCAGGCCGGCCAGGGCCTGGGTCATCAACTGGCCGCCGATGCCCTGGCCCTGGCGTTGCGGCGCAACGGCGATCGGCCCCAGGCCATACCATCCGCTGCTGCCGTCGGACACTGAGACCGGGGAAATCGCTACGTGCCCGACAATGGTGTCGTTGTCCTCAGCCACGAGGGAGATCGTGAGCTGCCCGGCGTCCCGGAGCGCATTGACGATGTACTGCTCGGTGTGGCTCGTGTGCGGGGCGTCGAGGAACGCCTCGGCGATAAGTTGCGCGATGTCTTCCGCGTCTGCGGCAGATTCGCTTCGGATGTCGATGTGCATGAAATCGGTCTGGGCGGCCGGATCGGTGAAAACTTGCAGGGCCTTTTTGTGGTTCTTTGCCGGCCTCCGGGCGCCGGGAGCCACAAAATGCTTCCCGGCCCGATATGCGAGATGGTAACGATTCCGCTACCAGATAGGTGAACAGGTAAGCATTGTATTGGATCTGGTAAAAGCCTCCGCCAGGCCATCCGATATGCAAGCTGGTAATGCCATATCATCCCCGTAGTCAAAACGGTAAGTCGCATATAGACTTTGGTAATCCGTTTGCACATCTCTACGCACATACTCCCGCCGTTATGGCTCATACTCCACTTGGCTACAGCGCCCTGATCTCGAAGTTCAGCCTGCGCGTTCCGCCATTGCTTGCGACCTCCGCGCTGTCTGACAAGACGGGGGTAATGAGCACCCACACGGGCGCCGACGGGAGCATCAAGACGGTATATCCCCGGAACCGGTACCGCGGCGAGGATACGACTGTCGACCATCTGACCTTCGCGCTGCGCAAGGAGCCGATGAACCTGACTGTGCTCGCGGCACTCTTCGAACACCAGACCGCCGTGGACGAAGTACGCCAATGGCTCGCTTCGACCCCGGGATCGCGATACGCCCGGCTTGCGGCTTTCTACGCCAAGTGGCTGGCTGGCGCCGAATTCGACTACAAGTTGCCCACCGGTGCCGCTCGTGTGCCGACCCTGGACGAGGCGAAATACGTCACGGGCCCCAGCCAGCTCGACGCGCAGCTTGGAATCCTGAACAACCACCTGGGCCCGGCCGCACTCTGCCCGCTGGTGCGTCGAACGGAGCGCCTCGAGGCCTTCATCGCTGCCGACCTGCCGGGGATGATCGCTGCAGCCATCAACCGGCTCGAGCCGGAGGTTCTCGCACGCGCGGTGGACTACCTCTACCTGGCTGAAACGCGATCGACATACTCGATCGAGAAGGAGTTGCCGGACAATCAGCGCGTCGCGAAATTCAGGCGCCTGCTGGAGTTCGCTGGCGCAGCGGTTTCGCTCGACGAAGAGCAGTTCTGCGAATGGCAGAACGAGATCATCTCGACGATCCGGGCCGAATACTCATATCGCGATCGCCAGAACTGGCTCTCCCGCGGTGGACGGCTGCGAAACATCGCCGACTACATCCCGCCGGCGCCGGCGCAAGTCGAGCCAATGATGAATGGCCTGGCCTGCCTCGCTGGCCTGATAAAAGCAAAAGTGGACCCCATCATCGTCGCGGCATGTGTCTCGTTCGGGTTCGTCTATATCCACCCGTTCCACGATGGTAACGGCCGGCTGCACCGATTCCTGATTCACCACTTGCTGCGTCAGGCCGGTGTCACGCCGGAAGGCATCGTGCTGCCCGTCTCGGCGAGCATGCTGAAAAACCTGCCGGTCTACGCCGGCCTGCTCAAGGACTACTCCGGGCCACGCACAAGCTTGCTGAACTACGCCCTGGATGCGGATAGCGACACGATACTCATCAAGTCGCCGCAGCCCTATTGGCTGTACGCCTCGTTTGATGCGACGGCGCTGTGCGAATTCGTCTTCGAATGCATCGAGCAATGCGTCGAAGAGGACCTTACGCTGGAGATCCGGTATCTGAAGGCATTCGACGCGAGCAAGGCAAGGCTGGAAGGATGGCTGGACTTGCCCCAACCGCGCCTGACCAATCTGATCGACCTGATCGTGCGGAACCATGGCGAGCTCTCGAGTCGCAAGCGCTCGAAATTCACCGACCTGACGGAAGAGGAGATCGCGCGGATCGAGGAGGTGGTACGGGACGAATACGCAGACTACTTCGAGAGCCAGGCCAAGACCGCCTGAAGCCGAAGCATCCGCGTCTCGGTACCGCCCAGCCCGCGGCACCAGGCAGCCCGGCCGGCATCACTCATGACTGCCGAGCAGCTTCCGGTTTACCCGCAACGCCAGCAATGTGCAGGCAACCCCCGAAAGCAGATAGCCGCTGACCGCAATCAGCCCGAACTCGACGGACAGGCCGAGCGCGACCAGCGGCGCAAACGCGGCGCCGAACAGCCAGGCCATATCGGTGGTCAGTGCCGCGCCGGTGTAGCGATACCGCCGTTCGAAGTTAGACGTGACGGCCCCCGCCGCCTGCCCGTATGACAAGCCGAGCAGGCCAAAGCCGATCAGGATGAACAGGTCCTGCCCCGCCGGGCCGCCGCCCATCAGCACCGGCGCGAACAGGCTGAAAATGCCGATCAGGATCGCCATCAGGCCAAGCGTCGTCCGCCGTCCGATGCGGTCCGCGATCAAGCCGGATGCAATGGTGCCGATGATGCCGATCACGGCGCCCACGATCTGGATGGCCAGCACATCCGTGATCGACTGCGTGCCATGCAGCGCCACCCACGACAAGGGAAACACGGTCACGAGGTGGAACAATGCATAGCTCGCCAGCGCGGCAAATGCGCCGAGCAGCAGGTTGTACCCCTGCTTCTTCACGATCTCCGTGGTGCTGATGGGCTCAAGCTCGTCCTCGTCCAGCAGCTGCGTGTATTCGTGCGTCACCACCAGGCGCAGGCGCGCAAAGAGCGCCACCACGTTGATCGCAAACGCGACGTAGAAGGGATAGCGCCAACCCCACTCCAGGAACTCGTGAACGTCCAGGCTGGAGATCAGGAACAGGAACAGGGAACCGGCCACGATAAAGCCGGTGGGCGCGCCGAGCTGTCCCATCATCGCGTACCAGCCGCGGCGCTGCGGTGGCGCATTGAGCGCCAGCAGTGACGGCAGCCCGTCCCATGAGCCGCCAAAAGCCACGCCCTGCAGCGTGCGGAATACCGCCAGCAGGATGATCGAGGTTCGGCCGAGATCGGCATAGCCTGGCAGGAAGGCAATGCCCACGGTGGCGGTGCCAAGCAGGAACAGCGACGCGGTCAGCTTGATGCTCCGGCCCCATCGGCGCTGGATACGCATGAACAGCGCGGTGCCGAACGGCCGCCCGATAAATGCCAGCGCGAAGATCGCGAAGGCGTAGAGGATGCCTTCCAGCCGGCCGGTGAACGGAAAGTAGACAGTCGGGAAGACCAGCACCGAGGCGATGCCGTAGACAAAGAAGTCGAAGTACTCGGAAGCCCGGCCAATCACCACGCCGGTGGCGATTTCTGCCGGCGCGACATGCGCGGCGCCGGGCGCTGGAGGTGCCGAAGGAGACGCCCGGTGCTGGTGGGTCAGGCTGGACATCGGCATACCTCCCTTCGTTTATGAGGACGGCGCTGCAAATTGCACCATGAAGAATGGCACCTGAGCGCCTAAACTGCCATAGTTGCTCAGAACAGTCTAAGTCACGTATGCCCCCGCGTACAAATGGCACGGACTCCAAGGCTATGCGATCTCCCGGTCAGACAATGTCAATGCGCCGCCCGATCCGCTGGTTGTTGCTGCTGCCAGCCACGCTGGCATTGAGCGGCTGCAACGCCGTGCTGCTTGCCCCCGCCGGCGATCTCGCCGTCCGGCAACGTGATCTGATCATCATTTCCACCTGCCTGATGCTGCTGATCATCGTTCCGGTGATCGTGCTGACCCTGCTGTTTGCCTGGCGATACCGGGCGTCCAACCAGGACGCCCACTACAACCCGGACTGGGACCATTCCACGGTGCTGGAACTGCTGATCTGGTCCGCCCCGCTGCTGATCATCATTGCCCTGGGCGCCGTGACCTGGGTCAGCACGCACAAGCTGGATCCCTACCAGCCCCTGAGCCGGCTGGACGAAGGCCGCTCGCTGCCGGTGGACGTGCAGCCGCTGACGGTCGAGGTGGTGGCCCTGGACTGGAAGTGGCTCTTCCTGTATCCGGAGCAGGGGATCGCCACCGTCAATGAGCTGGCCGCGCCGGTCGACCGGCCCATCCGCTTCAAGATCACGGCCTCCAGCGTGATGAACTCCTTCTTCATCCCCGCCCTCGCCGGCCAGGTCTATGCCATGCCGGGCATGGAAACCCGGCTGCATGCGGTCATCAACGAGCCGGGCGTCTATGAGGGCTTCTCGGCCAACTACAGCGGTGCCGGCTTCTCGCACATGCGGTTCAGGTTCCACGGCCTGAGCAACGAGGAATTCGACCGCTGGGTGCAGAAGGTCAAGGCCGAGGGCAAGCCTTTGTCGCGCGCCACCTACACGCAGCTGGAGCAGCCCAGCGAACGCGAACCCGTGCGGCTCTATGGCAGCGTGCCCGCCGACCTCTTCGACGCCATCCTCAACCGCTGCGTGCAGGCCGGACAGGTCTGCCAGAAAGACATGATGGCGCTCGATTCGCGCCGGGCACGGGGCCTGACCGGAGCTGTATGCACAGCCAGCAATACGCCTGCAGAGCCAGTGGATGTCAGCGTCGCCGGTGCCGAAAGGCTGCTGCGGTAGCTGACGGAAAGCCCAGACAGATGATCCTGTAAAACGCAGTTGTTGTCCTGGAGACCAACATGCCGGAGCGATCCGAACTCGCCACGCAGATCTTCGGCCGCCTGACCTGGGAGGTGATTCCGTTACATGAGCCGATCCTGCTGGCCACCTTCATCGCGGTGGTCATCGGCGGGCTGGTGCTGGTCGGGGCGGTGACGTACTTCAAGGCCTGGGGCTATCTCTGGCACGAGTGGTTCACCAGCATCGACCACAAGAAGATCGGCATCATGTACGTGATCCTCGGCATCGTGATGCTGCTGCGCGGCTTTGCGGACGCGGTCATGATGCGCATCCAGCAGGCCATCGCCTTCGGCGACAACCTGGGCTACCTGCCGCCGCACCACTACGACCAGATCTTCACGGCGCACGGCGTGATCATGATCTTCTTCGTGGCCATGCCGCTGGTCACGGGCCTGATGAACTTCGTGGTGCCGCTGCAGATCGGCGCGCGCGATGTCGCGTTTCCGTTCCTGAACAACTTCAGCTTCTGGATGACCACGGGCGGCGCCATCCTGGTGATGATGTCGCTCTTCGTGGGCGAGTTCGCGCGCACCGGGTGGCTGGCGTATCCGCCCTTGTCCGGCATCCTGCAGAGTCCGGACGTAGGGGTGGACTACTACTTATGGTCATTGCAGGTGGCGGGCATCGGGACCGTGCTATCCGGCATCAACCTGCTGGTGACCATCGTCAAGATGCGCGCGCCCGGCATGAACCTGATGCGCATGCCGATCTTTACGTGGACGGCGCTGTGCACCAACGTTCTGATCATCGCCGCCTTTCCCGTGCTGACCGCCGCGCTGGCGATGCTGGCGGTCGATCGCTACCTGGGGATGAACTTCTTCACCAGCGATCTTGGCGGCAGCGCGATGATGTACGTGAACCTGATCTGGATCTGGGGCCACCCGGAGGTGTACATCCTGGTGCTGCCGGTATTCGGCGTGTTCTCGGAGGTGGTCGCCACCTTCTGCCACAAGCGGCTGTTCGGCTACGCGTCGATGGTGTACGCCACGGTGGTGATCACGGTGCTCTCATACCTGGTCTGGCTGCACCACTTCTTCACCATGGGCTCGGGCGCCAGCGTCAATTCGTTCTTCGGCATTACCACCATGATCATCTCGATCCCGACCGGGGCGAAGCTGTTCAACTGGCTGTTCACGATGTACCACGGCCGCATCCGCTTCGAGGTGCCGATGCTGTGGACGGTCGGCTTCATGGTCACGTTCGTGATCGGCGGCATGACCGGCGTGCTGCTCGCGGTGCCGCCGGCGGATTTCTCACTGCACGGCAGCCTGTTCCTGGTCGCGCATTTCCATAACGTGATCATCGGCGGCGTGCTGTTCGGCCTGATGGCCGGCATCAACTACTGGTTCCCCAAGGCCTTCGGCTACAAGCTCGAGCCGTTCTGGGGCAAGTGCTCGTTCTGGTTCTGGCTGGTCGGCTTCTATCTGGCGTTCATGCCGCTCTACGTGCTCGGGCTGATGGGCGTGACCCGCCGCATGAGCCATTTCGAAGATTCCTCGCTGCAGATCTGGTTCCAGCTGGCGGGCCTGGGCGCGCTGCTGATTGCGCTGGGGATCGGGTGCTTCCTGATCCAGCTTGTGGTGAGTTTCATGCGCCGGGAATCGCTGCGCGATGTGACGGGCGATCCGTGGGATGCCCGCACACTGGAATGGTCAACCTCCTCGCCGCCGCCGCCCTACAACTTTGCCTTTACGCCGATCGTGCATGACACCGACGCCTGGTGGCAGATGAAGGCGCATCACTATCAACGGCCCGAGCAGGGTTTCATCCCGATCCACATGCCGAAGAACACGGGCGCCGGGATCATCCTCGCCGGGCTCAGCACGGTGTGCGGCTTCGCGCTGATCTGGCATATCTGGTGGCTCGTGGTGCTGGCATTCGTGGCGACGATCGCCACGGCCATCGGGCACACCTTCAACTACAAGCGCGACTTCTACATCCCGGCCGAATCGGTCAATAGCACGGAGGCAGAGCGCACCGCCCTGCTCGGCAGCCATGGCTGATACCGTCGCTCCCTTCCCCACCGGCGGCGCGCGGGCGCAGGACGGCCTGCCGCGCGAACACGTGCAGGCCGGCGCGATGCAGTTCTACATGGCCGACGAGTACCACGTGCCCAACGGCACGCTGCTCGGCTTCTGGCTGTACCTGATGAGCGACTGCCTCATCTTCGCCTGCCTGTTCGCCGGTTACGGCGTGCTCGGCCGCAACTACGCGGGGGGGCCGTCCGGCGCCGAACTGTTCGAGCTGCCGCTGGTGGCGCTCAACACCTCGTTCCTGCTGACGTCGTCGATCACCTACGGCTTTGCCATGCTGGAAACGCAACGCGGCCGCATCGGGGCGACACAGGGCTGGCTGGCAGTGACGGGCCTGCTGGGCGCGGCCTTTCTCAGCGTGGAGATCTACGAGTTCGTGCACCTGGTGGGCGAAGGCGCGGGGCCGCAGCGCAGCGGCTTCCTGACATCGTTCTTCGCGCTGGTCAGCACGCACGGCCTGCACGTGACGTTCGGCATCGTGTGGCTGGTCACGCTGATGACGCAGGTGGCCCGGCACGGCCTGATCCCGGAAAACAAGCGCCGCCTCATGTGCCTGTCCATGTTCTGGCACTTCCTGGACGTGGTCTGGATCGGCGTCTTTACCTTTGTCTACCTGATGGGAGCCCTGCCATGAGCGCGCACGACGACACGATGGACGCTCATGGCCACGACGGACACGGGCATGGCCATGGCGAAAGCGAGATCCATATCTCCCTGAGCGGCTACGTGACCGGCTTTGTGCTCTCGGTGATCCTGACCGCCATCCCGTTCTGGCTGGTGATGGGAAAGGTGTTCGACAAATCCAGCACCACCGCGCTGGTCCTGCTCGCGTTCGGTGCCGTGCAGATCGTGGTGCACATGATCTACTTCCTGCACCTGAACGCGAAGTCAGAAGGCGGCTGGAACATGCTGGCGCTGATGTTCACGCTGGTGCTGGTCGTCATCGCGCTGACCGGCACCCTCTGGGTGATGTTCCACCTGAATTCGAATATGATGCCGGGCATGCAGACCACGAAGAATTTGCCTTGACCGGTTCCAGCCCAGACCGCGCCGCGCCGGTCGAATCATCCCGTCCCCTCCCGCCGGCACTGCTGGCAATCCTGGGAATCCTTGCAGTGGCGGCCATTGCCGGCCTGGTCGCCCTCGGCAACTGGCAGATCGAACGGCGCGCCTGGAAGCTGGATCTGATCGCCCACGTGAAGCAGCGCGTGCACGCGCCCGCGGAGGATGCACCGGCTTCCGGCCAGTGGGCCACGCTGAACAAGCCCGCTGACGAATACCGGCGCATCCGTGCCAACGGCACCTTTCTCGACGACAAACAGACGCTGGTCCAGGCCGTTACCGAACTCGGTGGCGGCTACTGGGTGGTGACGCCGCTGCGCATGGCGGATGGCAGCATCGTCCTCGTCAACCGCGGATTCGTGCCGGAGCCGTTCCGGGATCATCCTGCTCACGCCGGGGCCAGCGGCACGAGCCAGGTCATCGGCCTGCTGCGCATGAGCGAACCGGGCACCGGCTTCCTGCGCCACAACGATGCCGCCCGCGACCAGTGGTTCTCGCGCGATGTGCCGGCCATTGCCGCGCGCCGCGGGCTGGGCAACGTGGCGCCGTACTTCATCGATGCAGAGGCAGTGCCGCCTCCCGCCGGCAGCGATCCGAAAGCCTGGCCGGTGGGTGGCCTGACAGTGACGGTCTTCAACAACAACCACCTCAGCTACGCGCTGACCTGGTACGGCCTGGCCATCATGGTGGCCGCCGCCGCTGCGTACCTCGGCCGGGAGGAATACCGGAAACGCGTCCGTCAGCTTCCCAGCACCTCCTCGCATACCTGAAGCCACGCCCGCGCCGCATGCGACAGGTAGCGGCCGGGCGACCAGATATGGGCCAGCGCCCAGTCCATGCCGGGCTCCGTCACGCGGGCCACGGCCAGCGAGTCCCGCGCTTGCAGCCGCTCCAGGAACGGCTGCGGCAGGAAGGTGGTGCCCAGTCCCGCGGCCGCCATCGAAGCCAGGAAATCCCAGTGGCCGCTCTGCGCCACCACACGCGGCTCAATGCGCGCCTCCAGGAACGCCTGCCTGAGCTTGCGGGTAAGCGAGAATTCCTCGGTCAGCAGCACCAGCGGTTCATCGCGCAGGGCCGAGAGCGAAACCGTCTTTCCGCGCGCCCATGACGCCTTGCGCGGGCCCACGGCCCAGATCGGGTATTTGGCGAACTGGCGTGTTTCGAGCGCGAGCCCGCTGTCGCCGGGCAGCACCGTGGCGGCCACCTCCAGCTCGCCGCCTGCCACGCGCTGCTCGACCACCTGCCCGCCCTGCTCCGCCAGGCTCAGCTCCAGGTTGGGATAGCGCTGGCGGAATGCGCTGACCGCCGGCGAGAAAAACAGGTTGACCATGGGCGGGATGCCCACCGTGAGCTGGCCCCGGCCCAGCGACGACATGTCCGCCACCTCCAGCGTCAGCCGGTGCACCACGCCCAGGGCCTCCTGCCCGCGCTCGTAGACCACGCGGCCGACGTCGGTCAGCCGCACGGTCTTGCCTTCGCGGATCAGCAGCGGCTGCCCGACCTCGTCTTCCAGCTGGCGAACCATCTTGCTGATGGTGGACTGGGTGACATACAGCGAGGTGGCGGCCTGAGTGAAACTCCTCAGGCGCGCCGTCTCGACGAAATAGCGCAGCGCGCGGATATCGATGGGCATGCAAGCGTCCTTCTGCCTGGAGTATGAGAAAACCGAATGGCGAAACCAATATTAAATCATGATTGGAATGCCTTTGGTTTGGCTACACTTCGCTTCCACGCATATCCGCTTATGGGAACAGTCGGCGCAAGCCGCCGACGCCACATGGCGGAGGCGGCCCCCACCACCAACGAAAGACCCCCATGGCGATTGCACGACAGTGGCTGTTCTCACTGAAGGCGTTCGCCGCCGCGATGCTCGCGCTCTACATCGCACTTGCCCTCGGCCTGCCGCGCCCCTACTGGGCGATGGCCACGGTCTACTTCGTCTCCCATCCGCTGACCGGCGCGACCCGGTCCAAGGCGGCGTACCGCGTGGCAGGCACCGTGCTGGGCGCAACGGCGGCGGTCGCCACCGTGCCGCAACTGGTCAACATGCCGATCGTGCTGATGGGCGCGATTTCGCTGTGGATCGTAGGGCTGGTCTACCTTTCCATGCTGCAGCGGACGCCGCGCAGCTACGTCTTTCTGCTCGCGGCCTATACGCTGCCGATCGTGGCATTGCCGGCCGTGAGCCAGCCTGCCGGGATCTTCGACATTGCCGTCGCGCGGATCGAGGAAATCGTGATCGGCATCGTCTGCGCAGGGCTGGTTGGCGCGATCGTATTTCCCGCCAAGGTGGCGCCCGCGCTGCGGGCCCGCGCAGCCACCTGGCTGGCCGATGCCGCCGCGTGGGCGACCGACATCATGTCGGGCGATCCCCACGCCAGTGCCAGCCGTCATCGGCTGGCGGCCGATATCCTCGCGCTCGACCAGCTCATCACCCAGCTTTCCTACGATACCGAGAGCGCCAACACCCTGCGCCACGCCCGCGCGCTGCGCGAACGCATGACGATGCTGATGCCGCTGCTGTCGTCGCTGGCGAGCGTGCTGGAGGCCTTGCGGAAGCATCCGGATGGCATGCCGGCACCGCTCGCGCAAGCACTCGCGGCGACATCCGGCTGGCTGAAAGGCCGCGCCACGGCGCCGGCGCAGCGCGCCGCTGGCGGCAGCGCGAGCCACGGACCGCGCGGGGGCCACCATGCCGCCCTCGCCGCTACCGCATGGAGCCAGCTGGGCAAGCTCGCCGAACACTGGGACGCCTGTGTCGCCCTGCAGCAGGGTATCGGCGACCGCCCGGACAGTCCGCGGCGGCCGCTTCCCCAGGTTGAAGCACAACCGGCACGCGCCCACCACCATGACCACGGCATGCTGCTGTTCGGCGCGTGTTCGACCGGTCTGGCGGTCTTCTGTGCCGGGCTGATATGGATCTTCTCGGGCTGGGAGGACGGTGCGGGCGCGGTTGCGGTGGCCTCGATCGCCTGCTGCTTCTTTGCCACCATCGAGGAGCCGCGTCCTGTCGCCTATTCGTTCCTGCGATGGAGCACGGTCTGCCTGCTGGTGTCATCGTTCTACCTGTTCCTGGTGGTGCCGAATGCCCAGAGCTTCGAAACGCTGACCGGGATGCTCGCGCTGCCCTACCTGGGCATCGGCATGCTGATCGCCCGGCCCGGCTTCAACCTGATCGCCATGTTGTTGTCGGTCAATACCGCGTCGTTCGCCAATATCCAGAGCGTCTACGACGCCAATTTCCTCGCCACCTTCAATGGCAGCCTGGCGACCGCTGCGGCCATGCTGTTCGCGCCGGTCTGGGCCATGGCCACGCGTCCGTTCGGCGCGCGCGTGGCGGCACGCCGGCTGATCCGCGCCAGCTGGCAGGACCTGGCGCAGGCCGCCACCCGCCGCGCCGCGGATGCCCACACCAGGCTGGGCGGCCGCATGTTCGACCGGCTCGGGCAGCTGGTGCCGAGGCTGGCGGCCAGCGACGACAAGCTCTCGTCCGACGGCTTTGTCGAACTGCAGGTCGGCTATTGCGCGCTGGCGCTGCAACAGGCGCTGCCGTCGCTGCCCCTGCCAGCGCGCAAGGCGGTCAGGCGCGTGCTGAGCGTGGTTGCCAGGCATTTCCGCGCCCGGTTGCGGGCGGGGCATGTCATCGCGGCGCCTGCCGAGTTGACGGCATGGATTGACGAAGCCCTCAGGCAGGTGGCTGCAGTGCCTGGCGGCGCCCGCCGCGAGATGCTGGATGCACTGGTGGTGCTGCAGGTCACATTGCACCCCGGCGCCCCGTCGTGATCCGGCGGGACCGGCAGGCAAGGCAATGACTCTGCGGAGAAACGGACATGAGCGGTGAAATCGACTTCTATGGCGTGTTTGTGCCCGGACTGCTGGTGCTGATGCTGGCGGCATTCGTGATCACCACCTGCATTCGCGTGGTGCTGACCGGCCTTGGCTTCTACCGGGCGGTCTGGCACCGCTCGCTGTTCAACCTTTCCCTTTATGTGATCGTCCTGGGCGCCGTGGTCGCCATGGCCCCGGGGTTGCCTTCATGACATTCAGACTCCGCTCGATCGTCCCCCTGATCCCCACACTCGTTGCCGCGCTTGTCGCCGTGCTGGTGCTCAGGCATTTGTGGGACTACTACACTGCTGCCCCCTGGACCCGCGACGGCCATGTCCGTGCCGATATCGTGCAGATCGCGCCCGACATATCCGGCCTGGTGACGCGCGTGCTGGTGCACGACAACCAGCGCGTGCAGCGCGGCCAGTTGCTGTTCGAGATCGACCGCGACCGCTACGCGCTGGCGCTGCAGCAGGCGATTGCCACCGCGGCCGCGCAGCGCGCAACGCTGGCGCAGGCTCGCCGCGAGGCCGCGCGAAACCGCTCGCTTGACGGGCTGGTGGCCGGCGAAGTCGCCGAACAGGGCCGCGCCCGCGTCGAGCAAGGCGAAGCTGCGCTGGCGCAGGCGGAGGCCGCCGTGCGCCTGGCCCGCCTGAACCTGGAGCGTACCAGCGTGCTGAGCCCCGCCGACGGCTATCTCAACGACCGCCTGCCGCGCCTTGGCGACTATGTGTCGACGGGGCGCCCGGTATTGTCGATGGTCGACGCGGCGTCCTTCCATGTGGAAGGCTATTTCGAGGAAACCAAGCTGCATCGCATCCATATCGGCAGCCCGGTCGAGGTGCGCATCATGGGCGAGCCGCAACGCCTGCGCGGGCATGTGCAGAGCATCGCCGCCGGCATCGAGGACCGCGACCGCGCCAGCGGCTCGAACCTGCTGCCGAACGTGAACCCCACCTTCAACTGGGTGCGGCTCGCGCAGCGCGTGCCGGTGCGCATCACGCTCGATACCGTGCCGGCGGATGTGCGGCTAGTATCGGGGCGAACCGCCACCGTTTCGGTCGTGGAGCCACGCAGGGCCGCGGCGGAGCGCCAGCCGTGAGCACGCGCAGACTTGCGTGGCTCGCGCCGTTTGTCCCGCTGCTGTTTGCCTGCACCACGGTCGGCCCCGACTATCGCGTGCCTGGGAACGCGGCGATCCGGTCGGCATCCGCCAATGGCGCACTGCTTGGCGGGGACAACCATGCGGTGTCCATCGCGCCGGTGCCCGACGCTTGGTGGCGGCTCTACGACGATCCGAAGCTCGACCGGCTGGTGCAGCAAGCACTGGCCGCCAACACCGATATCCGGCTGGCTGCCGCCAACTTGCGCCGCGCCGTCGCGGTCTATCACGAGGTGGAGGCTGAGAACCTGCCGCAAGGGGGCATCAGTGCCAAGGCCGAACGTGCACAGCTGTCGGGCGAGAGCTTCCTGCAGACCACCCAGCCGCCAGTCCTCAACCTCGGCGATTTCGGCCTGAGTGTTTCGTATCTGATCGACATCTTCGGCAAGCTGGCGCGCGCCGATGAGGCGGCGCTGGCCAACGCGCAGGCCAGCGAGGCCGCGCTGGACCTGGCGCGCGTGGGCGTGGTTGCGCAGACCGTACGCGCTTACGTACAGGGCTGTGCCGCCTCGCATGAGCTGGAGGTTGCGGAGCGGCAGCTCGCCTTGCAGGAGCGCGCCGTAGACGTGGCACGCAAACTGGCCGCCAGCGGTCGGGGCCTGCCCACCGATCCGATCCGCGCCCAGGCACAGACCGACACCTTGCGTGCCGCATTGCCCGAGCTGAAAGCACAGCGCGCCGCCGCCGGTTACCGGCTGGCAGTGATGCTGGGCAAACCGCCGGCAGACCTGACTCCTGCCGAGGCCGAATGCCACGAGGAGCCGCGGCTGCATCAGCCACTGCCAGTCGGCGACGGCGCTGCCCTGCTCAAGCGAAGGCCGGACATCCGGCAGGCGGAACGCGAACTGGCTGCTGCCACCGCAAAGATCGGGGTGGCGACAGCAGACTTGTATCCATCGATCCGTATCGGCGCATCGATCGGCACCACCGGCGTGATGCGCGATCTCGGCAGCGGCCCGACCGCGCGCTGGGGTTTCGGGCCGTTGCTGAGCTGGTCGTTTCCGACCAACGGTGTCCGGCCACGTATCCATGGCATGGAGGCCGGCGCCGATGCGGCACTGGCGCGCTTCGACGGTACGGTGCTCAAGGCCCTGCAGGAGACAGAAACCGCGCTCACCGCCTACACGCATGAACTGGAGCGCCAGCAGGCGCTGCACGCCGCGCGCGAACAGGCCGAAGAAGCTGCCCGCCAGTTGCGCCTGCTCTACCAGGCAGGCCGCGTGCCCTACCTGTCGCAACTGGATGCGGACCGCACGCTCGCGAACGCCGACGCAGCGCTGGCCGCCTCGGAAAGCCAGGTTGCCTTGCGGCAGATCGACCTGTTCCTTGCGCTTGGCGGAGGCTGGCAGGAAGCAAGGTCCGCGCAGAAAAACATGCATGAGAAAAACGACTGATCCCCTGACATTTAAATCATCACAGGAATACCTGCCGACGCCTACACTTCCTTCCGTGCCGCACGACTCCCACGCTGCGGCACCGCCCACAAGGCGAACCGGACGGCATGCGGGACGCAAATCCGCCAATCCCGCGCCGTCTCAACACGGAAGTGTCGTCCACAATCAGTTAGAAGAAGCAGCTGACATGCATAACAAGATTCTCAAAGCCCTCCTTACCACGGCAACCCTCGGCGCCTGCGTGCTGGCCAGCGGCCAGGCCGGCGCACAAGGCCTGAAAGACCGCGGCGTTCCCGGCGACCGCTATGGCTATGAAATGCACATTGGCAAGCGCGACCCGTTCACCGACGGCGCGCATGGCATCCGCAAGCCGGATCCGTACACCGATGGCGCAAATGCGATCGGCAAGCGCGATCCCTTCACCGACGGCGCGTTTGGCCCCGCATCGGAGCAGAACCTCGCCGGCATGGACCGCAGCGGCGTTTCGGCTGCGCCTGCCCACGGCGCTGCACGCGCTGAAGCCGCCGTTTAAGTACGAGCACGACTGACAGTACCGGCGCCGGGTGTCCATCCCCGGCGCCACGGTAGCGTCCCAAACCTCGCCGTTCCCGCTCTCCCTCCGCAAGACATTCCCATGAACAAGATCCTGCTGGCGCTGCTTAGCGTCACTGCCTTTGCGTCCGCGTTGCCTGCCCATGCCGGCCCGGACTTCACCGTGATCGAACGCGCCCGCGCGGCCCGACAGGCGCAGGCGCGCCAGGCCCAGCCATGCGAACAGGCGTCCAGGCCGACCGGCCATGCGGCGACCGTCGTGAACCAGGCAGGCTGATTGCCGGCGCGGGTTCTATCGGATGAGTGCGCTGATGCGGGACAACACTATCGTTGCCAGCTGTTGCCCGCCGAGACGAGCGCATCGATCAAAGCCCCGACCGGGGCGCGCCTGAGTGCCGACTGCCGGACCAGCACGCCGATATCCCGGAAGATCGGCCCGCCCGGCAACGGCGCTTCGATCACGTTGACGGCGCTGGCGAGCGACACAAGGTCGGCGGGAATGATGGCGCAGCCCAGCCCCTGGTCGACCATCTGCAGGATCACGGCGGGTTCATCCAGTTCCATCCCTTCCCTGACCCACAGGCGCTGCCGCTTCAGGTAGCGGTCAACCAGCTGCCCCCCGGTGGAGTGGCGGTTGTAGCGGATGAACGGCAGCGCCGCCAGCATCGACCGCAAATCCGCCGGTGCACCCACTGGCCCGATGGCGACAAAGCGCTCATGGAGCAGCGGCACCCATTTCAGCTCCGGCGGAAACCCCAGCCTTGGCTTGACCAGCACGGCGATGTCCAGTTCGCGCGCATCCACCTGGGTCAGCAACTGCGTCGACATGCCCGGCACGATGTTGACGTGGGTGTCGGGAAAATCCGCCCGGAAGCGCTGCATGGCCACTGGCAGCAGCGTAGCCTGGACGGTGGAGACCGCGCCCAGGTCCAGCGGCGCCGCATCCGCCGGCGCGCCAGCCGTGCCTTTCATGGCTTCATAGAGTTCGATAAAGCGCTGTGCGTCCGGCAAAAGCCGCCGCCCCGCTTCACTCAGCGTGACCGATTTGCCGGAGCGATCGAACAGGCTGCAGCCCAGGTCCTCCTCCAGCCGGCGAATCTGGGTGCTGACAGCCGATTGCGTCAGCGCCAGCCTGGCGCCGGCAGCGGAAAACGAGCCGGTCTCGGCAGCCACCAGGAAAGTGCGGAAGTAGCGGATCATCGATCAAAAACTATGATGCTCAGATCAAAAATGATTCGTTTCATATTACGGGTTCTGCTGATTACAATCAATGCAGCCGTTTCCGACACTCCCGACAGAAGGCCAATGCAATGAGCACAATTCCGCTATTCCACCTCGCTTTTCCCGTCAACGACCTGGCCGAGGCGCGCCGCTTCTACGGCGAGCTGCTCGGCTGCCCCGAGGGCCGCAGTTCCGATGCCTGGGTCGATTTCAATTTCTATGGCCACCAGGTGGTGGCGCACCTGGCCCCAGAGGAATGCGGGCACCGTTCCACCAGCGCGGTTGACGGCGACGAGGTGCCGGTGCGCCATTTCGGCGCCATCCTGCCGATGAGCGAATGGGAAGCCCTGGCGGAAAAGCTGCGCGCTGCCGGCACGAAGTTCGTCATCGAGCCGCACGTGCGCTTCAAGGGCCAGGTCGGCGAGCAGGCCACGATGTTCTTCCTGGATCCGTCGGGCAATGCGCTCGAATTCAAGGCTTTCGGCGACATCAACCAGGTCTTTGCGAAGTAAGGCCGGGTCGCGATTGCCACGCCGGCGCGCCGGGTCACGAATCCGAATTGCCTGGGGCCGTCGGCGGCAACAACACTAAGGCGCCGCGCCATCCAGCACGGCCAGCGCCGATTCGTAGTCAAACGATTCGACAGCCATGCGCAAGTGGCTGACCTCTCTGGCCGTCAGGACATCGGCCAGCCGATGGTGGTGGCTCGCGAAGGTCAGGCGGGCATCGCTGGCGCCCTCACGCAGCTGGCGGCGCAATAGCGCAAAGATGGCCGTGATGCTGGCGGTATCACTGCCGTCTGCCGGCACGGAAGCCTTATCCGCTGGCGGCAGATGCGCGCGCAGCGCGTCCTGCAGGCTGGCAAAGGCGCTGCGCAAATCGTCCAGCCGGGCTTCGGCCCCTGCTCCATCGCCGGCTTCCAGCGCAGCTTCCAGCCCTGCCGCGCCGTCAGCCACCAGCCTCGCCCCGAGATTGCCGGCCACCCCGAGCAGGACATGCGCCTGGCGCGCGGCCTCTGTGTGGTTGCCGGCCTGCATCAGCGCGCCGATGCGGTCGACGATATCCGCATAGCCCGAATCCAGCCGGGCGAGCAGCTGCCGGTAGGTTCCGGCGTTTCCTGCCACCCGCCCCAACCCGCCTTCGACATCCGGCACGCCTGCCGCCGCGAGCGCCTGGAGCCAGGGCAAGCGCGCTGCGCGGGGTTCGGTCGAAGCGGCCGCGCGCTGCGCCGTGCCGGTCAGCCAGTGATGCACCGTCGCGAAGAAGGCCTCCGGGCTGATCGGCTTGGCGATATGGTCGTTCATGCCGGCGGCCAGGCAGCGTTCGCGGTCTTCGGGCAGCGCGTTGGCGGTCATGGCCACCACGGGCAGGTCTGCCAGCCGGGGATTGGCGCGAATTTGCCGGGTGGCCTCGATACCGTCCATGACCGGCATCTGCATATCCATCAGGACCAGGTCGTATGCCTGCACGGCAAGGCACTGCAGCGCCTCGGCGCCGTTCCCGGCTGTATCGGGCGAGATGCCGGCCTGCTGCAGCAGGTGCACGGCCACTTCCCGGTTGATCTCGTTGTCCTCCACCAGCAGGACCCGGCACTGCGGCAGCGACCAGCCCAGGCCCGTTGCACGGCGATGGGCCCGTGGCTCGGCAAGGTCCGGCCCGGCGGCCAGCACGCGCATGGTGGCATCGAACAGCACCGAAGGGCTGACCGGCTTGAGCAGCATGGCCTCGAAGCCGTTGCGCTCCCCTTCTCGCAGCACTTCTTCGCGGCCGTTGGCAGTCACCATCAGCGCGCGCGGCCGCGAGCCCCGCAGCGGCATGGCGGCGAGCCGGCGCGCGGTTTCGATGCCGTCCAGCCCGGGCATGCGCCAGTCGATAAAGACAGCGTGATAGGGATCCGCCTCGGCATCGGCACGCTCGATGGCCGCCAGCGCGGCTTCGCCCGATGCCACTTCCTCCACACGGAAGCCAAAGCCGCGCAGCATGCTCGCGATGACCTGGCGTGCGTAACCGTGGTCGTCCACCACCAGCAGGCGGCGGCCGGCCAGCGCGGGCTGCACCAGCAGCGCCGGCGCGTGCGTCGTGCCCGGCTGCAAGTCCAGTTCGAACCAGAATGTGCTGCCCTTGCCGGCCTCGCTCTGCACGCCGATGGTGCCGCCCATCAGTGTCACCAGCCGCTGGCTGATGGCCAGGCCCAGCCCGCTGCCGCCGTAGCGGCGCGTGGTCGAGCTGTCGGCCTGCTCGAAGCTCTGGAACAGGCGGGGAATGATTTCGGCCTCGATCCCGATGCCGGTATCGCGGACTTCGAAATGCAGGCGGATGCGGGTGGTGGCGTGCTCATCGTCGCAGCGGACCACGCGCACCACGATCTCGCCGCGATCGGTGAACTTGACCGCGTTGGTGGTGAAGTTGATCAGCACCTGGCGGATCCGCAGCGGGTCGCCGCGCAGCGAGTCCGGGACGTCCGGCGCCACTTCGACGATCAGTTCGAGCTGCCTGGCGGCCGCGCGTTCCGACACCAGGTCACCCACCGTGCGCAGCAGGCGCTCCAGCGAAAAGTCGATCTCTTCAACCTCCAGCTTGCCGGCCTCGATCTTCGACAAGTCCAGGACGTCGTTCAGGATGCCCAGCAGATGCTGCCCGGAGCGCTGGATCTTCTCGAGATAGTCGCGCTGCTTCGGGTTCAGCTGCGTGCCCAGCGCCAGGTGTGCCATGCCGATGACCGCATTCATCGGCGTGCGGATTTCGTGGCTCATATTGGCCAGGAAACTCGCCTTGGCCTGGGCGGCGGATTCGGCCGCGTGCTTGGCACTTGCCAGCTCGGCGTTGGCAATCGCGAGTTCGCGCGTGCGTTCCCAGACCTTCTGCTCCAGCGTTTGCGACAACTCCCTGAGCTTGCCGTTGGCCCTGACCTGGTCGGTAATGTCGATGCCGACCGCGCCGACTCCTACCACCGCGTTGCTGGCCGGATCGCGCACCGGAAAGCGCACGACCTGCAGGTCGCGCTTGCCCCGGGGCGACTGCATGACGTAGACGTGCTCCTCGGCCTGGCCGGTGGTCATCACGCGCTCTTCGATCTCCCAGCGCTCCTGCGTGCCGTCCGGCATGGCGGCAAGTTCGCGGTCGGTCTTGCCCAGCACGTGTTCCTGGCGCGCACCGAGCAGCTCTTCCATCGCAGGATTGAGGGCCAGGAAGGCGTGGTTCCGGTCCTTCAGGTGCATGGTGGCCGGCGAGTGATCCAGCATCGCATGCAGCCGCTCTTCGCTCTGCGCCAGGCGATGCTGGCTGCGGCGCAGCGCCCATGCGGCGAGGCCGATCAGCAGCATGATCGCGAGCGCCATCCCCATCACGACCGTGCGCGTGGACCGGTAGGAGTGGAAGGCCTCGTCCATGTCCTGCTCGAGGATCAGCCCGCAGTCAAGCGCCGGTACCCAGAGCCCGGCTCCGGCCACGCGCCTGCCGCGATAGCTGCGGTAGCCAAAGGCGGCCTGCAGCGTTTCGTCGCGCAAGACCCGCTGCGCCATCCGCGTCAGCGGAGCGCCTGCCGAGGCCTGGTACGTGCCGTTCCCCAGCGGTGTCGGCACGCGCGCCCATACATTGAAGATCGATGGCCCGCCAGCAGGCAGCAGGCCCTCGCCGACCAGTTCCTCGTCAAACCGGCTCGGCGTAATTAGCCGGCTATCGCGGTCGATCACATAGAGATCGCCGCTGCTGCCAAAGCGTGCTGCCTTGAGGATCTGCAGCATCACCGCATAGGGATCGATGCGCAGGCAAAGCGCACCGGTTACGCGCGCTTTGTCCCACAAGCGCGAGCACACCACCTGGAACGGCGTGCTGGTCACGAGCCCGGTGGGGGCCGGTGCCACGGCCGGCCCCGGATATGGCGCCGATACTGCCGCGCCGTTGTGGCGCGCGCGGGTTGCAGTCCGGGCCGACTCCGGCAGCAGCGCCTGGCCGCTGCGTCCGGGCAGGTCCGAGATGACGATCTGGTTGTCGGGCGTGACGAGGGCAAAGCCGATATAGCCGTTAGAGCGGTACAGCGGCGTGATCCAGTTGATGAACTCGCTGACGCGGTCGGGGCTTGCCGGGGTACCGCCGGCGAGCAGGGGACGCGCCAGCCTGACGGTCTCGTCCAGTGCGCTGATCGATACGGTACGGCGCCGCTGCTCCCCGGCCCAGATCTCCAGTTGCCGCGCGGTGGTGTTGATGGTGGCGCCCATGCGCGCGCCGACGCTGGCCTGCTCGTTCTCGCGCACCATCGATGCCGCGGCAAAGGCCACCAGGCATACCGCCACGGCCAGCAACGCGGCGTAGGCCAGCAAGGGACCGCGGCGCCAGCTTGCCGTGCTGCTGCGTTGTGCTGCCATGGGCTTCAGGCGGCGCCTGCGGCGGCGGGTTCGGCGTCGGCCGCGGCTACCGGATCGGCATAGCGCAGCGCAATGGCATGGAACTGGTCGGCAATGGCGCAGAAGGCGTCGACCATGCCGGGGTCGAAATGCCGGCCGCGGCCTTCGACAATGATCCGCACGGCGTCCTCATGCGTGAAGGCCGCCTTGTAGACCCGGCGCGAGATCAGGGCGTCATAGACATCGGCAACGGCCATCAGCCGCGCCGAGACCGGGATCGCATCGCCCTGCAGCCCGTCCGGATAGCCGCTGCCATCCCACTTTTCATGATGATGCTCGGCAATCTCCCGTGCGTAGCGCAGGAAGGAATTGCGCGTGCCGCACTGGGCCTCGGCATCGGCAATGGCATCGCGACCCAGCGTAGTGTGGTTCTTCATCACCTCGAACTCTTCCGCGGTCAGCTTGCCAGGTTTCAGCAGGATGCGGTCCGGGATGCCCACCTTGCCGATATCGTGCAGGGGCGCGGACTTGAACAGCAGATCGATGGTTTCATCGTCGAGCTGGTCGCGGAAGCGCGGATCGTGCCGCAGTGCGCGGGCGAGCTCGCGCACGTAGTGCTGGGTGCGGCGGATATGGTTGCCCGTCTCGTTGTCGCGGGTCTCGGCCAGGGCTGCCAGCGCAATGATGGTGGCATCCTCGATCATCGTGATCTCGCGCGTGCGGCGCTGCACCTCCGCTTCGAGGTAGGCCGAGCGGTCGCGCAGGAAATCGTGGGCCTGCTTGAGTGCCAGCTGGCTGGCGATACGGGCGCGGGCCACCGGCGGGCTGACCGGCTTCATGATGTAGTCCACCGCCCCGACCTCAAACCCGCGCGCTTCGTCCAGTTCATCCGTGCGCGAGGTCAGGAAGATGACCGGCACGTGGGCGGTGCGCGGGTCGGCCTTCAGCAGGCGGCAGGTTGCATAGCCATCCATGCCCGGCATCAGGACATCCAGCAGGATCAGGTCGGGGGCGGCCGTCGACGCCAGCTGCACCGCGGTGGCTCCGCGGGTCGCCACCCTGACGCGGTACTGGTCCTGAAGCATCGCGATCATCGCGGCGATATTCTCGGGGACGTCGTCTACCACCAGGACGGTAGGTCGCTGCTCGGGGCTGTCGGCGCTCATGGGTCGAAAGGTAGGGTTGGACCGTCCTGCCCGGCGCCGTTGCGCCCGGTAGGCCGGTACTGGAAACAGAAAGGACTGACTGGCGCCTGCTCCGGCCGTGCATTGAGCGCCCACCCCACGTCCATCGGCAGAAACGCGCCGGACTTTCCCCTCCTGAAGCAGGGAGCGGCTGAGTCCGGCCTGCCATGCCGCAAGCTTCGTACAGGGTTTTCCCTAGACAATTCCCGCCATCGCATCCCGGATCGCGCCGGCGTCGGTCGGGCGGACCAGTCGCGCCATCTCCTGCCCGTCACGCATGAAGATCAGGGTCGGCCACAGCTTGACCCGGAAAGAGCGGCCCAGCCTTCTGCCGCTGCCATCCTCGACCTTGATGTGCCGCAGCCCCGGATACGCGGCGAATGCTTCGGCCAGGTACGGCTGCGTGCGGATGCAGTAGGCGCACCACGGGGCGCCGAACTCGATCACGGTTCCGCCGGGCAGCGCGTCAACCTCGGCGCGCGAGGGCTCTGTAGCGGCGTAGGTATCGGTCATTGGCATGCTGCCATTCTCCTGTATTGCGCATCCATGATTCAGGCGGACTCGTGGAATCCGATTTCCCACCAGTCTGGCAGCAGTTGGCGAACTTCGCCGGCCGCAAAGCGATCGTCGATCAGGTGGACGACGCCCCGGTCCTGCCGGGTCCGGATCACCCGGCCGGCGGCCTGCACCACCTTGCGCAGCCCCGGATACAGGTAGGCATATGCATAGCCCTGCCCGAACACCTGCTCCATGCGTTCGCGGATCTGTTCGTTGACCACATTGAACTGCGGCAGCCCGAGCGTCGCCACGAATGCGCCGATCAGACGGTCGCCAGGCAGGTCCACGCCTTCGGAGAATGCGCCGCCGAGCACGGCAAAGCCGATGCCTGCCCCGCCCGGCGCGAAGGCACCGAGGAACCCCGCCTGCTCGTCCTCATCCATGCCGCGAGACTGCGCCCAGTGAGGGATCTGGGGAAACTGCCGGCCGAACAGCGTCACGGCCTGCTGGAGGTAGTCGTGGCTGCTGAAGAAGGCGAGATAGTTGCCGGGGTGGGAGGCAAACTGGTTTGCCATCAACCTGACCAGTGCCGGCAGCGAGCGTTGGCGCTGCGTGTAGCGGGTGGATATCCGTCGCGCGATGCGCACTTCAAGCTGCTCGGCGCCGAACGGCGAAGGCACTGCCACCTGCGCGCACTGCTTCGGCAAACCCAGCGTATCCAGGTAATAGCGGGCGGGATCGAGCGTGGCGGAGAACAGCGTGGTGGAATGGGCCGCGGCAAAGCGTGGGCGCAGGAACGGCGCCGGAATGACATTCCGGATGCAGAGCCGCGCATTGACGCCCCGGCGCGCGCGCGGTGTACGGTGGATGTCGAACAGCGAATTGGCATCGAGCTGCTCAGCCAGCCGGGCGAAATGCAGTGCATCGAAGTAAAAGCGCTGCAGTTCCGGCTCATGGACACCCGGCTGCGCGCTCATATGCGCCAGGGTGGCCGCACAGACTTCGTCCAGCGCGTGCAGGAATGCAGCGGGCACGGCGGCCATCACCTGGTAGGCATCGGCCGGCTCCCGGGCCAGCGCATTCCATTGCCGATGCAGGCGGTCCATCGGTTTCGCCAGCACAGCGGGTGCGTCTCGCCGCAAGGTACGGAAGGCATGATGGTCAAGCTCCGACGTGTACATGCCGCGCCCGCGCTCGACGAGGTTGTGCGCCTCGTCGACCAGCACGCCGACACGCCATCCGCTGGTCACGGTGAGCGCGTACAGCAAGGCGCTGCGATCGAAGTAGTAGTTGTAGTCCGCCACCACGATATCGCTCCAGCGCACCAGCTCCTGCGACAGGTAGTACGGGCAGATGCCGTGCTCCCGCGCGAGCATGCGCACGGCGCCGCGATCCCGCACCGGCAAAGCGCGTGCGGCGTCGCGCGCTGCCGGCAGCCGGTCGTAGAAGCCTTTCGCCAGCGGGCAGGACTCGCCGTGGCAGGCCAGTCCGGGATGCTCGCAGGCCTTGTCGCGCGCGACCAGCTCCAGCACGCGCAGCGGCGGCGCCCCGGCATGGCTGCGGATCAGCGCGGCGGCTTCCAGCGCAACACCGCGCCCCGTCGACCTGGCCGACAGGAAGAACAGCTTGTCGATGCCCTGCCCCGGCGTCGCCTTGAGCGCCGGGAAGATCGTGCCGAGCGATTTGCCGATCCCCGTCGGCGCCTGCGCCAGCAGGCAGCGGCCGGAACGGTTGGCGTTGTAGACCGCTTCGGCCAGTTCGCGTTGCCCGGCGCGGAATTCAGCGTGCGGGAATGTCAGGCCCTGGAGCGCGGTGTCGCGCTCGCACCGGTGTTCCATCTCCAGCTGCGCCCAACTGAGGAACTGGCGGCACGTCTGCTCGAAACAGGCTTTCAGCTCAGGTGCGCTGAAACGCTGGATGACCGGTTGCTCGCGCTGGCTGAGGATATCGAAATAGACCACCGCGATCTCCAGCTCGGACAGGCCCAGCTTCGCGCACAGCAGCCAGCCGTAGATCTTCGCCTGCGCCCAGTGCAGGTGGCGATGGTTGTCCGGGACGTCGGCTTCGCCGCGCACGGTCTTGATTTCTTCCAGCCGGTTCGCGGCGGGGTCGTAGCCGTCCGCGCGGCCGCGGACATGCAGCCGGCCGAAGTCGGCGCTCAGTGAAACCTCTGCCTGATAGCCCTCGCCACGGCGCGCGGTCACCACGCCATGGCCCGCCACACCCTCTTGTGCGGTGGGCGTCGGGACAAAGCGCAGGTCGAGGTCGCCCGCCTTGGCGGTGAATTCGCATAAGGCGCGCACGGCAACGACGTACCGGTGCGCGGGCTCATCCGGGCCCGGCTGCCCCGCGACGGATGGAAGAGACTGCATCTGGAAAAAGCGACGAGCCGGCAGCCAGGAATGCCTCGCAGCCGCTGGATCAATGACTGTATGAATATACAGTAAGCGAGCTCGCAATCCAGCCGGAATCCGCGCCGGGAATGGCCGCTATGCCTTATCCGGCATAAGCGTCGCACTAAGCTCAGCCGTGTGGCTCGGCCGCCGGCATCGGCGTGAGCAGTCTGGCTAGGCCGCGGGCACGCGTGTCCTGAGGCGGGTACTGCGCCCGATCGCGGGTTTCGCCCTTGCCAGCCGCTGCCGGCGCGCCAGCGTTGGCGGAGCGGCCGGCGGTCCTGCCTCGAGTCGCTCCCTGTATTCGGCCAACAGGCTTTCCCGCTGCCTGACGCGCTCTTCCAGCACCGCAATCGCATTGCCGAGCCGGGTCATCTCCCCGCCTTGCCGCGAAGCCACTTCGGCCGCATGCGTCAGTCGCTCCATCGCGGCTTTTCGCTCCGCCTCCAGGAGCCTCTGTCCTTCCTTTGCGGCAACGCGTGCCGTATCCAGTTCCAGCGCCATCCGGCGCTCATTGGCGCCCGCCCGCGCGGTAATGAGCTCACGTTCCTGATCCCAGGCCGCACGCTGGGCGGCGACTTCGCGCCGGAGATCGTCCTTTTCTTGTTGCGCGGTAGCGCGTTCCGCCAGCAAGGCATCGGCCTGCCGCTGCAGCGCGGCCGCCGCCGCCTCGGCGCGCCCGGCTCGCTCGACCGCCTCATCGCGCGTACGCGCCAGCTCCGCCATGGCCGTTTCGGCACCTTCCAGCCTGGCTTGCAGGACTTCGCGTTCCTGCGCCAGCTGATCACGCTGCGCTGCCAGCGCCGCCTCGGCCTGCCGCAACGCAGTTTCGCGTTCGCACAATGCCGATTCAGCCGCCGCACGAGCTTCGGTTAGCGCCGCTTCCCACAGATATCGCGCGGCCTGCCCGACCGGATCGGGATAGCCGGTTGTGGGCGCAAAGGCCTGCGCATCCTGCAGCCGGCCACCCAGGGCCGCAAACCACGCATCGAGATGCGGACTCACCGTATTGGGAGACCCGCGCCCCAGATGCTGGCGGATGCGTTCGATGGTCGGCCGCTGGCCGGCCTTCAGCAAGGCATCGGCTGCCTGCCAGACGTCATCGCGGGTGATGCCGCGGCTACGGACGGATTCGATGGGCATGATTGCTGGATAAGTTTCGATAATGAAGAGTTATCGCGCCTTATTCCTATTTGCTGTATGATTCATAACAGCATACATCATATTCAATATGATTTCGCCCAATCCTCCAGCCTTTATCGTTGATGTCGAACTCCCCGCGCCCGTTGCGCCGCTATGCCCGTCTGAACTCGATCCGCTTGCCGAGCAGGCCGCGGCCGCTCTCCTGCGCGAGGGGGAATCGCGTAACACCGTGGCGAGCTATCGCTCTGCCCTGCGCTACTGGGCAGCCTGGTACACCCTGCGCTATCGCCGCCCTATCGCGCTTCCGCTGCTGCCGGCGGTCGTAATCCAGTTCATCGTGGACCACGCTACGCGGCAGACGCCGCAGGGGCTGGTCTGCGAAATGCCGCAGGCACTGGACCAGGCGCTGGTCAGCCAGGGCTACAAGGCCCGGACCGGGCCGCCCGCGCTGGCAACGCTTACGCATCGTCTGGCGGTACTGGCCAAGCTCCATCGAATGCGTGAGGCGCCCAACCCCTGTGCCGATGCATCCGTGCGCGAGTTGCTTGCCGGTATCCGCCGCGCCTACGCGCGGCGCGGCGAGCGCCAGGCGCGCAAGGCCGCGCTGACCCGCGATCCACTGCTGCAACTGCTGGAAACCTGTGATGACTCGCTGCGCGGACTGCGCGATCGCGCCTTGCTGCTGTTTGCGTGGTCCAGCGGCGGACGGCGCCGGTCCGAGGTGACGCGCGCCACGATGGCCAATGTCACCCGGGTGGCGCCGGGCGAGTTTGTCTACGCGATGGGATGGTCCAAGACCAATCAGGCAGGCAACATGCAGGCCGACATCGGCAAGCCTGTCGTGGGTCCCGCCGGGCAGGCGCTGGAGGCATGGCTCGCGGCTGCGCGGATCGAAGACGGAGCACTATTCCGGCGCATACGGCGCGGCGGGCACGTTGGAGAAGGTTTGTCCGATGCGGCCGTCAGCCGGATCGTGAAGGAGCGCTGTGCGCTGGCCGGACTGGAAGGCGATTTTTCAGCGCATTCGCTGCGTTCCGGCTTCGTGACCGAGGCCGCGGCGCAGCAGGTTCCACTCCCTGAAGCGATGACCATGACCGGACACGCCAGCGTGTCGACCGTGGTCCGCTATTTCCGCTCAGCCGATGCGCGCCGCTCTCGCGCGGCGGACCTGCTCGGCGCCGGGCAACCCAGTCCCGTCAACGGTTGACGCCATTTTTCCGCGGCGCGCAAGTACGGGTATTTCGCTAGCCCGCCCTGCTGGCCCGGCCATCGGCATCTGCCTATACTGGCAGGCGCGCCGGACGGTGCCAGGTGAGCTGGCCGGCTGCGCCCGGAGGTCCCGGGCAGGCGACGGCGTCTCTATCGGGACCTGCCCCGGTGTCCTGCCCACGAACCATGAAAGTGGAGATGGGCATGCCCAACGAACAATTCCTCGCCACCCAGGAAACTCGCCGCTCCGGCCTGCAGGCCCTGCGCGCGGCGCTGCTGCAAGTCCACAAGGAAGTCATCGGCTACGACCGGGGCCAGTACGAGCGCCTGAACGGGCCGATACCCGCAGGCCTGTTTGTGCAGCTGGTGACCGAAGACAACTTCTTTCGCTGGCTGGACCCGCTGTCACGGCTGATCATCGAGATCGACGAAGAGCTGGAATCCAAAGAGCATCACGACGACACCTGCCGCGCCGTGGCGCGTGCCGCCGAAAAGCTGTTCAGTGAAAAAACGGACAGCGCCTTCCGCAAGCGCTATCAGGAGGCGTTGCAGGATGAGTCAGGCGTGATCGTGGCGCACGGGCGCCTGATGTCCGTGATCGGGCAACTGCGTCAACTGCCCTGAGGTCGGGCGCGGAAAAACTGTCAGGCCGGCCGCCTATCTGTTCTTCGGCCGGCGCTGCACTTCCGAATCGACGGCAATGGGGTCGCTGGCGGGGAACGTCTCCTCCAGCGCTTCGTCGAGTTCGTTTTCGATGATGTCTTCGCCGGACTTTTGCGGCTTCGGTGCGGGCTGCTTGTCCTTCTGCGGTACGGGCTTGCTCATGGTGGACTGCCTCCGGTTGCGACCATAGCCCGATGTTAGTCCTGCCGGACCACGGTGACCATCTTTCGTGTCACCGCCCGTGGCCCCATCCGCCACGCCCGCCTCCCCGGCCGCCGCCATGCCAGCCACCTCCGTTGCCGTGGCCATGCCAGCCATGCCCCCAGCAGCAGCCATAGCTGAAGCTGCCATAGAACCCGCCATACGCCGGCCAAGCACCATAGTACGGATAGCCGGGACCGTAGTAATACGGCGCGGCCGCGTAGCCGGGGTATGCGGGGTAAGCGGGATAACCCGTATCATAATACCCCGGATACGCCACGCAGCCACTCAGCACCAGCGCGAACGCGAGGATCCAGCCGTGTCTGTTAACCATGTCCACCCCGCCGTCTGTCACCCCTGTTGATACACGTTAGACGGGGTGCCGGCGCGCCAATTCCTGCGCCTGTACTGGCCAGCCCGGTTGCACTGCATTCGCGCCATTGGAGTTGGCCGGCATAATCAAGAATTATCCGATTTTCGCGTGAGAATGAACGGAATACATTCTGTTTCGCGCCCCTCCCTTGACCCCCGTCCCGGCTCCTTACGCTGCCACGATGGTGCCCGCCGTCGTGGCATTTTTTTGCTCCGCAAGGATTGCCGCACCGGGATCAGATTCCCTTCTCGACCATATCCAGCAGGCGCTGGCCGATGGCCTCGGCCTGCTCGTGGGCCCGGCTGCGCAGCGGGCCATCGATCAGCAGGATGGCGAGGCCATGGACCGCGGACCACGCGAGATACTCGGCGCCCGGCCGGCGCTCGGCGGGCAGGACACCGGCCTCTACCAGTTTGTCCAGCGCGGCGCCGAGCAACTGGAACGGATTCAGGCCGCTGTTGCCTGCCTTGGCAGGATCTGCGTCATTTTCCACTTCGTCCGGTACCGAGAATGCCGTGCGGAACAACCCCGTTTCGGTCAGCGCAAAGCGCAGATAACCGGTACCAACCGCGCGCAGGCTGGCACGAGCCAGCGCGGCCGCGCCGCGGCCGGGACGCAGTCCGCCGAGTTCCGACTCCATTGCGATGGCCAGCGACGACAGTGCCGCGGCACGCACTGCCTGCAGCAAATCCTGCCGGCTGGCGAAATGGCGGTATGCCGCGTTCGGCACTACGCCGGCGCGCCGGGTTGCCTCGCGCAGAACGATGGCATCGGGTCCGCCTTCGCGGGCCAGGTCGATGCCGGCCTCCAGCAGGGCACGCCGCAGGTCACCGTGGCGATAGGTGCTGCGCGCTGGTGGCGTGGGGGCGGCCCGGGTCATGCTTTTTCCCTGTACACGTCTGTCTGTTATATTTGTTTCAACATAGTGAACAGTGTACACAATCAGGGCGATTCAGGCGCGAGGCCTGGCCCAGGCCTACAGGATCGGCGCAAACAGCTTGGCTACATGCATGGCCACGCGCAGCGGCGCCGGGGCGCCAAGGAATTCGTCCGGGCCTATCCGCTTCGCCTTCGCGAAATCGGCTTCGAGCATGTTGGCTACCTGCGCGGCGAAATTCCTGTCCGCAGTCATCACCATCAGCTCGAAATTGAGCCGGAATGAGCGGTTGTCCAGGTTGGCGGTGCCGATCGCCGCGGCCTCGTCATCGATCAGGATGACCTTCTGGTGCAGGAAGCCCGGCTGGTAGCGGTACATCCGGATGCCGGCGCCAACGGCCTGGTATGCATAGAGCGTGGACGCGGCATAGACCACCAGATGATCCGGCCGGGAAGGAATGAGGATGCGCACGTCCACGCCGCGCAGCACGGCCAGGCGCAGCACCGCGAAGACCGCCTCGTCCGGCACGAAATATGGCGACGTGATCCACAGGCGGCGGCGCGCCGACTGGATCGCCTCGACAAAGAACAGTGAGCAAGTCTCCTGCGCATCGGCCGGGCCAGAGGGTACGACCTGGCAGGTCATGTGCCCGCCGACTTCCGTCGGCGGCATCAGCAAGTGCGGTACCTCGCGCGCGGCCCAGTACCAGTCCTCGGCAAATGCCACCTGCAGGTCCAGCACGGCTGTGCCCTGCACTTCAATATGCGTATCACGCCAGGGCGCAAGGGGCGGGGATTCGCCGAGGTATTCGACCCCGACGTTATGCCCGCCCAGGAAGGCCTGCTTCCCGTCCACGATGACGAGCTTGCGATGATTACGGAAATTCAGCTGGAATCGATTGACGAAACCGCGGTGCGTGGAGAAGGCGCGTGCGTCCACGCCCGCCTCCTGCAGCGTCCTGACATAGCTGCGCGGCAGCGCATGGCAACCAATGCTGTCGAACAGGAAATAGACCTTGACCCCGGCCTGCGCGCGCTCGCACAGGAGCGCCTGCAGGCGGCGGCCAAGCGCATCGTCATGGACGATAAAGAACTGGACGATCAGGACCTGCGTAGCCGTGGCTGCGGCCGCAAAGATGGCCTCGAAGGTATCCGTGCCGTTGATCAGCAGGCGCACATCGTTGTTGGCCAGGCAAGGCATGCCGGTCAGCCGTGGCAGCGCACGCATGCAGGCCTGCTCCGGCGCGTGGACGACACAGGCGCTGCGCGCATCGCGTTCGTCCGGCGTCATGCCATGGCGGATCTCGCGCAGCCTGTCGTCATTGAAGCGGCGCGCATTGACGTAGCCAGCGAAGGTGCTCCGGCCAAAGATCAGGTAAGGCACCAGCGCGAAGTACGGCATCATCACCAGCGACCCCGCCCACGCAATGGCACCCGGCGCGGTGCGCACGGTCATCACGGCATGCAGCGCCGCCAGCACGCCGATGACGTGGAAGGTCAGAACGACTGTCGCAATGACGCTTGGGTTTTGCAGCATCGGCAGGCTTCCGCCACCGGAACCGGGATGGGATGCGCTATTTTGGCACAGCGTGGGCCGCGCCGTGCCGAAAACACAGCATGCATCCCACAGCCGCCCTACGCGTCTGCCCACTTTTTAGGCAGACCGGTTGACCAGCAAGCTGACGCGCCTTGCGGGGCGGCACTGACCAACTTGTCCACACGAACTGTGGATAAGGGCAAGCCAGTTCGGAGATATCCGCCTGTATTTTCGGAGTTGTCCGATTGTTCTACCGTGGCCGAGTTTTTACGCTTTCGGGTCGTCACCCAAAGTGCAAGCCACTGCTTCCGTATGTCCCCGTCGATAAACATCGCACTGCTCAGGGGCAAGTCTGCCCAGATTCAGGTCATCCAGGAGTTGCTAGTCCGCTCTGGGTTCCGCTGCAGCATCTTCAAGGCCGGCCGCGACCTCATCCATGGCATCAGCCAGGCGCCCTATGACATGCTGCTGGTTGACGCCGACCTCCAGGATATTCCGGCGATTGACGTCATTCGCGCCGTTCGCGGCGCCCGCTCGCGCGACCTTCCGATCATGATGCTGGCCGGCTCCGGCGGCGAAGACGAACTGATCGATGCGCTCGATGCCGGCGCGGACGACTATCTGCCCCGGCCACTGAGCGGTCGCGTGCTGCTGGCACGCATTTCCGCGCTGCGCCGGCGCGCCACCGGCGAACGGTTGCGGCAGGGACTGGTGGTACGTGCGGGCCCCTACCGGCTCAACAGTGTCGGGCGCTTCGCCACGCTGCACGGCGAGCGCATCTCGCTCACGCCAAAGGAATTCGACCTGGCCATGCTGCTGTTCTCCAACGCGGGCCGGGTGTTGCCAAACAATCGCATCGCCCACACGATCTGGCGGTACGAACTGCCACCACTGTCGCGCGCCCTGGCTGGCCTGATGTCGCGCCTGCGCAAGACGCTGCACCTGGGCGTCGAGAACGGTGTCACGATCACCGTGGTCTACGCGCACGGCTATCGGCTTGACATTCTTGAAGAAAATTCCGCTGCGCTATTGCTGAATCCGCCAAAGCGCAAGCGAAGGCGCCGGAAGCGCTAGGGCTGAAGGCTGTCAGCCAGCGCCAGGAAGTCAAGCACGGCGATACCGGTTGCGGACCGCTTGGCCTCTCGCTTGGCCGCTGCCGCAGCGGCACCGATATGCTGGCTGCCAAGCCGCTGCAGGCCGGCCACCCCTTCCACATCCACCCGTACCACGCCCACCGCCATCGAAACCGGCGCAAAGAAGACGGGCCGGCCGTGCCGGTCTTCGCCGTGAATGCCGCCCGCGGCGCGGTCTGCCGGCGCATACATCTCGCGCGCGGCGTCGTTGAAACGCCGGATTGCTTCTTGCACACGCCCAGCCCAGTCGGCGCTCTGGTATAGCACCAGAAAATCATCGCCTCCCACGTGCCCGAGAAAGTCGCGGGCGGGATCGCAGGACTCGGTAAGGATGGCGGCGGCGCCCTTGAGCATTTCGTCGCCTTTCCAATAGCCATACTGGTCGTTGTAGGGCTTGAAGTGGTTCAGGTCGACATAGCAGGCATGGAACTCGTTGCCGGCCTCGATCAGACGGTCGATATGCTGGTTGAGCGGGATATTGCCTGGCAGGAAGGTCAGCGGATTGGCGTAGCGCGCGGCCTCCATCCGTACCTCCGTGATGGCGCGGATCAGGTCCGCGCCGGTCCCCAGGCCGATATAGCGATTCTGGTCGGTGATGACAAAACCGTCCGCAAGTGAGCGCGGGTTTTCGCCGGCCAGGATCTGCGCCATCTCTTCCAGGCTGGCATGCTTATCGAAGCAGGCCGGCTCGCGGTTGGCCATGGCAATGCAGGCTTTCTTGCCATACAGCTCCCGATGAAACGGCGCCGCGTAGCGGTCGATGAAATTCTGGCGGCTGATGATGGCCAGCGGCTTCATCTCGTCGTTCACCACGGCAACCGCGTGCAGGTCCGGTTGGGCCTGGAAGCGCCGGAGCACCTCGTCATTGCTGGTGGCCGGCGACACCGTCGGCGCCGCGCGCAACAGCCGGCCGGCGGTAATGCCGGACCAGCCGGAACGCACCATCTGCGGGAACACCGCGATCTGCCTTGATGTCAGCGCCTGCCGCACGTGCGCGGCGGTCTGCGCGACCGGCTCCGCCAGCGGGCGGCCAAGGTAATACCCCTGCGCGCCGGTGACGCCGAGATCCCGGATCACGGCGAGCTCATCCTCGTCCTCGATACCCTCGGCAATCACGCGGCCGCCAAAGGCGCTCATCATCCGCAGGATGCAGCGCAGGATCTCCAGCCTGCGCGAGCACGACGCGATGCCGCGGATCAACGATTTGTCGATCTTCACGAACTGTGGCGATAAATGCGCGAGCAGATCCAGGTTCGCATGCCCGGTGCCGAAATCGTCCAGCGCGTATTGCATGCCCAGCTCGCGCAGCACCGCGACAGCGCGCCCGAAGCTCGCGGCGTCCCCGATCGGCGTCTGCTCGGTGACTTCGATCACGAGCCGCGACGGAGTAATGTTGCCGCCGATCAGCTTGCAAAGCGGCTTTCCCCTTTCGGCCAGCAGATGCCGCAACGTCAGCGGACTGAAATTCAGAAACAGCTTTCCGGGCAGCGCCAGGGCGGACCAGGATGCCAGCGCCGTGCTTGCCGCGTGGACTTCCAGCTCGATGGTGGCAGCCGGGTCGCGAGCTAGCCCGAACAGGGCCTCCGGCGAGGCGCAGGGCGAGCCGAGCGGGCCCCGGATCAACGCCTCGTAACCGAGGATTTCTGCGCTGGCGGCCTGCACGATTGGCTGGAAAACGGCGTGCAGCGGCGGCAGACGCGGTGCCTGCAGTGCACTGCCGGCGGCCACGGGGGCTTCAGGGAACATGGCGGATGGGAGGGATCAGGCGGGCGATAGTCCAGCCTGTATTGCATGACAGCAGTGTGACAGCCGTATGACAGACCCTGCACATCCGAGGATGTCACGCCAACGTCACACATCTCGCCGACTATCCGCGCTGGCTGCGCGACCAGGTGTCCATCCGAGAGACGCCGGCGCGTTGCTGCTTTCCGGGTCTATATCCGGGCCGTGCGCCCGGCAGGAGTGATTTCGTGTTGCAAGCCCTGAAGTTCGGCCTGCCCCGCGCCCGCCGCAATGGCGCGCGTACGTGGCTGGCGAAGCTGCCGCTGGCCGCGCGGCTGTGCGCGGCGTTCGCGCTGGTCTACTTGTTCGGCGCGGCGGTGGGCCTGACCGGCATCGTAAACCTGGTGTCGCTCAAACAACGGACCGACACCCTCTATCAGCGGGACATGCGCGGAGCCATCTCTGCGGAGCGCGCGCAATCCGCACTGGCCGGGCTGGGGCGCGCCCAACTGGCGCTGACGATGGCAACCAGCGGCAGCGAGCGCGATGAGGCTGTTTCCGATATCAACGCTTCCCTCACCAGCCTGGATGCCGCACTGGAAGGCGTGCTGCATGCCGCCCCCGGCCAGGCCGAGCCGCTGCGGAGCGAGCGCGTCCAGACCGGCAAGCTGGTACAGGCCTATGTGGAGCTGCTGCGCAAACAGCCGCTTGACCCCCTGCAGTTCGACAGCGCGGTTTCCGTCGATGGCCACTTCGTCGTCGAGCAGTTGCAGAAGCTGAGCAAACTGATGGAAGCCGCCCGTGCACGGCAAGAGCGCCAGGCGGCCGAGACCGTTGCAAGCGTTGCGTCGAGCCAGTTGACCGCGCAGGCGGTGATGGTGGCGCTGCTCGTGGCCAGCCTGGGCGCCGCCGGGGTGCTGGCATGGTTCGCCGCGCGCAGCCTGACGCGCGAACTGGGCGGCGAGCCGCGCAATGCCGCGCAGGTGGCCAACCGCATTGCATCAGGCGATCTCACTGCGACCATCGCGCTGCGCCCCGGCGACTCCGGCAGCCTGCTCTACTTCCTTGCGGGCATGCGCGACCAGCTGGCCGGCGTGCTCGAGCGTATCCAGTCCTCCGCGCAGGAAATCACGGCCGCCACGCAGGGCATCGCCAGCGGCAACCACGAACTGGCGGCGCGCACCACGCAGCAGGCCACCGCCCTTGCCGATGCCGCCGCCAGCGTGCGCAGCCTGGCGACGCTGGTCGAGCAGGCGCACGCGCAGGCCACCGAGTCCAGCACCATGGCCCGCCAGGCGCGCGAGGCAACCGACTCGGGTACCGCCGTCGTGCGCGATATGAGCGGTGCGATGGACGTTGTCCATGGGCATTCGAAACATATTTCCGAGATCGTCACGGTCATCGAAGGCATCGCCTTCCAGACCAATATCCTGGCGCTGAATGCCGCGGTGGAAGCTGCCCGTGCCGGAGCTGCCGGGCGCGGCTTTGCGGTGGTCGCGCAGGAAGTCCGGGCGCTTGCCCAGCGCAGCGCCAGCGCGGCACGCGAAATCGGCGGCATCGTCGGCAACGCCACGCGCGAGATCGAACGCGGCGCCCGCCTGAGTGCCGACGTCGTTGCCGCCATGGGCCGCATCGAAGCCGCGGTCGGGCACAGCCACATGCTGGCCGAACACCTGCGCGGACTGGCCGACGAGCAAGCACAGGCCGTGCGCGCAGTCGGCCATTCGGTCGGGCAACTCGAGCAGACCGGCCAGCAGAATGCGGCGCTGGTCGATACCGTCGCCGGCCAGGCTGCGCGCCTGGACGAACAGGCGGCAGGGCTGGCCTCGGACGTGGCGCGCTTCCGCTTCTGACACGGCGCCCCGCGTCAACGCTCCGATACAGCTGGTGACAGATGTGTCTGCCGGAAACATTTGACATGGAGGGGTAACCGGCATTTACGTCTCCCTCGACAAAGTTACAGATATGTTTCAAGTTGCGGCGGCCGCGGTTACGCGCAGAGGGGGGATTGCCGAGTAATCTTTCCTCACACCAACCCGATCTGGCCACCGCCAGGAAATCATGTCTGAACGACTCATCATGCTGGACGTCCCCGGCGTCCTTTACTCGGACCGCTCCAACGCACGGCTGGGCGGCACTCCCAATACGGGGACCCTGCGTGATGTCAGGTTCTTCGATCCCATCGCACTTGGTTATATCCGGCGTCTGTTCGGCGTAGCCGGTGCGCGCGTGGTCGTATCGGATGCCTGGCGGCGTGGCACGCCCTCGGCGATCCTGCAGCAGCTGGATCTCCAGGTCGAAGGCATGACCCCACCGGTCGCAGGTGGCCACAGCGCCGAGATTACCGCGTACTTCGCCAGCCGCGTGATGCCGTCAAGCTACGTCATCCTGTCCTGCGCATCGCCCGAGTCAATGACCGAAGCCCAGCGCGAGCACCTCGTGAGCATCGATCCGGCCGAGGGACTGACGGTCGGCAATTTCCGCCAGGCCCTGGACATCCTCGGCGTGGCCTGCCCTTCTACGCTTGCGCCCGCGCCGAAGCTCGATGCAGGCCTGAAGGCGAAACTGGCCCAGCTGCAGCAGCTGGCGCGCGAAAAACCGGCTCGCTTCGATAGCCCGGCACAACCGATCGCCGTCCCGCAGGCCGCCGTTGCCGTGCCGCCGCTTGCGATCCGGCAGCATCGCCGCCGCACCGCGGTGCACGCCTGAATCCATAGCCAGGGTCAGGCTGGACAGGGGCGCACATGTTGCGCCCCTTTTTCATTTTGCCGACTGCGTGGCCTGCGCAATCAGCGCTTGGAGCCCGGCGACGCCTTCTCGCTCAGAAGCAGGTGCGCTCCGTCAGGCTCGACTTGCGAGTGAGCGTGCCGCAGCCGGACAGGACGGCTGGGCTCACCAGGAGTGCGAAAAGTCGTTTCAAGGCAAGGTCTGATTCAGGCCGGCCCGTTGCTCGCGTCCGGATCCTCCGGGTCACCGCTGGCGGCGTGCCGCTGCTTGCCGCCATTCAGCCTGTCCAGCCTGCGGTGCATCGCCATTTCGAAGCGGCCTCCCAGCAGGAGCAAGATCAGCCCCAGGCCCAGTGACAGGCCGAGCACCGCGTAATAGCCGGCACCCGCCGCCGCACCGAGGATTGCCGCCAGCCAGATCGCAGCCGCGGTCGTCAGGCCTTGCGGGCGGTCGCGGGTGCCGTGCCGGGCGATCACGCCCACCCCGAGAAAGCCGATCCCGGTCAGCAAGCCCTGCAGGACCCGCGATTTGGCGTCGGGCGGATGCGCGCTCAGCGTCACCATGCTGACCGCAGTTGCGGCGCCCAGCGAGACCAGACCGAGCGTACGCATGCCGGCGGCCTTGCCATGCCGGTTCCGGTCCAGGCCGATCAAGGCACCGACCAGCAGCCCGCACAGCAGGCGCAGGAAGAGTTCAAGGCTGATGGCTTCCATCTGGAGAATCGGTCGCGCCCGTACGTCGGGCCATGCGGCAAGCTTACCTCCGCCAGTCGCTCAGGCCGAGGGATTCCCCTTATCATGGCGGCACCCCAAGGCTTCTTACCGGATCACTGCCATGCCGCACCTTGTCATCGAAATCACCGAGAACACCCGCCTGAACTGCTCGCAGGAAGAACTGCTCGACGAAGCCAACGCGGCACTGCTCGCATCCGGGGAATTCCAGGAGCCCGATATCAAGTCGCGCTGCATCACGCTCCCGATCTTCCGGCAAGGCGTGGAGAATGAGGAGCGGGCTTTCGTCCATGCGCGGCTGTCCATCCTCGACGGACGCGAACTTGCCGTGCGGCAGGCGCTCGGGCGCGCCGTGTGCGACGTCATTGCCGAGGCCGTACGTCCATCCGCCGATGGCCAGAGCGTGCAGATCTCCGTCGAAGTGCGCGAAATGGAGCGCGCGAGCTACGCCAAGCAGATCATCGCAGGGCCACAGTGAATATTCCTGGCAGCGCGCCGGCGTTTCAGCAAAGAAAAAGCCCACGACCACTGCTGGCCGCGGGCTGAACCTCCGGGAGAACACCGGAAGCTGGTTGTCACGGGGAGCGCCCCCGCACCCATGACGAAGCCGATTCTAGGGGGGCGCGGGTACCGGCAATTTGACGTGGATTAAGCCGCTGCCATATCGCCGCAAGCTTCCGCGCGCGGACGCTACCCGCATGGCGTGTGCCTCGCATTCATGCCGCGTCCGCCACTGCCTCAGGCACAGCCCGCTCGCCCGCCGTACCCGCTTCGTCCGCCAGCACGGCCCTGACGATTTGCGCAAAGGCCGCATCGGCCTCCGGCATCGGCAGCAGCATCCAGACGTGGAACATCCCTTCGTACTCGTAGTACTGGAGCGGCAGGTCTCGTTCCTGCGCCTGCATGCGGAACAAGCGGCAATCCGGCAGCAGGATGTCGTGGGTGCCGATAAACAGCGAGACAGGCGGCAGCCCGCGCAGATCGCCACGCATCGGGCTGACCTGCGCCAGCGTAACCGGGTCGCCACCGGCGTACACCCGGCCGCACTCGATGCCGCCCGGTCGCGACAGCATCAGGTCAAGCGGCTCCAGTGCGTCAATGCCGGGGTTCTCACCGGTAGCGTCCAGGAACGGTGACAGCAGCACCAGCCGCTGTGGTTGCGGCTGTCCGCTGTCGCGCAGCAACTGCGTCAGCGCCAACGCCATGCCGCCGCCGGCCGAGTCGCCCATCACGGTCAGGTCCATCCCCGGGTCCTGGTGCCGCAATTGCGCATAGAGCGGCTGCAGACAGCCGAAGACTTCCCGGTACGAATACTCCGGCGCCAGCGGATAGATAGGCACCGTCACCGTACAGCCGAGTGCATCGACCAGCTTGCCGATGAAATCCCAGTGCTGCCTGACGATGTCGAACACGTAGCCTCCGCCGTGCAGGTAGAGCACGTGGCGGGCGCGCCCGGCATTCGGCGCGCCTCTGGGGCTCACCGTGTAGACCTCCATCCCCTCGACCCGGGCGACATTGATGTCATGCCTGGCACACAGCCTTGCCGACGGATGGGCCCGGCCGGCAAGGCGCCGGCGGCGGATCTCCTCGTGCAGCGCCTGCACGCTGGCAAAGCGCTGCTTGCGCCGGACCACCCGCAAGGCCAGCCGCCACAGGCGGCATCGGATACTGGGCATGGTTTCTCCTCCTGTTGCCGGTCTGGCGCCGGCGTCGGCAATGCGCGGAACACGTCTCGGACGCTTCCGGAGCCCGAAAAAAAAAGGAGCCGGCAGGCGGCTCCTTTTTCAGTACTGACAAGCTGTCGCGAATTAAGCTGCGGCGTCCTTCAGCTTCTTCAGCGGGCGCACCTTGACCTTGACGCTGGCCGGCTTGGCCGGGAACCAACGCTCTTCGCCAGTGAACGGATCCTTGCCGAAGCGCTTCTTCTTGGCCGGAACTTGTTGCGCGGTCACCTTCAGCAGGCCCGGCAGCGTGAATTCGCCAGCGCCCTTCTTGTTCAGTGCGCTAACGATGGTGTTTTCCAGATGGGCCAGCACCGTCTTCACGGCCTTGGCTTCCAGCTGGGTCTGAGCTACCAGGTGAGCGACCAGGCTCGACTTGTTGAAGGTGTCCTTCAGCGGACGCGGGGTCACCGCGGCAGCCGGAGCAGCCTTCTTGGCCGGCGCGGCCTTCTTTGCGGCAGCCTTCACAGGAGCCTTGGTTGCCGCGGCCTTCTTGGCAGCGGGCTTGGTTGCAGTCTTCGCGGTCGGTTTCGCTTTGGTCGCCATATCGATATACGTGAGTTGAACAATAAGAGCCGGCGGATCGCTTCGCATCGCGTTGCAGATCGTCTATGCCGACGCCCACTGAATCATAGCGGAAACAACCACAAGTCAAGGGTTTTTCATGCGCCCAAACAGCAAAACCCCGTGAAAACCCCGTGTTTTGTCGCAGCTTTACCTCATCGGAAGCGCGTTGAGGGCCTACGTACCCCCACTTTCGCGTTCTTCGCGATCTCGCAGCCGGTCCGTTTGCGTCCGGAATGCCTTCGCGCCGCGTACGAAATTCAGCTACTCGCCGAGGCAAAATGCCAGCAGCGGACCCGCTGCCAGCGCACCGAGCGCGACCATCGCCGGGCTGGCGTCGGCACGCATCCATTCATGCCAGAGCGCGAGGAGGTCGACCTGCATCCAGAACACGCTCGCCACGCACAGGATGGAGAACGGTGCCCCCATCACCAGTGCGAGTACGCGGTGGTGGCGGCGGCGCAGCGATGGGAAGCGGGATACAACGGGGGCATGCATGGGGCTGGACGACATGTCTGGACTCCGGAGGATGGCGTTGGCAAGCATTGTCGTAAGCACGGCGTGAACCCGTGCTGAGCGACCCGTTCAGCCCGCGTTCAGTGTTTCTGATGCAAACTTCAGGCCATGAGCCGCTTGCTTCCCGCCTTCCTGCGCCGCCCCGCAGTCGCCCTCATTCCCGCCGCAATCGTGCTGGCGCTGGCTGCCGTCACCCCCGCCCATGCGGACAAGGATGCCGACCGCGCACGCGCCGCGGTGCAGTCGGGCGAGATCCTGCCGCTGTCGCGCATCCTGGAAACGGTAGCCAGCCAGTACGCCGGCGACGTGATCGGCGTCGAACTGGATCGCGATGACGGCATCTGGCAGTACGAAGTCAAGCTGCTGCTGCCCACCGGCTCCGTGGCAAAGCTCAAATACGATGCCCGCACCGCGGCCCTGATCAAGGCCAAGGGACGCGACCTCGACCAGGCCCGCAAGAAGCCATGACGGACACCAAGGGACACGGAGCGAACCGATGCGCATCCTGCTGGTAGAAGACGAAGCGACCCTTTCGGGGCAGATCCGCGCGAGCCTCGCCGAAGCAGGCTACGCCGTCGACCTGGCGGCGGACGGCCTGGATGCCTGGCACCTGGGCAGCCAGGAGCCCTACGATGCCGTCATCCTCGACCTCGGCCTGCCGCGCCTGGATGGCCTCTCTGTCCTGCGCCGCTGGCGCGCGGAGCGGCTCAACCTGCCGGTGCTGATCCTGACCGCCCGCGACAGCTGGACCGAGAAAGTCGAAGGCATCGATGCCGGTGCCGACGACTACCTTGCCAAGCCGTTCCGCATGGAGGAGCTGCAGGCGCGCATCCGCGCACTGATCCGGCGCAGCCACGGCATGCCTGCCCCCGAGCTGTCCTGCGGGCCGGTGCTGATGAATCCGCGCGCCGGCACGGTGAGCGTCAACGGCGCGGCCGTGGTCCTGACCGCGCACGAGTTCAAGGTGCTGGACTACCTGATGCACCATCCCGGCGTCATTGTCAGCAAGACCACGCTGACAGAGCACATCTATGCCCAGGATTTCGACCGGGACAGCAACACTATCGAGGTCTTTGTCGGGCGCCTGCGCCGCAAGCTCGGCGTGGACGTGATCGAGACCGTGCGCGGACAGGGCTATCGGCTGCGCCCGCCGCCGGCCGCCTAGCCATGCGAAATTCCCTCGCACTGCGGCTGCTTGCCGTAGCAGCGATCTGGCTGGCCGCGGCGCTGGGCGCGAGCGGATGGCTGCTGTCGACGCTGTTCGAGCGTCACGTCAACGACACTTACGTGCGCCAGCTCGACCATCAGCTGACCAGCCTGGCGGCGGCGCTGGACTGGGCTCCGGACGGCAAGCTGCTGCTGACCCGTGCGCCGGCCGATCCCCGCTATGAACTGCCCTATTCCGGCGCCTACTGGCAGGCGCGGGCGCCCGGCGCCCTGCTGCGTTCGCGTTCGCTGTGGGATACCGAAATGCCGGTTACCGTCGGTCAAAAGGTAGCCGGCACCCAGGCCGACGTGCGCCCCGGCCCGAACCGTCAGTCGCTGCTGGTGGTATCGAGGCAGCTCGTGCTGGCATCTTCGGACACCCCGGTGGAACTCTCCGTCGCGCTGGACCGGACCGAGCTGCGCGCCGCGCGCTACGCCTTCAACCAGTTGCTCGGATGGTCGCTGACGGCGCTGGGCGCCGGCCTGCTACTGGCCATTGCCGCACAGGTGAAGTTCGGGCTGGCGCCGCTGGCGCGCCTGCGGCGCGCGCTTTCCGCCATGCAGGCGCGGCGCGAAAGCCGCCTGGGCGGCAGCTGGCCAACGGAAGTCGTGCCGCTCGTCAGCGAAATCAATGCGCTGCTGGCGCGCAATGCCGAGGCGCTGGAGCGCTCTCGCCGCCAGGCGGCTGACCTGGCGCATGCGGTCAAGACGCCGCTGGCGGTCATCGCCAACGAGGCGGGCAGCCTGCCGGGTGGCACCGCCGACGCGGTGACAAGGCAGGTGGAAGCAATGCGCAGGCAGGTGGATCGCCATCTCGCGCGGGCGCGCGCTGCCGGTGCGGCAGCCGCGCGTGGCGCACGGATCGAAGCCGGGCCGGCTGTGCGGGAACTGACGCGCGCCCTCTCCCGCCTGCATGCGGCACGTGCGCTGGAGATGACTGTGGAAGGCGAAGGTCACTTCGCCGGAGACCGGCAGGACCTGATCGAGATGCTCGGCAACCTGCTCGACAATGCCTGCCAGTGGGCCACTTCCCAGGTTCGGATCCGCCTGCATGAAGACGGTGGCATGCTCGAAGTAGTGGTGGAGGATGACGGCCCGGGCATGCCGCCCGAGGCTCGCGAGCTGGCCGCCACGCGCTTTGGCAGGCTCGACGAGGCCGCCGCCGGCAGCGGCCTGGGGCTGTCCATCGTGACGGAAATTGCCGCTTTGTACGACGGAGCGCTGACGCTTGCCGGCAGTCCGCAGGGCGGACTTTCGGCCCGGCTGCGGCTGCCTGCCGGAATGGCCTGAGCCTGCGCTACCGCCGCTTCAGGGCGCGTGGGCGCCCATCGCCTCGCGTGTATCGCGGGCCAGGCCGAGCGCGAAGGCAGTTTCCGCGACCAGGAACAGCGGGCCGACCAGCAGGCCGACCAGGTCGTCAACGAAGGCAGGCTTGCGGCCTTCGTAATAGTGGCCGATGAACTGGATGACCCAGCCCACTACGAACAGGCCTGCACCGGCCGTCAGCCACCAGCCGGTCGGCAGCGCGGCAATCAGGGCGCCCACGTAGAGAAAGACGGCCAGGATCGCGGCCATGGCTATCCCGAAGCCAAGCGACAGGCGCAGGTAGAACAGGCACGACAGGATATACACCAGCATCGCCGGCGTCAGGTAGGCCGAGCCATCGCCCAGCGGTATGGCGGGGCGGCCCAGCAGCGCGGTCACTGCCAGCACGATCATCGGGATGCCGATGAAGTGGGTAAAGACGTTGCGCGGGTCCCGATGGTAGGCGGCGTAGTTCGCCAGGTGATCGATCAGGGTCTTCACGGGGGCGTCTCCTTGTTGCGGCGCGCGCAGGCAAGCATTCAGCCCATCGCTACCGGATTCATTGTGGATTTATAGTAGTGGGCGCGGGGCCGCGCAGTCTGTCCGGTTTTTGACAGTCTGCACGGTGCCGCGCAGAACGGGTTCGAACCCGTCCGCGCAGACAAGCAACAGTAGACCGGAGACGACATGGGTGCCGCAATCCAGCCCGGCAAGCCCACCGATGCGCTGGGCGCCGTCCGCACGGGGGCGTGGTTTGCCCAGTTGCCCGACGCGCTGCAGCAGGCGCTGCTCGCCGACGGCACGCTGCGCCGTCTGGTGACGGGCGAGACCCTCTTTGCGCGAGGCGACGCGTTCGACGGGCTGTATTGCGTTGTCAGCGGCACGGTGCAGATCGATGCCAGCGGGGAATCCGGCAAGGCCGCCCTGCTCGGCCTGCTGGAGCCCGGTACATGGTTCGGCGAAATCTGCCTGTTCGACGGGCTGCCGCGCACGCACGACGCGCGCGCGGTCAGCGCAACCACGTTGCTGCACGTGCCGCGCACCCGGCTCGAGCATCTGCTGGCCGGGCAGCCGGCATGGTGGCGCGAGTTCGGCCGGCTGCTGGCCAACAAGACCCGGCAGGCTTTCGATTTTGTCGAGGAGGCGCAGCTGCTGCCGCCCGCGGCGCGCACGGCCCGCCGCCTCGCCGCGATCGCGCACGGCTACGGCAACTTCCCCGAGCAGGGTCCCGTGGGCGTGCGCACGGTGCGGATTCCCCAGGAACAGCTGGCCCAGATGCTCGGCCTGTCCCGCCAGACCGTCAACCACGCACTGCGCGAGCTGGAAGCGCGCGGCCTGCTGCGGCTGCGGTACGGCGGCATCGACCTGGTTGACCTGCCGGCGCTGGAATCGCTTCACTGAGCCGGTTTTCGCCTCCCGATCCCAATACAGATGATGATCCTCGACGCTCCCCGCCTGGACGCCTACCTGGCACGCCTGGGCATCGATGCTCCGCCCTCGCCAACGCTGGAGGCGCTCGATACGGTGATCGCGGCCCAGCTTGCCCGCATTCCCTTCGAGAACGTCGATCCGCTGCTGGGTCGCCCGGTGGCGATCGATCTGGACACTGTGTTCGACAAACTGGTGACGCGCGGGCGCGGCGGCTACTGCTTTGAGCTCAACACGCTGCTGGCCGCGGCACTGGCCGCGCTGGGCTTTGCGGTCATCCCGCTGGCTGCGCGCGTGCGCTGGGGCATGCCGGATGCCGTGCAGACCATGCCCTCGCACATGCTGCTGCGGGTGGAAGCCGAGCACCGTAGCTATATCGCCGATGTGGGTTTTGGCGGTCCGACGCCGCCCCGCGCGCTACCGCTTTCGGGCCCTGCTCCCGACGCGTCCTCCTATCGGCTGGTCCCCGCCCCGGCTGCGCTCTCCGGCAGCGCCTTTCACTGCCTTGACCTGGAGGTGCACGGCGCAAGCGGCTGGATGAAGGTCTATCGCTTCGACCTGACGCCGCAGGAATGGATCGATTTCGTCTCGCGCAACTGGTACGTCGCGACGCATCCGGACAGCGTCTTCGTGAGCAGGCTGATGGCCGCGCGCACCGATGGCGCCGCACGCCTGACGCTGTTGAATGGTGATCTGGCCGAGCGTGGCGCGGACGGCAGCGTGAGCAAGGTGCGGCTGGGCACGCCGGCCGACGTCATCGATGCGCTCTCGAACCGCTTCGGCCTGACGCTGGACGATCCACTGCGCGCAGCGCTGGCGGGCGCGCTCCCGAACCTCCTGCAATCCGCGCCGGGAAGCTGACTTCTTACGGGTTCTCCCGTAGCCGTTCCGCTGTGCAGCATGCCTGCCATGCACGGCGCGCATTGCCTGCAGAAAGATTGCTGATATGCGCCGCGCGCGGGGTATCTGCCTGTGGACTGGGCGAAACCGCCCAACCATAATGTTCCGGCGGTACTTCACCAAGGCGTGCTGCCAGGCAGAACGCCGGGAACACAGGCGGCCCATGCGCCAGCCAAAGCTACACCAGGAGACTCCATGTCATTGTTCGATCTGACGGGCAAGGTTGCCGTCGTTACCGGCTCATCCCGCGGCATTGGCCGCGCCATCGCCGAGCAGATGGCCGTCCAGGGCGCCAAAGTGGTCATTTCGTCGCGCAAAGCCGAGGCCTGCCAGGAAGTGGTGGATGCCATCAATGCCCGCCACGGCGCGGGCACCGCCATTGCCGTGCCGGCCAATATTTCCTCGAAGGAAGACCTGCAGCACCTGGTCGACGAAACCAACCGCGCCTTTGGCAAGGTCGACATCCTGGTCTGCAACGCGGCATCGAACCCCTATTACGGCCCGATGAGCGGCGTATCGGACGACCAGTTCCGCAAGGTGCTCGACAACAACGTGATCTCGAATCATTGGCTGATCCAGATGGTGGCGCCGCAGATGATCGAGCGCAGGGAGGGTTCGATCATCATCGTTTCGTCTATCGGCGGCCTGCGCGGCTCGCCGACGATCGGCGTGTACAACGTTTCCAAGGCGGCCGACTTCCAGCTGGCACGCAACCTCGCCGTGGAGTTCGGGCCGCACAACGTGCGCGTGAACTGCATCGCACCGGGCCTGATCAAGACCGATTTTGCGCGCGCGCTGTGGGAAGATCCCGAGCGCTACAAGCAGTCCACCCAGGGCGCCCCGCTGCGCCGCATCGGCGAGCCGGTGGAAATCGCCGGCGCTGCCGTCTACCTGGCATCCGCCGCCAGCACCTTCATGACCGGCCAGGCGCTGGTCGTGGACGGAGGCGTCACGATCTGATCCGCGCTGCGGAAGGGCGGCGTCCTGCCGCCTTCCGCTGAGCCCGCTGTTCAGCGGGCAAGCTTCTGCATGTCCCCTAAGAACCCATTTCATTATGAATTGGGTTCTTAGAGACGCTATCAAAATGAAGCGAAGCGGTTCTGGCTAGACGCGCGGCCGCAGACAGTACAAGTCGTACGGCAAGGCCGCGCAACGACGCCAGAATCATTTTGATAGCGTCTCTTAACCTGCAATGCAGTCCGGGAGGCAGTCATGTCAAGCAATCCGCAAGCGGCCCTTTCATGGCCGGTCATGTCGCTGGCCGAGGCGCACGCCCGGCTCACCGCGCCTGGCGCGCCGTTCGAGACCGAAACGCGCGAGATCCGGGGCATTCCCACCACCATCTGGAAGAACGCGCCACCCACGCTGCGCGACCTGTTCCTCGCCACGCGCGCCTTCGGCGAGAAGACCTTTGTGGTCTATGAGGACGAGCGTGTTTCCTTCGAGGCATTCCACCGTGCAGCGCTGACACTGGCACATGCGCTTGTACGCGATGGCGTGCGCAAGGGCGACCGTGTCGCGGTGGCCATGCGCAACCTGCCCGAGTGGCCGGTGGCGTTCTACGGCGCGCTGCTGGCCGGCGCCATCGTGACGCCGCTCAACGCGTGGTGGACCGGCGCCGAACTCGAGTACGGCCTGGCTGACTCGGGCTGCCGCGTGGCTATCGTCGACGCCGAACGACTGGACCGCATCCTCGAACACCTGCCGCAATGCCCGGCACTCGAACGCGTGTACGCCGCACGCGCGGGCGCGGATATCGGCGATGCCCGCGTGGCGCCGCTGGAAAGCGTGATCGGCGCATCGTATGCGTGGGCTGATCTCCCCGAACTGCCGGCGCCCGACATTGCCATCCATGCCGATGACGATGCAACGATCTTCTATACCTCCGGCACCACCGGCAAGCCCAAGGGCGCGCTCGGCACGCACCGCAATGCCACCAGCGTGGCGGTGGCGGGCTTGTTCAGCCCCATGCGCAACCTGTTGCGCCGGGGCGAGCCAATTCCAGTACCGGACCCCGCCGCACCACAGAAAGGCATGCTGCTGTCGGTGCCCTTCTTCCACGTGACCGGCTGCATGGCCGTGCTCAATTCCGCGCTGGTCAATGGCGCCAAGATCGTGCTGATGCATCGCTGGGACGTGCAGCGCGCGATGGCGCTGATCGAGCGCGAGCGCTGCACCGCTGCGGGCGGCGTGCCAACCATCGCATGGCAGATCATCGAACATCCGGATCGCGATCGCTATGACCTCTCGTCGCTAGAGAATATGAACTATGGCGGCGCACCCGCTTCACCGGAACTGGTGCGCAGGATCAGCGAGGTATTCCCGCATTCCGCACCGGGCATCGGCTGGGGCATGACGGAGACGTCGGCTACCTTCACGAGCCACAGTGCCGAGGAATATGTCCTTCGCCCCGACAGCAGTGGCCCGGCGCTGCCCATCGGCGAGATGAAGGTGGTCGATGAACGCGGGCGCGCGTTGCCAGCTGGCGAGACCGGTGAACTGATGGTGCGCGGCGCGAATGTCGTGCGCGGCTACTGGAACAAGCCCGAGGCCACCGCGCAGACCTTCATTGACGGCTGGCTGCGCACCGGCGACATCGCGCGCATGGACGAAGAAGGCTACGTCTATATCGTCGACCGCATGAAGGACATGCTGATCCGCGGCGGCGAGAACATCTACTGCATCGAGGTCGAAAGCGTGCTGTACGAGCATCCTGCCGTGATGGACGCGGCGCTGGTCGGCATTCCGCACAAGATGCTCGGCGAGGAACCCGGCGCGGTGGTCAGCCTCAAGCCGGGCATGCAGGCCACCGAGGCGGAACTCCAGGCATTCGTGGGGCAGAAGCTGGCGGCGTTCAAGGTGCCGGCCCGGATCATCCTGCTGCCCGACATGCTGCCGCGCAATGCCAACGGCAAGATCATGAAGTCGAATCTGCGCAAGCTGTTCGAGGCAAGCGCGGCCTGAAGCCTGCCCGAAGGGCGGATCCTCGCATCCAAAAAAAGGAAACCAGAATCGATGCATCACATGAATTGGCTTCGCGCACGACCCGCCACAGCCGCGGCACTGGCGCTCATTGCGGTTGCGGGCTGCGCCAGCACGAGCGGCGGCACCAACCTGGCTGACGTGCCGCAGTTGCGCCCCGGCGTACCTGCGGGCTACCTTGCCCCCAATGCACGTCCTGACAGCCTTGCGCTGCTTCCGCAGCCGCCGGCCGCGGATTCGCCGGCTTTCGCGCTCGACCAGGACGTGGCGCGCCAGGCCAGCGCCCTGCGCGGCACCGCGCGCTGGCAGCAGGCGGAAACCGATGCCGAACTCAAGTTCCCGCAGGCCGCCGGCGCGTTTTCATGTGCGCTGGGCACACCTGTCACGGAGCAGGCGACACCGCATCTCTACATGCTTCTGCGGCGCACCATGGTCGATGCGGGACTCTCCACCTACGGCGCCAAGAACCGCTACAACCGCGCGCGTCCGTTCATGGCCAACAAGACGCCGATGTGCACGCCGGCCGAAGAGGCGGCGCTGGTCACGGACGGTTCCTACCCGTCCGGCCACAGCGCAATCGGCTGGGCCTGGGCACTGGTGCTGGCGGAGGTATCGCCCGAGCGTGCCGACGCCATCCTGGCGCGCGGACGCGCATTCGGGCAGAGCCGCGTGGTCTGCAATGTGCACTGGCAAAGCGATGTGAACGAAGGCCGCATGGTGGCGGCGGCGACCGTTGCGCGCCTGCATGCCGACCCGGTCTTCCGGGCCGACGTGGCCAGGGCCAAGGCCGAACTTGCCGCGGCACGCGCCAGCGGAGCCGGTCCGGCGCGCGATTGCCAGGCGGAAAGCCTGGCACTGGCGCAATAGCCGCGCAGCGCCCCGGGCTGGCGATTTACTTTACGGGAATCGCCGTGCCCGTCGGCACCGGCACGGCAGTCACGCTGTTCTGCGGGCTGCCGCTGACGATGCGGTCCGAATAGGTCAGGTAGACCAGCGTATTGCGCTTGCGATCCACCGCGCGAACCACGTGCAGGGTCTTGAACAGCATCGACATGCGCTCGGAAAACACATTGTCCTGTTGCTTCAGCGGTGCCTTGAAAACGATCGGCCCCACCTGCCGGCAGGCGATCGAGGACTCCGGCGGATCTTCGGCCATGCCGAGCGAGCCCTTGATGCCGCCCGTGCGGGCGCGCGAGACATAGCAGGTCACGCCGTCCACCTGGGGATCATCGTAGGCCTCGATCACCACCTTGTCCGAGCCGGTCATGCGGAAATTGGTGCTGACGCTGCCGATCTCTTCCGCGTGGGCGACGGGTCCAAGGGACATCACGGCAAGCGTGGCCAGTATCGTGCCGATGCGCAACATAGCTCTCCCGGTCAGTGCACCAAAGCCTTGATGTCGCCCTGCCGTTTTTCCATTTCCTGGCGCAGCGCGCGGCGCTGCTGGGCGGCGGCGAAGCGTTGGCGCTCGGCTTCATCGCGCGGTTGCAGCGGCGGCACTTCCGCGGGCGTGCCGTTATCGTCGACGGCCACCATGGTGAAGTAGCAGCTGTTGGTATGGCGCACCAGCTTGCTGCGGATATTCTCGGTCACCACCTTGATCCCGATCTCCATCGAACTGCGGCCGGTGTAGTTGACGGCGGCCAGGAAGGTCACCAGTTCGCCCACATGGATCGGCTGGCGGAACACCACCTGGTCGACCGACAGGGTCACCACGTAGCGGCCGGCGTAGCGGCTGGCGCAGGCGTAGGCCACCATGTCCAGGTACTTGAGGATCGTGCCGCCGTGCACATTGCCGGAGAAATTAGCCATGTCCGGCGTCATCAGCACGGTCATGGAAAGCTGGTGGGACAGGTCGTTCATGATGAGAGATCCAGATTGCGGGGGCGAGGCGCCGGCAGTTTAACCCGGAACCCGCCGTTGGGCGAGCAAGCGCGCGCCCGGCAATCGCCATGCAGATACCAGCCCGTCCTTGCGCATCGCGCGCAACAAAAAAGCGGCCCTTGAGGCCGCTTTCCACATACATGCTGGACGCAGACAGCTTACTTCTTCTTGTTCACGGCGTCCTTGAAACCCTGGCCGGCGGAGAACTTGACCGTCTTGGCCGCCGGGATCTTGATGGTTTCGCCCGTGCGCGGGTTGCGGCCGGTGCGGGCTGCGCGCTTGCCCGAGCTGAAGCTGCCAAAGCCTACCAGCGTTACCGAATCACCTTTTGCCACTGCCTTCTTGATACTGTCCAGCGCTGCGTTGAGCGCACGCTCGGCTGCCGCGTTGCTCAGTTCTGCTTCCGCGGCGATGGCCGATACCAGTTCACCTTTATTCATGGCTGATTTCCCTTGTTGGTCGTCGTCACCGATGTATCTGCCAGAAGGCAAATCACCGATCGGCGCAGTCTAATCTGCCCTTTGTGGCTTGGGCAATCCCCAGTGGCACCAATGCAACGAAAAAGCCCGCAAATCCTTGCTTGAGGCCGGTTAGCGGGCGATTTCCCCCTCTTTTTCGCCTTGCCACGGCGATTTTTCCGCGCGGCACCAGCTGTCCTCTTGACGGCAGCCAACCACGCTGCCACAGCCGGGTTGGCACCGAAACTGGCATCCCATTAGTGGTGCATTGCACCGTAAGGCGTCATCAATCATTGCCTCATGCCTCAAATTGGCGCATGCCGGTCTCGTCGCCGCCCCTGCAAAGGTAGTGGCCGGCCGGTTGCCACCCCGCCGCCCGCCTTGCCCGGTGGCATTCTGGTGCGACTTCCACCATGCCGGTGCATTCGGCACCATCATGCAGCCGTTCCTGGAATGCTTCTTGCGTACCCATGCTCCCATTTTGAGCATGAGGTACGTATGGACAACTGGAAGACCGGCACCGATGCCATGTTTATCCTGCTTGGCGCAATCATGGTGCTGGCCATGCACGCGGGCTTTGCATTTCTCGAACTAGGCACGGTCCGCAAAAAGAACCAGGTCAACGCGCTGGTGAAAATCCTGGTGGATTTCGCGGTTTCCACCATCGCCTACTTCTTTATCGGCTACACAGTCGCCTACGGCGTGCAATTCATGTCCGGCGCGGAAACTCTGGCGCAGAAGAGCGGGTACGAACTGGTCAAGTTCTTTTTCCTGGCGACCTTTGCTGCCGCCATCCCGGCGATTATCTCGGGCGGTATTGCCGAGCGCTCGCGTTTCAATCCGCAATTGCTGGCCACATTCGTGCTGGTCGGCTTCGTCTACCCGTTCTTCGAAGGCATCGCCTGGAACCAGCGCTTCGGCATCCAGGACTGGATTGCAAGGCTGACTGGCGCACCGTTTCATGATTTTGCCGGATCGGTGGTCGTGCATGCGGTGGGTGGCTGGATCGCACTGCCGGCAGTGCTGCTGCTCGGTGCGCGCCGTGGCCGCTACCAGAAGGACGGACGCATCAGCGCCCATCCGCCCTCCAATATTCCCTTCCTGGCGCTGGGCGCCTGGGTGCTGGCGGTGGGCTGGTTCGGCTTCAATGTCATGAGCGCCCAGACCGTGGACAAGATCAGCGGGCTGGTGGCGATCAACTCACTGATGGCCATGGCCGGTGGTACGCTGGCAGCCTGGTGGGCTGGACGCAATGATCCGGGCTTTGCCTACAACGGCCCCCTGGCCGGGCTGGTGGCAGTCTGTGCGGGCTCCGACCTGATGCATCCGCTTGGCGCCCTTGTTACCGGCGCCGTGGCCGGCGTGCTGTTTGTCCATCTGTTCACGCTGGCGCAGAACAAATGGCATATCGATGACGTCCTCGGCGTCTGGCCTCTGCACGGCCTGTGCGGTGCATGGGGCGGCATTGCCGCCGGCATCTTCGGCGCCCGCGCGCTGGGCGGCATGGGCGGGGTTTCGCTCGGCGCCCAGTTTATCGGCACGGCGCTGGGCATCGTGGTGGCCTTGGTCGGTGGCACAGTGGTCTATGGCACGCTGAAGAAAGTGGTCGGAATCCGGCTCGATGCCGAAAGCGAATTCAATGGCGCCGATCTGACCCTGCACCGCATCTCCGCCACGCCGGAACACGAAACCAACTGGTAAGCACCGCGGCGTCACCAGACAGGACAAGCAGCCTTCAGGCAGCTTGTCCTGACAATTCTTTGCTTGAACTTCCGCCAACGGCATGGCAATAATTCCGTGCCTACGTGCCTACGTGCCTACGTGCCTACGTGCCTACGTGCCTACGTGCCTACGTATTTGCGCCGCGTCAGCGCGCCGGGCTGCTGCAGCTTGCCAGACTCTCTTCGCGATCCTCATTTCTTGCCGGCCGGTTACTGGCCAACAATAAAGGGAAATAACGATGGATGCCTCAACGTTGGAGAAGTTCCAGACTGTGGTCGTTGCCTATGCGACCGAATTCGGGGTAAAGATTCTCGCCGCACTTGCCTTCTGGGTCATCGGCCGCTGGCTGATCCATTTCGTGGTCCGGCTGGTGCAGAACTCGCTGGGCAAACAGCAGGTTGACCCGACCCTGCTGCGCTATGTGGGGTCGATCGTCACGGTAACGCTGAACGTCGTGCTGGTGATCGGCATCCTTGGCTACTTCGGGATCCAGACCACCACCTTCGCGGCGCTGATCGCTGCGGCCGGCGTGGCGATTGGCATGGCGTGGTCGGGCCTGATGTCGAACTTTGCGGCCGGCGCCTTCCTGGTCGTGCTGCGGCCCTTCAAGGTGGGGGACTTCGTTACCGTAGGCGGCGTAACCGGCACGGTGCGCGAGATCGGCCTGTTTGCGACCACGCTCGATACGCCCGACAACGTGCTCACCGTGGTGGGCAATAACAAGATCTTCTCCGACACCATCCAGAACTTCACCGCCAATCCGTACCGGCGCGTGGAACTGAAGGCGCAACTGGCGGGCAGCACCGACGCGGCGGCTGCGGCGGCGCTGCTGAAGGAGCGTGTCGCCGCGATTCCCAATGTCATTCCGGAACCCGCGGTGGATGTCGAGATTCTCGACTTCACGCTGGTCGGCCCGGTGCTGGCCGTGAGGCCATACTGCCATAACGACCACTACTGGCAGGTGTACTTCGATACCAACCGCGTCATCCGCGAAAGCTTCGGCCAGGCCGGCTATGCCGCGCCAATGCCGGCCCATATGGTCGTGATGCAGAACGCGGCCTGACGGCGCGAGCGCTTTACTTCGACGCGCCTGCCCGCCCGTAGGCGCGTGCCAGCATCGCACCTGCGCCGCAGGCTGCCATCACCACCGTCAGCGGCAGTGCCGTGCCGTCGCGCCACAGGCTGACGGCGGCACCGCCCACGGTGCCCAGTCCAAACTGAAGCGTCCCCATCAGTGCCGAGGCTGTCCCGGCGCGATGCCCCTGATGCGCCAGTGCCAGCGCGGACGCATTGGGCGTGATGCAGCCGAGCGCGGCAATAAAGACAAAGAACCCGGCCAGCAGCACCGGCAGCACTGCCCACCCCGCGAGCGCAGCTGCAGCCAGCACCAGTCCCGCCACGCAAGGTCCGATCAGCGCGCGGCCGAGAATTTGGTCAACAGTCCGGGTACGTACGAGCCGTGCATTGACCTGCGACATGGTGATCAGGCCCAGCGCATTGGCGCCGAACACGAAGCCGTAGTGCGAAGGATCGATGCCGTGCAATTCGATCAGCACGAACGGCGTCCCGGCGATATAGGCGAACATGCCGGCCGACCCGAAGCCGGCCGAAAGCGAATAGCCGAGAAACTCCTTGTCGCGCAGCAGCTCGAGGTAGCTCCTCGCCACCGTGCCAAGACGCAGCGGCCTGGCCTTGCGATGGTCCAGCGATTCCTCCATGCGCAAGTGCACGAACAGAAGGATCAGCACGCCTGACGCGGCCAGCAGCCAGAAGATTGCGCGCCAGCCCAGCGCGCCCAGGACCGCACCGCCCAGGATAGGAGCAAGAATGGGCGCCAGGCCCATCACCAGCATCAGCGACGAGAACGCGCGCGCCGACTCATGCGCTTCCAGCCGGTCCCGGATCACCGCGCGCGCCATCACCATGCCGGCACATCCGCCCAGTGCCTGCAGGAAGCGCCACAGCATCAGCGATTCCACGCTGCGCGCCATGGCGCAGCCCACCGCCGCCAGCGCATACAGGCCCAGCCCGAGATACAGCGGCGGCTTGCGTCCGAAGCGATCGCTGACCGGCCCGTAGAAGGCCTGCCCCAGCGCAAGGCCCACCAGGAACGTACCCAGCGTGAGCTGGACCCGGCCGATATCCACGCCCATTTCGCCAGCGAGCGTGGGGAAGCTCGGCAGGTACATATCGATCGAGAGCGGTGCAAGCGCGGTCAGCGAGGCGCAGATCAGCAGCCAGACAGGAAAACGCGACGACTGCGTGGCGCTTGAGGATTGGGTCATCAGAGCAGTTCCGGGGGAATGGTCCGGGTTGCCGGCGGCTCGGGGCCGGAGGGCAACCTGGAATGAGGTGCAATTGTTTCACAACATAACAAACACGGCCTGCCGTGAGCGGAGCCAGGTTTGAAGAAGTCGTTCACGAAACCTGTCCGAGTTGCACACGTGCCGCCATGAAAACTGATGAGGCCCTGCCAAAGTCGGGTTCGGTGAAATTGCCAACCTTGGCACTATTGTTATCAGTGGTAAAGCGCGCAAAAAGATGCCGCTACGGCTGCGCCTGGCAACGCATTCTGGCGCACTCCCGTGTGGCGTGGCTTTCACGCGCAGCAAGGTGAAGGGTACAATGCCTGCCTGTCGGCGACACACGCCGCCGGCCGCGCAGAGACGGACGACAGATACCGGTCCCGGCAACGTTATCCTGCATGAGAACACGACACACGCCGATTACCGCTTCACTGAGCGCTGCCGCACTTGCAGCCGCGCTGCTGCTGCCTGTGCCGGCGCAATGCGCCCCTGCACAGCTGCGGCAGCCCGCATCGGCGTCGGCGCCCGCGGCACCATTCGACGAGGCCGAAGCGCTCTCACGCATGCTCAAGGGTGCCGCCACCGGCCAGAACACCGGCGCCGCCGGCGTGCCCGAACTGCTGCGCAACACGAACCGTCCCGACAGCGTGCTTGCGCGGGCCTGCCGCCAGCTCAATGACGCACTGCCCATCGAGATCGACCGCGAGACGCGCCTGCGCCGCTGCCAGTCCGTTCCCGGCAAGCACGTGCTGTTTCAGCTGGAACTCACCAACTACCGCGGCCCGATGCTGGACCTTGCGAGCTTCGAGGTGAACTATGCCGCGCCGCTGCAGCGCAATATCTGCGCCAATCGCGACGTGGAAATCCTGACCAAGCTGGGTGTGAGCATGATGTTCCGCTACATGACGCGGAACGACCGCGGCGAGCGCCGCGTCGGGGATGTCTATATCACTTCGCCGATCTGCACGGCGGCGCTGCGCTGAAGCTGCCGCCCGGCTCAGACAAGTGCGCCTGCATGGCGCACGGATCGCACGTCATTCTCATTCGCATTATTAGAAGGCTTGCACGATGAGTGGCTGCGCCTGGCGGACTGCAGTCCTGCGCCAGGCGTGTTCCGGCTTCAGGCGAGCCTGGGGCGCAGCGGCACGACATTGGGGGCGCGCCGCACCAGCAGCCGCGTATCCTTCCAGCCGGCGTCCGCCAGGGGCGAGCCCCACACCAGTTCGTGCAGCTTTGCCAGCGCGAACGGATCGCTCAGCAAGACATGCTTCTGCGCAGGCGTCAGCGCGCGCGGGCCGCCGGTCAGCGCATGCTGAACCAGCGCGGCATGCCGCTGCTTCGCCGAATCCGGCTGCACGACGCGGGCCGACACCGTGGCACACATCAGCGCATTGGTGACCGGGTCGACCACGGCATCGACGAAGTCCGGCGTTTCGCCGGCGGCTTCCACATGCTGCTGGGTTTCGACGATCTCCCGCGGCGGCGTGACTTCTTCCGGAATCACGAACAGACCCGCGCGGCGCGAGGCACGTCCCAGCGACACCCGCGACAGCATCACCGACAACGGGATCGACACGGCCAGCGAGCCCACGATCGGCAGCAGCCACAGGATGTACGACGGGCTGAGCCAGTAGACCAGCGCACCCCAGGCCAGGCCCAGCACGGTATGCCAGCCGTGACGGCGGAAGGCTTCGCCCCAGGTGGTCTCGGTATCTTCACGCGGAGGCGATTTCCACGAGATGCCCCAGCCGCTGTATGCCGCTATCACGAACTTGGTGTGGAACAGCATGCGGGTGGGCGCGAGCAAGGCAGACAGCAACACCTCGATCAGCATGCTCAGCACCAGCCGCACCGGACCGCCGTAGCTGCGTGCATCCTTCATCAGCAACAGCACGCTCGCCACCTTGGGCAGGAAGAGCAGCGTTGCCGTGGCGGAGAACAGAGCCAGCGCCTTCTCCGGATGCCACTCGGGCCAGGTCGGGAACAGCTGGTACGGCTGCGTGAAATACTCGGGCGGCACCAGCGCGTGCTTGGCCAGCATCGCCGTGGACAGCACCAGGAACAGCAGCCACAACGGCGCCGACAGATAGGCCATGATGCCGGTCAGGAAGACGGCACGGTGCACGACATGGAAGCCCTGCTTCAGCCACAGCCGGAAGTTCATCAGGTTGCCCTGGCACCAGCGGCGGTCGCGCTTGACCTCGTCGAGCAGGTTCGGCGGCAGCTCTTCATACGAGCCCGGCAGGTCATAGGCAATCCACACGCCCCAGCCGGCGCGGCGCATAAGCGCGGCTTCGACAAAATCGTGCGAAAGGATTTCGCCCGAAAGCGGCCCGCGGCCAGGCAGCGGCGCGAGCGCGCAATGCTCCATGAAAGGCTTCACGCGAATGATCGCGTTGTGCCCCCAGTAGTGCGATTCGCCCAGCTGCCAGTAGTGCAGGCCAGCGGTGAAGAGCGGCCCATACACGCGCGTCGAGAACTGCTGCACGCGTGCATAGAGCGTTTCCCGGCCCACGGCCACCGGTGCGCTCTGGATAATGCCTGCGCCCGGATTGGCTTCCATCAGCCGCACCAGCGTGGCCAGGCTGTCGCCGCTCATTACGCTGTCGGCATCGAGCACGACCATGTAGCGGTACTTGCTGCCCCAGCGGCGGCAGAAGTCGGCCACGTTGCCGGTCTTGCGCTTGACGCGATGCTTGCGCCAGCGATAGAAGATGCGGCCGAAGCCGCCCACCGCGCGGCAAATCTCCATCCACGCATCGTGTTCGGCGGTGCGCAGGTCGGGATTGCCGCTGTCGGACAACACGATGAAATCGAACTGCGCGAGCTGGCCGGTCCGCTCCAGCGATTCATAGGTGGCGCGCAGCCCGGCGAAGACACGTGTCACGTCCTCATTGCAGATCGGCATGATGACCGCCGTTCGTGCATCGGGCGCGATGGGCGCATCGGGCGCGGCCGAGCGCGAGATCAGGTGGCGATCGCCGCCCCTGGCCAGCACCAGGAAGCCCATCATGGCCGTCCAGAAGCCAGCCGAGACCCACGAGAACAGGATGGCGAACAGCACCAGGATGGCGATCTCGAGCGGATCGGCACCGTGGTACGGCAGCACCTTCGTCATGAAGAAAGTCGCCAGCACCGTCTGTGCAATGACCAACCCGAGCAGGAACCAGCGCCGGTGCGAGCCGGCGGGATGCCACTTGCCTTCGGCATCGGGACCGTCATGCAGGGTGTCCCAGGATTCGGGCACCGGCGGGCGGCCGCGCATGCCGCGCCAGGTGTTGCGCACCCAGCCGGTCAGCACATGCGGCGGCCACTGGCGCGGGACCATCGAGCTGCGCTCCGGCGCCGGCCCGGTATTGACGCGCACGGTGCCGTCGTCGCGGCGCTGCAGGAGCGGTTCGCCACCGACCTGGGGATTGCCGTAAGCCATCGTGAAGCGACGGCCGACGGAACCGTAAGTCGCGCCGCCCGGCGCGGTCGCCGCGTCCTTGGCAAGTTTCGACTGCAATTGCTCCATTGCCGCCTGCGCATCCCGGCCATTGACGGACAGGGAGGCGGCCGGCGATGCGTCGGCAAGCAGCTCGGTACGCAATTCGGGCGATGCGGGCAGGCGGTCGACATAGCGCTCGCATGCCGCCGCCTGGACCGGTCGCTGCTTTAGCCTGGGGGTAAGATGTAGCTCCACGTCTCGGATAGGGTTGTATTGCCGTTGCGAAGGTAGCCGCGCAACTCTACCGGCTTGGTTTCATCTTTGCGGCGTATCACCATGGTCATGCGCCATCCGCCGGTCGCGTCATTGCGCTGCACCGACGTCTTGAGCAATTCACCGTTTGCATCGGCCGAAACCACCGGGTCGATGCGAACGTCGGCAGGCAGCTTCCTGAAGGCGGGGCCTTCGAAGTCAACCACCAGCGAGAAGCTGGGGTCGTCCTGCTTGCGGGTCAGGCCCTGGCCGAGCCGGGTCTGCGTGACCCACGACAGTGGCGGCAGTTGCTCGCCGTCCTTCTGCCACAGCAGCCGGTATTCATAGTCGAATGGCTGCCTGGGCTTGGGCGGGTTATCGGGGACCCAGTAGGCCACGATGTTGTCGTTGGTCTCGTCCGGCGTCGGGATCTGCACCAGCTCGACCCGGCCAGAACCCCAGTTGCCGCGCGGCTCAATCCAGCCGCTGGGCCGGCGCTCATACCACGCGCCAATTTCCTGGTAGTTGCCGAAATTCCGGTCGCGCTGCATCAGTCCGAAGCCCTGCGGATTGGTCGCCGTGAACGACGTCACCAGCAGACGCTTGGGATTGATCAGCGGACGCCAGACCCACTCGCCGGTGCCCAGATGGATCGACAGGCCGTCGGAGTCATGAACCTCGGGACGGAAATCCGTAGTCGGCGACGGCTGGTTTTCGCCGAACAGGTACATGCTGGTCAGCGGCGCCAGGCCGAGCTTGGTCACGTTCTCACGCAGGTAGAGGCGGGACTTGACCTCCATCGCGGTCTCTTCGCCCGGCTTGATGACAAAGCGATAGGCCCCGCTCATGCGGCGCGAATCCATCAGCGCGTAGATGGTCAGCTGCTTGTCCGAACCGTTCGGCCGCTCGATCCAGTATTCGACAAAGCGCGGAAACTCCTCGCCCGAGTTGAGCGCGGTGTCGACCGCAATGCCGCGCGCGGACAAGCCGTACCACTGGTCCTTGCCGAGCGCGCGGAAGTAGCTCGCACCGAGGAAAGACGCGAGCTCATCCTTGCGCTTGCCCTGGTTCAGCGGATACAGCACGCGGAAGCCGGCGAAGCCGAGCCCCTTGAGCTTGCCGGCATCCACCTTGTGCGGGCCGTAATTGAATGCCGCCGGATCGAAGCGGAATTCACGCACGCTGCCGCTCACCACTTCGTTGATCTTGACGGGCTGGTCGAACACCATGCCTTCGTGGAAGAACGACAACTCGAATGGCAAGCGCGCCCCGCGCCAGACGTAGCGTTCAGGCTTGTACTCGATCTCGCGATAGCGTTCGTAGGACAGCTCGCGCAACTCGCCCGGCAGGTTCTGCTGCGGCGCCTTGTAGGGCGACGCCGCCAGCTGGCGCGCGCGCGCCGCCACGGTATCGAAGTCGAACGCATGCGCCGCCACCGCAAACATGGCCAGCACGCCGCCACCTAGCCATCCGGCGAGCCGCACTGCGCCACGACGACGGGCGGTCGGGCTGGCGAGCGGCGCGATGAGCGTTGCGGACAGACGTGGCGTGGCTGGTGCTGACATGTATGCCAAGGGCGTGAGCGTAAATGACGTGACCGGCTTCGGCGGTCGGGACGATGGATGAAGACACAGCAAGAGACGGACCCGTCGCGAATCCGGATGGCCCGGGCGGGAACGGGATGAGACTGTCAACGCGAAGTTCGATTTGCTGCGATGCGCAACAAACCATAACAATTCGAGCCTCGAAAGTCACGTTTCGATCACGCAATGTTTGAAACAAAATGAAACCCCGGTAGCCGGAAAGGCGCATGGCACGGGCGTTTGCGGGCTGCGAGGTCACATCGACAGCAGCGCCGTCAGGCGCCGCTGTCCAGTGTGATGCATCAGTACGCGAGGCCTCGTGCCGAGACCGCCTCACTGCTTGTTCGCGCCGTCGCTATACGGGTCGAATTTGCCGGACTTGGCACCATCCGAATATGGGTCGAACTTGCCACTCTTCTGGGCGCCGCCCTGGATCGGCTCCATCTGATCGGTGCGCGCACCAGGAGTCAGCGAGTTGACATTGTCTGTCTTGGCGCCGTCCGTATAGGGGTTGAACTTGTCCGTCTTGGCGCCGTCGGTGTACGGGTCTGCCTTGCCTGCCTTGGCACCATCCGTATAAGGATCGAATTTGCCGGACTTGCCGGGCGATTGTGCATGCGCGACGCCGAGCGCTGCGGCAAGCGCCAGTCCGAGGGTCAGATAACGCATCTTCATGGGAACTCCTCTCGCGGTTGTTGCGCATTGCGCGCCCTGCTGCCGGTGAACGCGCTCCCGCCATCGGCTGAAGCGTCATAGGCAACAATCCACGCTAGGCCAGCGACCGCCGGCTGTCAATGTCGCCCGGCATTGTGCCGCACTGCATCATGCGTGCTGCAGGCCGGCCTCGAGACAGCCACTTGCGCTTACAATGCCACTCAATATCCACGCGGGAAGCCGGCCTCGGCGCAATCGCGCCAACGCCTCCGCGTCCACGCCACAAGGAATCGCCATGCCGTCACGGAAAGCCCTTCGCTCCGCCCTGCCCCGCGCCCTTGCCTGCGCACTGGGATCTTCGCTGCTGCTGGCCCTGGCCACCCCGGCGCATGCCTACTTCGACAACTACCTGACCGGCACCATCATCGGCACCCTGAATGACAAGGAAGCGCAATCGCTGGCGAAGTCGGTGCGCAAGGCGCTGAACGATACGGCCGACGGGCAGGCGGTGGAGTGGACCTACCCCGCCGCCGGAAAGCGCCAGCAGATCGATGGCACGCTCACACCGGTCAGCAGCAAGACGGATCAGGGCCAGCCATGCCGCCGGCTGAAGTCCGATCTCAAGCGCGGCAGCGCCGAAGAGCACTGGGCCGGATGGTTCTGCAAGCAGTCCAACGGGCAATGGAAGTCGCGCCAGGTCGCTGACTGAACCGGGTTCTCCGGCATCAGGCCGGTGGCGATGCCTTGCGGCGCGATCTACCGGCCGGGTCGATCGCTGCAGTCCCGGGCGCCTCGAACCATCTTGGCCGCGGCACGTAGACGGTGTTGTCGGGCTGCGCCAGGAAATGCGGCGACATGATCTGCACGCCGTGCTGGTTGGTCCTGGATCGCGGCGTGCAGCGCGGACAGCGCGAAGAAGCGGTTGCGCGGCTGATCCAGCGCGACGAACAGTTCGTACTCCACGTAGAAGTCCGACAACGCGCGCTGTAGCACGGACAGGCTACAGGCAAAAAAAAGAGAGGCCGAAGCCTCTCTGCTCTATCCGCCTGACTACCCAGCCCCCCGGCCGGCACGCGTGCGTGCCCCAAGAGTAGCCATCCGCGACATCGCCATTGAGAGTCTGCCTGGCTCGGCCATGGCGCGCGGGCGGCGGCGTGGCGGTTTCCGGGCGGAACTTGCTTCCCCGCTTGCCGGGGAGCCATCCGCCCGCCGCCTTCGACAGCCGGCGCTCAGGCGCCTTTATTCGTCATCGGGTTCTTGGTGCTGGGAGCGTGGCTCTTCTTCTTGGCGCTGGTTTTCTTGACCTTGGCTTTGCCGGTATCAGCCTTGGCCGGTGCCGCGCTATTGGCTGCCGCGGGAGCAGCGGGAGTGGCTGGAGTTGCCGGGGTCGCCGGAGTCTGTGCAAATGCACCAGCGCCAAACATTGCCATCGACAGCATTACGATCCACTTCTTCATCTCAGCCTCCTTGTGAGCCTTGCCTTGTCGGTATCGACTGCGTTGACTGTCGCGGCCGGCAGCGTTGCCGGCGCGTCGTCATCTGCATCAACGGGGACGAACGGCCGAAGGTTGACCGGGACAAACCCTAGTTCACTGAAACTCTGAAGTCGGACGGTGTCTAGCGGCACAGCCTGCGAAGCAACTCGCCGGCAATGGAGCCCGACGAAACCGGCTGGAAGGTGCCAGTGTGCGGGCCACGGATGGTGTAGAGCGACTCACCGCGCGCGAAGCGTTTGCTGTACAGCGTCTGTTCGACCACTGCGTACATCGACGTCGCGCAGTTCAATACCATGCGCTTGAGCGAGGAACGGATCGGCTCGCCGCTGGTGGTGCGAATGACGCCGGCCGGCGCGTTGCGCATCACCACGACGCCCACCTCGGGGCCTTGCCGGCGCACGGCCGACTGGTCGAAATAGGAGATCACGCCATTGGCGCCCATCAGCGGCAGCCAGCGTTGCGGGTCCGGTGCAGCCGGATCGGGCGCGGCGAGCAGCGAGCAGCCTTCGCGTGGGGTGGAGCGGAACACGGTGCCGCCGTTCGGGCCCGGGCACTCGTAGAGCCCGGCACCAGCGGCCGGGCGCGGGGCCTGCAGCGCGCTGGCTTCAGCATGGGCGGAAAAACTGACGACACTGCCGAACAGCGCGGCAGTGCATGCAAGAATGCGGAAAAGCATGGAATCGCCCTCGAATTGACGGGAAAAACGAGCCGCATTGTCGCACATGCCGCGCTTGTTCAGCGCTTGTGCCGTGTGTTTTCAGCCGTGCAGTTCGCGCCAGGCAACCAGGTCGGCGATGGTCAGCACCGGCAGCCGGTACATTTCGGCGAAGGCCAATGCCTCGGGACGGCGTGCCATCGTGCCATCCGGATTCATCAGTTCGCAAAGCACGGCCGTCGGCGACAGCCCCGCCATGCGGGCCAGCTCGACCGAGCCTTCGGTGTGGCCGCGCCGGGCCAGCACGCCGCCTTCGACGGCTACCAACGGAAACACATGGCCGGGGCTGACCACTGCATCGGTTCCGGCGCCATCGGCAATGGCAGCCCGGATCGTGGTGATGCGGTCGGCTGCGCTGACACCGGTGGTCACGCCCTCGCGCGCCTCGATCGATACCGTGAAGGCCGTGCCGTACTGGCTGCGGTTGTTCTCCACCATCGGGCGCAGACCAAGCTGACGGACCTTCTCGCCGGTCAGGCACAGGCAGACGATGCCGCTGCATTCGCGGATCATCATGGCCATGTTTGACTGGGTCAGGCATTCGGCAGCGAGGATGAGATCCGCCTCGTTCTCGCGGTCGTCGTCATCGAGCAGGACGACAGGACGGCCTTCGCGCATGGCGTCGAGCGCCTGGGCAATGCGTACCGCAAGCGGTCGCGCGTCCGCCGCTTCGGCAACAGCAAGGGTCTGGATTTCTTCGGTCGGAAAGCTAAGCATGAAACGCTCCTTGAGCAAAGTTCAGTGGGCGTTTCAGGGGAAGGATCAGCGGACTGCCTGGGGGAACAGGAATGCGTCCACGCCAGAACAACAGAGCAACGCGCCAGCGCCGGGAAATGAAAATCCCGGCAGCAGGCTGCGCGCCGCGGTCCATGGCAGCGGACAAGGGCATTCATGCTGGCAAGCTCCGCCCATCTTCTTTCATCCGGACTATGACCGTCGGCCCTGGCCTCACACCAGGTCTGCTGACCTCGCACGGGAATGCGAGCGCTCGCGGGCTCGCCGCATTGCGCGCAAGCGCGCTGCGGCATACCGCCGGTGGGGACTTTCACCCCGCCCTGAAGACGTAACGATGCCGGCGCTGCTCGCGTTTGCCCCGCATTGTTCATGTGGACATCGCCCGCGGCGCTGGCTCGCGAATCTTAGCACGAGTGTTCTATTCGATTGAGAAGCACTTCGAGGGCTGCGGAGTGCGCTTTCATGTACTACAAATAGGTGACGGGTGATGTTTGCGATAGGTGCCGGGCTGATGGCGGGCCCGAGGAACACAGCGCCCCGGGAGCCGTCCCCGCACAGAACTCGACCCGACAACAACGAGCCAGCCAAGCCCTATGCGCACGCACGCCAGCTATGAAAGAAACCAACCCCTCCCGCACGTTCAGGTGCGTCGTCGCCCCGGGCTCTCGCCGGAGGCACTCGCTGCCACCGTTCTCTTGAGCTCGCTGCTGCTGGCGGGTACCGCGCGCGCCGACCCGGCCGTGCAGGTCGGCTATGGCGTTGACGGCAAGCACCACGTCCAGAAAGCGGAAATCGCCCTGCTCTGGGACTCCGGCTTTGCCTGGGGCAATCCGGAGGGATGGCTGGTGGATCTGCAATGGGAGGTCAACGTGGCGCGCTGGCACAGCACGAGTGACAAGAACCCGCGTAATCCCTGGGAGTTCGGCGTATCGCCGGTGGTACGGCTGGCTTGGCGGCGGCACGCGTGGGTGCCGTTCCTGGAGTTGTCAGTGGGGCCGCGCCTGATCAGCGAGACACGCACCTCGGATGACCACAGCTACTCCACCGCGTTCCAGTTTTCGGAGTACGCCGGCGTCGGGATCGCCTTCGGCAAAGACCAGCGCTTCGCCGCCGGTTACCGCTACCAGCACATTTCCAATGCCGGCATCAAGGAGCCCAATCCCGGAACCGGCTTCAGCACCTTCTATCTGCGCTACCGGTTCTGAAGTGCTGGTTCACGCCTGGAAGCCAGATGCTCGAAAACGGTGCGCGCGGCATTGTCGGCCGGAAAGAAGCACTCGATGCGCAGTTCCTGCAGGGTAATGTCCTGCGGAATGCCAAGCGTGGTCAGCGTGGAGAAGAGCGAGGCCCGGAACTCGCCGGCATGGAGCACGACCGGCAGCACGGGAGGGGGCGGCCCTTCGTGACCCTCCTCTTCCGGCAACAGCACGCCACCGGGGCCGACCATATCCGGATGCCATCCGGCAATGCGGTCGAAGATTTCGCGGGCGGTCTGGTCGTGGGCCTGAACCTGCAGCTCCTGCCAGACACGGCGCAGCAGGTACCTGCCTACCTGCCTGGCGTTTTCGATCACCGGCCACAAGCCATCGGGATCGAATACCGTCAGCATCAGGTTGATCCGGCGCCCGTCGTCGCCCAGCGAGGCGGGCTCGCGCCCTTCGAGCAGGAGGTCGAGCATGCGCCGGTAGGCCTGGTTGGCATCGACCAGATTCCAGAACCGGTCCAGCACCACAGCCGGATAAGGCTCCTGCTTGGCCAGGATCAGCGCGATGGCCTGCTGCACCATCTGCATCGGCGGCGAGGCCAGCGCGTGTTCGCTGTACGCCGGCGCGAATCCGCCCGCCAGCAGCAGCCGGTTGCGCTGGCGCAGCGGCACGCCGAGCCGCTCGGCCAGCGCCAGCACCATTTCCCGGCTCGGACGCGCCCGCCCGGACTCCAGGAAGCTGATATGCCGCTGCGACACGCCGGCCGCCAGCGACAGCGCGAGCTGGCTATAGCCACGCCTGCTGCGCCAGTAGCGCAGCAGGCCGGGGAAATCGAGTGCGGCTTCGGAGCCGGGGGTCAGGGTTTCCATGACTGCATTACAGCATGTACTGCGGCGGATGACGATTACTTTGCGGGTAATGACAGCGATTCAGTCAACTCACACGAATTGCCAGATTGGGCCGCACGCACGGCGTCGATCAGCAACCGCATGGCAGGCGTGGCGGCGCGGCGGCGGCGCACCACGATCCCATAGGGCACCATCCGCCCGCGCATCGCAACGGGCAGGACTGCCAGCGCGCCCAGCGAGGCGAAGTAATCCGCGATGGCACTCGGCACGACCGCAATGCGGTCGCTGCCGGCCAGCAGCGGCAGCGTCGCCATGATCGACGAGGTTTCGATCATGTCTTCCGGCAGCGCCACACGGTTATCACGGAAGGTCTGGTCGATGATCTGCCACATCGGCGTGGCCGCCGGCGGGATGATCCAGGGATAGGAAACCAGGGTGGCCAGCTTTACACTGCGCCTGCGCGCCTGCGGATGGCCGGCGCGCGCCACGATGGCGAGGGTTTCCTCGAACAGCGGTTCAAAGGCGAGATCGTCAGCCAGCGTGCCTTCGGGAATGCGCCCGATCATGACGTCCAGCGCATCCTGCCGCAGCGCCTGCACCAGCACGTCGCTGGTATCGACATGCATCACGATGTTCAGGCGCGGATAGCGTTCCTTGAGCGCATGGATGGCGCCGGAGAGCACCGACGGGACCGGCGCGAGGATCGAACCCAGCCGTACCTTGCCTACCTCCCCCGCGGCAATCGCAGCAAATTCATCATGCAGGGCATCCAGGTCCGCCAGCACCACGCGCGCATAGCGGATCAGGGCCTCGCCGAACACCGTCGGCTCGATGCCGCGCGCGTGGCGCGTGAACAGCAGTGTGCCGACCATCCCCTCCAGCTCGTGCAGCGCCTTGGTGACCGCGGGCTGCGACAGCGACATCTGTGCAGCCGCACGCCGCAGCGAGCGGTGTTCGGCCAGCGCCAGCGCCAGGCGCAAATGCCGCATTTGAAGGCGGTTGCGCAGCGTGGCCGCGCTCGGCAGGATCGCGGGAAAGTCTGACATGATGGCCGCTTGGGGTGACTCCGGCAAAAGCCGACTCTTATAGCATGAGGCGGCTCAGCCAGCGACCCCATGCGACGCTGGCATCGGTGCGGCGACCGGGGCCATTTGCGCCGGAACGATGCGGTAGAAGTGCGCCGCATTGGAGACCAGCACGCGCCGCCTGGCCACGGGATCCGGCAGCGCTTCACATATCGTGCCAAGGATCGTGCCGAAGTCCGCGCTCAACCGCGAGACCGGCAGGTTGCTGCCGAACATTGCCCGTTCATGGCCGAACATGGCCAGCACCTCGCGCACGACACGGCGGTTACCCTGTGCATCCCAGTACCCGCCGGCCAGTCCCAGCTCCGATAGCTTGACCGACACATTGGGGCAGGCTGCCAGCGCCTCCATGCCGGCGCGCCAGCACGCCAGGCCCTGCTCCGAGCGATCCAGCGGCAGGCCAGCGTGATTGAGCGCGATGGACAGGCCAGGCAAGGCGGCCGCCACCTGCGCCGCCTCTCGCAAGTGCCAGAATGGCACCCGCAGGTCCCATGACAGGCCATGGTGTGCCAGCCGCGCCAGGTCATCTAGCCAGGCCTGGTCTTGCATCGACCCGGGCTGGCCCGCCACCGATCGGCCTGGCCCCTCCGAGGTCAGCGGCTTGCATCGAATTCCCCTGACCCGCGCGAAACCGGCCTGGCGAGCCAGCAGCGCGGCGCACCCGGGATTGCCGAACGGCGCGTAGGCCACCACCGCGGCGGCCATGCCGCGCCGCCAGGGTTCCTGATGCAGCCACGCGGTCTCATCGACCGCTTCGCGGCGGTCGCGTTCGGCCTCCACGTGCACGGTCGCCAGCACAGTCACGGCGCTGGTGTCATGAGCGTAGTCTGCTTCCAGGTAATCGCGGCGCAGGGCCTCGTAATCGCCGAGAAAGAATGTCTGAGGCCGGTACTCGTCCTGCAGCCAGGGATAGCGGCCGCGCCCGAGTGGCCAGAGGTGGTGGTGGGCATCGACGATGGCCAGGCCCGGGGGCAGCGCGCCCTGGACACCCATAGCGCTCGGATTGCCGTTCATCGGCACCGCCCCGGCAAGGTGGCGGCCAGGGCCGAGGCCAGCACCAGCGCGGCAACCAGCAGGTAGACGCCGGCTCCCGCGCCGATCCGCTCGATCAGCACGCCCGCCGCATAGGGACCGCAGAATCCGCCCAGGTTGCCCAGCGCGTTGATCACGCCGCGCGCCACGCCCGCTTGCTCGGCCGCCAGCAAGCGCGGCGGCATGGTCCAGAACACCCCCGCGGCGGACTGCAGGAAGAAGCCGCTTCCGACCAGCAAGCCATAGGCCAGCCAGGTATTGCCGTGGCACCACACCGAACCCGCCAGGCAGGCGGCGAAGCCGAGCAGCGGCCAGACCACGAACACCTTGCGCCGGCCGGTGCGGTCGGACAGCGTGGAGATCACGAGGATGCCAGCCATGGTGCCCACGTACGGCAGCATGGCCAGCATGCCGACCTGGCCCATGCCGCCTCCGGTCAGGCCTTTCAGGATGGTGGGCAGCCACAGCGTGTAGCCGTAGATTCCCATCTGGTAGAGGAAATTGACAGCGATCAGTTGCCAGATCACGCCCTGCGCCAGGATTTGCGCCAGCACCGCCCGCGTGCCGGGCGCGCCCCGCCCCGTTGGCGCGCCAGCGACGGCCGAGCGCTGTGCTTCCTCGTGCAGGCGGGTCTGAATGTACGCCTTCTCGTCGGGCGAAATCCAGCTTGCCTGCTCTGGCCGGTCACAGGCCAGCTTCCACCATACCGCGAGGCAGACCAGCGAAATCAGGCCTTCGACGATAAACAGCCAGCGCCAGTCGAGTGCGGCAATCACCAGGCCCGACAGCGGCGCGGTGATGATGCCGGCGATCGGCACGAACATGATCACCAGCGCGTTGGCGCGGCCGCGCTCGTGGTCGGGAAACCAGTTGCCGACCATGGTCAGCACCACCGGCAGCATGCCGCCCTCGGCCACCCCCAGCGCAAAGCGCAGCACGAGCAGCTCAGTCTGGTTCCGCACCAGGCCGGTCAGCACCGAAATGACGGCCCAGGCCAGCATCGACCAGGCGATGAAGTTGCGCCCGCTGCCGCGCACGGCCAGCTTGCCGCCGGGAATCTGCAGGAAGAGATATCCGACAAAGAAGATGCCGCCGGCCAGCCCGGCCATGCTGGCGCCGATCCCGAGCGCGTCGCCCATGCCGCCGGGCATCGCGAAGGCGATATTGACGCGATCCATATCCGAGACGATGCATACCATCAGGATCGGCGGGATGACGCGCCACCAGCGCTGGGCGGGAATGCTGGCGGAAGTGGTCGCGGCTGCCGCATCGAGGGCAACGGCCGTGCCGGCGCCGGCTTGCTCCAGGCCTTTCATGTTCTGTCTCCGTATGTCTGTGTATTGGCCGCCGGCGGCGTGCTGCGCCGACGCCTTTTCTGTTGAAACGTGCGGGAGCTACTGCTGCGGCAAAGCCAGGATGGCAAGGCCGTCCGGTTCCTTGCCGGTGGCGAAGGCATGGCGCAGGGTCAGGCCGGGCAGGTCGAGCCGGCTGACGGTGTGATCGTTGAGCGTGAGATAGGCGCAGTTCGGGTCAGCCGGGTGGAAGGCGAGCGCAATCGGCTTGGCGCCAGTATCGACCCGGCCTATTTCGGCGAGCGTGCCGGGGTCGAATATGCGGATGCTGCGCTCGCCGTAGTTGAGCACGAACAAGCGGTCGTCCGGCGACCAGTAGATACGGGTGGGATCCTCGCCAGTCGGCACCGTGCGCACCGTTTCCATCGTGCGCGCATCGAGCCGGGTGAGACTGTGATCGTCACGGCTGGCGACATATAGCGCCGATTCATCGCGGCTCAGGCAGCAACCCTCGGGGCGCCTGCCCGCATTCGCCGCGCGCGGCGCACGGGTGGCATCGTACGGATGCACCAGCGTCACGCTATGCGACAGCAGGTTGGTCACGTAAGCCCGTTCGCCATCGGCCGACAGTACGAACAAATGGCTTTTCACCCCACCAGTCGGCACGACGCGATCCGGCACCGGGCGCTCCAGCGGAGCCTCGAATACCAGCAGCATATTGTCGCGCTCGCTCAGCGCGTAGACCCGGCCCTGCCGGTCGATCTGCAGGCCATGGATGCGGTGCCAGGGCGCGCAATCGAGCCGGGCCGAAGCTGCGCCACGCATCAGGTCGACCGCGATCACCGCGGCGCCGCCATCGCCGCCGTGCGCAAAGGTCTGCACACCATAGTGGCCCACGTAGCCGCACAGCCGCTCGCGGTCCACCACGAATTCATGGGGATAGTCCGGCAGCTGCACGCTGAAGCGGCGGGCGCCGCTATCCAGCGCGTAGGCACTGAAGCTGTGGCCGAATTTCTCTACCAGCACGGCAGTCCATCGGATGTCCATTCTGTCTCCTTGTCATTCGCACGCCTGTTGGGTTCAGGCTTTTCGAAGGCGGCACGGGTGCCGCCGTGGAGAGAAGTCTGGCGCAGCGAGCCATAACTATCTATTGAAAGTTTTATATCAAGCTATTTCCCCAGGTTATCGCTATACGGACCGGACAACCGGCCACCGCTGTCGCCACGCTGCCCGGCGTCGAGTGGTCTTGCGCGGATGGTATGCTTGCCCTTTTAAAACCCCCGCGCGCAGAGGGCGCGCACCCTGATGGAAATAGCCATATTACTGGCGCTGATTCTGCTAAACGGCCTGTTCGCCATGTCCGAAATCGCGCTGGTCACCGCCCGCAAGGCCCGGCTGCAGCGCCAGATCGAAGACGGCGACCGTGGCGCAATCGAAGCGATCAAGCTGGGCGAAGACCCTACACGCTTCCTCTCCACCGTCCAGATCGGCATCACCTCGATCGGCGTGCTCAACGGCGTGGTGGGCGAATCCACGCTGGCGCAACCGCTCGGGACATGGCTCCAGGGTTACGGCCTGGCGCAGACCACGGCCGGCTACGTTGCCACGGCGATCGTGGTCGCGGGCCTGACTTATTTTTCCATCGTGCTGGGCGAACTCGTGCCCAAGCGGCTGGGCCAGATGGCTCCTGAAGCCATTGCGCGCCTGGTCTCGCGTCCGATCGCCTGGCTGGCCGTCGCCTCCACGCCATTTGTGAAGCTGCTTTCCGGCTCTACCCGGCTGGTCCTGCGCCTGCTCGGCACCAAGACCGACCGCGGCCCCGGCGTCACCGAAGAGGAAATCCATGCGCTGCTGGTCGAAGGCTCCGAAGCCGGCGTCATCGAGCAGCATGAGCACACCATGGTGCGCAACGTTTTCCGGCTGGACGACCGCCAGCTCGCTTCCCTGATGGTGCCGCGCGGCGACGTGGTCTACCTGGACGTGGAAGCGCCACTGGAAGAGAACCTGAAGCGCATCGAGGAATCCGACCACTCGCGCTTCCCGGTGGTGCGTGGCGGCATGCACGACATCGTTGGAGTCGTCAGCGCCCGCCAGTTGCTGGCGCGGCGGCTGCGCGGCGAAGAGGCGGACCTGACCGCCGCGGTACAGCCGGCCGTGTTCGTGCCCGAAAGCGTGACCGGCATGGAGCTGCTGGAGAACTTCCGCGCCTCGGGCGGCCAGATGGCCTTCGTGATCGACGAATACGGCGAGGTGCTGGGCCTGGTGACGCTGCAGGATCTGATCGAGGCCATCACCGGCGAGTTCAAGCCCGACAGCGCCGGCGAGGAGTGGGCGGTGCAGCGCGATGACGGCTCGTGGCTGCTGGACGGCCTGATCCCGATCCCGGAGCTGAAGGACCGCACCGGGCTGCGCCACGTTCCGGAAGAAGAAAAAGAGCGTTACCACACGCTGTCCGGCATGCTGTTGCTGCTGCTGGGCCGCCTGCCGCAGACCGCCGACGTGGTGCAATGGGGCGACTGGCGCTTCGAGATCATCGATATGGACGGCAAGCGCATCGACAAGGTGCTGGCCTCCCGTGTCCCGCCCGAAGACGGACCGGAAGACGAGACCACCGGCTGACCCGTGCCCGTGCCAGCCACGGCAGGCGCCCCGCTCCGGCGGGGCGCTTTGCGTTTACCGCCACGTGGCTGACCGCCGGCTCGACGGAAGGGTTTCCGGCCTCCCTGCCGGCACCCCGCGCATTAAGAAGGCCTAACAAAATGACTTCCTGAGGTGTCGCCAACAGATGATGCAACAGGCGATCTTCAGGAATGCTTCATGGATGGTGGCGAGGCGTTCGA
>NZ_JWMA01000109.1 GCF_000812465.1 Cupriavidus sp. IDO | reverse complement strand
TCCGGTATTGCAATGGTCCTGCTGTCTGTCGGCTTCCTGCTTCGTTTGCCGGTGGAGCAGCGCGTCCATGAGTCAAATACTATCTACTACTAGGTAGATAGTCAAGGAAATTCTTTTCTATCGAGCCGATAGGTTCCAGCCAGGGTCAACGCAATTGCCTGATAAATAAGGAAATTCCTGTCAGCAAACTTCGCAGGCCCGGCAGGAAACAGCATTCCGGGGCAGCTGAAAAGCAGAACCGCCATGCAGCTTACGCCGCATGGCGGTTCAGAATACGGCGCTGAATCCGGGCAATCAGCCGGCGACGGCCGCCATCAGCGTATCCGCAGCCGCTTCAACACGGTCTGGCGTGCCGAACAGGCGCGCCGCGATCAGGCCGCTTTGCAGTGCGCCGAAGATGACCTGCGACAGTTGCGCGGGCGGCACCGGGAACGGCACCTTCCGGTGCGGCTGGGCACGTTCCAGCAATCCGGTCAGCCACTTCTCATTGAGCAGGAAGAAGCCCTGCAGCAGCTTGTGGACCGATTCCGGCAGGCACAGCGTCTCGGCCGACAGCATCCCGCACAGGCAGATCTGGTCAGACCCGCAGCTGGCACGGAACGGCGCCAGGTAGATGGCCGCCTGCTCCGTGACAGGCAGGGTCGTGTCGATGCCGCGCATGCGCTCCGACAGCCTTGCGCTGTATTCCTTCACCGCCTCCAGTACAAGGTCGTCCTTGGACGGGAAGTAATAGTGGATGCTCGAGGTCTTGACCCCGACCAGTTCGGCCAGGTCGCGGTAACTGAAGCCGTTGAAGCCCCGACGGCGAATCAGCACCAGTGTGTGCTCGAGCAGTTGCTCGCGAACGGATTGCGTTTTCATAGCGTGAGTTTATCTACCTGAAGATAGACACTCAAGGGACAATGCACCGGCGCTGGGGTAATCCCTAGCGCCGGGGCGCGAATTCAGCACCGCCTCCAATAGTGATGGAAGCGGCGCTCAGCCGGGCAAAACCTGTGCGGCGAAGGTGATCATCGAGCCACTCGTCACGCACAGCAGCACCCATCCGCCCAGAAGCAGAACACTGTCACGCAAACTCATGATGGACTCCAATTGCGGCAACGGAGTCCTTCCATGGGACTCCGCCTACCGTGGGTTAGATGCCGCCGGCCCTATGGCCGGTTGGCGTTCAGGCAAGCGCACCGTCGGTGTACGGGTCGAACTTGCCGATCTTGGCGCCGTCGGTGTACGGGTCGAAGCTGCGGGCCGGTGCCGACGACACACCGCTGCGGTCCAGGCCGGCGACCGTGCGGGCACCGTCGGTGTACGGGTCGAACTTGCCGATCTTGGCGCCGTCGGTGTACGGGTCGACCTTGCGGGCCGGCTCCGACGACACACCGCTGCGATCCAGGCCGGCGACCGTGCGGGCGCCGTCGGTGTACGGGTCGGTCTTGCCAACGCGGGCGCCTTCGGTGAACGGGTCGAACTTGCCGGTGCGCGCACCGTCGGTGAAGGCGTCGGTCTTGCCCACGCGGAATTCGTAGCCGTACTTGTCGGCGGGCACCGTGCCGGCCTGGGCAGCACCACCGGCGAAGGCGGCGGCAAGGGTGGTGGCGGTGATCAGGGTCTTGGCGAACTTGGTCATGATGAGCTCCTAATTGGGCGATGTTTCGGGATCGCTTGGATCGGTATCAGTTGCTGCTGGCAAGTCGCTTTTGGTGAAGTTATCTACTAGTAGATAGATAACTGGGCCAAAAAAAAGACCGCCTCCGGTATTGCAATGGTCCTGCTGTCTGTCGGCTTCCTGCTTCGTTTGCCGGTGGAGCAGCGCGTCCATGAGTCAAATACTATCTACTACTAGGTAGACAGTCAAGGAAATTCTTCTGGCCTCAGCTGCAGAGAGGGCGATTTTTCTCATAACTTACTGATTCCAAAAGAAAATACATGAATCCACGGCACGGAACTTTTCTTCGCCATGCCTCCGGATGCACGCGAAATCTGTCTCCCAGCCGTGGTTGCTGCTAGCCTTGAGAAAATTTCCCTTTCACGTCAATGCGCCCTGCCCATGCCATCGCCCCACTCCGCTGAAAGCAGGATGCCACGCTGGATAGCCGGCGCGGCGGGCTTTGCCTTGCTGGCGGGCCTCGGACGCCATGTGCTTTTCCGGGCGCTGGAGCGCAGCGCCTTCGTCACACACACTGATCCGCCGGCACCGGAAGCAACTGCGGCAGAGCTTCACCGCACCACGTTCACCAGCGGCGACCGGCTGCTGCAAGCGGCGTTTGCGGAAGCCGCGCAGCCCGCCGGCCCAGCGGTGATCGTCTTCCATGGCGACGACGAATGCCTGTCCGACTGGGCGCCGGTGCAGGCCTTGCTGGCGCATGCAGGGATCTCGACCTTTGTCTTTGACTACAGCGGCTACGGTGCAAGCAGCGGCCGCCCCACGGTGCGCAATCTTCGCCAGGACGCGCTGACGGCCTATGGCAAATTCCTCGCTGCCACGCCGCACGCCACGCGCCGCTACGTGCTCGGACACTCGCTTGGCTCCGGCGTGCTGCTGGACATCGCGCGCCAGCTGCGTCCGGTGCCCGATGGCATGGTCATCACGTCAGGCTTCAGTTCCGCGCGGGCGGCCGCGGTGCAGACCGGGCGAGTGCCTGCATGGATCGCGTGGATGCTGCCCGATCCCTGGAACAACGCCTCGCGCGTAAGCCGCCTCGCGCTGTCGTTGCTGATCGTCCACAGCCGTGCCGACGAGGTATTGCCGCTCTCCCACGCAGAGCGCCTGGCAAAGGCAGCAACGCCTCTGCGGGAGTTCGTGGTGCTGGACGGACTGCCGCACGATGCAGCCACCCTGCCCGAGCATATCGAGTCGTTCTGGAAGCCGGTGATTGCGTTTCTGCAGGCGGGAGGGGCTGCTGCGGAATCGCCGTAATCCACCTGAAATATGGGGCGCGCATCATGCGTTCGATGGAGTGACGGCAAGGGATCCGGTATCTACCGCAATCTCCGCCGAACGGCAATCATCCCTGTGGGCGAGACGCCACGGACACACAGCCGAGGGGTCTTTCGCCGATTTCTTGACTATATTGGTTCACATGGCAAGAGCAACGAATTCCCGCTGTTGACAGCACTGGAGGTACTGCCATGCGTTGGTTCGCAAACTTGTTCAGTCCGCCGACCCCGGAGAAGATCGCCGAAAGGGAACTGCAAGACATGAGGCTGACGCTATTCCAGGCCGAACGCCGCCTGCTCGAATCCCAGATGCAGGTCGCTTACTACCGCGACATGGTCGCGTTCCTGGAAGACGTGGCTGCAAAAGGCGTCGAGGACGTGGTGGACAAGCGTCGGGCTACCGCGCCGGCGGCCTACGAGATTCCCGCCTCCGCGCCGCGTGCCGCGCCAGGACTGACCACGGTTCCGATCGTGCCCTCCGCTGCCTGAGGCAGCGCCGGGCAGCCGGCGCCGGCCCTGCGGCCGACCTGTGCGATACTCGCCGTGCCTGCCGCGTTCCGCGGCTTCACGTGCATCGTCCCACAGGAACAGGCCAGATGAGCGAACTGCTGCCCGCGATCGAGATCGAAACCGCGCCAAACCCAGCGTTCTCCGTTATCTGGATGCACGGGCTGGGCGCCGACGGCAACGACTTCGTTCCGGTGGTGCCCGAACTGGGCCTTGCCAGGGCGCCGGGCGTGCGCTTCATCTTTCCGAACGCCCCGGCCATCCCGGTCACCTGCAACGGCGGCTATGTCATGCCTGCCTGGTATGACATCTATTCATTGGATGAAGCGGGACGCCGCGCCGACGAAGCCGGCATCCGTGCTTCGCGCGACGCCATCCGCGCGCTGATCGCACGGGAAAATGCACGCGGCGTTCCGGCCAGCCATATCGTGCTCGCGGGCTTTTCGCAGGGCGGCGCGATCGCCTACACCACCGGACTGACGCATCCCGAAACGCTCGCCGGCATCGTCGCGCTGTCCACCTATATTCCGGCACCCGCATCGCTGGCGGCCGAAGCCACCGCGGCCAACGCGGCCATCCCGGTATTCGCCGCGCATGGTGTGGAGGACGATATCGTGCCGCTCCAGCTCGGCGAACAGGCGCGGGACTTCCTGCTCGCCCGCCAGGTTCCGGTCGAATGGCACACCTATCGCATGCCGCATTCGGTCTGCCTGGAAGAGATCGCCGCTATCGGCGCATGGCTTGGCAGGCGATTTGCGCAGATCGGCGGCTAAGAACCCATTTCATAATGAAGAAGGGGCGCGAAGGCTGCTGCCGGGCCGCAGGGCTAGGCGTGACCGACGCCGCGTGGTTATTCCACGCAAGGAGGCCACAACAACGCCATGCGGCCCGGCAGCAGCCTTCCCTGCGGGTTCAAGCCAGGCGCGGCGCATGCGTTGTTACGGGCCTTGACCTTGGAATGACCAAGGCCGGCGGCCCGCGCCTAGCCTGCGCCGCGCCTGGCTTGAACGCGTCCCCTTCTTCATTATGAAATGGGTTCTAACCATCGCTCGTGGTAGGCTCGCGCCCTGCCTTCCCGCCGTAGACACAAGCATGAAACCCGCCCCCGTCCCGTTCCTCAAGATCGATTTCAACACCCGCAAGGCACTCCTGTTCGCGCTGACGGCCGAGCGGCTCTCCGCCTACTACGAGCATCGCCAGTGGATGACCGATGCACAGGGCGCTACCCTTGCCGGGATGTGGCTGTCGCGCTCGCAACTGCAGCTGGCGCTGTCCGAGCGCCGCTTGCTGTCTGAACTGAGCGACCAGTTTGCTCGCCAGCTGGCCGACACGCTGTCGCGTGAAGCCGGCCTGTACGCCGCGCACGAAATGATGGAAGCGCTCGACCCCAACTATCAGTCAGCCTTTGCGCACGACATGCTGGATGAGTGCGAACGGCTGCTGCGAGAGAGCGGCGTGACCGAGTAGCAGGCACGCCACGTGTCTTTGCAAAGGTTCACAATTGATTTTCGCCGGGGCGCCTAAACTGCGCACATCATCGACGCCCCCTCCCCCCCGATAATGGAACGCAAGCAGTGCCTGGCCTGGATCGCACTGAGCATGATCGCGGCAGCGCTGCTGACGCTGCTGTGCCTGATCCTGAATGAACACACCGAAACACAGGCCGCCATCAAGGTCAGGCAGATGGCTGTGCGAGTGGTGTCTCCAGGTAGTGCCGCCATGCATGCGGACACCAACTCACAGCCGGCGCAGCAGGCATCCGTAAGCACCGTCCGACGCTGAACGGGCACCGGCGCGCAGGTGCGCGCCGGCCCGCAACTTCATTAACGACGACCAAGTGGTTAAGAAGAGAACGAAGCAGGCCGGCGCGCGGATCGAGTCTAGTGGCAGCGGCGAATCGCGACTGCAAGGAATTGCAAATGCTCCGGGAAGCATTCACGCCAAATGGGCTATGCTGCCGTTGCCCGCCGTCCCTTGCCCAGCTCTTCCATATCCAGCTGGCGGAACACCAGTGCCGACAGCAAGGTGATGACGCCAACGCAGAGGAACGCCAGGCGGAAGGCCGTGCCTGCCGTACCGAGGTGCCCCGAGAACAGCGTCACCAGCCCGCCACCGATTGTCACACCAAGCCCGATCGCCAGCATCTGCACCATCGAGAACAGGCTGTTGCCGCTGCCGGCGTCTTCCACGCTCAGGCCCTGGAGCGTCACGCCGTTCATCGCGGCGAACTGCATCGAGTTGGTGGCGCCGAACAGTGCCAGCTGAATGACCGACAAGGCCAGCGGCCAGCCAGGCGACATCGCGGAAAACGATGCGATCGATGCCCCCACCAGCAAGGTATTCACCAGCAGGAAGTTGCCGTAGCCGTAGCGGCCCACCAGCGGCACAATCCACCGCTTGGCCACCGTGCCGGCCAGTGCGGCCGGCAGCAGCATCAGCCCGGAATGAAACGGCGAGTAGCCGAGCTGCAGCTGCATCAGCAGCGGCAACAGGAACGGCACTGCGCCCGAACCGATCCGGCAGACCAGGTTGCCGGCCAGCCCCACGCTGAAGTTGGGCTCGCGAAACAGCGCAAGCCGGAACAGCGGCGCTCGGCTGTGGCGTGCATGTGGAATATAGAGCAGCACTGCCGCCAGGCTTGCTGCCAGCAGCGCCCCGCTCCAGCCCGGGTGGCTGGTCTGGATCGGCGCGTCGAGCGCGAGCGAGAATGCGACCATGCACAGCGACAGCAGGCCGCAGCCGATCCAGTCGAACGGCGGTGCCCCGCTGGTATCGCCCGCCGGCAAATAGCGCTGCACGGCGAACAGGCCCACCATCCCGACCGGCACATTGATCAGGAAGATCCAGTGCCACGACACCTGCTGCACCAGCCAGCCGCCGAGCACGGGTCCGAAGATCGGCCCGACCTGCCCCGCGACGGAGACGAAGGCCAGCGCCGCGATGTACTGCTCTCTCGAAACATTGCGCAACACCGCCAGGCGGCCAATCGGCAGCAGCATCGAGCCACCCACGCCCTGCACCACCCGCGCCACCACCAGTTGCGGCAGCGTGTGCGCGCCCGCGCAGAACAGCGAACCCAGCACGAAGATCAGGATGGCGCTGAAGTACACGCGGCGCGTGCCGAAGCGGTCCGCCAGCCAGCCCGACGCCGGCGTCAGCATGGCCATCGTCAGCGTGTAGGCAACCACCACGGGCTGCAGGTTGAGCGGCTTTTCATTGAGGCTGTGCGCCATCGACGGCAAGGCCGTATTGACGATGGTGGTGTCCAGCGTCTGCATGAAGAAGCCTGCGGCGACGATCCACAGCAAGGGCTTCTGTGACTGGGACGGAGAAGCTTGAGTCATCGGTCGATCATTCTCGTGGGGCGAGTCGGTGCCCCTCGCTGGCTCCGCGGTGCCTGTCGCGCCCGGAGCATGAGGAACTGATGCCGATGATAGTCAGGCCGAAGCCTATCGTGAACCCCGCTGCAGACATTGACTGTGATCGGACTTACCGATGACAATCACCGCATGCTCAATCCTGTCTGGATCCAGACCTTCGCCACCGTGGCCACCGCGCGCAGCTTCACGGACGCCGGGCGTCAGCTCGGGCTGTCGCAGTCAAGCGTCAGCGACCACATCCGCCGCCTGGAACAGAGCGTGGGGCGCCGGCTGTTCACGCGCGACACCCATTCGCTGGCGATGACGCCCGATGGCGAGGCCCTGCTGGTGCACGCGCGGCTGATCCTCGAAGCCATCGGGCGTGCCGAGTCGCAGTTCAATGCACCGCGCCTGCAGGGGCGCGTACGGCTGGGCACGTCGGACGACCTGGCGCAGGGGCCGCTGTCCAATGTCCTAGCCGCCTTCCGCAACTCGCACCCCGATGTGGAGATGGAAATCACCATCGGCATGACCGGCAAGCTGTACGAACTGATGGATGCCGGCGCGCTCGACCTGATGATCGGCAAGCGCCGCGAAGGGGACCGCCGCGGCGTGCCGCTGTTTCGCGGCCAGCTGGAATGGCTGGCACGGCCGGGGACGGTGGTGGACCTGAAGCAGCCACTGCCGCTGATCCTGGTGCATGAGCCCAGCGTGACGCGCTCAGTGGTGCTCGACACGCTCGCCAAGGCGGGCTGCCGCTGGCAGATCGTCTGCAGCAGCAGCAGTCACTCGGGCTGTATTGCCGCGGCGCGCGGCGGACTGGGGCTGACGGTGCGGGCGCAATACCTGTCGGGACGCGGGCTCGCGCCGCCCGTCAACAGTGCGAGCCTGCCGGCATTGCCGGAAGTCGAATTCATCTCGCTGTCGGCCCGGCGCCTGAGCCGGCCCGCGGAAACGCTGCTGCGCCTGCTGCAGAAAAGCGACCTGCGCGCCTCCCGGCCGGATGATTAAGCGGGCCGGGCAGGCCAGTCCACGCCAGCCAGCGAAGCCAGCGCAAGATACGACGTTGCCAGATGATAGGGGGAGGTTGACGGCATTTCCGCGCGCACCACTGCCCCGGAAGGCGCCACGCACTCGTGCCAGCCCTTGGCATCCAGGAACCGGCCACGGAACTGCTGCGCCCATGTTTCCAGCGTGGCCAGCGACTCCGCTTCGCCATGCAGTGCCAGCGCGCGGGCGAATTCCGTCTGGGCCCAGATGCGCTGCGTACCGTCGAGCAGCGCACCACCGGCATCCAGTGCCGCGCTCACACCCAGCGTGTCGGCCGCCACGCCATGCCGGCGCGCGAAGTCGAATGCAGTGCGCAAGGCCCCGGCCAGCGGCAGGTCGCTGAACAGGTCCTGCTTGCCGGCCAGCAGCGAAAACCATTCGAACTGATGGCCCGGCTCGATGCGGTTGCCTGCGCTGCCTTGCGGCAGTTCCGCAATGCATCCGCTGGCGGGATCGACAAAGCGTTCATGGACGGCCATGGCGATCTCGCGCAGCCGCTCGGCATACCATTCATCCCCGGTAGCATCGAGGGCGGCCAGGTAGGCCTCGGCCAGGTGCATCACCGGGTTCTGCAGCACGCCTGCACCCTTCTCCCGGAAATGCTCGGTGAGCGCGGCATGGTAAAGACCGTTGCCGTCCGCAAAGCGGTCTTCCACGATATCGACGGTTTCGTCCAGCACTTCCAGCGCGTCGGGGTTGCCACGCCGCGCATGGTAGGTAGCGCAGGCAAAGATGACGAAGGCATGCGTGTAGAGATCGCGCGTGGCGTCGAGCGGCGAGCCATTGGCATCGACACTGTAGATCCAGCCGCCTTCGCCGTTGCCGAAGTACGCCTGCAGCGATCCGAACAGCGTATCGGCGTGCGCATGCTGCCCGGCCGTCGAGAACACATACAACTGGCGCGCGCAGGCCATGGCCCGGTAGCGTGCCGGCGGCAGCGGCGCGGCGGTGGCGCCGTCGAGCGCTTCATACGGCAGCAGCATGCCGGCGTTCCAGCCGCTTGCGGTCCAGAGTGGCAGGACGGTGGCATCGTAGTGGGCGGTCAGGGCGGCGACCCGTTCCTTGAGCTGGGGCGAGATAGGCATGTCGGTCACAAAAGGCAGGCGCCATGCGGCGCCACGGCGCAAAAGATACTGGAAATACGGCGGCGGCGAAAGCCGCACCGCAAGTTCCGCTCGTGCCGCTGCTGAAAATCTGTCATGGCATTGGCGCCTCCAAGTTGCTAGCATCAAATGGTTGCACCCCGCGCCAAGGGAGATTGCCATGTCTGGCCACTCGCTCACGCTTACCGACGACCACCGTACCCTGGTGCTTCAGGTCCTGGAATATGGGCCTGGCCTGTACACCTGGCGCATCGTCATGGAAGAGCTCTGTGGATGTGCTGATGAAGACTGCACCGTCGAAGCCACTTCCATGTATGCATCGCATGCGGAAGCCGAGGCCGCATGCTGGCTTACCGGTAACAGCATCCTGAACGGGCCTCGCGCCGCAGGCGAAGTGCGCGCCACCTGAGCCCGCCGGATTTGACTGGCGGCTTTGCAGCCCGCGCCGGATCGCCTAGTCTGAAAGCGTTGGCAGTGGCAACGCGGGTGATGTATTGCCCACGATTCCCTCCGGCCACCCCGGCACCAGACCGGGGCTCCTGCCACCTGCCTGACATATTCCTGGCCTTTACTGGCATACGCGCCAGCCAGCTCGCGATTCAGCGACAAGCGGCAGGCAAGGTCTCGGGAGCATGCAATGGACAAGCCGGTTGTCAGTCCCCAGCGTTTTGTCGAGTTGATGAACGAACGCCTGGAAAAGCACCCTCTGTTCCAGGAGGGCATGCACGTGTACGCCATACCGCAGCATACGGACCATCCCCGCAGCCTGGTCTGCGTAGGCCCGCGCGGCACGGCAGGCGTATGCGCGACCATTGAGAATATCGTCCGCGGAGAATGCGAGGTATTTCCGGACATCGCGCAGGAATGGCACAGGCATGGCCCCTCGGGCGCGCGCCTGCGCTGATTCTCGTGTGCCGTGCTAACGAGGCGGAGCGCCTATGCCCAGCGGCTCGCATGAAGAAGATGTGACCTATCGCGGCCACCGCATCCATGTGGTCGCGCTGCGCTATGGCAGCCAGCATGATGGCTGGTGGACATTGCGCGCGGGTGTCTGGCAGCAGGGCAGGCAACTGCCTGTGCAGTATCCGGGCACGGGCGGCCGCTTTGCGTGCGCTGGCGACGCCGCCCGTGCCGGCATCGCCTGGGGCCGTGAAGCCATCGACAATCTCATCGCCGACCAGCACGAAGCAGAAGACGCCGCGTAGCGGCAAGTCCGCCGCCAGCTACCTCCCGACCCGCGCCCGCAGCCTGCGCCACACACTCGTGGCGACCAGCGCCCCCACGCCGAGCACGATCCCCGACAGCACGATCGCACCCATGTGGTCGCGCACCTGCGGCACATTGCCGAAGAAGTACCCCAGCAGCGGCAGTGAAACCGACCAGAGCAGCGCTCCGGCCGCCGTCGCCAGCGTAAAGCGCGCTGCGCCCATGCCCGCAATGCCGCCAACGAATGGCGCGAAGGTGCGCACCACGGCAATGAACGGCGAAAGCAGGAAGGTCACGTCGCCATGCTCGGCATAGAACTGGTGCGTGCGCTGCAGCGCCGCCTGGTCGACCCAGCGCGAACGCGCGTTCAGCACTTTCGCCCCGATGGCACGGCCCACGCCGTAGTTCAGCAGGCTGCCGCCCAGCGCCGCCGCGAACAGCAATGGCATCAGCACCCACAGGTTGAGGTAGCCCGACGCGCAGAACGCGCCGCAGATAAACAGCAACGGATCGCCCGGCAGGAAGAACAGGGGCAGCACGCCGATCTCGGCAAACACCACGGCAAACAGCATGGCGTAGACCAGCGGGCCGTAGTGCGCGATGGCGGCGCCGAGATGCTGGTCGAAGTGCAGCAATAGCTGCCACAGAGGCATGGAGTCCATGATCGGCGCGCACCTGAGGAGGCCTGCGATCTATCGAGTGTAGACCGCAGGCGCTCCCTCAGACATCGATCGCCGTATCCGACTTGACCTTGCGGCGCAGCTCGAACTTCTGGATCTTGCCGGTCGAGGTCTTCGGCAGCGGGCCGAAATACACCGACTTGGGCACCTTGAAGCCGGCCAGCAGCGTGCGGCAATGCGCGATCAGCTCCTCGGCCGTGGCGCTGGCGCCCTCCTTCAGCTCCACGAATGCGCACGGCGTCTCGCCCCACTTTGCATCGGGCTGCGCCACCACTGCGGCCGCCAGCACGGCCGGATGGCGGTAGAGCGCATCTTCCACTTCCACGCTCGAGATGTTCTCGCCGCCGGAGATGATGATGTCCTTGCTGCGGTCCTTGATCTTGATATAGCCGTCCGGCATGCAGACGCCCAGGTCGCCGGTATGGAACCAGCCGCCTGCAAAGGCTTCGCGCGTGGCCTTCTCGTTCTTGAGGTAGCCTTTCATGCAGATGTTGCCGCGGAACATGATCTCGCCGATGGTCTCGCCATCGGCCGGCACCGGCTGCATGGAGTCCGGATCGAGCACGGCAACCTGCGACTGCAGGTGGTAACGCACGCCCTGGCGCGCCTTTTTGGTGGCACGGTCCTGCTCCGACATCGTGCTCCAGTCATCCTGCTCCGCGCAGACAGCGGCCGGGCCGTAGACCTCGGTCAGGCCGTAGACATGCGTCAGGTCGAAGCCCATCGCCTCCATCTGCGCCAGCACCGCTGCCGGCGGCGGCGCGCCGGCCACCATGCCGCGCACCGGACCGCGCACGCCTTCGCGCCACGACGCCGGCGCATTGACCAGGGCCGTATGCACGATGGGCGCTGCGCAGTAGTGGGTCACGCCTTCGTCGCGCATCAGGTCAAAGACCAGCCGGGGCTCGAACTTGCGCAGGCACACGTTTACGCCCGCGCGTGCCGCGATGGTCCAGGGGAAGCACCAGCCGTTGCAGTGGAACATCGGCAGCGTCCACAGGTAGACGGGATGCTTGGGCAGGTCCCATTCCAGGATGTTCGACACCGCATTGATCGCCGCCCCGCGATGGTGATAGACCACGCCCTTCGGGTCGCCGGTGGTGCCCGACGTGTAGTTAAGCGCAATGGCATCCCACTCGTCGGCGGGCAGCTGCCACGCGTATTCCGGATCGCCCGAAGCCAGGAATGACTCGTAGTTGGTGTCGCCAAAGGGATCCGCCTGCGGACCCAGCGGATCTTCCACCGCAATCACCTTCAGGCCGGGGATTTCCAGCGCCATCTGCCGCGCCAGGTCGGCAAACTCGGTATCGGCCAGCAGCACGCGGGCCTCGCCATGGCGCAGCATGAACACCAGGTTCGCGGCGTCGAGCCGGATATTGAGCGCATTGAGCACCGCCCCAGCCATCGGCACGCCGAAATGCGCTTCGACCATGGCCGGCGTATTGGGCAGCAGCGCCGCCACTGTGTCGCCCTTGCCGACCCCGGCACGCGCCAGCGCGCTGGCCAGCCGGCGCGCCCGCGTGCAGGTGTCGCGCCAGTTCTGGCGCACCGGGCCATGCACGATGGCCAGCCGGTCGCCATACACCTCGGCGGCACGGACGAGAAAATCGATGGGTGTGAGCGGTACGAAGTTGGCCGCGTTACGGGCCAGGCCGCTGTCGAAATCGGTTGGCATTGCTTGAGTCTCCGCTTGAATCGCCGCGCAGCTGTCGAACATGGATGGCACGCTGGCAGCTGTATGGCTGTGTATTGCGAGGGATTGACCGCAGCCAGGCTGCGAAATCCGGCACCGGGGTCGCTGTTACTTTTTTTATCGCACAAGGCTATCATCGCACACGCCCGGGCACTGTCGTCCGGATGACAAACCTCCCGCAAACCCGCGCCACACAAGGCTTACAGCTTTCTTACACGCTCGCGTACCACCATGACCGAAGCCTCGATGCCATCTTCTGAGTCGCTGCTCGCCGGGCATGCCTGGTACAACGCGCTGGCGCAGGAACACCAGGCGCTGGCCGCACGCGAAACCCTGCTGCAGGCATTCACCGCCGGCGCCTTCATCGCACGGCGCGGAGAACCGTCGCGCTACTGGATCGGCGTCGACGCCGGCCTTATCAAGCTGGCGGTGTACACGCCGGATGGCCGCGGCTGCACCTTCTCCGGCGTGCCGGCAGGCGGCTGGTGCGGCGAGGGCAGCGTGATCAAGCGCGATGACCGCCGCTATGACGTGATCGCGATCCGCGATTCGCGCGTGCTGCTGGTGCCCGAGCCAGTCTTCAATACCCTGCTGGCGCAGAGCCTGCCCTTTGCAAGTTTCGTCGTGCAGCAGCTGAACGAGCGCATGGGGCAATTCATCGCCACCGTGCAGAACGACCGCCTGCTGGGCGCCGATGCGCGCGTGGCGCAGGCCATTGCCCAGCTGTTCCATCCGAATCTTTACCCGCGCACCAGCGCCGTGCTGGAGCTCTCGCAGGAAGAGATCGGACTGCTCACGGGCCTGTCGCGCCAGCGGGTCAACCAGGCGCTGCGCCGGCTGGCGGATGCGGGCATGGTTAACCTCTCCTACCAGAGCATCCGCGTGACCGACCTGCCACGGCTGCGTCACTTCGGGCTGTCAGACCTGTAACTCCGGTTTCACAAGGCACAATGGCGCGCTTGCGCCGCCCGCGGAATGCTGCGAGAGTAGCCGTCTGCCACACCCTCGCATCCGCCTTTCCATGCCGCTTGTCAGCCGCAACCACGTCCGCATCACCCGCCTGCGCTTTCCGTTCGCAGTGCGGGTCGACGCGTTGCGAGGCAGCGCCAGCCTGCGCGATATCAACGCGCGCCGCGAAGTACGTCCCGGCGATCCGTTCGTGGTGCCGGCCTTCGCGCACTTCGACTGCGAGCTGCCGGCCACCTGCCTGCAGCCCTGCGCGATCACGCTGACAGCGGTACCCGACGGCCACTGCCCGCGCATGGCGGCGATCCAGTATGAAAAGCACTGGTCGCGCGCCCTGGCCCGGCTCGTCTTCGAACAGCCGGCGCTGGCATGGAATGCCGCGCTGCTGAGCGAGCACTGGCAGGTATCGCAGCGCCTGGTGCGTGCGCGCCTGTTTGCCGAAGGCGAGGCAATGCAGGCACTGGTGCGCGAGCAACGCGCGGCACAGGCGTTCTATGCGCTCGCCTCTTGTGCAACGGCCGCAGCAAGCACGGCAGCCAGCCTGGAACGTGTCGCGGCAGGCGCGGGGTTGCGCTCGGGCCGTGCATTCGTGCAGGCCTGCCGGGACCTGTTCGGCGTGGATCCTGTACGTCTGCTGACATTGAGCGCTACACCCCTCCGGTCGACGGTGCTTTCAGGTGCCGCCAGCTGGACAGGCTGGCCCGCGCCGACTGCGGCCTGAGCCGCAAACGTCAGGGCCGCGCCTCGCAGATCAGGTTGAACGGTGTCGGCGCCGCACGCCTGAAGCGCCGGAAACCACCGCCGAGTGAAAACTCCGGCCCTCCATTGAGACTGGAGAAACGGGTTCGCGCGCGGTCTCAGACCACGCGATAGATTTCCCAGCGCGCGGTGCCTGACACCACGAAGGGCTCCAGGTCCCGGCCCCATTGCGCATGCGCGGGAATCTTGGCGAGTTGCGTCCACGCGCTGTCCAGCTCGGCCAGGTCGCTCACTTCCCACTCATGGACCACGGTCGCTTCCAGCGCGCCGATGGATCCTGTCAGCATGCGGCCGCGCACCAGCCCGACCTGCGGCGCAATCTCCTGCGCCCACTGTTGCAGGCGGCCGATGACCTCCTGCTTGTGCCCGAAACGGGCATCAATCTGCCATCTGGCGATCAGCATGATCTCTCTCCGATACGAAATTGGCGCCGGGCGGTGCCGCACGGATGGCCTGCGAACCGTCCCATCCCTGTCCGCCCCGGCCATCCGGTCTCAATATATGCCGGCACCGTTGAAATCACGGTTAAAAAGATGGTTCTTCGCCGGATTGTGGGTCTGGCTTCTTGGCAGTCGTGGCTGTTTCGCCGGCGTAGCCGGCGACTCCCTTTTTGACTGCGCCAAAAAGGAAGCAAAAAGCGCCTTCGGTACGGTTCACCCACATAGGTAACAGAACAGTTCAAGCACATAGGTAACAGTTTTCTACCCTGCAAGGGCGACTGCCAACGGGAGACGCCCATGCCCTGAAGCGTATACCCGTACAAAAACCGTCGAACACTACGATAAGACTGGCCGTCCGCCGAGGACAGACGGCGCCTTTTGCCTACTTTTGGGCG
>NZ_JWMA01000108.1 GCF_000812465.1 Cupriavidus sp. IDO | reverse complement strand
CTAGTAGGAAGCGCTAAACAGTATGAGACATGGGATCCACTTGACACCCAAGGTCGGCGAGGCGTTTGAGCAGGCGGCGGATGGTCTTGTTGACGTCGTGACGGTTGAAGTAATCGGGACCGAGGTCGGCGTACTCAACGCCATCGCGGAGCATATGGTAGGCGGCGGTGAGCATGGAGGCGGCCACCGCGAGGATAGCCTTCTTGCCACCGCGGCGGGCCTTGATGCGCAGGAACTGGGCGTGCAGATAGCTGGTTTTGACGCGTACGGCAGCCCAGGCCGCCGTCACCAGGGCGGTCTTTAGCCAGGTGCCACTCTTGCGCACGCGCGTGCTGCGCCGCTTGCCGGCGCTCTCGTCATTGCGCGGGCACAGCCCTGCCCAGGACACCAGGTGGCCGGCATCGGCAAAGCGCGTCATGTCGACGCCGATCTCCGCCAACAAGACCTGAGCGGTCAAGTTGCTAACCCCGGGGATCGTGGTCAGCAGGCGGGCGCGCTGCCGGATCGGCGCCAGCGCTTTTCCCACGAGGGCGTCGAGTTCGGCCAGCGTGCGCTCCAGTGCGCCAATGATGTCCAGGTGCAGTTTCAGCATGGTGCGGTGGTGCTCGGTAATGCGTCCGTTCAGGGCCTCGCGCAACTCCACATGCTTTTTTCGGGCGCTACCTTGGGCCAGGGCCGCAAGTCTTTCGGGATTGTCCTCACCATCGACGATGGCCTTGAGCATGGCACGGCCGCTGCGGCCGAGCACATCCGAGAGCACGCTGCCCAGCTTGAGGTTGGCGTCTTCGAGCACTTTCTGGATACGCAGGCTGTGCTGGGAGATCTCGCGCACGAGTTGCTTGCGGGTGCGGGTGAGATCGCGCAACTCCTGAGTAGCGGCCGGTGGCACGAAGCTCGAGCGGATCAAGCCATGGGCGAGCAGATCGCCAATCCACATCGCATCGTTGACATCGGTCTTGCGCCCGGGCACGTTGCGGATATGCTGGGCGTTGGCCAGCACCAGCTCGAAGTTGCCCTCAAGGATGTGCCACACTGGCTTCCAGTACACCCCGGTGGCTTCCATGGCGACATGGGTGCAGCCGTGCAGCGCCAACCAGTCAGCCAGCGCCAGTAGCCCACTGGTGGTGCTGTCAAAGCTGCGCACTTCATGATGCTCGGGCGCCGAGACGCAGCGCACACAGGCCACGATGGTGTCCTTGTGGACGTCCAGCCCGGCACAGCGGGGATAGAGTACTTGCATGGAGCCTCCTGCCAGAGTCAACGGCATCGGCAGCAGCCCTCGTTGTCGAAGTCTAGTAGACGTGCTTCGGGGTG
>NZ_JWMA01000107.1 GCF_000812465.1 Cupriavidus sp. IDO | reverse complement strand
CCTTGAAAGCTGCACAGAAAGTGTTAGTCGAAAGATGTCGTGTACGTTCACCGACTTCAAGTGACTAACTGTTAGCACGAGTCTGTTCCGATGGAATCTTTTGCGCGGGCGGTCGAGATCGTGCTCAAGGATAGCGAACTAAAGGACGGTCCGGGCTATCGTCCGGACCCTGCCTTGTGGGCCCATGCCGTACGGCATTCCGGATATGTCCAGTCACGCCATGCAACCGGACGCGTGCTCGTCGCCGCCTAGCGAAGGGTTGCTAAGCCCGCCGAGGTTTCCGATTCTCACGCTCGACGAGGCTAAGCTGACGCCGGCGCTGGGTTACCTGTTCAACAGGAAGTGGATCGATCCATATGAGTCGCTCATTTCGATCCTGTGGAAATTCGAGAAGGCGAACGCGTTGTCGGGGAAGGTTGTTGCCCGTCTGATGGGACCGGACATCGATCCCTATGAGGGCATCGTACCGGAGCTCGGTGTCGTCGATATCGATCGATTGCATGCCGCGCTTGGTCTGCCGAAAACCACGTTGCGTGAAGCGCTGCTCGCGCCGACCGAGCGGCGACGCTTCAGTGCGACGTTTCGGCACTGTCGTCGCTGTATCGCGCATGGCTATCACAGCGTCGTGCATCAGGTCGAGACCGTCTATCGGTGTCCAGCGCACCGTGACGCGCTCGAATCGGCGTGTCGGTGCTGTGGGTATGAAGCACCGTATCGCGTGAACGCGCAGCTTCTCGAAACTCCATACCGTTGCTCGCAGTGCCGCGAAAGCTATGGTGGCCATGGGTGGAGGCCCACCGAGGCTCGGCCAATGAGAGCAGGGTACTGTAAAGCGCTGGCGCGGAAATATGTGGGGAGTGCGTTGGGGTTGTGATCGTGCAGCAGCGACCTAGACACTCCCTCATGTTTGGTTTTGTGCTTATTCGGTGCAGAAGGTCGGTCGGGGATCCCATTGGGCGTTCACCTCAGGGAAGGAATTGGCGCGTCCAGAGCGGAAAGTACGGCAGCCAGTGACACTTTCGCTTCGTTTCAGCCAAGTATTTGATCTGCAAGGAAATTCCTCCCACGCCGTGCACTTGACGGGCAGAGGTGGCACTTTTGCTTGCGAACTGGTGGCACTTTTGCTGCGGTATACGACGGGGGCGTTGTTTTGCATTGAAGGGACTACAGTCGCATGAATGATGAGCGTGAAAAGCTACGTTCGCATGAATGTGTCGTCCCGGCAATCTTCCGACGTCGGGCCTACGCTGAAGTGCCTTAGAGGGTGCAGAAGCGAGGCGGCTAATTTCGCGCGATCTGCTATTCCAGTCGGGAATAACAATTAGTCCGCGACGCATACTTCCAGCGCAGTGGTCAAGCGGTTTAGCCTCCGGAAACGTACCCAGTAGTGGGTCATGTGGGGATGATTGTGACGATCGAGCGCGTAGATTGGCAGCAACGAGTAACAGATGTCTTGGCGCTGCCGTTGAATGTCTATATCGGGCTTGCCTGGAATGGTACTGAAGGCAGCGTAGCGCGCACGAGTTTCGTCGTGCGGCATGAGCATCTAGCGCTGGGAAGTTTGCATGCGGCCATGCTGTATGCGGCAATGGAGGCCACTTGCCTTTTTGCCTTATTGCCCGCGTTGGGCAAGAACAATCACGCTGTAACGCATGATTTCCACGCTTCCGTTATGCGTACGGTGGGCCTCGGGGAAACATGCGAAATTGACTCGAGAGTGGTCAAGCATGGGAGAACGTTGGCCTTCATCGAGGCGAACGCCGGAGTTGCCGACAAGCTGGTGGCTACGGCCAGGGTGACAAAGTCTATTGTGTGAGGCAATGGCTGGAGCTTTGTCCCTGTTCGGTCGGCAGGGACGTTGGGGAAGCATGATGGACAAGATGACTGCAATGGAAACGCTGGTCGCTGTCATCGAAGCCGGGTCGTTCTCCGGCGCAGCGCGCGTTCTTAAGATCAAACAGCCGGCGATTTCGAAGGCGGTCGCCCAGCTGGAGAAGCGCTTGGGTGTGCGTTTGCTCCTCCGATCAACGAGGGGCCTGTCGCCGACGGAGGCGGGAGTCAGCTACTATGAGCACGCGAAGCGATCGATAGATGCGGCGAGGGAAGCGGAACAGGCCGCTCAGGGCTCGGGTGGAACGCTATCAGGGCGCATTCGCGTGAGTGCTGCGGTCACTTTCGCGCGCATGCATGTGATCCCGCATCTAAAGGAGTTTCTATCTGCCCATCCGCAGCTTTCGATCGACGTTCTCCTTGACGACGGAAACCTGGATCTGACCGCAAACGGTATCGATGTGGCTTTGCGAATGGGGGCCCTCAGTGATTCATCGATGACCGCGCGGCGCATTGCGCGAAGCGATCGGGTGGTGGTCGGCAGCCCTTGCTATTTCGAGGCTGCCGGTGTCCCAGCGCAGCCCGCTGACTTGGCGGCCCACCAAGCAATCGTCTATGACAGGCAGGGCGGCGGAGCATCGTGGACTTTTCGCCGCGGTGGCACCGAAGCGTCTGTGGAGGTCTCAGGGCTAATCCGTGTTACTGCAGCAGAAGGGGTGCGCGCTGCGGTGCTCGCGGACCTCGGCGTTGCCGTAGCCTCCAGGTGGATGTTCGCGGAGGAGCTTGACTGCGGTGAAGTCTTGCGCGTGCTCGACGATTGGGAGCTCCCAACCATCGACCTCTGGGCACTATTTCCTACTGGAAAAATGCCGAGCGCTAAGGCAAAGGAATTCGTCGCTTTCGTGGAGCGGCTCCTGGGTGATTCGCAGAACTGCTAGCTGGGATGGACGCTGCTCAACAAGTTGCCGCTGAGGTGCCCCCGCCTTTAGTACCACGGGCGTTCTAGTAATGGTCCTTGGGTGCACTACTACGAACCGACTTCCGCTGCCGATTCATAGGTCCTGTTTGCTCGATGGTTGGCTGCGAATTCGGCGGGTGTCTGATAGCCCAGCGCACTGTGCGGTCGGAGCTGGTTGTGGTCCCGCCGCTATCCGGCGATGAGGGGACAGGGGCCTCAGCCAGGCTCGCAAACCAGTGGTCGTTTAGGCATTCGTCGCGAAATCTGGGGTTGCCCCGTTTCATCGGACAGATTCGCATTGGAATTTTACGTCGATGGGTTTTCTCCTTGTGATGGGGCAGTGTAGGCCCGGTATAGCGCCGGATTCATGCCATTGACGGGCAGCTTTTCAAACTCCTGCGGAGACCGATAGCCCAGAGCGCTGTGCAAGCGATGCGGGTTGTACCAGCCCTCGATCCAAGTGAACAGTGCCCGGCGTGCGTGATCGTGCGTGGCGAAGCGCGAACGCATCAGCAGCTCGCATTCGAGCGTGGCGAAGAAGGACTCACACATGGCGTTATCGTAGGCATCGCCCACCGAGCCCATCGAAGGCTGAACACCGGCGTCCCGGCAACGTCGCCCGAAGGCAACAGACGTGTATTGGGCAGCCTTGATCCGAGTGGTGAATGACATCCTCCGGGCGGCGCTGCGCGAGCGCCATATCCAGCGCCTGCAACATCAGCGCGGTACGCAGATGGCTGCCCATGGCCCAGCCCACAATGC
>NZ_JWMA01000106.1 GCF_000812465.1 Cupriavidus sp. IDO | reverse complement strand
GCACGGCAGCGGTCTTGGCAAAACCCGCTGGGTTGTCGAACGAACGATTGCCTGGCTACACAATTTCAAGCGATTGCGCGTCCGTTTCGAACGCCTCGTCACCATCCATGAAGCATTCCTGAAGATCGCCTGTTGCATCATCTGTTGGCGACACCTCAGGAAGTCATTTTGTTAGGCCTTCTTATAGCGTGCAAGGGACTCCACAAGTAGCGTCAAGCGAGGCCCCAGCGATCCAGGGTGGCGCACATCGCTTGACCATCAACGGCCGTGCCGAGGCTGTCGGGCGCGTTTTGACGAAGACGCTGCTGGGGCACTGTCCTCTTCATTTTCTACGGCGGGAAGCACCAGGTCTTCCATCAACGCCAGTGTCCGAAGGCAGAACTCGTTACCGGCGACACGTTCGGTGTCTGAGAAGTGCGCCATGGCCGGGGCGATCGACGATTCTTTTGCTAGCTTCTCCACTGCCTGCTCGACAGTCTCAAGTCCCTTCCGGGTGAGATGAACGATGAAGCCGCCGGCGTGACCGGGGTCGGCCATACGCTCCACCATGCCGTGACTGACGAGCCTGTCAATTTTCTTGGTAATTGCTCCCGAGGTGACAATCAGGGCGCGATAAAGATCCGTGGGGCGCTTGGCATACGGCGGGCCTCCTCTGCGCAGGGCCAGGAGCACGCGCATGTCGGACCCGCTGATGTTCCATAGGCGCTGACACATCTGATCAAAGGCTCGTTCCACCAGCGTACCAAGACGCATGAAGTAGATAGCCAGCAGGAAATTGGAAAGATCGAGATCGCTCCGCTCATGCTGCCATTGCAGCGTGATGAGATCGATGTGACTACTACCTGACAAGCGCGGCTTTCTAGTCGAGTCTGGAGGCGAAACTGACGCCTGTTTCTTGCGCATGCGCGTAGATGCGGCTGGCTTTGCGGCGTCGTTACTCATCGATTTGCTTCCCTGGACGAAGTCATGGCTGCCGCCAGAAGATGCGGCCGTGCCTCATTGTACGCAATTTCCAAAAAGGCAAGAAAGCCGCTACTACAAGGAGCGCAGGACCGGAGCGCAGGATCAGGCGATGCGCCGGCGCGGATACCAGGAAATCCCGGAATCGAGCAAGCACCACGCTAAACCATCTTCCAGGAAAGTCGCAGGCTGGCTCGCTGGGCATTGGACGGAAATGCTCAGCCGAGCCGGGAAGGCCAAACTGCCGCTACCGCGTCCTGCAATGTCTGCAATGGCCAATGGGTGCCACGAGAGAGGCGGCAAAAGAATGCCCAGGTCACATTGATTTGGACGCCTTTGGGGTCCCGTATCGTTCAGCGGCCAATGAACCTGACCGGAGCCGGCTCTTCACCTCGCTTAAACGCCTCTGCACGAGCGGTTCGTCCCATCCGCGCGTCTTCCGTGGTGTGAAGACCCATCGTGATATCCAGAAGCAACGAGTCTGCGCCTGGCACACCACCGCCGGACCAGGCTTTCAGCAATGCGCGAATCGCTGCATAGGAGCAGGTGGGGCCGGTAGACAGCTTGCGTGCGAGGCCATCTGCGAAATCCTCGACTTCGCCCTCCGGAACCACGAATGCAGCTACACCGAGCCTCCCCGCTTCGGCCCCCGACATTGGCTCGCTCAGCATTGCGTAACGGGCTGCAAAGGCTCGGCCCGCTCGCTCCGCTAGTCGTTGCACAGCACCTGCTACCGGGGCGGAACCCACCGAGGCTTCAATGCATCGGAAGGTTGCGTTCTCCGCGGCGACGATAAAGTCGCAGGCCAGCGCCAGCTCGAATGCGCCGCCAAGGGCCGCGCCGCGTACTGCGGCAATGGTTGGTATCTGCAGCGCCTCGATGGATCGGTAAGCATGGTGGATCTCTGAAATGAATGTGCGCCACGCGTTGAAGTCCTTATCAATGAAGTCAAGGACATCACCCCCCTGGCTGAAGTTGGGGCCTTCTGCTCGAATCAACAGTGCACGAATATCGGTCTCGCTGGCCTCGTGAACCGCGTCCCGCAGGCAGTCAGAGAAATTCGTGGCAATCAGATTCGAAGGTGGATTTGCAAGAACGATGTGGCCGACATCGTCCTGACGCTCAAAATGAATGGCTTTCATACGTGAGATCTCCCTATGAAGTGAAACATTCCACTCTTGCCGAGGTTCCGCTGCAAACTTCGCGATCGCCAACCTCGTGACAATCCAGGCCGTGGTAGAGATTCCCGCAAGCCCACCCATCGAAGAGATCAGGCAAACGTTCGTTGGCAGACTGCCGCGAGCCAGAGAACGCTGGTCTTCGAAGGAGTGGGCGTGCGGTTGGCGCTCCACCGTCGCCGCGACTATGGGTTATTGACCGCTGCACGCAGCATGCAGGCCACCTGGCACTGAGCTACCGCTGCAGAATCGAGCAGGCCACGCATGCTATAGAAAGTGTGCAACATGCCCTGGTAGCGTACGCACGTCGCGGAAACACCTGCCTCAGCCAGCTTCGCCGCGTAAGCTTCGCCGTCATCGCGCACGGCGTCGCACTCTGCGGTGATGACGAGGGCAGGTGGCAGGCCCGCATGGCTATCGGCAAGCAGCGGCGAAAGCTTCCAGGCAGACGGTGATACGCCGTGATTGAGTGCATACGTGTGGAACGCATACTCAACGTCGACCTTGCGCTGCATGAAGCCTTCCGCATAGGTCGACAGTGAGTCTGCTTGCAGACGGCCATCCGTGGCGGGATAAACGAGTGCCTGGGCGAGAATGCGAGGGTTCGCCTGATCCCGGGCGAGCAGGCAGACCACTGCAGCAAGATTGCCGCCTGCCGACTCGCCGAACACTGTCATCCGGGCAGTGCGGAGCCCAAGTTCATGGCCGTGGGTGGCTACCCAGCAGGTCGCCGCCCACGCATCTTCCAGTGCCGCCGGGAAGGGATGCTCGGGCGCAAGCCGATAGTCGACATTGACCACCGCCAGCCCCGAGTCGTTGGCCAGGTGCCGGCATACGGCGTCGAAGCTGTCAACGTTTCCCATCAGCCATCCGCCGCCATGGAAGGCCATCACCACGCCACCGGCGTTCTCCGGAAGGTAGATGCGCAGAGGAATCCTGCCGCCGTGCCCAGGAATGAGGAAATCAAAGACCTTGTCGATCTGGGGGCCGTGCGCACGCTCCCTGGTGCGCGCGGCGATTCCCGCGCGTGCTTCCTCTGGGCTTACGTCGGCCATGCCTGGCTTCGCCGCGGCGGCAGCGGCCATCGCCCGAAGAGATGGGTGGATCTGATCTTGAGTAGAACCGGGTTTCATCTTGCTCAGGGAGTCGGAGTTGCCGAGGGAGCGAACGTAATCTTCGGCACTGCGGCCATGACGCCCAGGCCACCATCGACATTGATGATCTCGCCGGCCATGTGGGCGCTCAGATCGGAGGCCAGGAACAGCAGATGACTCGCGATTTCCGCTGGCGTGGCTGCGCGTCCGAGGGGAATCGCCTGTCCGACGGCTGTCCAGGTCGCTTCGTCCAGGCGCTGGTTCAGTCGCGGTGTGCGGACAAAGCCTGGAGACACTGCATTGATGCGTATGTTGTGCCGTGCATACTCTACGGCCGCGGAACGGACAAGATGGTGCAGTGCCGCCTTAGAGGCCGCATAGGCAACTTCATTCGGCACCACGCGTTCGCCCGCGAGCGAGCCGACAAATGCGAAAGTCCCGCCGCCATCGGCCTTCATGATCTCGGCACCGATCTGAATCGCCAGGTAGGCATGGCGAACAACAATGTCGAACTGCTGGTCCCATGCGGCGTCGTCAAACTCGACCAGCGGCTTGACCCCCGCGACACCAATGATGTCGACCACGCCGTGGATGCGGCCGAAGTGTTGGCGCGCCGTGTCGAACACGCGCTGCATGTCTGAGCGCGACGTCGCGTCGGCTGTGCAGGGGATGCCGCCTACCTGCTCGGCAATGCTTTGGGCGAGTTGTTCGTCCCGATCGACGCACAGCACGCGCGCACCGGCCTGGGCGAGTGCGTGGACCGTCTGTTCGCCAATACCCTGGCCAGCCCCGAGCACCACGAAACCACGGCCGTCGAGCCGCAGGAGGGATAGATAGTCCGGAGTACTGCTGTGGTTGCTATTTCTCATCACGGTATTTTCCTTACGCGGTCTCCGTTTGGCGGTGGGACGGCAACAGGTCTTGCCAGGCCGTACCTTCTTCGAGTTGCGCGTCGCAAGCGCTCACGCTGGTCAGGTCGAGGCCGAGCGCGGCGGGCTGTTGGTTCTGCATGGCGCGCTTGACCGATTCCAGGAGCACGCGGCGCACGCGCACGACCGCCTGGTCGGCAGGTACCAGATGCTCGCGCGAACGGTCATACAGGGGACCTTGAGACAGCGCGATGGTCGCGTCCTCTACCTCCACGCCTCGCAAGCCGGTCCAGTTTTCCTTCATGAGCACGCGGTCCTGGCCAAACATATCCGCCCAGGTCGCCTTGAAGGCGCTGTGCTTGCGATCGTAGTAGCGTGGGTCGTCGAGGCCCAGCAGTTCGATGATCTTCTCTTCAGTGACCGGCGAATCGCCGTGGACGATGAGGTAGGTGCTTGTGTGCGTGTCGTCCTCCGGGACCTCGAGGACGGTGAACTGGAATGCCGGGGCGGGAATGATGCGGCCATACGGTACGATGAACGGGACCACGCGCGCATTGCGGATTTTCGGGTCATCGGTCTTGCGCAATGCCACATAGTGGAAGCCGAATGCGGTCTCCTCAATCTTCAGCGCGGGTTCCAGATCGTTCGAAGCCAGCGCAGCGGGGTTGACCACGTCCGGGTTGCGCGTGAATTCCTCATCCTTCCAGCCCGGGCGCGCCATGTTGGTATGCAGCACGCCAACATGCGAGCTGTCCTCTCCGCCTTCAACCAGTTGCAGGTAGTTGCAGGCAACGTTGACGCGCAGGACGACGCGGTGATCCGATTCGGCATCCATGAATGCGTAGCGCGAGAACGCCGGCTGCAGTTCCTTCGGGCCGACGTACGCCCAGACGATGCCACCTTCCTCGTGCACGGAGAAGGCGGGTGCCTTCATGCGCGCAGCGTACTTGGGGTCCGCATGGTTCGGTGTTTCCAGCACGTCTCCGAGCGCGTTGAACTTCCAGCCGTGATAGAGGCAGCGGATACCGCCTTCTTCGACCCGGCCGAGTGCAAGGGACGCACCCCGATGCATACAGAGTTCTTCAAGAAAGCCGACCTGTCCTTGCGTGTCCCGAAACGCAACATAGTCCTCGCCAAGCAGGCGCACACGCAGCGGGGGGCAGTCCGGATGCGGCAGCTGGGCGGAGGTGCACACCGGATGCCAGAAGCGCCGCATCAGGGTGCCGCCAGGCGTGCCGGGGCCGACACGGCAAAGCACGTCGTTGTCTTCATGACTCAACATATCGAACTCCTGTCTTTGATGCTGATATTGGATGGGCTAGGCGCGAGCGGCCCCGGATGAAACGATCGGGTGATGAGGGACCAGTCGGCGCCAGTCCTCGTCCTCGGCGATTTCGGCGGAAACCCCGATAGCGCGGCCCCCTTCTGCGCGAAGCGCCGGTATCTCCTTCCGATCGCGTTCCGCGCGAGCACATGCAAGCAGGGTGCGTTGCAGACGGCTGATGGCGAGATCGGCGGTGGACAGCATCTCTAGCGAGCGGTCACGGATGGGGCCGCTGGAAATGCTGCAGGCGGCGTCTTCCTGCGTGATGCTGTCGAGTCCGGTGAAATGGCCGTTGCGCTGCCGCGCGCGGTCCTGACCGAAGCCATTGGCGACGGACATCGCTGCCGGCGAATCGCAGGTGTCGGCCGTCATGCCATATTTGCGCAGGGTAGGCTCGTCCAGGCCCACGAATGTGAGCTGCGCACTGCGCAACGGCTCTTCGCCGATGGGCTTTTCCGCGTCCCACCACACGTGATAGAAGTTGCAGCGTTCATCGTCGATGGGGACGATGGCCAGCCATACATCTCCGTTCGCGTTGGCGATGAAGCACGGTGTGACGAACGCCGTGACGCGGGCAATACGCTTGCCATCGGTCTCACGGATCGCCACATAGTGGAAGCCAAAGTCCGTCTCATCCGCTTCGATCTTTGGCGACGCGTCGAATTGCATATGCGAGGTCTTCTTCGCATAGTCGAGGTCGGAATCGTTGGTTCGGGCAAGCGCGGAACCGTGAAGTACGGTCAGATGCGACGAGTCGACCAACCCCTCCATGACCTGGACAAAATTGCAGTTGACGATCGCGCGTGCGTTGATGCGGTGGGCGTCCGGCTGATCCATGAACGCCCAATGAGGGAAGGGCGGCTCTTCGCCTTGTGGGCCAAGATACGCCCAGAGCAGGCCTCCCGCCTCACGTACGGGATAGGTTCTGCCCTTGATGCGGTCCTTGAACCTGGGATCGGTAACATTGGGAGTGTCGAGCACCGTCCCATCCACCGCAAACTTCCAGCCGTGATAGATGCAGCGCAGTCCATCGCCCTCGGCACGCGCCAACTGCATGGAAGCGCCCCGATGCAGGCAGCCCTCTGCATAGAGGCCAGGGCGGCCTTGTTGGTCGCGCCACACTACGTACCTTTGTCCCAGTACTTCAATGGTCTGCGGATCTCCGTCTGGCAGAGGCATGTCGGATGATTGCATCACCGGCAACCAGAAACGGCGCATCGCGTTGCCCATGGCCGTATCCGGGCCAGTCCTGCAAATCAGCTCGTTGTCCTGCTGTGTCAACATATTGGTCTCCTGTCTTCAGCTTGCTTTGGGAATGGGAACGTGGATATCAAAGATCCAGCACCAGTCGTGGAGTTTTTGCGCGCGAGCAGCAAGGCATGAAGCAGTCGTTGCGTGCGTGCTCGCCCTCCGTAAGGTAGAGATCGCGATGATCCGGAACGCCGGAGAGCACCTTTGTCATGCAGGTGCCGCATACGCCTTGCTCGCAGGACAAAGGCAAGTCGAACCCTGCTTCCAGTAGTGCCTGCGCGGCACTCTGCTCGGCGGAAACCCGGATGACCTGGCCGCTGCTCCGGATCTGCACTTCGAACGGGGCGTCAGCTGTATGGTCGATCGGCGCTGCCGAGAAGTACTCCCGGTGCAGGTGTTCCTCGTCCCAGCCGAGCTCGCGCGCCGTTGCCAGGATGTGATCCATGAAGCCGGTGGGCCCACATACGTACAAATGCCTTTCTGCGGAGGGTGCACCGATTGCGGAGCGGGCATTCAGTTGCTGCGCCGGCGCTTCATCATCCGCGTGCACATGCACCTGATCTCGGAACTGCGCCGAATTCAGCCTGTCGAGGAAGGCCATGCGCGACAGTGTCCGGCCGCAATAGTGCATCTCGAACTGCCGGCCTTCACGGGCGAGCTGCTGGGCCATGCAGAGGATAGGCGTGATACCAATCCCCCCCGCGAAAAGAACAGCGGTGGCTGGGCCGCTATGTAGCGGAAAATGATTGCGCGGCGCGCTGATGGCGAGCGTGTCACCTTCGCGAATATCGTCGGCCAGTTTTACGGAGCCGCCACGGGATTGCGGGTCGCGCAGAACACCGATCCGATAGCGCGATTGTTCCGCGGGCAGCTCATACAGGGAATATTGCCGTACCAGCCCTCCGGGCACATGCACGTCAATGTGTGCGCCGGCGTCGAACGTAGGCAGTTGGTCGTCAGATACGGGAGCGAGCTCGTAGCCGGTGATGCCTTCGGCCAGTAACGTCTTGGTGACGACCTTTACTTGCAGCAGGGAGTCCATATTTGTCTCAATATTTTCTGAGGGAGATTCTCAGGTAAGCGAATCAGAGCGTGGCGGCGGTAGCGTGCCGTCGACGCTGGATGACTATCGGAGAAGCTCCCAGGCGGCGCTGGGTTAGCCAGCGCGCGAGACCCTGGTCCATGACGCGCACATGTTCAGGAAACCAATCCATCAGCGCGCGCGCAAAGGCGCGGACAACCTGGGTATGTCCCTTGTCCAGCCTCTCCCGTACCTCGTCAATCGACTTCAGCACGGCAGAATGCTCGTCGATATGGCAGCCTGCCGAGCCATAGGTCGTTTCCCGCATGGAAGCGTCCTCTTCACCAAAATGACGGCGGGCGTGGTCGGCGAAATCATCAAGCGCGTGCCTGAGATGGCCGTCGCTAGCTGTCAGCAGCGCATGCACGCACGCGACAAACTCGTGATGCATGTCGTCCATGGACTGGTGCCCAAGCGCAAATTCGTCGTGCCAGGCGAACTCGGAAACGTCCGTCATTGCTACCTCTTTCAAAAAAAAGCTTGTAGTCCAGGGCCCAACGGTATGGAACAACTGACCCTGGCCAACTCAATTCCGGGGCGAAACCTGCACTGACCCGGCATGCCTTCAAACGGGACATTGCTGACGCCTCCCGCTGCCGAGTTCTGTGACAACGCACAATCGCTGCGGCGACCTGGCTATGCGGACACCAGAGGCGCTGCTGCGGTGTCCGGACAAGATCGACCCGCTTCTAAGGAAGCCCACAGTGACGATGCGTGGCAGCAACTTCCCTATAACATCTTCCATGGAAGATTAGTAAGTGAGCGGGAAATTGTCGAGGTAGGGAAAATACCGATAAGCGCCTTGGAGGGTGGTGAGAGCCGCCGAGGGCACGTCGATGTGAGGTAGTCCGGTTTCCAAACGACGATCGGCAGACGACGGATCCCCAGCCTCAGGGTAATCGAGGATCGCACAGTGTTGACATGGAAGATACGTTGCGCAATCTTCCTGGGAAGATGGAACTTACTAGGGGACGGGAATGCCCCATTCGGCGTGAACCCAATCGGGCTGAATCTTCGCCCCCTATGTTGAGCGAGCCCGGGCCACAAAGGCCGGCGCTGAAGATGGCATCTCGCTGAATGGCGCCTGAGCCGGACGACGTCAATGAGCTGGCTTCACGAAGGCTCCACTGGCCCGCGTGCCGCAATGTCGTACGTGAAGGTCCTGGCGGGCTACGGCTTCCGGTTCAGTTTTTCGTATCCGGCAACGAGCGCATCGAGCAGGTGGCGCACGGCCGGCACCATTCCTCGTCGCGTCGGGAAGATCGCGTGCACAAGACCCGGCTTTGACGCGAGGTCCGGCAACAATTGGCGCAGCCGTCCGGACCGCAAATCGTCGTCCACGAACTCCCTGGGTAGCATGGCCACGCCTACACCCAGCGTCGCGGCAGTGCGCAGGCTGTCGATGTCGTCGGTCGCTAGTCGAGGCTGATGTACCAACGAGACCAGTTGCCCTCCGGCGTCGACCAGGTTCCAGACATACCGCTCGCTGTTGTTGGCCATGGACAGGGTCGGCCAGTCTTTCAAGGCATCCATCGAAGTCGGGGCTGCATAACGCTCGACCAGATTCGGGCTGGCAACCAGAACGAAGGTCGACAATCCCAACTGCCGGACCGCGAGGCCGGAGTCCTCCAGCGGCGGAAGCCTGACCCGAATGGCGAAGTCCAGGCCTTCCTCGATGACATCCACGTGCCGGTTGGTTGCATCGACCAGCACCTGGACCTGGGGGTTGTCCCGGATGTATTGCGAAATGATCTCCGCGATGCCCGAACTCAGTAGTGCTACCGGGCAGCTTATCCGGACGGTGCCCTGTGGTTGGGTCCGGGTCTGATCCACGATCTCCTTGGCGGCCCTGGATTCCGCCACCAGTGCCAGGCAGTGCTGGTGAAATTGTCGCCCGGTTTCTGTCAATGACAGGCTGCGGCTGGTGCGATTGAGCAGGCGGACCCCAAGTTCCTCCTCCAGGGCGCGAACGCGCCGGCTCAGCTTCGAGGTCTGGAGCCCAAGACCGCGGGCGGCCGCGGTAAAGCTTCCACGCTCGACCACCTCGGCAAACAGCCGAAGATCATTGAGATCCGAGATCTGGTCCATGGGTCCGGGCTCCAAAGTCAGCTGGTCGTTCTGTCTATGGCAACGATACATTGCGGTCAAGGACATATGCAAGCAATCGTTGCTCCAATAGCATTGCCGTTAGCCTGAGACCGTCATCCATTTCGGGTCGGTCGTTGATGGCAACCGGCCCATTCCGGCCGGCGGAACATGGAGACGGGAAGGCGCGCGCACCGGCGTTGGCAATCTCGGGCCGGATCGAAATTGACGCCGAGCCCATGGGGCCGCTGGACAGGGCCGCGATCACGAACGCGGCAGCTGCCGAACGTATTGCTCTCGAACACTCCTAGCGTCAAGTTAGGATTTCCTTTCCCCGCCAGCATTTCCGTGGGCGCCAGTGGCAACTTGCTTCCTCAATCGCTCGTAAAAAGTGGAAAGGACTGGCCCACCCGCGGGACCACTCAAGGCGTATGCTATCGAGCTGTCCTGCCTGAGACCGCGACCGCTGCAATCGGCGCGTCGGGCGATCAAAATCATCATCCGTGGCGAAACGCTTCATCGACGGCGACCACCATGCAGAAGCCAAAGATCCTGACTTACATCGATGTCGGAACGGTCGGCGGTTCACACCTGATGCGGGCGATCGCCCAGCAACTGGTGCCCGCTGCTCACGAATTCCAGGCGGTAATGGCCGACGACGTCAGGCGGGACCCGACTCTCTTCGATGACGCGGTGCTGTTCGTCATGCCGGGCGGAGCCGATTTGCCCTACTGCGAAGCGCTTAACGGGGCGCCGAACCGGCGTATCCGGCGATTCGTGGAGGAGGGCGGGGTCTACCTCGGCGTCTGCGCGGGCGCGTACTACGCTTGCAGGGAGCTCGCATTCCATGCCGGGATGCGCGGCGCGATCTGTGGCACGCGCGAGCTGGGCTTCGTCGACGCGGTCGCCGTTGGCTCATTGCCCGAGCTTACCGGTGGCATCCCCTACGACGCCACGCCGAGGACTGCCGCCGCGACTGGCATCCGAACCACGGATTGCCTGTCCGCCGTGCCATTGACGCCTCGCGTCCACTATCACGGCGGCTGCCGCTTCGATTTCGCCGACCCGGCAAGTCCGGCGGCACGGATCCTGGCCGTGTACACGGAGATCGAGGCTGAACCCCCAGTGATCGTAAGTGCGTCTGTGGGCGAGGGGAAGGCGATACTGAGCGGCGTCCACCTGGAAATCTCGGAGCGGGAGTGCAAGGAGGCCCTGCGCGAACATAGTGACATGGCGGCGCACGTGCACGTCTGCGACAAGCTTGCCGAGACGGGGAACGAACGGCTGGAGGTGTTTCGGCTGTTGCTTGCTCATGCCGGACTCAAGCTGCGCCAGGGACGGTGTGTCGCGTCGTCCGGACAACCTGCTTCCACTACTGGGTCATAGCACCGCTAGCAAAGCTCAATGTCTGCTGTGGGTGGCCGAGAAGCGGTCGGCGAGTCTCTCTCGTCTGAACCGCTCAGTCACAAAGTCGATAAAGACCCGTGTCTTGGCCGGTAATAAGGTCCGCGAGGCGTAGTACAGAGATATCTCGCCCGCATCCGAGTGCCAGCGCGGAAGCAGCCGGACAAGGACTCCGGTCTCCAGGTCTGCCAGCACGTCAGGGACCGCCAACAGCGCTACGCCGAGTCCAAGTCGGGCAGCTTCGCGCACTGCTGCCAGATCGTTCACGACGATGTTCTCAGACATCAACGCCGCCACCTCCTTGCCGCGTCCGTCACGCATGGTCCATTGCCGAATGCGGCCGGTATCCGGCGATCGCATGGCGATGCCTTGCAGTCCGGCGAGGTCGGAGGGTGTGGCCGGAGCCTTGCGGCCGTGCAAATAGCCGGGCGATGCCACGGCAATGATGTGGACTGGCGCCAGCGCTCTGGCCACGATACCCGGCGCAAGCTCGAAGCCGCCGCCAATGGCCAGGTCATAACCCTCCCGAACCAGGTTCACCTGGCGAGTATCGAAATGCCACTCCGGGCGAATCCGCGGATACCGGCTCAGGAACTCCGGAAGAAGCGGAAGGATATGTCCCGCGCCAAAGGTCGGGCTCAGGCTCACCTTGAGTATGCCGGCGGGTTCGGAGGCTCCCGAAGTGGTTTCGGCAATGGCGGCCTGCAACGCGTCAAGACTGCTGCCGATCGACTGCAGAAAGCGCTCTCCGGCTTCCGTCAGCGTCAGTCGCCGGGTGGAGCGCTGGAGCAGCCGGACGCCGAGGTTGCGCTCGAGCATTGCGACATTGCGGCTGACTGCGGCAGGCGTCAGCGCGAGCCGCCGTGCCGCCTCCGAGAAGCTGCCATGCTCCGCGCTCTTCACGAAGCTTTCCAGGTTGGCCAGGGTCTCCATCGCAATCTTCAACGTTTGATTGAAAATGGATCAAGTCTATACCACCTAATAAAGGCGGAATAGCTGGTCTATCGTTCGTACATGCCCGCCGATTCCATAGGGGAACATCATGAAGAACGCAGCGATGCTGCTCGAGCAGCATTTCAGTTTGCTGGTGGATGACCACCAGCAATGGAAGAGCCTGATCACCGACGACGTCGTATGGGAGCTGCCATATGCACCGAGCCTCGGTCACCCGGGCCGGTTGGCCGGCAGGGAAGCCGCTGTCAGGCATGCCTTGTGGTTTATCAGCGAGGTGTCCGATTTTCGCTTTGACGAAGCGCGGATCTCCGCGCTGGCGGACCCTCGGGAGTCCATCGGCGTGGTAAGGGCAACAGGGCGGATCCGATCGACAGGACGCGCCTATGAGCAGGAGTACGTCGTCTTCCTGACCGCCAGAGATGGAAAGATTGCGCACCTGCGCGAGTACTTCAACCCGGTCCAGGCTGCAGTGGCGATGGACGCCGAAATCGCGGCAATTCCTGCAAGGAGCATTTCATGAAGGCCATTCAAGTTGACGCATTCGGCGGCCCGGAAGCTTTGGTGCTCCGCGAGGTGGACGATCCACGCCCGGCCGACAATGAAGTCCTGATCGACATCGCCGCTACGTCCGTGAATCCCATTGACTGGAAGATTGTGTCCGGCGCGATGCGGAACATGATCCCGTTGCCGCTGCCATTTACGCCTGGCGTGGATGCCGCAGGGACCGTGGCCGCCGTAGGACGCAACGTGACGGCGTTCGCGCCGGGTGACGAAGTCATGGGCTATATCGGAATTGTCGGTGGCTATGCGACACGCGCCGTGGTCAACGCGGAGCGGCTTGCCCGCAAGCCAGGGAACGTTACGTATGCGCAGGCGGGCGGAATCTCGACCGTCGCGCTCACGGCCTGGCAAGCCCTGTTCGAGCAAGGTGGCCTTCGTGCCGGGCACAAGGTTCTGATTCATGCCGCTGCCGGGGGAGTGGGGAGCATCGCCGTTCAGTTGGCGGCCCTGGCAGGCGCCGAGGTGATCGGTACAGCGTCAAGCGCGAATTTCGACTATGTGCGCAGTCTTGGTGCCGCCGAAGTGATCGACTACAGCGCCGAGGATTTTGCGAGGCGGGTGTCGGATGCAGACGTGGTCCTGGATCTTGTTGGAGGGGATACGCAAGACAGGTCATGGCCAGTGCTCAGGTCCGGCGGGGTCCTTGTTTCGACTGTCAGCCAACCGGACACCAGGCATGGTGGCGACAGAGGAATAGAAGGCAAGTGGTTCGCCACTCGCCCGGATGGCAAGCAGCTTTCCGAGATGGCAGCCTTGTATGAATCGGGCAAGCTCCGGACTACCGTCGATTCGGTCTATTCCCTCGGGGACGCAAGCCAGGCGATGGCCAAGAGCCTGGCAAAGCATGTCCGGGGAAAGGTTGTTCTCCTGACGGAGAACGTCTGACGAACCGGGGCCCGGCACCAGCGAAATTGTCGCCGGTGCCGTGCGCCGGGATTCGCGCGGGCGCACGCCAGTGCTGCATGAGGCGGGCATCGACATTGTTTGTCAGAGAGAGCAGGACCAGGTCCGGCGCGGGTCGCTGAATGCCTCGCCGGCCGGCCCGCACGGCATCCCTTCTTTCTCAAGACAGTCACCATGCCATCTTCCAAGACAACTGTTGTCCTTTCGAATCCACACCCGGTTCTCGGCAGCACCGACGTTTTCAAGACGTTCAACTATGCCCCGGCCGTTGCGGCGGGTGGGCTGTTGTTCATTGCCGGCCAGATCGGCATCCGAGCTGACGGGACGGTGCCCGCCAGCGTGGAGGAGCAGATCGATCTCGCATTTCAGCGGCTGGGGGCGATCCTGCAGGCGGCCGGGCTCGGCTTTGAGGATCTTGTCGAGCTGGTCAGCTATCACGTCGATGTCGACAAGCAGCTCGCGGCGTTCCGCGAGATCAAGGACCGTTACATCCGGGAAGACGCTCCCGCCTGGACCATCCTCGGCGTGGCCGCCCTGGCCAGGCCGTCGCTCTTCGTCGAAATCAAGGCTGTGGCTGCGACACGCGCTGTGTGATCGGCAGGGGGGCAGCGCGGTCCCGCGTGCGCGCGCCTGAGGAGCAGTCCCCGGCATCGTAAGCGGCTGGGCGTGTGAGAACGAACGTAATGCGATGGTAATGGAATGGTCAGTCTGCGGTCAGCGGACGGAACCAATACTGACGACAGCATTTTCATCATGTCGATGAAAGCGCGGCGGCTCCGGTGCTACCGGAGGCATTCCAACTGAAAGAGGTATCGCATCATGAAAGCAATCGTTCGAACCGTACTTGTTTCCTGCGCCCTCGCAGCCCCGGCGCTGACCTTCGCGCAAAGCGTGCAGGCACCAATTACCCGTGCCGAGGTACGCGCCGATCTGATCCGGCTGGAACAGGCCGGCTACATACCGGGCCGCGGCGACGACGCGACCTATCCCGAAGACATCCAGGCGGCCGAAGCCAAGGTGCAAGCGCAGGATGCCGCCGCGCTCAACGGTGCTTCGGCAAGCATGCAACCGCAGGTGCAGCGCCATTTGCAGGCAGCTGCGCCCGCAGCCGCTGGCCAATCGGGAATGGATGACCTACACAGCTCTTTCTACAACGGCGCATAACACGCTCATGCCGCCGCAGGCGACCTGTTCCGCTCGCGAACCGCACGCCTGCGACACGACATCCGCGGCGAAGTGGACTGACGAGGGGCTGACTCAGCGCGCAACTGCAACCAGGGCGCCATTGATGCTCCCACGCAGATCCCGTAGCAGAGCGCATGGCATAAATAAAGACTAAGCGCGCCGGTATCGAGGTTGCGGGGCGATCACGCTGGCAGACGATCCACGCATGGAGCCGCGCCGACGGACTGCTTGCGCGCGGCAACCCAGGCCCACTCGCCCCGATGAAGAATCGCGTCGTCCGAACTTATACTCCACTATTTGCAATATGCGCGCCTGCCGACACGCGAAGTTGCCGGCCGGTATCGCCGAGGGTGCATGCTGAATCGACTCGAAATGCTCAGGATTTTCTGCGTGACCGCGGAATCGCCTTCCTTCAAGACGGCGGCAGCTCGTCTGAGCACCTCGCCCCAGACCATCACGCGCGCGGTGAAGGAACTGGAAGACCTGGTGGGCGAGCCCCTGTTTCACCGCAATACGCGTAGTGTGCGAATCACCGCCGCTGGGGAGCGGCTGGCCGAACGGGCACGCCAGACATTGAGGGATGTTGACGGCCTGTTCGCCCAGCCTTCGGCCCGCGCCGCGACCGAGCTGAGCGGCGCTGTGCGAATCACGGCCCCATACACGCTTGGGCGCGAACACCTGCTGCCGGCACTGCGGCAGATTGCCCTCGATCATCCGGGCCTCATGCTCGACCTGAGGCTGTCGGACCAGGTTGCCGACGTGGTGGACGAGGAAATCGACATCGGCGTGCGTCTCGGCATGTTTCGCGACCAACGCTTCGTCGCCCGCATGATGGGGCGGATTTCGTTCCATGTGGTAGCGACGCCGGAGCTGGTGGCGCGCGCCGGCAGGCCTGCGGTGCCCGCCGATCTCCACGGGCTGCCCACCACCGGCCTGGTGGCGGGCAGCACCCGCAGACCCTGGCCCTGGTACTTCGCGCAGGGTGAGCAGTTCATTCCCCGCGCCCCGGCGTTCCTCACCGACGATCCGGAGACCGAGCTCAGCGCGGTGCTGTCCGGACTCGGTTATGGCCAGTTGCCGGACTACCTTGCTGGCGCATACCTCCGCGCGGGCCGGCTTGTCAGCGTGCTGGAAAAACACACGCCGCAGCCATGGGGCCTCTACGTTTTCCGTCCGCGGCGCGCGCCGGTACCCAAGCGCGTGCGGCTGGTGTTCGATGCACTGGTTGCGTATTTCACCGATCCCGACCTGTTTCCCGGCAGCGGACAGGGTGGCAGGCGCAGAGCGTCCGGCGGAGCGTAGGCGGCGCGCATGGGCCATCGCGGCATCGCTGCCGCCCTGGCCGTCTTCCAGGCACAAAGAGGAATTCCGACGCCTGGAATTATGAATTCCCAAGGATTTCATTCCATGTGCGCCGCGAGCGCACCAGAATCTCCATTGCATTTGCCGTGTTCGGCCTTGTAAAGGCCGTCCGTTCCCACTGGCACGCCCCGCAGGAAAACATGAGAACAATCACCATCAACGGTAAGCCCCAGAAGATCGATTTGCCCGACGAAGCGCCGCTGCTGTGGGCCGTGCGCGACCACCTCGGAATGACCGGCACCAAGTTCGGTTGCGGCATGGCGCTGTGCGGTGCCTGCACAATGCACCTGGACGGGCAACCGATCCGCTCCTGTGTCACGCCCGTTTCCGCGGCGGCTGGCAGGAAGCTAACCACCATCGAGGGCCTGGCGGCCGACAAGGTCGGGCAGGCGCTGCAAGCGGCGTGGGAACAGTTCGGCGTGGCACAGTGCGGCTACTGCCAGGCCGGCCAGCTGATGTCCGCCACGGCGCTGCTGAAGGCCAACCCGCATCCCAGCGAAGCCGATATCGACGGCGCCATGAGCGGCAATATCTGCCGCTGCGGCACCTACACGCGCATCCGCGCCGCCATCCAGCATGTGGCGAAGTCGAACGTGGCAGGCAAGGGGGGTGCCAAATGAACCAGGCACCAATGAGCGGGATGAGCGGTATTGATCTGGCAATGGCGCTGGCAACGGCGCAGGACGCCACCACCGGCGCGCCCGCGTCGGCAGGTCGGCGCCGATGGCTCAAGGGCATGGGCGTGATGACAGGACTGGCACTGACCGTCGGCCTGGACGGGATCGTGCTGGCGCAGGAGGCCAGGAAGTACGGCCGCGACGGGATGCCGGGTGGCGCGGTGGATGATCCACTGGTCTTCGTGCAGATCGGCGAGGATGGTCGCGTCACGGTCGTGTGCCATCGCTCCGAGATGGGGCAGGGCGTGCGCACCAGCCTGCCGATGGTGGTGGCCGACGAACTGGAAGCCGACTGGGCCCGCGTGGCGGTGGAGCAGGCCCTGGGCGACGAAGCGCGCTATGGCAACCAGAACACCGACGGCTCACGCAGCATCCGGCATTTCTTCGAGCCGATGCGGCGCGTCGGCGCCAGTGCGCGGCAGATGCTTGAAGCCGCAGCCGCCGCGCGCTGGGGCGTCCCGGTGAGCGAAGTGCAGGCGCGCAACCATGAGGTGGTGCATGCCGCGAGCGGCAGGAAGCTGGGCTACGGCGCGCTGGCGCGCGACGCGGCCCGCCTGCCCGTGCCTCCGGCCGCGAGTCTCAGGCTCAAGGATCCCGCCGCCTTCCGCTATATCGGCAAGGACAGCACGCGCAATATCGATGGCCGCAATATCGCCACCGGCCGCGCGCAGTACGGCATCGACGTGCGCATGGACGGTCTGCTCTACGCCGTGATCGCCCGTCCGCCGGTCTTTGGCGGCAAGGTGGCCAGCTTCGACGCGGCACGGGCCGAAAAGGTGCCGGGCGTGGTCAAGGTCGTGCCGCTTGCCGGCAGCCCGGCGCCGGCCCTGTTCAATCCGTTGGGCGGGGTGGCGGTGATTGCCACCAATACCTGGGCCGCCATCAAGGGCCGCGAAGCGCTGAAGATCCAGTGGGAGGACGGCCCCAACGCCGGCTACGATTCGGTCGCCTTCAGGGCCAGCATGGAAGCGGCGGCCAACCGGCCGGGCAGGGTGGTGAGAAACCAGGGCGACGCGATGGCGGCGCTGGCCGCCAGCGGCAAGCGGATCACGGCGCAATACTACCTGCCGCATATCGCGCACGCATCGATGGAACCGCCGGTCGCTACCGCAAAGGTGAGCAACGGGTCGTGCGAGGTGTGGGCGCCGGTGCAGGCGCCCCAGGCCACGCGCGAGACCGTGGCCAAGGCTCTCGGTCTCAGGCCTGAGAACGTGACCGTCCACGTGACGCTGCTGGGCGGCGGCTTTGGCCGCAAATCCAAGCCCGATTTTGTCGCGGAGGCCGCGCTGTTATCCAGGGCAATGGGCGGCAAGCCGGTCAAGGTGACCTGGACGCGCGACGACGATCTCCACCACGACTACTTCCACACTGTTTCTGTGGAGCATCTGGAGGCCGCGCTGGGCCCGGACGGCAAGGCGCTCGCGTGGCTGCACCGGACCGCGGCGTCATCGATCAGCTCCACGTTCACCGCCGGTGCCAGGTCGGAATCGGCGGTGGAGCTGGGCATGTCCGCGATCAATGTGCCCTTCGACATCCCCAACCTCCGGGTGGAGAACCCCGAGGTGGCGGCGCATACCCGCATCGGCTGGTTCCGCTCCGTGTCCAATATTCCGCATGCCTTTGCCGTGCAGTCATTTGCCGCTGAACTGGCGGCGGCGGCGGGCCAGGATCATCGCGACTACCTGCTGGCGCTGCTGGGCCGGGATCGCCGCATCGACCCTGGCCAGATGGGCGACACCTGGAACTATGGCGAGTCGCCGCAGCAGTATCCGCTGGATACGGGCAGGCTGCGCAAGACCATCGAAGTAGCGACGCGCGAAGCGGGCTGGGGGCGCAAGCTGCCGTCGGGCCGCGGCCTGGGCCTGGCGGTCTGCTACAGCTTCGTGACCTACGTGGCCGCGGTGGTGGAAGTGGTGGTCGGCCAGGACGGCAGCATCAGCGTACCGCGCATCGACGTTGCGGTCGATTGCGGTCCCCAGGTGAACCCGGATCGCATCCGCTCGCAAGTCGAAGGCGCTTGCATCATGGGCCTCAGCCTGGCTACCAGCGGCGAAATCACTTTCAGGAACGGGCGTCCCCAGCAGGACAATTTCCACCAGTACGAGGTATTGCGCGCGCCGGCCGCACCGCGGGAGATCCATGTGCACCTGCTGCCAAGCCGCTTCGACGTGCCGCTCGGCGGGGTCGGCGAGCCGGCGACGCCGACCATTGCGCCGGCGCTGTGCAACGCAGTCTTCGCCGCCACCGGCAAGCGCATCCGCACGCTGCCGATCCGGGACCAGCTCAAGGCCTGATCCGGCTGGATCGCACGGTCGTCACAAGTACGCGATCCGCCGCCCGGCGTGACGAACAATCCGATGCTGGACAAAATATCTACTATTGCATATATTGTCCAGAACGCGTGGGCCGCCTGACGTAGCCGGGATCAGGCTGCCCCGCGTGGGACAAACAAGGACATAGATGGAGGCATTTTGAAATCAGCATCCGCATCCGTTTCCCGTAGCGTGGCGTTCGCCGCCACGCTAATTGCCGGTCTGGTGTCCGGCACGGTCTTCGCGCGGGGCGGGTATCCGGACAAGCCCATCACCATCGTCGTGCCCTATCCGCCCGGCGGCTCCAACGACATCTTCGCGCGCATCGTCGCCAAGGGCATCGGCGAGGAGCTCAAGCAAGCCGTCGTCATCGACAACCGCCCCGGCGCCAGCGGCAATACCGGCACCGGCATGGTCGCCAAGTCCGCCCCGGACGGGTACACGCTGGTCGCCGTGTCGTCCAGCATGACAACCAATGCCGCGGTGCAGGCCAAGCTACCGTTCGATGCGGTCAAAAGCTTCGCGCCGGTGGCGATGTTTGCGCGAGGGCCATTCATCGTCGCCGTCAACAACGCATTCCCCGCCAGGACACCGCAGGAACTGATCGCCGCGATCCGCGCCAATCCAGGCAAGTACAACTACGCCTCGTCCGGCCCTGGCGGCGTCAACCAGTTCGGCACCGAGCTGCTCAAGGCCATGGCCGGCAACCTGCTCATCACGCATATCCCGTATCGCGGCATGCCCCCCGCCTTGACCGACCTGATGGGCAATCAGACGCAGTTGCTGATCTCCACCGGCCCGTCGCTGCTGCCGATGGTCCGCGCCGGCAAGGTGCGCGCCATTGGCATTACCAGCCTCAAGCCGAGCCCGATCGCGCCGGAACTCATGCCCATGTCCAGCGCGGTGCCGGGGTACGAGTTCGAACTCTGGTGGGGCCTGCTGGCCCCGGCCGGCACGCCGCCGGCGATCGTCAACCAACTGAACGCCGCCGTCAATGCTGTCTTGTCCAAGCCCGAAATCAAGGCTGCGATTCTGCAAGAGGGTGCCGAAGCCAGGCCCGTCACGCCGGCCCAGTTCGCCACCACCATCGCGCAGGACGTGGAGCGGTGGAGGACGCTCGCCAAGCGACAGAACATCGTCGCGGATTGATATGGGTCGATGTCTTTTCGCGTTGCCCGCAATGCCAATTGCCCGGAGAAAAGCGCCTAATTGCGCCGACTTTTTTTCAACCGCCAGACTTAGCTGAACGGCTTGCCGCCGCCAGACTTCGCGTCGGCTGCTATTTACATCAAGACAACATGCAATCGAATCAAGGCGCTTTCTGGACCTTCCCCTACACGTCGCAGCGTTTGCCGCTGGTCGCCGACAACGTCGTGACGACTTCGCAGCCGCTTGCCTCCGCGGCCGGCTTGCAGATGCTGCTGCGCGGCGGCAATGCAGTCGATGCGGCGCTTGCCACGGCAATCGCCCTGGCTGTGGTCGAGCCGTGCAACAACGGTATCGGCGGCGACGCGTTTGCGCTGATCTGGGATGGCAACACATTGCACGGTTTGAACGGATCGGGCCGGGCACCGGCCGCATGGACGCGCGAGTATTTTTCAAAATACAAGGAGATGCCGAAGCGGGGCTGGGACTCGGTAACCGTGCCAGGCACTGTTTCAGCGTGGCGCGCCGTGTGGGAGCGCTTTGGCAGCCTGCCGTTCGAAGACCTGTTCGAACCGGCGCTGCGCTATGCGCGTGAAGGCTACCTGGTTTCGCACAATGTCCACAATCAGTGGCAAAAACAGGTCGGCGAACTGATCGATCAGCCGGGCTACCGTGAAGCGTTTGCCCCCAAAGGCCGGGCGCCGCTCCAGGGCGAGCGCTTCATTTGCCCGGGACAGGCACATGCACTCGAGCGCATCGCGCGCACCAAGGGCGACGATTTCTACCATGGCGAACTGGCCCGTGCGATTGCCGACCACGCGCGCAATACCGGCGGCGCGATCACGGAAGCCGACCTCGCCGCGCATCAGGCGGACTGGATCGAGCCGATCAGCAGCCGCTACCGGGATGTTGAACTGTACGAGATCGGGCCTAACGGTCAAGGCATTGCGGCGCAAATGGCGTTGGGCATGCTTGAGCATTTCGATCTGAAGAGCATGGATCAGGATAGCGCGCTGGCGATGCATCTGAAGATCGAGGCAATGAAACTGGCCTTTGCCGACTTGCATGAATACGTCGGCGACGTGGATCACATGACGGAAGTCACAGCGGCCGACCTGCTCAACCCGGCATATCTGGCAAAACGCGCCAGGTTGATCGACCCCGAGCGGGCAGCGCCGGCCCGCATCGGCAAGCCGCTTGGCGGCGGCACCGTCTACCTGACCACGGCGGATCGCAACGGCATGATGGTTTCGTTTATTCAATCCAACTTCAAGGGCTTTGGTTCGGGCGTGGTCGTGCCCAATACCGGCATCGCCTTGCAAAATCGCGGCTGGGGCTTCAACTTGCGCCACGGCCATACCAACGAGGTAGCGCCTGGAAAACGTCCATTCCACACCATCATCCCCGGGTTCCTGATGCAAAACGGCCGGCCGCTGATGAGCTTTGGCCTCATGGGCGGATCCATGCAGGCGCAGGGTCATTTGCAGATGGTCTCCCGCATGGTCGATCAGGGGCTGAATCCGCAGGCGGCCAGCGATGCGCCGCGCTGGCGCGTACTTGACGACAACCATGGCGTTACCGTCGAGTGGAATATGCCGCAAGCGGTGACTGAAGGACTGATCTCACGCGGGCATCCGATCACGGTTGCCAAACGCTTTGATACCGAGTTCGGCAGCGCCCAGGCGGCTCTGCGCCTGGAAAATGGCGGCTATGTAGCGGCATGCGATCACCGCAAGGATGGCTACCCGGTCGGATTTTGATCGATCGTCGAGCAGGACCACCGAGCCGTCAGGCGCCTCACTCGACCGATGCTGGGCTTCAGGAACTTTCGCTGCGCGAGCATTCTTTTGGCTGGCATCGAACTCATGCACATGATTGCCAAAGGCCAGATGGGAGGCGGGCCGGGGTGCTGTCAGCCTGCGAGTTCGGCTGACATCCATCCCGGCACGCGAATGCCACGGCCTCGCCGTGACTGCGACAAAAGCCCTACGCCAAACGCTGAAGCAAATGCGGGACCGACGATGTCAGCAACGCGACCCCGGATGCCGCGAGCAGGCTCAACACAATCTTGCGGAAGGTCGCTTCCGAAATCCCGGCATACAACCGGGCGCCCAGGATAGTGGGAATCAGCATCGCTGGCCCGACGATTGCGAGCATCGGCAGCATGGCACGTGTCACGATGCCCTTTTCCACGTAGATGGCCATGGTCACAAGCAGCAAGGCGAGATTGAAGTTCTGAATGATCGCACGCTGTTCATCCTTGTCGAATCCCCGCAACGAGCACCACAGTGTGGGAATCGTGCCGGTAAAGCCGCCGATGCCACCCATGATCCCGCCGACGCCGCCCACGATCCCGTCGGCCAACCTCCCGCCCGCCGTGATCTTCGGCAGGTTTCGTACGGCAAGCATCGTCGGGCACCACAGCACCAGGAACGTACCGAGGAAGGCCTTGAAGAGTTGAAGGTCGAGCGACGGGAGAATCGCGACCCCAACGGGTATGCCAGCCAGGCCGCCGATCAGGAAAGGCAATAGCCTGCCCAGTTTGAATCCTCTGCGCATGGTTACCACGGCAATGATCTGCCCCGTCAGCGCCCCAAAAACCGCCATTGACGCGGCCAGCCTGGGATCCAGCGACCACGCCCAGAACGACATTGCAGTGAGACCAAAGGCGAAGCCAGAAAGCCCTTGTACGAAGCCAGCAACAATGGCTCCCAGTGCCACGACCAAAATTACCGGATCCATGCGTAAGGGCCTCTTTCCTATTGGGGCGTCATCTGAGTGTCCGCAGTGACCAGCCTGGCGACGTGGGACCTTATGAACCAACGGCGAAGCGCCGTGGTCTGCAGGCCGCAATCCATATTGGCCTCCGGCTGCGCCTTGCTCTGGGGCAAGGGGCTGGCGCGAGTTGTTCCGTACTTCCTGCTTGGGTTGACATTCTATCCAGTTCTGTATATTTTGTCTAGAACACAAACCATAACCATGGAACTGCGAAGCGCAGGTGCAGCGGATGGAATGACTCGAAAACGCAAATCACATACAGGAGATGGCCCAATGAGTCCCCGACGTTTTTTGGTGAAGTTTGTGTTAGCGCTGTATGCAGCGTTGCCGGTTTCCGCGTTCGCGGCTTATCCGGACAAACCGATCAGGCTGATTGTGCCGTCGGCCCCCGGTGGTGCTCCGGATGCGTTAATGCGGGCCCTTGCTCCACAGCTGGCACAGCAATTGGGCGTGTCCATCGTGATTGACAACAAGCCTGGTGGTTCCTATGTGATCGGCACCATGGAGCTGGTGAAGTCCGCGCCCGACGGCTACACGCTGGCTTACGGCAATATCGTCTCGCTGGCGACCAACAAATCGCTGCTGCCATCGGTGCCATACGACGTCGAAAGGGACCTGACGCTGATCGCGAACACGCTGCGCCTGTCTAACATGATGATCGTCAACGACAGTTTGCCGGTCAGGACCATTCCCGAACTGATCGCCTATGCGAAAAAGAATCCGGGCAAGCTGGCCTTTGGATCGGATGGCAACGGCACCACGGCGCATCTGGGCGTCGAACTCTTCAAGGCGATGACGGGCGTCAACATGCTGCATGTGCCCTATCGCGCGGCGACTTCGGCCGTCACGGACCTGATCGGCGGCGGCATACAGCTCATGATGATCAACACGCCGGTTTCCGCACCGATGGCCAAGGCGGGCAAGGCGCGGGCGCTTGGCGTCTCCTCGGCGCAGCGCCTGGCTGCATATCCGGACGTTCCCGCAATCGCCGAATCCGTGCCCGGATTCGAGGTGTCGGCGTGGGGAGGCATCGTCGGCCCGGCCCACATGCCCAAAGACATCGTTACCCGCCTCAACCGCGAGATTCGCATTGCTCTGGACAGCCCCGCCGTGCGAGAGCGATTCAAGATGCTGGGAGCGGAAATCGCGCCCAGCACGCCTGAGGAGTTCCTGGAACTCTCCCGCCGCGAGACGGCCAAGTGGGCAAAGATCGTGAAATTCTCCGGTGCCAAGATCGATTAAAGGAAATCCCCGTGAGTCCCTGGAAAGCAGCTCAAGCCGGCGACCCCGTCGCTGATATCGATACACCCGCGCTCGTACTCGACCTGGATGCATTCGAGCGAAATCTCAAGCGAATGGCTGACGCATTGCGCGGCCGAAACGTGCGTCTGCGTGCCCACGCGAAGAGCCACAAGTGTCCGGAGATCGCCTTGCGGCAGATCGCATTGGGCGCTGTGGGCATCTGCTGCCAGAAGGTCAGCGAGGCTGCCGTGTTCGTGGAAGCGGGAGTTGGCGACATCCTGGTCACGAACCAGGTGATAGGCGACACCAAGCTGCGCCACCTTGCACCGCTGGCACGCAAGGCGCGTATCGGGGTGCTGGCCGATCATCCGCAGCAGGTGCAGGCGCTGGGCGCATCGGCGCAGGCGCATGCCGTCACCCTCGACGTCTACATCGAGGTCAATGTCGGCGCCAACCGCTGCGGTGTGGCGCCGGGCGACGAAGCCGTGCAACTTGCCCTGCAGATTGCTGGCAGCACGGGCCTGCGCTTCGCCGGGCTGCAGTGCTACCACGGGCCGGCCCAGCATCTGCGGTCGCCGCAGCAACGCAAAGCGGCCATTAATGACGCTATCGAGGCTGCGCGCATGACGCGCGACGCCATCGAGGCCTGCGGCGTCGCTGTCGAGCGTGTCACGGGCGCGGGCACCGGTACGTTCTTGCATGAACGTGACAGTGGCATCTTCAATGAACTCCAGGCGGGATCCTACATATTCCTGGACCGCGACTACGGTGACAACGAGCGCGGGGAGGGCGATGTGCCCTTCGAGCACGCATTGTTCGTGCGCACGACGGTGATGAGCCGAACGGATCCGCAGCGCGCGATCGTGGATGCCGGCCTGAAGGCGTCGAGCGTGGATTCGGGCATGCCCGGAGTCTGGCAGCGGCCCGACCTGCGCTATGTGAAGGCTGCCGACGAACATGGCGTCCTGGCTACTGCCAATGCCAGCGCAGTGTCGCTGGGGGACGTGCTGATGCTCGTGCCGGGCCACTGCGACCCTACCGTCAATCTCTACGACGAACTGGTGTGCGTGCGCGGCGACAAAGTTGAGGCCCTCTGGCCGATTGCGGCGCGCGGCGCTCTGCTCTGACTGCCATGCTGATGATCGGCGAGTACGACTTCGACATGCATTTATCGTGTCGCCGATCCCGCGACGAGATGCATCACCACACAGCCTGGTTCCGAAACAATTGATGAAGACGATGCCAAGGAGTACCCGATGAGTGAGCGTTATGATGTCTTGATCCGCAATGCCTCGATTGTCGACGGAACGGGAGCTCCACGTTATGCAGGCGAGGTGGGTATCAAAGGTGACCGTATTGTGCGCATCGGCGATTTGCAGGGGGCCAGCGCAGCCACGGAAATCGATGCGTCTGGCCTTGTGGTGGCGCCTGGTTTTATCGATGCGCACACGCATGACGACCGCCTGCTGCTCTCTGGCGGGGACATGGCTCCTAAGGTCAGCCAGGGCATCACTACCGTGATCGGCGGCAATTGCGGCGTTTCGCTGGCGCCGATGCCGCGGCAGATTCCCGATCCGGTCACCCCGCCGCTTAACTTGCTCGATGACAGCGGACCGTGGTTTCGGTTCGCCAACTTTGCAGAGTATCTGGAAGCGTTGCGCGCTCAGCCCGCGGCAACGAATTGCGCCATGCTGGTTGGCCATACGACATTGCGTGTCGCGACAATGAACGATCTTTCCCTTCCGGCAAATCCGGACGAAATCGCAGCCATGCGCGCACTGGTCGATGAAGCCATGCGCGCCGGCGCGATTGGCGTGTCAACGGGGCTGTTCTACGAACCTTCGATTGCGGCGCCAACGGAAGAAGTCATTGAAATATGCGAGCCGCTACGCGAGTACGGCGGAGTCTATTGCACGCATATGCGAAACGAGGGCGACCACATCATTCAATCATTGACCGAGACCTTCCGCATCGGTCGCGAAGTCGGTGTACCGGTCGTCATCTCGCATCATAAGCTGGTCGGCGTCAATAATTATGGCCGCTCCGCAGAAACGCTGAAGTTCATTGCTGAACACATGGAAAAGCAAGAGGTTTGCCTCGACTGCTATCCTTATCCGGCGTCGTCCACCATTCTGTCCGCGCATCGCGCACGTAATGCGACCCGGGTGACCGTGACATGGTCAAAACCCCTGCCCCAGTATGCCGGCAAGGATCTGGTCGACATCATGGCCGAACTCGGTGGCACACAGGAAGAGGTTGTCGACCGGCTGTCCCCCGCCGGTGCGATCTACTACATGATGGACGACCGGGATGTGCAGCGCATACTGGCCTTCGACCAGACGATGATCGGCTCGGACGGCTTGCCCCACGACGACTCTCCGCATCCGCGTCTTTGGGGAAGCTTCCCACGTGTTCTTGGCCACTACGGCCGGTCGCTGGGCCTGTTTTCGCTTGAGACCGCGATCCATAAGATGACCGGACTGACCGCCAGGAATTTCGGACTCGCCGACCGTGGGGTTGTGCGGGAGGGGGCCTTCGCAGACTTGACCGTTCTCAATCCCGAAACAGTTGCTGAGGGAGCGTCATTTGCCAAGCCGATCGCACCGGCCCTAGGCATTGATACTGTGCTTGTCAATGGCAGCGTCGTGTGGCGCGATGGCAAGTCCAGCGGCGCGCGGCCCGGCCAAGTGCTACGGCGGGAGCGAGCATAGTCGCCGAGCACGCCGGCGCACCTCTGGCCCGCGCTGTGGGCCGCGGAACCAAAATAATCTTTTGGTTAATCGGTCTGGGGATCGCTTTTTTTCGCCTTCCGTCTTCGTCAAACTCCGTGCATGACGCATCCCCGGCTGTGGGTGCGCTGACAACAAGAGACCGGAGACGACATGGATTTCCCTATCATCAATGCGACTCGTCGCACCCTGCTGCGGGCAGGGCTGCTGGCTCTCACCGCCATGACCGCTATCACCAGTGCCCCGGCCGCGTTCGCGGCCTATCCGGACAAGCCGATCCGGCTGGTCGTGCCTTATCCGCCGGGCGGCGCCACGGACGTGATCGGCCGCATCGTTGCCACCCGGCTGGGCGACATGCTGGGCCAGCAAGTGGTCGTTGACAACCGGGGAGGCGCGGGCGGGAATATTGGCGCGGAAGTGGTCGCCCGCAGCGCGCCAGACGGCTATACGTTGCTGATGGGCGCACTGACGTCCCATGCAACCATGGCCACCCTGGAAAAAGGGCACTTGCGTTACGACATCATCAAGGATTTCGCCCCGGTGATGGTCGTTGGCTCGGTGCCACTGGTGGTGGTGGTCAATCCGAAGGTGCCGGTCAAGACGCTCCAGGAACTGATCAGGTACGGCAAGGCCAATCCCGGCAAGCTTAACTACGCCTCTTCTGGTGCCGGCGCGCCGCAGCGCATGGCGGCTGAGATCTTCAAGAAAGATGCAAATATCAACATGACCCATGTGCCGTATAAAGGCAGCGGTCCCGCCATGACAGACCTGGTGGGCGGGCAGGTCAACATGATGGTGGAGACGGTGCCGGCCGCGCAGCCGTTCATCAAGGCAGGCCAGTTGCGCGCGCTTGCCGTGGCGGCACCCAAGCGTATCTCGATGCTGCCGGACGTGCCCGCTGCCGCAGAGAGCGGCATGCCCACCCTGGACGTCAGCTCCACCTTCGGCGTGCTGGCACCGGCCGGCACGCCCGCGCCGGTGGTCGAGCTTCTGAATGCGGCGCTGGCCAGGATTCTGGCAATGCCCGACGTCAAGGCACAGTTTCTGAAGCAGGGTGTCTATGCCTTGCCGCCAACCACCCCTGAAAAATCGGCCGAGCGCTTGCGCACCGAAGTCACACGCTGGGAGAAGGTCATCACCGACGCCCATATCAACTCCGATAGCTGAACCGACCACGAACCATGACCACAAATAAACCCAAAGGACCGGACGCTTCCTCCAGGGAAACAGGCCTGCGCAAGGGACTGACCAACTATGGCGACCTTGGGTTCTCGCTGTTCCTGCGCAAGGCGTTCATCAAGGGCTCGGGCTATACCGATGCGGCGCTCGACCGCCCAGTGATTGGCATTGCCGATACCGGCAGCGCATTCAACCCGTGCCATGGCAACATTCCGCAGCTGATCGAAGCGGTGAAGCGCGGCATCATGCTTGCCGGCGGGCTGCCGATGGAATTTCCGACCATCTCCATCCACGAGAGCTTTGCCGCGCCGACCAGCATGTATCTGCGCAACCTGATGTCGATGGATACGGAGGAAATGATCCGCGCCCAGCCGATGGATGCGGTGGTGCTGATCGGCGGCTGCGACAAGACCGTGCCGGCGCAGCTGATGGGCGCGGCTTCTGCCGGCGTGCCCGCGATCCAGCTGGTTACCGGCGCGATGCTGACGGGTTCGCACCGCAGCGAGCGGGTGGGTGCCTGCACTGATTGCCGCCGCTATTGGGGCAAGTTCCGCGCCGGGGAAATCGACGCGGAGGAAGCCTCGCAGGTCAATAACCAGCTGGTGGCCAGCGTCGGCACCTGCTCGGTGATGGGCACCGCCAGCACCATGGCCTGCCTGGCCGAAGCCCTGGGCATGAGCCTTCCAGGCAGTGCCACGCCGCCGGCCGTGACTGCCGATCGCATCCGCATTGCCGAGGAGACCGGTGCACGCGCCGTGGCGATGGCACGCGAGCGCCTGACGATCGACAGCATCCTGACGCCGGCCGCGTTCGAGAATGCCATGCGCGTGCTGCTGGCCATTGGCGGCTCGACCAACGGCATCGTGCACCTGGCGGCCATCGCGGGCCGCATGGGCCTGGATATCGATATGCAGGCGCTTGACCGCATGGGCCGCGAAACCCCGGTGCTGCTCGACCTGAAGCCCACCGGCCAGCACTATATGGAGGACTTCCACAAGGCCGGCGGGATGGCCACCTTGCTGCGTGAACTGCGCCCGCTGCTGCGCCTCGATGCGCTGACCGTTACCGGCCGCACGCTGGGCGAGGAGATAGACAATGCCGGCCCGGGCTTCGCCCAGGATGTGGTGCGCAGCATCGACAACCCGATCTACCCGCAAGGCGGCATCGCCGTGCTCGCCGGCAACCTGGCGCCTGGCGGCGCAATCATCAAGCAATCCGCGGCGAACGCGGAGCTGATGGAGCACGAGGGCCGCGTGGTGGTGTTCGAGAACGCGCAGGACCTGATCGAGCGCATCGACCTGGACGACCTCGACGTGAGCGCCAATGACATCCTGGTGCTGAAAAACATCGGCCCCAAGGGCGCGCCTGGCATGCCCGAGGCCGGCTATATCCCGATCCCGCGCAAGCTGGCGCGGGCCGGCGTCAAGGACATGGTGCGGATTTCCGACGGACGTATGAGCGGCACCGCGTTCGGTACGGTGGTGCTGCACGTGACCCCAGAAGCCGCCGTGGGCGGGCCGCTGGCGCTGGTGCAGACTGGCGACCGCATCCGCCTGAGCGTGAGCCGCCGCGAGCTGGCCCTGCTGGTATCGGACGAGGAACTGGCGCGCCGCCGCGCGGCCTCCCCCGTGGTTGAACCGAGCGCGCCGCGCGGCTACCTGAAGTTGTTCCTGCAGACCGTGACGCAGGCCGACCAGGGCGTCGACTTTGACTTCCTGCGCGCGCCCGAAACGCGCGGCAAGGCGCCTGAGTAAGAAGGGGTGGACATGTCAAGCGATACACGTGAGCCGGTGCTGCGCATCGGCGTCTTCGAAGCTGCGCAGCAAGACGCGATCGACGCCGAATTCCGCTGCGTCTCCGAGGCCGAGATTGCGGCTGACGGCGCCTTGCGCGGCGCGGTGCGCGCCATCGTCACGCGCAGCAATTACCAGGTGCCCGCGGCGGTGATCGACCGCCTGCCTGCGCTGCGGGTGATAGCGACTTCCGGCGTGGGCTACGACGGCATCCCCGTCGCCCATGCCGCCAGGCGCGGCATCGTGGTCACCAACACGCCCGGGGTGCTGGACGCGGCCGTCTGCGAACTCGGCATCGGCCTGTTGCTGGCGCTGCTGCGCCGGATTCCCGCCGCCGACCGCCATGTGCGCGGCGGCGCCTGGCGCGAGGACGACTTCCCGCTCACCACCAGCCTGGCCGGCAAGCGAATCGGCATCGTCGGACTCGGCCGCATCGGCATGGGCGTTGCGCAGCGGCTGGCGCCCTTCGGTGTGGAGCTGGCCTACACCGGCACGCAGCGCGCAAGCCTGCCATACCGCTATTGCGATAGCCCGCTCGCGCTCGCCGCTTCGGTCGACATCCTGATCCTCACCTGCCGCGCGACCGAGCAGAATCGCCACCTGGTCGACGCCGCGTTACTGGCTGCGCTGGGGCCAGACGGCTACCTGCTCAATCTGGCGCGCGGCAGCGTGGTCGACGAGGCGGCACTGTGCGAGGCCCTGCGCGCCGGCACGATCCGGGGCGCGGCGCTCGATGTGTTCGAGTCCGAGCCGCTGGCCGATTCGCCGCTGACCGCGCTGCCCAACGTGTTGCTGTCTCCGCACGCGGGTACGGCCACCCGGGAAACGCGCGCGGTGATGCTGCGGCTGATGCTGGATAACGCGCAAGCTGTGCTGGCAGGGCGAGCGGCACTGACTCCGGTGGCGGTGGCGTGAGCGCCGGTCTGCCGCCGGCGCGGCAGCTCAACCGCTGACCGGCATCAGGCGCGCGGCGAACGTAATTTTTCAATCCCGGCGTTTCAAATTATTCAAGCGAGGTATTCATGCAATTAGGAATCGAAGGCAAGGTAGGACTGGTGCTGGGCGGCGGCGGCGGCCTGGGCAGTGCCATCGCGCTGGCGCTGGCGGCGGAGGGTGCGAAGGTCGTGGTCGCCGATGTCAATGAGGAAGCGGCAAGCCGCACCGCGGCCACGATCGTCGCCAAGGGGGGCACGGCGCTTGCGCGCACCTGGGATCTTGCGGACCTGGCGTCGATCGAGACCCATGTCGCCGCCATCGAGGCCGAGTTTGGCCAGGTCGATATCCTGGTCAACAATACCGGCGGCCCGCCGCCGACCACTGCGTTTGGCCAGGAAACGGCACTGTGGCGCAAGCACTTCGAAAGCATGGTGCTGTCGGTGATCGCGATTACCGACCGGGTGCTGCCCGGCATGCGGGCCAGGCAGTGGGGGCGCATCGTCACCAGTACCTCGTCCGGCGTGGTCGCGCCGATTCCGAACCTGGGCATTTCCAATGCGTTGCGGCTGTCCCTGGTGGGCTGGTCCAAGACCCTCGCGCGTGAAGTCGGCCGAGACGGCGTGACGGTCAATATCGTGCTGCCGGGGCGCATCGCCACCGACCGCATCCGCTTCCTGGACGAAGCCAAGGCCGGCCGCGAGCAGCGCCCGGTGGAGGAGGTGTCGGCCGAAAGCACCGCCGCCATCGCGGTGGGCCGCTACGGTCGCCCGGAGGAATATGCCGATGCGGTGACGTTCCTGGCCAGCGACCGCGCCGGCTATATCACCGGCTCCACCGTCCGCATCGACGGTGGCCTCATCCAGAGTATCTGAGGCTGGGGCGCGGGACTGTCGCCCGCGCCTCGGCAAGACCGAACCCGCCCCATCACCTGCCATCGCCGGAGAGCCAAAGATGCTGTTGACCGCTGACGCCAAGGGCGTCTTCCCCATCGCGCCCACGCCATTCCTGGGCGACGGATCGATCGACGTAAGTTCGATCGATCGTCTGATGGACTTCTATCTCGGCTGTGGCGCGACCGGCGTGACCGTGCTCGGCCAGCTCGGCGAAGCGGCCAAGCTCGAGCACGCCGAGTCGATCGACGTGGCCGCGCGCGTGATCCGGCGCGCGGGCGGACTGCCGGTGGTGGTCGGGGTCTCGGCGCCGGGTTTCGCCGGCATGCGCGCGCTGACGCGCGAGGTGATGGACCTGGGTGCGGCCGGCGTCATGATCGCGCCGCCCAACACGCTGCGCACCGATGACCAGATCGTCGGCTACTACCAGCAGGCCGTGGACGCGATCGGCGCCGACGTGCCGTTCGTGCTGCAGGACTATCCGTTGACGTTCTCGGTGCAGATGACTGCAGGCGTGATCCGCCGCATCGTTGGCGAGTTGTCTTCGTGCGTCATGCTCAAGCACGAAGACTGGCCCGGCCTGGAAAAGATCTCGGCCCTGCGCGCTTTCGAGAAGGAGGGTTCAATGCGGCCCATCTCCATCCTGTGCGGGAACAACGGGCTGTTCCTGGACTATGAACTGGAGCGCGGTGCCGATGGCGCCAATACCGGCTACTCTTTCCCGGATATGCTCTGCGACATGGTGCGCTTGGCGGCCCAGGGCGAGCGCGAGGCCGCGCACGACCTCTTCGACGCCCACCTGCCGCTGCTGCGGTATGAGCAGCAGCCCGGCGTCGGCCTGGCCGTGCGCAAGTACGTGATGATGCGGCGCGGAATCCTCACCTCCGCGGCGCAGCGCAAGCCAGCGGCGGGCATGTCGGCGATGGCCCGGCACGAGGTGGAGCAGCTGCTGCGGCGTCTGGCAAGGCATGACGCGCGCGCGGCACTGGCAGATTAAATCCCAAACCCAATGCAACAAGGAAACATCATGGCGACCACATCGCTTCCCCTCGACGAAAGTGTGATCAAGGCTCTGCAAGGCGTGACCACCGCAACCCTGACCACCGTGCTGCTCAAACATGGCCTGCGCAATGTTTGGCTGCGCGGCACGCAGCCGCTGGCACCCGGTCAGCCGCGCCTGGTGGGCCGCGCTTTCACCCTGCGCTTTGTGCCCGCGCGCGAAGACCTCGCGACGCCGGCCTCCTGGGGCTCGCCGATTTCCACGCGCGCGGCCATCGAGGACATGCCGGCCGGCTGCATTGCGGTGGTGGGCGCGTTGGGTGTGACCGATGCTGGCATCTTCGGCGATATCCTGTGCGCGCGCCTGCGCAAGCGCGGCGTGGCCGGGCTGGTCACCGACGGCGTGGTGCGCGATGTGGCGGGCGTGCTGGGCACGGGACTGCCGGTGTGGTGCCAGGGCACAGCCGCACCGCCGTCGGTCGCCGGCCTGACCTTCGTTGGCTGGCAGCAACCCATCGACTGCGGCGGGGTTGCAGTGTTCCCCAACGATGTCATCGTGGTGGACCAGGACGGCGCGGTGCTGATTCCCGCCGCCATGCTGGAGGAAGTGATTGCCGCCTCGGTCGAACAAGAGCGCCTGGAGGGCTGGATCATGCAGGAAGTGGAGCGCGGCATGCCGTTGCCCGGCTTGTATCCGCCCAACGAGGAGAACAAGGCGCGGTACAAGGCCTGGACGGAAGGCGAAGGCGCGGACCGCTAAATGCTGCGGGCGCCAACGCGCGCCCGCACCGGCATTGCGGCGGCCGCGCGGCTAGCGTGCCCCCGCCCGGCGCGAGGCCAGCCCGAACTCCAGGAATGCCTGCGACAGGGCAGCGTGCGCTCCGTGTGGCGACCACAGGAACCCCACCTTGCGCACCGGCGCCCGCCCGGGCAGCGGGATCCGCGCAACGTTCAGGCCCTCGGGCCACGGCGGCGTCCAGTCCGGCACCAGCGAGACGCCGATGCCCTGGTGGACCATGGTGGCGATGGCATTGAGCGCATCGATCTCCAGTCGCTCCTGCGGCACGATGTTGTGCTCCTGCAAGTAGCGGTCTGCCACCATGCCGCCCCAAACGCCGCGGTCGTAGCGAATGAACGGCTCGCTGGCGAGCAGGTCATGCGCGCTGCGGCCGGCCATGGCCTGCGATGCCAGCACGATGAACGGTTCTTCAACCAGCACTTGCCAGGCGAATGCCTTGGGAATCGTGAATTGCGGTGCCACGATGATGCCGGCGTCCAGTTCACCCGAAACGATGCGGCGGTACAGGTGTGAAGACGCGCCTGGCTCCACGTAAATCTTCAGCTGCGGATGCGCCGCGTAGAGCCCTTCCAGTATCGGCGGCAACAGGCCGGTTAACGAGGAAGTCGACACGCCCAGCCGAAGTTCTCCCACCAGGGTGTCGTCATGCGCCACCGCGCTCAGGTCGCGCACGTCGCGCACCACCGCGCGCGCCTTGGGCAGGATGCGCAGGCCCCCTTGGGTTGGCAGCACCGTGCGGCCCGCGCGCTGAACCAGCGGGGTATCGAGCGCGTCCTCCAGCGCCTGGACCCGCGCTGCAATGGCGGCTGGCGTGAGGCCCAGGCGACGCGCCGCTTCCGCGAACGAACCGTACTCGACCACGGCGACGAAGCTCTGCAGGTAGCGGGTGTCCATAACAAAAAAATTCTATTGATTGAACAAGGCGCTCAATGCTGTTTTTGCATTCTGCCAGTTTCTAGAATCTGTCTCAAATCAGATCAGGATTCCGCAAGAGACAACGCGGCCTGAATCGATAACAGGAGCATCGGCCCATTCCGTGGACAAAGATCTGCGATGGGCGAGTGCTGAAAGCAGGACATAACAACCAGGAGACAGCCTTGCCAACCACGCCCTTCCGCCGCCGGCTCAACGATGAGCGCCGCCGCATTGTGCTTTGCGCAGCGATTGCCGGTATCGTCGCAACACTCTGCGCCTCGCCTTCAGGAGCGGCCGACGCCTATCCGGCCAAGACTATCCGCATCGTGGTGGGCTTCGCCCCCGGTGGCGGCGCCGACATCGTGGCCCGCCAGCTCGGCACCCAGCTCGCCAGGCAAACGGGCCAAACCGTGATCGTCGATAACCGGCCCGGCGCCACCGGCACCATTGCGGCGGCCAACCTGGCCCAGTCGGCCGCCGACGGTTATTCGATCATGCTGGCGTCGCAGTCGACCATGGTTATCGCGCCGAGCATGTATGCAAAGCTGCCCTTCGACCCGCTAAGAGACTTCATGCCGGTGACGCAAGTGGTGTCGATGCCGCTGGTGATGGTGGTGCATCCGTCGGTGCCGGCCAGTACGGCACAGGACGTGATCGCGCTCGCGCGCGCCGGCAAGCTGAGCAGCTATGCCTCGTCGGGCGCTGGCGGCCCGCAGCACATTGCCGGTGCACTGTTCGATTCAATGAGTGGCATCAGCCTGACGCACGTGCCATACAAGGGTGAGTCGGCGGCCCTGACCGACGTGATGGCGGGCACAGTGCCGGTGATGTTTGCCAACGTGCCGGTGGCTGCGCCGTTCATCAAGAGCGGCAAGCTCAAGGCAATCGCGGTGTCCAGTCTCACGCGCGCCCAGGCGCTGCCGCAGGTGCCAACGCTGTCGGAGGCGGGGCTGAACCGCTTCGAGGTGCTGACCTGGTATGGCTTGTTCGTGCCTGCGAAGACGCCCAGGGCCATTGCCAGCAAGATCAGCGACGAAGTCAGCGTAGCCCTGAAGGATCCGGGGCTGCGCGCCAAGTTCGCCGAGCAGGGCCTCACTATCCTCGGCACCAGCCCCGAACAGTTTGGCAAGTTCATGGCCACCGAAGTCCCCAGGTGGGCCAGCGTGGTGAAGAGCGCCGGCATCCAGCCTGAGTGAGCGCCGCCAGGCCTTTATCCGATTCCGCAATCCAGGAAACGTAGTATGGAAACCCAGAAGAAGAGCATCATCGGACCTTGCATCCGCCTGCATCCTGCGGACAACGTGTTGGTAGCCCGTATGAACGTGGCCATCGGCGCGCAAGTGCCGGGGGAAACCTGGGGCGTGCGCAGCCAGGTGCCCGCCGGCCACAAGATCGCTGCCCGCTTTATCAAGGCCGGTGAGCCGATCCTGAAGTACAACGTCTGCATCGGCTTTGCCGCGGTTGACATCCAGCCGGGCAGCTACGTGCATTCGCACAATGTCAGCTTCCAGGAGTACGAGCGGGACTACGCCTTCGGCCGCGATTACCAGCCCGTGGTCCCGGTCGAAGCCGGCCGGCAGGCGAGCTTCGACGGTATCGTGCGCGCCGACGGCCGGGTGGGTACGCGCAACTATCTCGGCATCCTCTCCACGGTGAATTGCTCGGCCACCGTCGTACGCAAGATCGCGGAGTGGTTCACGCCCGAGCGGCTGGCAGACTTCCCCAACGTCGATGGCGTGGTGGCGTTCAGTCACTCGCTGGGCTGCGGCATGGAGATGACCGGCGAGCCGATGGATCTGCTGCGCCGGACCATGGCCGGTTATGCGCGCCACGCCAACCTGGGCGCCGCGCTGATCGTGGGGCTGGGCTGCGAACGAAACCAGCTCAACGGCCTGCTCGACACGCAGTCTCTGCAACCCGGCCTTTTGTTGCGCGCCTTCGTCATGCAGGAAAGCGGCGGTACGCGCAAGACCATTGAGGCCGGCATTGCCGCGGTCACGGAATTGCTGCCGCTGGTCAATCGCGTGGAGCGCCGTCCGGTGCCGGCCAGCCACCTGACCGTGGGCCTGCAGTGCGGCGGCTCGGACGGGTTCTCGTCCATCACCGCCAATCCGGCGCTGGGCGCGGCCGTTGATCTGCTGGTGCGCCACGGCGGCACGGCCATCCTGTCGGAGACGCCGGAAATCTACGGGGTGGAGCACACGCTGACGCGCCGTGCCGTCAGCCGCGCCGTCGGCGATAAGCTGCTGGAACGCGTGCGCTGGTGGAAGGAGGACTATTCCGTCGGACGCGATGTGCAGATCAACGGCGCCGTCAGCCCGGGCAACCAGATGGGCGGCCTGGCCAATATCTTTGAGAAGTCGCTGGGCTCGTCGATGAAGGGCGGCACAGGTCCGCTGATGGAGGTGTACCGTTACGCCGAGCCGGTCACGCAGCACGGGCTGGTATTCATGGACACGCCGGGCTACGACCCGGTCTCGGCCACCGGCCAGATCGCCGGCGGCGCCAACCTGATCGCCTTTACCACCGGACGCGGCTCGATGTTCGGCGCCAAGCCTGTACCCAGCCTCAAGCTGGCCACCAATTCCCCGATGTATCGCCGCCTGGAGGAAGACATGGACCTGAATTGCGGCACGATTCTCGACGGCGAGAAAACCATTGAGCAGGTCGGCGAAGAGATCTTCCAGTTGATGCTGCGTACCGCTTCGGGCAAGGCGTCGAAGAGCGAACTGCTAGGGCTCGGGGACAACGAATTCGTGCCCTGGCATATCGGCATCATGAGCTGATTTGCGGTATGCGCGAACAGCTAGAAGGAAAGTACGTCATGTGGCAACCAAGTGAACGATACCCCGATCCTCGCGTCCAGGTGCTGGATCCGGAGTTCGAGAAATACCGGATCGCCTACGCCGCAGTGGAGCGGATCGCAACTGGATTCCGCTGGGCGGAAGGGCCAGTCTGGTTCGGCGATGGCCGCTTCCTGTTGTGGAGCGACATTCCGAATAACCGGATGATGAAGTGGGAAGAGGAGACTGGCGCGGTCAGCGTGTACCGGCAACCGTCCGGCTACGCCAATGGCAACACGCGCGACCGGCAAGGGCGGTTGATCACGTGCGAGCACGGCGGGCGCCGCGTGGTGCGCACCGAATATGACGGCAGTCTCACGGTGCTGATCGACAGCTTTGAGGGAAAGCGCCTCAATTCGCCCAACGACGTCGTCGTCAAGTCCGACGGCTCCATCTGGTTCACCGATCCGCCCATGGGAATACAGGGCAACTACGAAGGTCGCGCTGCCGCCCAGGAACTGCCTCATTCGGTCTACCGCATCGATGAGTCGGGCTTGCCGACCGTCATGACAACGGAGCTGAAGGGGCCCAACGGTTTGTGCTTCTCTGCCGATGAGCGCATCTTGTACGTGATCGAATCGAGGGGAACGCCAGGGCGCAAGATTTGGGCCTATGACGTCGTCGACGGTGGCACGCGTATCGCCAACGGAAGGATCCTGCTCGATGCTGGCATGGGAACAATCGACGGCATGCGCTGCGATGTTCACGGAAACCTCTGGTGTGGCTGGGGCATGGGCAGCGACGATCTTGATGGCGTCATGTGCGTGTCGCCCGAGGGAAAACTCATCGGGCGCATTGCACTTCCGGAACGCTGTGCCAATCTCTGTTTTGGTGGACTGATGCGCAATCGCCTCTTTATGGCTTCTTGCCAGTCGATCTATGCCTTGTATGTGAACACGCAAGGCGCCGTCGGCGGCTGAATCTCAGTCTTGCCGTACTCACTTTTTCTTCCTCTTCAGCTGCTCGAAGAGCTCAGTCATTTAATTCGCAACTAATGGTTGTAATTGTACTTATAAATAGTATAGGTTTTTGGAGGCAATGATGTCTGGAAAGTATCGATATGTAGTAGCCGGTTTGCTATTTTCGGCCGGTATGATCAACTACATGGATCGCGCAGCGCTGGGTGTCGTTGCCCCGATTATTAGCAAAGAGCTGGACATTTCCCCGTCGGAGCTCGGCATTGTCTTTAGCAGCTTCTTTTTTGGCTATTCCATCTTTGCCTTTGTCGGCGGACATCTTGCCGACCGCTATGGGCCAAAACGCGTCTTTTCCTGGGCGATGGGCGGCTGGTCACTGGTGTGTGGACTCACCGCCAGCGTGACCGGCTTCACGAGCCTGCTTCTGACGCGTGCGTTATTTGGTTTCGGGGAAGGGCCGATGAATTCGACCACCAACCGGACCATTACCAATTGGTTCCCGCGTAGTGAAACCGGCCGGATGATCGGCTTTTCCTTCTCGGGGCAAACGCTCGGCAGTGCCATCGCCGGCCCGATTGTGGGACTGGTGGCAATCGCTTTCGGGTGGCGTATTTCATTTGTCGTGATTGCGCTGATTGGCTTGATCTGGATCGTGTTCTGGCGCTTTTTCGTTACCGATAGCCCGGCACAAAACCGCCGTGTGGGCGCAGAAGAATTGCGTCTGATCGAAGAGAGCCGCACTGCCGCGCACCCAGCCGATGACGGCGACCGCGGAACGACGCTGCGCGAGCATCTGTTCAAGCCCAGCGTACTGGCGCTGGGCACCGGCTTGTTTGCCGTGAACTACACACTGTTCATTTTCGTATCGTGGCTGCCGAGCTATTTCACCAATGCCCTGCACCTCGACCTGAAACAGATGAGCATGCTGAGCACGATTCCCTGGGCGTGCGGCGCAATCGGCTATTTCGGCGGCGGCCTCGTGGGCGATTTCATCTACAAGCGCATGAAGAATCCGCTGAATGCACGCAAGCTCTCTGCGGTCGTGCCGCTTGCCTTGTCGGCAGTCGCCATGCTCGTAGTGAGTTTCGCTACTCAGACAGCGACGGCAGTGGCTCTGGTGGCGGCTGCAGTGCTGTTTCTGACCGCCGCCTCGCAGTCTTGCTGGGCCCTGATGCACGAACTCGTTCCGGGGAAGCATCTGGGCGGCGTCAGTGGCTTTGTGCACCTCATGGGCAATATATCCGGCATCATCGGCCCCACCGTAACCGGCTTCGCGGTTCAGTACTTCGGAGGCTACGGCAGTGCCTTCGCGCTTGGCGCAACGATCGACCTGGTGGGCGTACTGGCCATGGTGTTCGTGATCAATGGCCAGGCCACACAGAGCCAACCGGCGGTGAGCAGGTCCGCTGCATAGCCGGGGTTCACGATGCCTCAGCGAGGATGGCGGCCGTCCATCCTTCCCGTTAGAAGTGCCTGCTTGCGGAAGCAGGCCGACCACACGCCATTAAGGAGATGTACATGAAGCGGGTTTTGATTACCGGTGCTGCCGGTCACATCGGCCGTGCACTGCGCAAAGGGTTGCAAGGGCATTACGAGCTGATACGGCTTGCCGATGTCGCATCCCAGGCGCCTGCAGCTGCCGGCGAGGAAGTCGTGACGGCTGACGTTGCCGACATCGAACAGCTTACGCAAGCGATGCAAGGAATCGATTGTGTCGTTCACCTGGCCGGTATTCCCGATGAGGACACATGGGATCGTATTCGCCGCCTGAACATTGAAGGCTGCTACAACGTGTTCGAGGCGGCCCGCATGGCTGGCGTCAAACGCGTGATTTTTGCCAGCTCGAACCATGCTGTTGGCTTTCATCGCCGTGATCGGATGATCGACGACCAAGTGATGCCGCGACCGGACAGCCGCTATGGCCTGTCCAAAGTATTTGGCGAGGCGCTTGGCCGTCTCTACGCGGACAAATATGGCCTGTCAGTGGCGTGTCTGCGTATCGGGTCATTCCGTCCAGACGACCAACCCACCGTGGAACGCCACCTTTTCTCTTGGATCAGTCATCGAGACATGGTGCAGTTGACGCGCCGGGCGATAGATGCTCCGAAGTACCACTTCCTGATCGCATATGGCGTGTCCGCCAATGCCAGAAATCGTTGGGACAACGCCAACGTACGCTTTCTTGGCTATGTACCCGAGGATGATGCGGAGCGATACGGAGCTAGCGTGCTGGCATCCGGTGTCCGTGAGGATGAGCACGAAGCTCTGTTCCACGGCGGTTTTGGTTGTCTTGTCGAATTTACGGGACGGCTTGAGGATATCGATTGAAGGCGTACTGTTGAGCGAGAATCGCCCCGGCATGGTGTCTTCCTCGAGACGCTCGCTATCTTTGAACGGGAGCTGCGCGCCGCTCCTCCAGGTCATTGCCCCGCATTGACTGACTGACCGCGCATCGCCTCCGCCTCGGCCGCTATTGCGCAGTCCCGCCGCCACCCCGTTGATGGTGAGGCGGGATGACAGCACAACCCGCCAGCTGCCGCAGCGCAATTCGCGCTCGCACACTCTCTCCAACCGTCAATACATCCTTAAACAAAGGTATAGGCTAAATTCGAGATCATTCCAAATGTTGCTACATCCATAAACAGGAACATAATTTAATCAATATTGTAATAAAATATAATAATATTCTTCTATATCAATAGCACGTCGTCACGGATCTGTCATGTCGTCATCTAATACTAATCGCGCGTCACCCAAGATCACATCCCCCAAATTATTCCGACCGCCTTGATCAAAAGGGCCGGTCCACACATCCTGGAGCAGGAATGGCAACGTTCCAATCACCTCGCAGTATTCTTGTTTTAACCGCGGTCGCATCGGCCTGTGTGCTGACGGCATGCGGCGGAGACGGCAGCACCAGCGCTGGCACTAGCGCGGCCCCGGGCGAGGGCACGCAGTCGATTGCCGGCGTCGTCGCGACCAGCGGCTTCATCCCCGGCAGCGCGACCGAGCCCACGCTGAAGCCCGGGTACTATCAGGGCGCTCTGGTCTGCGCTGACGCCAATGAAAACGGCAAGTGTGAGAGCGCGGAGAATCCGGCTACCACCGACGCGCATGGCGCCTTCAAGCTGAACGTCAGCGGCCCCGCTTCGTTGATCGCCGATATCGGTACCTCGGCCGTGAACACGGGGACGGGCGCGGCCGTCACGAGCCGGATGGTGCTGCGCGCCTCGCTGGATCAGGTGAATGAGCAGATCGGCGGGGGTGTCGTGATCAGCCCGTTGTCGAGCGAGGTGGAGCGCCTCGTTGAAGCGAACGGCACAAGCTATGCGGTTGAGAAGGCCAACCTGGCCCAGCGCCTCGGCGTCAGCATCGATGCGGTGCTGGCGGACATCGGTTCGACGTCGGGGACGGCGCAGTCGGCGCTGCTGACTGAAGCCAACCAGCTCGCCAACCGATTTACGTACGCGACGAAGAAGTTCGATCGGGGTGATCTTTATCCGGATGCGCTGGCCGTTGCGGGCGGGGACCCCGAACTGACGGGAATTGGCAATGTGACGGCAGCCACGGCAACAACCGCGGACACCCGCAAGCCGATCACGTTCCTGCAGGCGCAACAGGCCGCCTTCAACCTCGAGGGCATCCCGCGTTACGACAGCATCTTCATCGTGATGCTGGAAAACAAAGGCACGAAGACGATCCTGAATTCGCCAAACGCGCCCCACATCAATGCATTCCTGACGTCCGGCAACCGGTTCACCAGCTACTTCGCGACCGGCAACCCGAGCGAGCCGAACTACACGGCGCTCGGCGGCGCTGATGACTGGGGCATCACGGACGACAACCAGTGGAACTGCAACGCGACCGGCGCGAACGCACCGCAGGACACGCCAATGCCGGACAACACGCAGCCAGGCCTCGCCAAGTCGCCGTTCACTGCCACCTGCACCTCGACGCCGAACGTGAACCACAACATCGTCGGCCACCCGAACCTGTTCAACGCGATCGCGGCCGCCGGCATGACGTGGCGTACCTATAGCGAATCGATGAACCCGGGGCAGGACTTCCGCACCGACAGCGTCACAGATGCCGCGGTCACCGCGCCCGACAATGTCTATCCCCCCGGCACGCTCAACGGCAACACCGCGCAGATCGGCAGTTCGACGGCTGTGCTGCCGATGCCGGCGGGCCTGTACAAGACCAAGCACCATCCGGGCATGGCGTACCAGAACGTGCGCAGCGCACCGGAGTGGAAGTACAGCAACCGCACGCTCGGCGGTGGGCAGTGGGACGCTGCGCTGAAGAACAGCACCGACTACACGATCCCGAGCAACTATGTGATCGACCAGCTCGGTGCAGACTTGCAAAGCGGCAACGTCGGCAACCTGAACTTCGTGATACCAGACCAGTGCGATGACATGCACGGCATCACGGTGAAGACAGCAGACGGCACAGTCACGGCGAGCGACTGCAGCGGCAGCGCGATCATCACCCGTGGCGACAACTACGTGCAGAAGCTCGTGACCAGGATCCAGGCGTCGCCACTTTGGGCAAACCGCCAGAAGAAGGTCGCCATCGTGCTGATGTTCGACGAAGGCACGGCAACCTCCGGTTTCAATTCATGCTGTGGCTGGAATCCTTCAAACGGGACGCTGGCCAAGCCGTTGACGCAGAATGCGGACGGCACGTTTTCGGCCGATTCGTCGATTTCCAACTACACGCTTGGCAATCGCGGCCATGGCGAGTCGGTCTATGCCGTGTTGACCAACCAGCCCGACGCGCCCAAGGGCATTGCCGACAGCGACGCCTACAGTCACTTTTCCTTCGTGCGCACGCTGCAGGACATGTTCCAGATCGCCGATCCGCAGGTCGATGGCTCGTACATGAACCGCTCGAAGTACACCGAGAAGTTCATTGCGCAGAACATCCTGAACTTGCCGGAGTACGCGGGTAGCGCCGATACGCATTTCGACTCTGTCCGTCCGATGAACCATGCGTACGCGATCCCGGCGACCTATACCGCCAAGCAGTCTTCCGACGTGACCACGACTGCGCAAGTAGGCCCGGACAGCAATCAGACCAACATCTGGGCGATCAAGTAAGGCGCAGCGCCCCCGCGGATGCGGCACGGCGACAGTCACTGCCCTGCCACAGGATCGGCCCGTGGGGAAACGGCGGCGGCAGGCAGAGCCAGCCGTCGCCGTTGTTCGTGTTCCAGCACTCCACCTTGACTTTCGCGGCACACCTGGAAAACGCGGGTGCCGATGGTCTTCGCAAGAGGAAATCACCATGCGCAAGCTCTTGGCTGTTGCCATGTGCATGCTTTCGCTGACACTGGGCGCCTGCGGTGGCGACGATGCGGGCAGCGCATCAGCCGCTAGCAACGACCCGTCGACCGTCTCTGGCAGTTCCGGCAGCAGCAGCCTGGACTCGCCGGCACTCAGCCTTGCAGCCCAGCTTGGCAAACAGCTTTTTTTCGACCGTACATTGTCGGGTTCCGGCAAGATGTCGTGCGCGACGTGTCACGACCCGAACTACGCATACGGCCCGCCTAACAGTCTCGCCGTCCAGCTCGGCGGACCCGGCCTGACGTCGCCCGGTGTGCGCGCGGCGCCATCGTTGCGTTACAAGGACAACACACCACCGTACTCCGATCTGCTCGACAATCCAGATGGCATCAGCGTGCCCGGGCCGGGTGGCGGCTTGACATGGGATGGCCGTGCGGCCACGCTTTCCGACCAGGCAAAGCTACCTCTGCTCGATCCCGTCGAGATGGACAATGCTTCTCCCGCCGACGTGGTCACGAAGGTGAAGGCGGCCTCGTACGCGCCGCTCTATCTGCAGGCGTACGGCGACAATGGCTTCAGCGACACGAACACCGCGTTCAGCAACATCGTCGCTGCGCTGCAGGCGTATCAGTTGGAGGACCCCAGTTTCCACCCATACAGCAGCAAGTTCGACTTGTGGGCAGGCAACAAGACCGGTGGGCAACTGACGGCTGCCGAGCTGCGTGGCCTTGCCGTGTTCACCGACGCGAACCGGGGCAACTGCGCCTCGTGCCACTACCAGGGTGCGGGTTTCAACGGCAGCAGTGCGCTGTTCACCGATTTCTCGTATGAGGCGATCGGCGTGCCGCGCAACCTGGAGATTCCGGCGAACGCCTCTGCGACCTATTTCGACATGGGTGTCTGCGGTCCGCTCCGGACCGACCACTTGCCTGCCTCACCCGGCGCGCCCAATGCGTTCTGCGGTATGTTCAAGGCGCCGACAGTGCGTAATTCGGCGACACGCCAGGCGTTCTTCCACAACGGTGTGATCCATTCGCTGACGCAGCTGGTACGCTTCTATAACACGCGGGACACCAATCCGGAGCTCTGGTATCCGACCCTCGGCGGTACCCCGAAAGCCATGCCAGATGCCAGCTTCCCGACCTATGGGCTGATCACGACCCAGTACGTCGGCGGCACCGTGCAGAAATTCAACGACCTGCCAGCAGCCTACGCCGGCAACATCGACCCGCAGATGCCGCTCGACGGGCGCGCCCCCGGTTCGCCGACGCCAATGTCCGAACAGGACGTCCAGGACCTCGTGTGCTTTCTCGGCACGCTGACCGACGGGTACAAGCCGCCGGCCAACCCACCGGCCAGTGGCGCCTGTGTCAATTGACGCAATCCTCGCCACCTCGCGGCAACGCACAGGCCCGCACTCCGGGCGGGGCGGCGTGGTGCCGCTCCTGCAACCCGATCAACTGAATGGACCCTCTTCATGATGTACTGCTTGACCAGAAAACAGAACATGGCGCGCGCGCTGTGCATGCTGGGCTTTGCCGCGGCACTGGCCGGATGCAACAAGGCGAAGCCGGCTGAGCATGCGGCAAAGGCCGATCATGCAACCTTTACCGCTGCACTGAACAGCTATCTCTCGCACAAGGGCAACCTGTGCCTGGCGAAGTACGACTGGCCGGTAAGCGTCGAGTACAAGGATGGCCCGATCACCGAGCGCGACGCGGTACAAATGCCAGTGCTCGAAAAGCTCGGCGTGGTCACCGCGAAGGACGTGATGGTCGAGGTCAAGAACGGGGACGGCACCGAGAAGAAGAAAGTGCGGCAGTACGCCCTCTCTTCGGAGGGCTCGAAATTCTATCTGCGCCAGCCGGTCCAGGTCTCTACCCCCGACGGTGGGAAGGTCACGCATCCCGGCGACTTATGCGTGGCGAAGCTGACGCTCGACAAGGTGATCGGCTGGGAGCCGCCGCAAACGTTCGATGGTAAGACCCAGACGGCGGTGATGTTCACCTACAAGCTCGATGCCGCGCCGTGGATGCGAACGCCGGAAGCATTGCGCGCATTCCCGATGGCCGCGCGCGTGATTGAAGGGGCCGGGACGATGCAGTTGCGCGAAGGCTTCCACCTGACGACGGATGGCTGGGTCCCGAACGACGATCTCAGCTGAGCGGAGCCTGCCCGCCATGTCAGAGACCACGCTCGCGATCATCAACTTCCCTCCCGCGCTGCGCGACTGGATCACGCAGGGGCTGCAGCACGGCGGCGCGCCCGACAAAATGGTGCAGGCCTTGGCCTCGCAGGGCTACGATCGGCTGGTCGCGCGCGAGCTGGTGGCTGCCTTCGCGCGCGCGTACCGCGAGGGCGCACCCTTGCCGCGGGACAGCATTACGGTGTCCCGCGTCAAGCCGGCGGCTCCCGGCGTGCGCCTGGCGCGACTGGGACGAGGCACGGTGCTCGGCGCCGCCGATCGCGACGTGCGCGTGCTGTCGCGCATGGACAAGCCGGCGGTCGCAGTGCTCGAAGGCGTGCTGAGCCATGACGAATGCGACGCGCTGGTCGCGATGGCGCAGCCGCGCCTGGCCCCCTCGACTACCGTCGATCCGTCGACAGGTTTTACCGTGGTTAGCGACGAGCGCACCAGCCACGGCATGTTCTTCCGGCTGCAGGAAAACGCGCTGGTGGCGCGCATCGACCAGCGCATCTCCGCGCTGATGCGGCTGCCGGTGGAGAACGGCGAAGGCTTGCAGGTGCTGCGCTATGGCGTGGGCGCGCAAAGCACGCCGCACTACGATTTCCTGATGCCGACCAACGCGGCCAACCAGGCTTCGCTGGCGCGCAGCGGGCAACGGGTCAGCACGCTGGTCGTGTATCTCAACGATGTCGACGCCGGCGGCGAGACCACGTTTCCCGAGATCGGCTTCGCGGTTTCGCCGCGCAAGGGCAATGCGGTGTATTTTGAGTACTGCGATGCGGCCGGCCAACTCGACGGCAGGACACTGCATGCGGGGGCGCCAGTGCAGGCGGGCGAGAAATGGGTCGTCACTAAATGGATGCGGCAGCGGCGCTTCGTGCCCGCCGGCGGAAAGGATAGCGTCTCTTAGTGGCCGAGATAGAGCGCACTTGCAGGATGGCGATCAACAAGTTCAGCGCGAGCATGATCGGGAACAACGGCAGCAGTGCCTTGGCCGCCTTGTCCGCTTCTTTGATGGCGCCTGCTGCTCGTGCAGGCACAGGCCGAGGCCCGGCGCTGTCCGGCCCGTTTTCAACGTCTTCGGGATGCCCGCAAATCGGTGGTATGCTTTCGCGCACGCCACGCGTCTCGCTCCGCGCCCGCCAAAGCGATGCCCATTTCGATATCAGTCCGATGCGCCGCTCGACGCCCCCGCCAGGCCCTTCTTCAGCTACCCAAGCAGACTCCGGCTGTCCAGGCTCTCCGCCAGAGGCACAGGAGCGCCAGGGCGGCGCGGCAATAGCCGGCGAATCGTCCCGTTCGCAACGTGCTTACTTCAGCCTGCGGGACGACATCTTTGCCTTCCGGCTGTTGCCTGGCGACCGCTTTTCCGAGAATGATGTCGCGGAGCGGTTTGGCATTTCCCGCACGCCGGTACGCGAGGCGCTGCTGCGCCTGCAGTCCGAAGGACTGGTGCGCGGGCACTTCCGCAACGGCTGGGAGGTGGTGCCGATCGACCTGGCACGCTTCGAGGCACTTTATGACCTGCGCACGTTGCTGGAAACCCACGCTGCCATGCGCCTGTGCCAGCAGCCGGTCTCGCCGCGCGTGGATCGCGCGTGCCTGGAGGTGCTGGCAGCCACGTGGCAAGTCCCGCCTGCCGAACGCCTGACTGACGGCAACCAGGTTGCCGACCTGGACGAGGCGTTCCACCAGGCCATTGTCTGTGCCGCGGGCAACCCGGAGGCAGCCGCGGTGCATCAACAGGTCACGGACCGCATCAGGATCATCCGGCGGCTCGATTTCGCCTACGGCGAGCGCATCGCCCTCACGTATGAGGAGCACGCCAATATCCTCACGGCGCTGCTGGCCTGCGATGGCGCGCGGGCGGTCGAGTTGTTGACCGGCCATATCGAAGAAGGGCGCGTCGAGGTCAGCCGCCTGACCACCGAACGGCTGGAACAAGCCCGCACCAACCTCGAGCGCCCGTTCTCCACCGGCGCACCGCCGCGTCGCAGGCGCTTCGGGTAAGCACTGATATGGTGCCGTCGGCGCCATAATCTTCCCCGCTTCCGTTTCCTTCCCCAGTTGGGGAATTCCCCGCTATCGCCGGCAATGCCTTGACCGGCGCGGCATTGCCTGCCGCCACCGGTGGCAAGGCATGGCGTGGCACAGGCCTTGCGTTGTGTTTCGTGAATTTTATGTATACATAATTTTCGGAGCACATCATGACGTTTCATCGGAACCCGATTCGCGGCAGCCGCGGCATGGCGGTGGCGCCGCACGCGCTGGCTTCGCAGAGTGCGCTGGCGATCCTGCGCGAAGGCGGAAACGCCGTCGAAGCGATGATCGCGGCGGCGGCCACGATCGCGGTTGCGTACCCGCATATGAACAGCATCGGCGGCGACAGCTTCTGGCTGATCGCGCGGCCGAATGAGGCGCCCCGCGGCCTCGAAGCGTGCGGCGCGGCGGCAGAGGCCGCCAGCATCGAGCGCTACCGTGAAGCGGGTTTCGCAACGATCCCGTTCCGCGGCGGGATGGCGGCCAACACGGTGGCCGGGACGGTGGCCGGCTGGCATGCCGCGCGCACCTGGTCGCGCGAGACGCTGGGCGGGCGCATGCCGCTGTCACGGCTGCTTGCCGACGCCATCGGCTATGCCCGCCACGGCGTTCCGGTCACGCATAGCCAGGCGGCCTGCGTTGCAGCGAGGGCCCATGAGCTCTCTGGAATAACCGGGTTTGCCGAAACCTTCCTGGCAGGCGGCGCGCCGCCGCTTGCCGGTGCACGCTTTTGCCAGCCACGCCTGGCTGCCACGCTGGAGCAACTGGTGGAAGCGGGGCTCGACGATTTCTACCGGGGCGACCTGGCCCGCAGCATTGCGCAGGACCTGGCCGCCGTCGGCAGTCCGCTAAGCCTGCAGGACCTCGCGGAACACCGCGCCGTATGGAAGACACCGCTGGTACTGGCGCACTCGCGCGGCCGCGTCTACAACATGCCGCCGCCCACCCAGGGGTTGGTGTCGCTGCAGATCCTGGGCCAGCTAGACCGCCTGCTCGATCTGCTGCCAGCCCGCGCCATGGCATCGACCGGCGCGCCCTACGTCCATGCCTGCGTCGAGGCAACCAAACAGGCCTTTCTGGCCCGCGACCGCCATATCACCGATCCCGCGTACATGGACGTGGATCCACGGGACCTGCTTGCGCCAGCCTGGCTCGATGCTGCTGCCGCGCGTATCCGGCCCGACCGGGCGCTGCCGTGGGGAGAGGGCATGGGGCCAGCGGATACGGTCTGGATGGGCGTGGTCGATGCCGAGGGCGTCGCGGTCAGCTTTATCCAGAGCATCTATCACGAGTTCGGCAGCGGCGTCGTGCTGCCTGCCTCTGGCATCAACTGGCAGAACCGCGGCTGCAGCTTCTCGCTGGACCCTGCCGCGCGCAACCCGCTGATGCCGGGGCGCAAACCGTTCCACACGCTGAACCCGGCCCTGGCGCGCCTGGCCGACGGCCGTACGCTGGTCTACGGAAACATGGGCGGCGATGGTCAGCCGCAATCGCAGAGCGCGGTGTTCTCGCGCATCGTGCATTTCGGCATGAACCCCCAGGCCGCGATCGACGCACCCCGCTGGCTGCTGGGCCGCACCTGGGGCCAGACCACCGACACTCTCAAGCTCGAGGCGCGCTTTCCGCAGCCAACCTGCGACGCCCTGCGCGCACTCGGCCACGACATCGAGATCTTGCAGCCGTATGACGAAACCATGGGCCATGCCGGCGCCATCGTGCTGCACCCCAACGGGCTCTACGAAGGTGGGGCCGATCCCCGCGGCGACGGCGCCGTGGCCAGCTGGTAATCCGGCGTATGCCGCTTGCGCAATGTGTTTGCGCGCCAACGGCCGGTCTTGTACGCAGTTCCGTTATCCGATCCCCCGAAGCTGGTTTGAAGGAGTAGTCAGATGAATACCGTTGCAGAGAACGCATCAGTGAGTGGTGCCGCGGCCTTGCCGGCGGCGCACGTGCGCTGGATACAGCTGGCGCTTGGCATGCTGTGCATGATGGCAATTTCCAGTCCGCAGTATGTCTGGACGCTGTTCACTAAGCCGCTGGCCGCAAAGCTTGGGGTTCCCCTGTCGGAGCTGCAGGTCACGTTCTCGCTGCTGATCGTGCTGCAGACGTTCTTTTCGCCGTTCCAGGGGGCGCTGATTGAGCGTTCCGGGCCGCGCCGGCTGATTGCGCTTGGCACGGTGCTGTCGGGACTGAGCTGGGTGCTTGCGGCGCAGGTGCACAGTGTGGGTCTGCTGTACCTGAGCTATGGCGTCGTGGGCGGGCTGGGCACGGGCATTGTCTACGTCGGGGTCGTCGGGCAGATGGTGCGCTGGTTCCCGGACCGGCGCGGGCTTGCCGTGGGCATGGTCGCAGCGGGATACGGCATGGGTGCCATCGCCACGACCTTCCCGATCGCCTCGGCACTGGCCCAGAGGGGACTGGAGGCCACGTTGTGGCAGTTCGGCCTGCTCTTTGCCGTGATCGGCTTCATCGCCTCGCAGGGTCTTCGTTCGCCGCAGGGCGTGGTGCTGCCCGAACATACTGCGAGGCGCACCGGTGCAAAGGCCGCCGCTGACGTCCCAACCCGCGAGATGCTGCGCACGCCGCTGTTCTGGCTGCTCTTTGCCATGATGACAATGGTGTCCACCTCAGGGTTGATGGTGACATCGCAGATGGCGACTTTCGCGAAGGACTTCGGCGTTGCCGGCGTGACAGTGCTCGGCATGGCCGCGCTGCCGCTGGCGCTGACGCTCGACCGCTTCACCAATGGACTGACGCGCCCGCTGTTTGGCTGGGTATCCGACCGCTGGGGCCGCGAGAACACCATGTGCTTCGCTTTCGCGCTGGAAGGCGTGGCGATGGGACTGTGGCTGCTGACGCGCGAGAATGCCGTGCTGTTCGTGCTGCTGTCCGGCGTGGTGTTCCTGGGTTGGGGTGAAATATTCTCGCTCTTTCCCTCCACGCTGACCGATACCTTTGGCACGCGCTACGCCACCACCAATTACGGCTGGCTCTATATCTCACAGGGCATCGGGTCGATCCTGGGCGGGCCGCTCGCTGCGCTGATGCACGAAAAGCTCGGTAGCTGGATGCCCGTGTTTGGTGTTGCCATCACCCTGGACATTGCGACTGCATTGCTCGCGATCGTTGTTCTCAAGCCGGCACGGCGACGTTATCTCGGATAACAAATGGCTGGCGACCCTGATATCTCTTTCATAACGATCAAAAGTCTTCACCATGCCAGCCTCGATTGGCGGGCTGTATTCTTCAGAACCATCTGACCTTATCTATGCGCTTAAAAAGATATTCTCTCGGGATCCGATTCGCGGCAAATGCGATCGCGTTGCTTTCCGGAATCCTGCCATTCACGGCATATTCTGCCGAAAAATCTTTCAATATTATGGAGTCCTCCGTCGCTGACATTCATCAAGCGATGAAGAACGGAAGTTTGAGCTGCCATGGGCTGGTCAAGCAATATCTGGACAGGATTCAGGCATATGACAAGCAAGGTCCTGCATTGAATGCCATGCTATACATAAATCCCGATGCGCTTGCCCAGGCAGATGAAATGGATCGCGCATTCCGTCGCAGCGGAAAATTGAAATCGCTGCAGTGCATTCCAACGGTGCTGAAGGACAATTACAACACTGCCGACATGCCGACCACCGCAGGCTCGGCTTCGCTGGCGGGTTCGCGCCCCACCGAAGACGCATTCGTGGTGGGCCGCCTGAAGAGAAGTGGTGCCGTGATTCTCGGCAAGACCAATCTTCAGGAATTTGCGCTGGGCGGGGTGACGGTCAGTTCGCTGGGCGGACAGACGAAGAATCCCTACGACCTCAAATTAACACCGGGCGGATCGAGCGGCGGCACCGGAGCGGCGCTGGCTGCCAATTTCGCCACCATTGGCACCGGCTCGGATACGGCAAATTCTCTGCGTTCCCCGGCATCCAACAATAGCCTCGTGTCTATCCGGCCTACGCTTGGACTGGTCAGCCGCTCGGGAATTGTGCCGGTTTCCTTCACGCAGGACGAGGCCGGCCCGATCACCCGTTCGGTGGCTGATGCCGCCCGCATGCTGGACGTCATGGCGGGGTACGATCAAACCGATCCGGTGACCGCAATGAGCTGGGGCCATATCCCCGGGACCTATACGGCATACCTGGATAAAGACGGGCTGAAAGGCGTACGGATCGGTGTGATGCAATCCCTGTTCGGGACTGGGACGGATCATGAGGAAGTCAATCGCGTCATGGCGCATGCGATTGACGTTCTGAAGAAGAAAGGAGCGGTCATCGTACCGGTCTCGACTCCCGAGCTGGATACCGACAAGCTGAACGGTCAGCTTGATGTTCAGAAATACGAATACAAGAGCGTCATGAACCAGTACCTGAGGGATGCCGGAAGCAATGCTCCCGCACATTCACTGGACGACATCGTCGCCAGTGGGAAAACGCATCCGAGCCTGAGTAAATTCCTGCAATCCGCCAAAGGCATCGAGAATGGCCTGAATGAGCCTGATTACAAGGACCGGCTGGTAAAGATCGACGCGCTCAAGATCCGGGTTGCCAACCTGATGGCGGAGAACCATCTCGATGCCATGATCTATCCGCATCAGAAGCGCTTGCCCGTGCCGATCGGAGAGTATGACCAAAGAGAACGCAACGGCATTCTGGCTTCGTTGACCGGATTCCCGGCCGTTGTGGTTCCTGCCGGATTCTCTTCTCCCACCGAGGAGGCCCCGCGCGGCGTGCCTGTCGGCCTGGAGTTTCTCGGTCGCCCGTGGAGCGAACCTCAACTCATCCGATATGCCTATGGTTTCGAGCAGGCGGCCCTCGCGCGCAAGATGCCTGCTTCCACCCCGGGTCTGGCGCGCAACGACTGAGAACCCATTCTCAAAGCGTGACAGTGGCGTCTTCAATGAGCTCCAGGCGGAGTCCTATATATTTCTGGACCGCGACTACGATGACAACGAGCGCGGGGAGGGCGATGTGCCCTTCGAGCATGCATTGTTCGTGCGCACGACGGTGATGAGCCGAATTCGCCGGGCGGGATCTGACGCCATCGCTCGAAAGCTGGGCGTGGACCAGGACGAGGCGATCCGCCGCCCGATATCATGAACCGGTGCGCGGCCGTGGCTCTGCCTTCGGTTGCGTGCCCGCGCCGTCGCTGAAGCTCTTTAAGAAGCGAGGACCAGCGTTGCCCTCAACCCCGGGTGATTGTCGGTCAGTTCAAGGGCGCCGCCATGCAGCTTCGCCACGGCGGCCACGAGGCTGAGCCCCAATCCCACACCCGGTGTACTGCGACTTGCGTCGCCGCGGTAGAAGCGTTCGAGCACTTTGTGCTTCTCTTCATCGGGGATGCCCGGCCCATCATCCGACACTGAGATGACGACCGTCCCGTCAGCGCGGCGTGACGCATCGACCGTGACCGTCCCACGCTTCTGGGCATACTTGAGCGCGTTGTCGATAAGATTCCCGACCGCCTGCGCTAGCAACAGCGGATCGCCAGCCAGCGGGAGCGCCCCGGACGACGCGAAAGACAGGGCGACCCCCTGGAGCTCCGCCACGGGTTGGTAGAATTCGGCGGCTTCTCCTGCCACCGCGGCGGCATCGACCGCGATGAATCCGGAGCGGCGCGTGCCGGAATCAATCTCCGCCAGCCGCAGCAGCGCATTGAAGATGCCCATGACGCGGTCTACGTCGGCGATGGCGCTGTCGATCTCGGCGAAGGTCTGTTCCGGGCGAGGCCGGGTCACCGACAACTCTTCCAGGCGGGAACGCAATTCCGCCAGCGGCGTGCGCAGGTCATGCGCGATCGCATTGGACACGTTCCGGATGCCCTCGAACAGGTGCTCGATCTGGTCGAGCATGCGGTTCTGGGTCTCTACCAGCGTATTGAGTTCGCTTTCACCGCCATAAGCAGGCAACCGATGTGCGAGATTTCCCTGCATGATGGCCGCGGCTGCCTGGTTGATGTCGTGCACCTTTGAGAGCAGCGTGCGACGGACCAGTAGCCCGCCCGCGACGCCGAGCAGCAGGACCATGCCGGCCGCGCCCGCCAGTGCGGACATGAACAGCGCTTCGAGCTTTTCAAAGCGGCCGACGTCCCGCCCCAATAACAGGTGATAGCCCCCGGGAAGTACCTGGTGGATCAATACGGCTCTTACCACCCCCTTGCGTACATCGATCGACGCTGCGTGCATGCCGGTCGATAGGGGAACCTCGCGGGGCCATGCCGGCAAATTGCCGGCAAGCTTCGCCAATGCCGGATCCGTGAACAGGAGGATCGTGATTTCGGCGTCCTCAAGTTGCCCGCCGACGCGGGATTCAATGGCCGTGGCCAGCGCATCGGCTCCGTGGCTGGCAAAGAGATCTGCCATGTTCCGCGCTTCGGACTGCAGCCTTTCGGTGCGACTCTGCTCGATGGTGTTGTGCCAGGCGTATAAGAGCGGCGTGGCAAACAGGGTGAGCACGACCAGGCTCACGGCAACATAGCCAAGCCCTACGTTCAGCGCTGAAAAGCGCAAGTGCTTAATCATCTGCCGTCAGCATGTAGCCGGCGTTGCGAACGGTCCGCAGCAATTGACGTCCGCTGCCGTCATCGATCTTCTGCCGCAGCTTGCTGACGTGAACGTCGATGACATTGGTCTGCGGGTCAAAATGATAGTCCCACACGTTTTCAAGCAGCATGGTTCGTGTCACTACCTGGTTGGCGTGGCGCATCAGGTATTCGAGCAGCTTGAATTCACGCGGTTGGAGCGCGACGGCCTTGCCCGCCCGCGTCACCTTATGGGAAAGCAGGTCCATGGAGAGGTCGCCCAGCGTGAGCGTGGTCTCGGCCCGACCCGCCTGCGAACGCCGCAGGAGGGCATCGAGGCGTGCCAGCAGTTCGCCAAAGGCAAAGGGCTTGACAAGGTAGTCGTCACCGCCGCTCTTGAGACCCCGGATGCGGTCGTCCACATCGGCGAGGGCGCTCAGGATCAGGATAGGGACCTTGCTTCCGGTCCTGCGCAACGCCTCGATGATCGTCAGGCCGTCGATGCCGCCGGGCAACATCCGATCCATGATGATCGCGTCATAAGGCTCGCTTGCAGCGAGGAACATGCCGTCGCGTCCATTGTCGGCGTGATCCGCGGTGTGTCCCGCTTCGCTCAATCCCTTCCGGAGGAATTGCGCGACGCGCTCATTGTCCTCGACGATCAGTAGTTTCATGATAATTCGGGCTTCGCCATTGTGATTGCGAGGGACCTCGCCCGCGCAATATCCGGTTTCCAAGCATGGCCTGATGGAATATTAGCCACAGCGTGATCTGGTTGCCAGCCCGCGGTGATCTGACCGATCGTCCTCACGATTCCGGGAATTATGAGGCACTTCCCGCTTGCCGCGGTGCATCGCCGGTGCGCTGGATCCAGCCGCCGCCCAGCGAGCGGTACAGGTCGACAAGACTGGTCAGGCGGTTCAGGCGGGTCGTGACCAGCGCCAGCTGCGCGTTGTACAAGTCGGTCTGAGCGGTCAGCACGCTCAGATAACTGTCGGTGCCGCTCGAGTAGAGCATGTTGGCCAACTCCAGCCGGCGCTGCTGGGTATCGGTGTAGCGCTGCTGCGCTGCCAGCTGATTGTCATAGGTGCCGCGCGCCGCCAGCCCGTCGGCAACCTCCCGGAAAGCGGTCTGGACCGCCTTCTCGTATTGTGCGATGCCGATGTCCTTCTGGACCGTCGCGACATCCAGGTTGGCCTGGTTCGCGCCAGCGGTGAAAATCGGCATGACCAGGGAGGGGATGAAGGACCATGCGCTGGACCCGCCGGCAAACAAGCCACCGAGTGCCGCGCTGGCCGTGCCGAGGGTGCCGGTCAGCGAGATGCGCGGAAAGAAGGCCGCACGCGCGGCGCCGATGTCCGCATTCTCCGAGCGCAGGGCCGCCTCGGCCTGCAGGATGTCGGGGCGGCGTTGCAGCAGATCCGAGGGCAGCCCGGCCGGAATGTCGGTGAGGATCGGCTGGGCGCCGAGCCTGACGGGCGGAGGCAGGTCGGGCGGCAGCGGCTGGCCGACCAGTAATACCAGCGCATTCTCGGCCTGTGCGCGCAACCGGACCTGGGCGGCGTAGGTTGCCTGTGCCTGCTCAACGGTGGTCTCCGACAGTCGCAGGTCCAGTTCGGACGCGGTGCCTGTGTCGAATTGCAATTTCACGATCTTGTATGCTGCCTGCGCGGTCTCCAGGGTGCTCTGCGTCACCGCGAGTTGCTCGTCATAAGCGAGCGTGGTGAGGTACTGATCCGCGATCTCGGACACCAGCAGGATCTCGGCCGCCTGGCGCGCGTAGGCACTTGCCAGGTACTGCTCGAACGCCGCATCCGAGAGGCTTCGCAGGCGGCCGAAGAAATCAATCTCCCACGACGCTGAAACACCCACGGAATAGTTGCGAGCGGTCTTCGCGCCGGTGGCGGAACTGCTGTCTGAAATGCCGGTGGCCGAAGCGCTCGCGCCGGCGTTCACCTGTGGAAACATTTCAGCATGCTGGATGCGGTATTGCGCCTGGACTTTCTCGACGTTCAGCGCCGCGACGCGCAAATCCCGGTTGTTCTGCAATGCGAGTTCAACCAGCCGCTGCAGGCGAGGATCGGCAAAGAAGTCGCGCCAGCCGATCTCCGTAGCCGGCAGCGTGGCGCTGCCAGTCCCGGCTGACGCGGTCTGGTAGGCCTCGCCCGCCGGAAACGCCGCCGACACCGGTGCTGCCGGTCGCTGGTACACGGGCTGCAGCGAGCAGCCGGCGGCAAGGGTCAGGAGCAGTGCACTGGCGGCGTATCGGTATCGCTTCATGTCAGTGTCCTCCGGTGCTGTGGTCAGCCGCTGCCATCGCGGGTGCTGCCGGCTCGGCCGGCTTCTTCTGTTTGCCAAGCTTGTTGCTGACCACGACATAAAACATCGGGATCAGGAACGTGGCAACAAAGGTGGCGGTCAACATCCCGCCTATCACCCCGGTGCCGATCGCGTTCTGGCTGGCGGAGCCGGCTCCACGTGCCAGTGCGAGCGGCAGCACGCCAAGCATGAACGCCATGGAGGTCATCACGATCGGCCGCATGCGCATGTGTGCCGATTCAATCGCCGCCTGGAGCGCTGTGAGGCCCTGGGCGTGACGCTCGCGCGCAAATTCGACGACAAGGATGGCGTTCTTTGCCGACAGGCCGATAGTGGTGAGCAGCCCGACCTGGAAGTACACATCGTTGGACAGGCCCATCAATGACGTTGCACCGAGCGCGCCCAGGATGCCGAGCGGCACCACCATGATGACGGAGACCGGGATCGACCAGCTCTCATACAAGGCGGCCAGGCTCAGGAATACCACCAGGATCGACAACCCGTACAGCAGGGGAGCCTGCGAGCTCGATTGCTGCTGCTCCAGCGAAGTACCCGTCCACTCGAAGGCGATACCCGGGGGAAGTTGCTTCGCCAGCCGCTCCATCGCCAGCATTGCCTGTCCGGAGCTCTTGCCCGGCGTAGACTGGCCCTGGATCTCCATGGCTTCGACGCCGTTATAGCGCTGCAGGACGGGCGGACCGTAGGTCCATGCAGACGTCGCGAAGGCGGAGAAGGGCACCATGGTGCCGACGCTGTTGCGCACATAGAGCAGATTGATGTCGTCGGGATTCATGCGATATGGCGCATCGGCCTGCACATATACCTTCTTGATGCGTCCGTCGGTATCGAGGAAATTGTTGACATAGCGCGAGCCCCAGGCAGTCGAGAAGGTCTGGTCGACGTCGCTGAGGCTGACGCCGAGCGCGGCGGCTTTCTCGCGATCGATATTGACCTTGAAAGTGGGGTTGTCCTGTTGCCCGTTGAAGCGCACCTGTGCAAGATCCGGATCCTGCCTGGCCAGCGCGAGGAGCTGGTCGCGCGCCCTGGCCAGCGCCTCATGACCGAGCCCGCCGCGGTCCTCGAGCTCGAAGTCAAAGCCGGCAGCAACGCCGAGGCCCCGGATCGGCGGTGGGCTGACGGGAAAAATGACGGCATCCTTGTAGGCGGCATAGCGCTTGATGATGCGCTCGGAAAGGGCCTTGGCGGACAGGTCGGGACTGTTCCGCTGGCTCCAGTCCTTGAAGCGGACGAACAACTGGCCCTGGCTCTGGCCGCGGCCGGCATTGTTGAAGCCATTTACCATGAAGGTGGCGTCGACCATCGCCGCTTCGTCCTTGAGCAGGTAATTGCTGACCTCGTCGAGTACCGCGCCGGTGCGCGCTTGCGTGGCACCCGGCGGTGTCTGGACCTGCACGAACATGAAGCCCTGGTCCTCGTTCGGCAGGAACGAGGTCGGCAGCTTGACAAACATGATGCCCACGGCAGCCACGATCGCCGCGTAGATGATCAGCCAGCGTCCAGAGCGGGCCGCGACGTGCCGTACCCCATGCACATACTTGTCCCGGCCCTTGTCGAAGGTGCGGTTGAACCAGCCAAAGAATCCCTTCTTCTCGCTATGATCCTCGCGCGGCGGCTTCAGGAGCGTGGCGCACAAGGCGGGCGTGAGCGAGAGCGCAACGAACACCGACAGCAGCATCGATGAAACGATCGTGAGCGAGAACTGGCGGTAGATCCCGCCGACCGTCCCGCTGGAGAACGCCACCGGCACGAACACGGCGCATAGCACCATCGCCACGCCGATCAGCGCACTGCTGATCTGCCCCATCGCCTTGCGGGTCGCCTCAAGCGGGGACAGTCCTTCTTCGTGCATCACGCGCTCGACGTTCTCGACCACCACGATGGCATCGTCCACCAGCAGGCCGATGGCCAGCACCAGGCCGAACATTGACAGCGTATTGATGGTGAAGCCAAGCGCCGACATCACGCCGAACGTTCCCAGCAAGACCACCGGCACCGTGATCGAGGGAATCAGCGTGGCGCGGAAGTTTTGCAGGAACAGGTACATCACCAGGAACACCAGGACGATGCCTTCCAGCAGGGTCTTGATCACTTCTTCGATCGAGATCTTGACGAAGGGCGTGACGTCGTTCGGGTAGACCACCTTCAGCCCATGCGGGAAATACGGTTCCAGCTCCTTGATGCGGGCGCGTATCGCGGCGGCGGTGACCAGCGCGTTGCCGCCCGGCGCGAGCTGGATGCCAATGCCGGAGGCGGGCTGGCCACTGTACTTGTTGTCGACATTGAAGCTCTCCGCACCGAGATTGATGCGGGCGACGTCACGCAACCTTACCTGCGAACCGTCAGGCAGCACCTTCAGCAGTATCTTGCCGAAGTCCTCGCTCGTGCGCAGCAGCGTCGCTTCAGTGATGGTTGCGCTCAGCTGCTGGCCCTGCACGGCCGGCGTTCCGCCGAGCTGGCCGCCGGAGATCTGCACATTCTGGCTTTGCAGCGCCGCAGTGATGTCATTCGGGGTGAGGGCGTAGCTGTTGAGCTTGTTCGGGTCGAGCCAGATCCGCATCGCGTACTGCGTACCGAACACGTTCATGTTGCCGACGCCATTGATCCGGCTGATCGGATCCTGGACATTCGAGACCACGTAGTTGGCGATGTCGAATTTGTTCATGCTGTGGTCAGCCGACACAAAGCCGATCACCATCAGGAAGGCGTTGGTCGACTTGGTGACGCGCACACCCGACTGCTGGACCTGGGCCGGCAGCAACGGCACAGCCAGCTGCAGCTTGTTCTGCACCTGCACCTGGGCGATGTTCGGGTCGGTGCCGCTGGCGAACGTGAGCGTCGTGGTCGACTGGCCGGTATCGTCGCTGGACGAGGACATATAGAGCAGGTTATCGATCCCGCTCATCTGCTGTTCGATCACCTGGACGACCGTGTTTTGCACGGTCGTCGCGGAAGCGCCCGGATACGTGGTGCTGATCTGGACCGACGGCGGCGCCACTGGCGGAAACTGCTCGATCGGCAGGGACTGGATGGCCAGTCCTCCCGCCAGCATAATGAGCAGGGAGAGGACGATCGCGAAGATGGGGCGGTCGATGAAGAATCGTGCCATGTCTGGTTCCGCCGTTATCTTGCCCGCGCGAGCACAGGACTCTGGCGTGTTGCAGACGCGCCGCCGGTACTCGCATTTGCCGCGGCCTGCGCGGTCTGAGCTTGCGCGTCGACTGCCTGCACCAGCATCCCGGGTTGCACTTTCTGGCCGCCGGCCACGATGATCCGTTCGCCATCATTCAGGCCACCGGTGACAATCCACTTGTCGCCGAGCGTGCTTTGTGCCTGGATCGTGCGTTGGACAACCTTGTTGTCAGGGCCGACAACCAGCGCGGTTGCCTGCCCCTGCGGGTTATGACCGACGCTCGGGACCGGCACCAGGAACGCGTTGTCATTCACACCTTGCTCGAGGCGGGCGCGCACGAACATGCCGGGGAGCAGGACATTGTTCGGATTCGGGAATACCGCGCGCACTGTCACCGAGCCGGTGGCCGGATCGACCGTAATGCCGCTGAACTCGAGCTTGCCGGCCAGCGGATACTGCGTACCGTCCTCCAGCGTGAGCGTCACCCTGGCCTGGTCCAGGCCGTGCAGCTTTACCTGTCCGCTGGCGACGTCGCGCCGAAGCTGCAAGCCAGCGACGCTTGCCTGGTTGAGGTCTACGTAGATCGGATCGATCTGCTGGATCGTGGTCAGCAGCGTTGCCGCGCTGCCTTGCACATAGGCGCCCTGGGTGACCTGCGAAATGCCGCTGCGACCGGCAATGGGCGATACGACGTCGGTATATCCCAGGTTGAGCCTTGCCATCTCCACTGCGGCCTTGCCGGCGGCGACATCGGCGGCGGCCTGCTTCTGGGCAGCAACCGCGTTGTCGTAAGCCTGTTTGCTGACGGCGTTGCCGGTAATGAGCACCTTGTAGCGATCCGCCTGCGCGGTCGTCATGGCCAGGTTCGCTTCCGCTTTTTGCAACGTCGCTTCTGCGCTGTTCAGAGCGGCGCGATACTGGGCCGGATCGATCTGGTAGAGCGCTTGGTTCGCCTTGACGTCCGCGCCTTCCTGGAAGCTGCGCTTTTGCACGATGCCGTCAACACGGGCTCGGACCTGTGCAATGAGATAGGCGGAGGTGCGGCCAGGGAGTTCCACCGAGACCGGGACGCTGGTCCGCTTGGCGGTGACCACCGTGACTTCCGGAGTCGCCGACTTTGGACTCGCTTGCTTTGCGGGACCGCAGCCCGCGAGCGCGAGGACTGCCAGCGTGACTGCCAGGCAGGCACTGCGCCGAAGTGTTTTGTGCGAATGCATCAAGGCTCCATCCCAGTAGTTTGTGAAGAGCGGGTGGTTGCACTCTGCGCGATCGCGAATTAAGGCTGGGTTGGCGGTTCATTAACAGTTGTTAATGTCCGGGAAAAAGGGCGAATGACAAATCCGTAATCGAATTGACAGCTTTGCACGCCCCCGCACTGACTAGAATCGGCGCCGTCGCATGCGAGGGAAGCCGGCCGGAGCGCGTCCCGGCGCAGCACCACCGCAAAAAAATGCGGCCTTCTGTCTGGAATTGCTTCGCTGGAGGGCACCGCACGCCAGCGAGCGAAGCCTGTCACCCTGAAGAACTGGAGCGGGACATGCATGAGTTGACTTCGGCAGGACCTTCGATACTTGCAGCATTCATGGCCTCGCTGGTCGAGTTCGTGGAGGCACTCACCATCGTGCTGGCGGTTGGCGCCGTCCGCGGTTGGCGCTCGGCGCTGCTGGGGACTGCAGCTTCGCTGGGCGCCCTGATGCTATTGGTTGCAGTAGCCGGCCCCGCGCTCGCCAGGATTCCGCTGCCGGTGGCGCAACTGGTGGTTGGCACACTATTGCTGCTGTTCGGCATGCGCTGGTTGCGCAAGGCGGTGCTGCGGGCGGCGGGCATCTTGCCGATGCACGATGAAGGTCAGGCGTTCACCGCGCAAACCGAAGCCTTGCGCCGGAAAGCGGGACCATCCGGCAGGGCGATCGATGCGGTGGCATTCGCGACCGCCTTCAAGATCGTGATGCTCGAAGGGATTGAGGTGGTGTTCATCGTCATTGCGATTGGCGCGAGCGGGCGCCTGATCCTTCCCGCGTCCATTGGTGCTGGCCTTGCGTTGCTTGTGGTGGTGGCGCTCGGCGTGTGGCTGCATCGACCTCTGGCGAATGTCCCGGAAAATTCCCTCAAGTTCGGCGTCGGTGTGATGCTCGCTGCTTTCGGCACCTTCTGGGCAGGCGAGGGCATCGGCCTGTCGTGGCCGGGTGAAGACTGGGCAATCCTGGCACTGATCGGCGTCTTTGTCGTCGTTGCGCTGGCAATGGTTCAGCTCTGCAGGCGTCTGCGCAAGACCGGTCCGGCGCTGCCGAATGCAGCCGCCGGCACACGTCCGCGCGCGCGGGGTCGCCTCGCGATGGTGGCCGAGGAAGTGATGGGACTGGTTGTGGATGACCGCTGGCTGGCCATCGGCGTGGTGGCCTGGGTGATGGCTTCGTGGGAGATGGAGGCAATGCACGCCGTCGCTGCAGACAGTGCAGGCCCGTTGTTAGCGGTGGGGCTGACGGTGCTGCTGGCGGCCAGCGCGGTCCGGCGTGCACGTGCCTGAGGCACGAAGCCATGCGGCGTGCAGGCTCGCGGTTACGCGAGAATCGTTACAGGCTGCGCGCCAGTGTGTAGGTGAGGGCGCTGATGCGGCATTTGCGGTTCATGATGTTAGGGTTCTTCCCCGTGGTAGGCGGTATGGCCGCCTTCGATGGCGGCGAATGCGAAGTGGCCTGCATCCGTGCAGGCCACCCGCCCAGTCATTCAAGCGTGCGCTAAGCGACAGCGGTCAGGCTCCTGGCATGGCCATGGCCGGATCGCTGACGCTGTCCTTGCCGGTTTCAAGACGGCCGGCGAAGCGCCGCAGGTAGCTCGCGTCGTCCGCGCGCTCGATGCTGAAGTCGTACCATCTGGCACTCCTCTCCAGCGACCAGCGCTCCTCCACGACCTCGCCGCCCGCGGGTACGGTCAGCGTCCATGGCCCGTCGTTCCGATATGCGTTGGCCTTCACGGTCACGGCGCATGCCGCGTTGCCGCTGTTGCGCATGTGCAGGTACAACTGTCCGTTCTGCGGGTCGTAGCAGACCTGGCACTCGGGCTGCGCACCGCTGCCGGCCACGGTCCCGGCGAAATGCCGGACGAAGCCATTCGGCCCGAGCACCCACAGGTCGTACTTGCCGTTGTCCGCGACGACATCCCACGTGTCCGACAAGGACTTGTCCGCTTCCACGGTGTAGCGCCGCGGAATGCGGTCCAGGTGCAGCTTGTCGTAGACGTGGAACACCGCGCCCTGCGCGCCGCTGTTGGCGAACAGCAGCGTCACGCTGCGGCCGGCACTGTCGACGCGCGCGCTGGTGTGCAGCTCGTAGGGCAGGGCGCGCGAGAAGCGGGTTCCGCTCTCCTGGAACAGCGGCTGCGGCGTGGCGGGCGGCATCGGCGCCGGCATGGATTTCTGCTGGGCTTCGATGGTCGCGTAGTCGCTGGTGTCCGGCAGCGCCGGGAACTTCGGGTCGTCAGGCGTGGCGAAGTCGAAAGCCGAGGTGAGGTCGCCAGAGACGGCGCGGTGCCATGGGCTGATGCCGGGAATGGTGATGCCGAAGCGCTGTTCGAGGAAGCGCCCCACCGAGGTATGGTCGAACGTCTGCGAATTCACCCAGCCGCCCTTGCTCCATGGCGATACCACGTACATTGGCACGCGCGGTCCCAACCCCCACGGGCGCACGCTGCCACTGATGGTGTCCTCGGGGTGCAGGTACTTGCGTGCCGGATCGGAGAAGTACTCGCCCTCCAGCGGCAGCGTGGATTTGCCTGCAAGCGTGCCGTCCACGTTGTAGGAGGGCACGGCGGGCGGGGGCACGTGATCGAACAGCCCGTCGTTTTCGTCGAAGGTCTGGAAGAACACGGTCTTGCTCCAGACGTCCGGGTTCGACGTCAGTGCGTTCAGCACCTGGGCGGTGAAGTTGCCGCCGTGCTGCGGGCTTGACGGTGCGCCCGGGTGTTCCGACTGCAGCTGCGTGGGCAGCACCCACACGACCTCGGGCAGCGTGTCGTTCTTCACGTCGCGCTGCAGGTCCTCGATGGTCCACAGGCTCATGCCCTGCTTGTACATCGGCGAGTCTGGCTGCGCCGAGCGGAAACTGTCGAACGCCAGGCCACCGTGCATCGCGCCAGTCCAGTTGTCGTTCGGGTTCTGGTAGATGCGCCAGCTGATCCCGGCCTTTTGCAGGACATCGGGAATCGTTGGCCAGCGGAAGGACGAGCCGGCATAGGTGTACCCCGGCGTCGGCAGCGCGCCCTTGATCCAGCAGCGCAGGTTGTTCGGCTCGGAGTCTGTATCGGTGCAGTTGATGCCGCTCGCGCGCAGGTCCGGATTGAAGTTGGAACCCGAGAAGAAAACGATGCGGTTGGGGTCCGTGCCGGTGGTGATCGAGCAGTGATAGGCGTCGCAGATCGTGAAGGCTTCGGCCAGCGCAAACTGGAAGGGAATGTCCTCACGCTTGTAGTAGCCCATCGAGTACGGCTTCTTGTACTTGGGCCACATGCCGAACTTGCCCTGGTTCCAGGCAGCCTGCGCATCCGAGTAAGAGTGCGGCGTGCTCGGCATCAGCAGCGCGTTCATGGTCTGCTTGTCCAGGTGGAACGGCGGGATCTCCTTGGTGCCATCCGACTGGTACCAGACGGGTTTGCCGCTTTCGAGCGGAATCGGGAAGCGGTCGCCGAAGCCGCGTACCCCGCTCATGGTGCCGAAGTAGTGATTGAAGGCACGGTTCTCCTGCATCAGGATGACGATGTGCTTGACGTCCTTGATGGTGCCGGTCTCTACCGCGGCGGGCACGGCGAGCGCGCGGCGGATGCTGGGCGGCAGCACCGTGAGCGCGGCGGCGGCGCCGACCGCCTGGGTGGCGGTGCGGAGGAAATTACGTCTGTCGTTGGATTTCATGTGGCTGACCTGTGGGCGGTGGCGAAGGGAGAGACAGGCGGGGTATCAGGGGGCGCAGTGCAGCGAGTCCGCCGGCTTTTTAGCATTCGCATTGGCATTCGCTTGCGCCGATGCCAACTGCTCTTGCGTTCCCGTGGAGGCGGAGTCCTCGCCGCCGCCACAGCCGGCGAGCGCGATGGTCATCACAACGCCGGCCATGGCAGCCAGACATCTTGTGCGCAGAGTTTTCATGGTGGGTTCCGTGTCGCATGGTTGGGGGTGGAGCAACACGAATCCTAGTCATGCCACATGACAGTTAAATGAACAATGCTCAATCGAATTGAGATTGTAGAATGAGCAAAGTTCAACACACGTGGATGCATGCATGACGCCTACCAGGCAAAGTCTTTCCGACCAACGTGCGGCCGAGGTTGTCGGCATTCCGGAGCCCAAGCTGCCACCCTGGCGCGCCGCGCCATGGCGTTACATCCTCGACCTCGACGGCACGCTGATCCGCAACGGGGCGGCATTGCCGGGTGCGGCCGCACTGCTTGAGGCATTGCAGGGCCGTTACGCCATCGTGTCCAACAACTCGACCGACACGTCGATTGGCCTGTCGCGCAAGCTGCACCGCATGGGCCTGGCGGTGGCGCCTGCGCAGCTGGTGCTCGCCGGCGAAATGACGGTGAACTGGCTGCGGCGCACCTTTCCCGATGCGCGCGTGCTGTTGCTGGGCAGCCCCACCCTGCGCCGCTATGCGAAGCGGACAGGCTGCCGGCTGGTGGAGCAAGACCCTGACGTGGTGCTGCTCGCGCGCGACCCGCGCTTCGACTACCGCAAGCTTTCGCTGGCGGTGAACGTGCTGCGCGCCGGCGCCCGGCTGGTCGTCACCAATCCCGATCTCAGCCATCCCGGCGACAACGGCACCTGCGTACCGGAAACCGGTACGCTGCTGGCTGCGCTGACAGCCTGTGCCGGGGTGCGGCCTGAGTGCATCATCGGCAAGCCTTCTGCCGTCCTGTTCCGGGAAGGGCTGCGGCGCTTGCGGGCAAGACCGGCGCAGGCACTGATGATCGGCGACAATCCGGCGACCGATGCCATGGGCGCTATCGCGCTGGGCATGTCATTTCTGCTCCTTGGCACGGGGCCTGGCGCTGAGGCGGAGACCCCGGCGCAACTGCTTGACACATGGTGTTCCGGCCGGAAGGCCCTGGACTTCCGCCTCAATAGCGCTTGAGCGACAGTATCTCGAAGGTGTGGCGAATCGTCTTGACCGCGTGCTCGTAGTCGGTCAGGGACAGGCAGGCGATCAACACATCGATGATCGCCAGCTGCGCCAGGCGGCTGGTCATGGCTTCCGTGCGGAACTGCGTTTCGCGCGCCATGGTCAGCAGCAGCACGTCGGAGAAGGCCTGGATCGGCGATTTGCCAAAGTTGGTGATGCAGATGGTGTGCGCGCCGGCTTCCTTGGCCAGCCGCGTCGCCGTTACGGTCTCATGCGTGCTGCCGGAATGGGAAATCGTCAATACCGCGACATCCGGTCCGGTCAGCGATGCGCTGATGACCTGCACATGCGAATCGACCACGGCTTTCGCGTTGAGGCCGATCCGGAGCATTCGGTAGTGCGCATCCTCCGCGATGGGGGCTGCGCTGCCGATGCCGTAGATCTCGATGCGCTTTGCCTTCTTCAGGATGCGCACCGCACGCTCGAGCGCGCCGACATCGAGCGCCGACTGCGTCTCGTGCAGGGTCTGCACGTTGCTCTGGAAAATCTTGCGCACCACCGTGGCCGCGTTGTCGCTGGGCTCCAGGTCTTCGTGGATCAGCTGTACCGGCCGCACGATCTCCTGCGCGAGCGCGATCTTCAGTTGCTGAAAGCCTGTCGCGCCGAGCGTCTTGCATACGCCCACCACGCTGCCCTCGCTGGCGCCGGTGCGATCGGCCACTTCACTGACCGACATATGGACCACCTCCGCGGGATGGCTGGCGATGAAGTCCACAATACGCTGGCCGGTGGCCCCCAGCGTGTCGCGGATGCTGGCGATGCGCGTCACGATGGCGCTCAGCGCATTCTGCGGCGTGCCGGCGGCGGGCTTCCTGGGGGCTTTCTTCTTGTCTGCTGGCATGGAGCTTCTTCAATGGACGTCCGTAGCTGCGGACCGATGCTCGCCATTGTAGAAGAGCGCCGCATGCTTCCGGCAGACCCACGCGGGAGTACTGGCTCGCCTCACCAGCCATGGAAGCGCGCCCAGCCGGCCAGCTGGCCGTCACCGGAAAGGGCCTGATACTCGGGAAACTGCGCACCCGTGGCACAGGCATGGTTCGGAAGGATGCGCAGCCGCGTGCCCAGAGGGAAGCGCTCGACAATGTCCAGGTCCGGCGCGGACTCGCATGACACGATCCCGTGCTCCTGGTTGGCCTGGCTCAGCACATACCCGGGGAGCACCGTGCCGTCGATGGTGCAGACCTGCCCGTAGCCATAGTCCCGCTGCTGCTTCTGGGTGCCGCGATCGCGGCTCATCGCCATCCAGCCTGCGTCCACGATCGCCCAGCCCTTGTCAGCCTGATGGCCGATCACCGTGGTCAGCACGCTCAGCGCGATGTCGTCGGTGGTGCAGACGCCGACGTTATGCATCACCAAGTCGAAGAGCACATAGACGCCGGCGCGTACTTCGGTGACACCATCGAGCTGCGCAGCGGCAAGCGCTGTTGGCGTGGAGCCAATGCTGACCACCGGGCAAGGCAGGCCCGCGGCGCGCAGACGCTCGGCGGCGCCGACGCACCCGGCGCGTTCCTGCTCGGCGAGTGCGGTCAGTGCCTCGGGCGTGTTCAGTTCGTAGCTCGAACCGGCGTGGGTCAGCACGCCCGCAAGGCGCATGCCGCCGTCGTGCAGCGCACGGCCCACCTCCAGCAGCGCGGGATCGTCGGGCCGGATCCCTGAGCGGTGCCCGTCCGTGTCGACTTCGATCAGCACATCGAACACCTCGCCGTTGGCGCGGCCGAACGCCGCAATCGTCTGCGCCGAAGCGACGCTGTCGGTCAGCACTTTCAGGTCGCACCCGCGCTGGCGCAGCGCCAGCGCCAGCGGCAGCCGATGCGCCGCCATGCCAACCGCATAGACGATGTCGGTGATGCCTTCAGCAAAGAAGTATTCGGCTTCCTTCAGCGTGGACACCGTGATGCCTTGCGCGCCGGCAGCAAGCTGGGCGCGCACGACTGGCGTACATTTGGAAGTCTTGACGTGCGGGCGGAAGCGCACGCCCAACGCGTTCATGCGCTGCTGCATGCGGTCGATGTTGTGTTGCATGCGTGCGAGGTCGATGACGGCCGCCGGGGTATCGAGGGAGTCGAGGGAGGTGGTCATGTCAGGGGGGATCGGCAATGGGTTCACTGGAGCGCGCTGTGCTTGCGCAGCAGCCGGATGTGCGGCGTCCAGCCGGTCATGGCATCGAGCGGGACCACCGGGCGGGGCAGGCGTTTGAAGTCGAAGCGGGACAATACCGGCGACGTCAGCCCCGGGGCATCGACACTGAAAATCTGCCCGGGGTCAAAGAACTCATCGAACGCCGCGCGGAAATGGCCGCGCGATTTCACCACCACCGTGCGGGCAGCGGCGATATCGATGCCAAACATCTCCAGGAAAGCGGGCTCGTGGCATTGATGGCGATTGGTGATCACCACCACCTTCACGCCTCCCACCCGCAGCAGAGCCGACGGGCCAAGGTTATAGCTGCACCCGGCCAACTGCCCGCGTCGCCCCACGCCCTGGCCCGCGTGCAACCGCAGTACCGTGGCGGGTGCGCTGAAGGCATCGGAGTATGCGGTGCGCTCGCCGCGATTGAAGTGGGCGGTAAACTCGGCGCCCGCGCCGAGGGCATGGGCCTGCGCGCTGAGCTCAGGATCGGTGACCACACCGAGCACGGCATCGCGCACGCCGGCGCGCAACAACGCCTGCAGCAGGAAAGGGGTATTGCCGCGCCCGCCGCCGCCGGGGTTATCTGCGACATCGGCCAGCAATACGGGCGGCAGCGCGTGGTCATCGCCAGTGGCCTTGGCCAGCGCGACCGCCTCGTCAAGCGATGTCAACTTAGGCGTGAACGCTGCGCGGCCGGTCCACGCCGGCATTACCAGATCGCGGGCGGTCTGCCTGGCGAAGTCCGCATCACCGCGGGTCGTGACGATGACCGTCATGCCATTCTTCGGGGTGTCGCCGAAGGCAAAGCCACCTACCACCGAAATATTGACGATGCGCGGGTCGACCAGTGCCTCCGCTTGCGCGATCATGTCGGCGTATGGTCCGGTTCCGGGCGCGGTCAATAGCTGCGTCGGGGGCGCACAAACCGGCATGCGCACATGCGCGACGCAAAACCGCACGCCTTGCATCAGCTCGACCAGTATGTCAGCCGCATCGGTACCGCGTTCAGCCATGTCGGTATGCGGATTGCGGCGATAGGAAATCAGCGTATCCACTGCGTCGACCATGCGATCGGACACGTTCGCGTGCAGGTCGACAGTGGCGACGATCGGCACCGACGGTCCGACGATGGCTCTCACCATTTCGAAGACCAGGCCGTCGGGATCGTCCTCTTCGGTGGTGATGGCGGCACCGTGCTCGCAGATATAGACGGCATCGAGCGGCAGCGCGGCCCGTAGTTCCCGTTCAAAGGTGGCGAGCGTCTCCATGAAGAAGGCGTGGTCGACCGGGCCGCCCGACTCTGCATTGGCGAACAGGATCGGGACGGGCGTCCACTTGCCGCCGGCATCCATGCGACGGACAAAGGCAGGGATCTCCGGCGTCATGGCGGGGGCGGGGGCGCGGGCATCCGACAGCAGCGCATTGCCGGCAAGATAAGCCCGCGACACGAAGTCGGCGCGCGTGGACACTGGAGCAAAACGGTTCGATTCAATGGCAAAACCGAGAATCGCGATGCGGGGATTTGACATGGTCGAGGGAAAGCTCAGTTCTGCTTCGGGATCTTCGCGGTTTCGATCAGGTCGGCCCATTTCTTCTGCTCGCTGGCGATGAACTGGAGGAATTCCGCGCGGTTGCCGGTGGCGGCGACGGCGTTGGCATTGGCCAGGTCCTGGCGCAGGCTATCGGTCTTCAGCACCTTTTCCAGGGCCGTGCTGAGCTTGTCGACGATCGGCTGCGGCGTGCCCTTGGGAAACACCAGACCACCCCACGATACGTTTTCATAGCCCTTCAGGCCCGACTCATTGAGCGTCGGCACGTTCGGATACAGCGCGACGCGCTCGCGGCTGGTGATTGCCAGCGCGCGCAGCTTCCCGCTCTTGACCAGTGGCCATGCCACCGATGCATTGGTAATGGTGTAGTCGAGCCGGCCACCGGCGAGATCGGTCAGGGATGCCGGGTCTCCGTTGTACGGAATGAACAACACGTCGATGCCGGCCATCTTCTTGAGCAGTTCGCCGCCCATATGACCGCTGCTGCCGGTGCCCGCAGCGGCGTAGGAAAGCTTGCCCGGAGATTTTCTGGCCTGTGCAAGCAGCTCGGCCACGTTCTTGATCGGGGAGTCTGCACGGACCAGCAGCAGGTTATAGATGGAGAACATGCGGCCCACGGGCACGAAATCCTGCCGCACATCATAGGGAAGCTTGGTGAACAGGGCCGGATTGATGGCGAGGGTGTTGATGTTGCCATAGCCCAGCGTGTACCCGTCCGGCGCAGCGCGCTTGACCTGCGCCATGCCGATGTTGCCGGCGGCGCCCGGGCGGTTGTCGACGACAAAGTTGGCGTTGGTTTCTCTTGCCAGGTGGGTCAGCACAACGCGGGTCAGCACGTCGGCCGATCCGCCGGCGGCGGAGGCGACGATGACGGTAACCGGCTTTTGGGGCCACGGGTTGTCGGCCGCCCGGGCGGCGGAAGTGAAGCTACAGGCAGCACTTAATGCGAGCGCTGTGAGGGCAGGGATGAGGCGCATGAAACCAACTCCGGACAAATGGGAAGGAATTGAGGTCCTTGACCGTCCGGTAGCGCATCACTGGCGTGCCGCGGGCAAGGCGCCGAAGCCGCGCAGCGGCTACGGTGACATCGTGAAAAGTAAGCGGCTCCTACATAATGCAAACATCGATTAAAGCGTTAATAAAGCGTTTACCACGACCACGGGATGCTGGAGCCCACGCCGGTCGTGCCAGCCCTCTGGTGGAGCAGGCGGGCGACGGTCAGGTCCTGCAGGGCGAGACCGGTCATGTCGAATACCGTGATGTCGGTCGGTTGCCGGTCCGCACGCGCCTTGCCCGTCAGCAGGTCGCCCAGTTCAATGCATGGCGTATCGGAGGCCCATTGGGTTTCACCGATCTGGCGTGCCTGTACCTGGTCGTCGACGAACAGGCGCACTCGCTGCAGCAGGCCCTCGGGCAGCTCGCGCTTGCCCTTGGTGTCGGCGCCGACACAATTCAGGTGTGTACCTGGCTGTACCGCCTGCGTTTCGAACAAGGCGCCCGCTCCTGGCGTTGCGGTGATCACGATGTCGCTCTCGGACACTGCAGCATTGCGGTCGCGAGCTGGCGAGATGTCGCAACGGTGCGCGAACTGCGCCTCGAAAGCAGCGTCACGCTTGCCGTCCACCGTGGCATAGCGGACCTCGCCAAGTGCTGGCAACAACCGCAGCGCGAAGCTGAGCTGCACGCGAGCCTGGACACCGGTGCCGAACACGCACAAGCGGGTACTGTCCGCCCGTGCAAGCTGCTGCAGCCCCAGGCCACCCGCGGCGCCGGTGCGCATGGTCGTGACCGCGTTGCCGTCCAGGAGGCAGACGGGCCGCCCGGTAGCGGGGTCGATCAGCATGATGGTGGCCTGGTGCGGTTCACCACCAAGCTGACGGTTGTTGGGCCAGAATCCCGCGGCCTTGAAGCCCAGCAGGCCTTGTGCCTGCACATCCCCCGACTTGATGCCGAAGACGCCGCCGGTTACCAGGGGCTCGCGCACCACCGGGAACACGCGGCCCTCGCCCTGGCTATGCAGCACGAAAGCCTCGCGCACGGCTTCCAGGACGTCGTCGGGCAGCAGCAAGGCCTGCACCTCGTCCTTGTCGAGCAGGAGCAGGCGGGCGTCACTTGGCATCGCTGTACACCGTTGCTCGCGATACGCCCAGATGCATCGCCACGACCTCCATGGCCCGGCGCACCTCCATGCAACCCGATTCCTTGAGCTCGCGCATCAGCGCGCGCCGGTCCGTTGCCTTGAGCGAACGTGGGGTGGTGGCGAGCCGCGCCGCGAACTGGTCAATGCGATCCCGGATACCATCCGCGCCGATCGGATCGAGCGACTCGGTAACACCCGCGGCCGCGCCGACCGTGCCGAACTGTCCCAACATGGTCTGCAAGCCACGAAACAGGGAGAGATCGACGTTCAGGCACAGGGCCGCGATGTATTGCCCACTGGAATCCTTGATGCCGATCGATGTGCTCTTGGCCTGGCGGCCATCGGCGAACTGGTTTGCATAGTTGGCGATGACTTGCTGGTATTGCGGATCGGCGATGCGGGCCAGGCCGAGTTCCGTAGCCGGGTCGCCAGGCTGGCGACCCGACAGGTTGTTATGGATCGCCAGGATGGCGTGCCTGGGATCGAGGAGGTCGTGGACAACGACCTCGCAAAACGGCGCCAGGGTCTCGCCGAGGCCCTGCGCTACTTGCTTGAGTTGATCGAGCAGCGCTTGCTGCTCCTTGGTTCGTTTCGTCATTTGGATATATTATCTAGAACTAGACGATTAGTAAAGGAGGAAAATCCAGCGTGTCATGGAGCGCACTTGCGCCCGTCGCCGGTCAGGTGTTGGCCGCGCGGATCATGTCGATCAGTTGCCGCAGGCCGGGCAGCGTCTGCCGCCGGCTTGGGTAGTACATCACCATCGGCGGACCGGCGACCGCCCATTTCGGCAGGACCACTTCAAGCCGGCCGGCGGCAATGTCGTCGGCCACGCGGCGCTCGAGACAGTATGCGAGCCCGACGCCATTCAGCGCGGCCACGACGGCGGTATCCGTCTCGTTGGCGCTGACCGGGCCAGGGACGTCGAGTTCGAGTGCGCGGCGTCCGTTGCCGAGCTCCCACCGATACAGCGAGTTGTCGCCGATGCGGATGCGGATGCACGCGTGGTGCATCAGGTCGTCTGGCTTCGCCGGCCGTCCGTGCCGCGCCAGATATGCTGGAGACCCCACGATCACCCAGCGCAATGGTGGCGTCAGCGGCACGGCAATCATGTCGCCTGCGACCGTGTCACCGTAGCGGATGCCAGCGTCGTAACCGTCCGCAATGATGTCGATCAGTCGATCGTCGACGGTGATGTCGAGCTGGATCTCCGGGTACGCGTCGGTGAATGCGGGCAGGACCGGACCGATCAGCAGGCGGGACGCGTCGCGCGGCACGTTGATACGCAGGCGGCCGACCGGCGAAGTGCGGTAGCGATCGAGCTGATCGATGGCCGTGCCGATGGTCTCAAATCCCTTGCCGAGCTGCTCCGCCAGCGCGCTGCCAGCCGCGGTCGGCACCACCGAGCGGCTGGTGCGATTGAGCAGCTTGACGCCCAGCCGCGCTTCGAGATTGCGCATGGCGTGGCTTAGCGCGGACGTCGACACCCCCAGTTCGACAGCCGCTTGCCGGAAACTGCGGCGGCGGCAGATGGTGACAAACACATTGAGATCGGCAAGCTCGGTGCGGGTGAAAGCGGGCATGGCAGACAGGTGGCGTGGCGTGTCTCAATGATTCGTTGAATTCAATTCAACGATATATGAGCTAGATTGTACGCTTCGAGCGTTGGCCGATTGCAGCCCAAACGTGCAGCCCAACGCTCGCAGGCACCCACCTATTGGAGTCACTGAGCATGAATGTCGAGACGATACGAATTGAAGGTATCCCGGTTGCCGTATCGCGCGTTGCGCTGGGCACATGGGCGATAGGCGGCTGGATGTGGGGCGGAACCGATGACAGCGCCTCCGTGGCGACGATCCGCAGCGCGCTTGACCATGGCATCAATCTGATCGACACCGCACCGGTGTATGGCTTCGGCCATTCCGAAGAAGTGGTCGGCAAGGCGCTGGCTGGCAGGCGCCAGCAAGCGGTAATCGCCACCAAGGTCGCGCTCGAATGGAGCGATGGCGGCGTGCGGCGCAACGCCACACCGGCGCGCATCCGACAGGAAATCGAGGATTCACTGCGCCGCTTGCGCACCGACTACATTGACCTGTATCAGGTGCACTGGCCGGACACGCTGGTGCCCTTTGAAGACACCGCGGCCGAGCTGGAGAAACTTCGCGTCGAAGGAAAGGTCCTGGCCGTCGGCGTCAGCAACTATTCTCCACGGCAGATGGACGCGTTCTCTGTGGCGACACGGCTCGCGGCAGTCCAGCCCCCTTACAACCTGTTCGAGCGCGCGATCGAAGCTGACGTACTGCCATACGCGCGCGAGCAAGGGCTTGCCGTACTGGCCTACGGCGCGCTGTGCCGGGGCCTGCTGTCCGGGCGGATGAATGGGTCCACCACGTTCGGTGGCGATGACCTGCGCAATGCGGACCCGAAATTCCGGCAGCCCCGCTTCGCGCAGTACCTGGCGGCCGTCGAGGCGCTCTCGGCGTTTGCCCGCGAGCGCCACGGCAAGTCGGTGCTGGCATTGGCGATCCGCTGGATCCTCGACCAGGGCCCGACGATTGCGCTGTGGGGCGCGCGTCGCTCGGACCAGTTGCGCGGCATCGGCGACGCGTTCGGATGGAAGCTGAGCGCGCAGGACAAGGAGGACATCGATATCTTGCTCGCACAGCATGTGACCGATCCGGTCGGTCCGGAATTCATGGCGCCGGCGCTGCGCTAGTACGGGCAACGCGGTCGCGCCACCTCGCCCGTCACTGCGGCATTGTCCGGGTGCCGCCTTGTCAACATTATTCGTTATTCGGAGTTTCATCATGCAGATTGGATTTGTCGGGCTTGGCGCCATGGGCGCCGCGATTGCCATGAACCTGTTCGAGTCTGGGCATCAGGTGCAAGTGTTCAACCGGAGCCGCGCGCGTTCCGAACCCCTGCGCAGGGCAGGGGCCACGGTCGCGGCGAGCCCGGCCGAGGCTGCACATCTGGCTGACGTTGTCTTCTCAATGGTCGCCGACGATGCCGCGCTGACATCGGTCACGCTAGGCGATTCCGGAATTCTCGCGGGACTCAGACCGGGCGCGGTGCATGTCTCGCTCAGTACGATCGGCGTCGATACCGCACAGGCTCTCACCGTCCGGCATCGTGAAGCCGGGGTGGGCTTCGTCTCGGCGCCCGTGTTTGGCCGGCCCGACGCAGCGGCGGCGCGCAAGCTCTTCATCATGGCCGCAGGCGCGGACGAGCACTTGAAAGTTGCTGTGCCCCTACTGGAGCAGCTGGGGCAGTCCGTCGGTATCGTTGGGGCGGATCCGTCGCAGGCGAATCTCGTGAAGCTGATCGGCAACTTCATGCTGTCCGTGATCATCGAGACGCTGGGCGAGGCCTGCGCGGTGGCGGGCAAGGCGGGAATCGACCCGATGCACTTCGTCGATCTCCTGACCAACGCGAACTTCAACGCGCCGCCCTACAAGATCTATGGTTCGATGATCGCGTCGCAGCAGTTCCAGCCGGCTGGCTTTTCGCTGCCGCTAGGCCAGAAGGACAATCGCCTGATGCTGGCGGCCGCCGAAGCGCTCGGTGTGCCGCTCCCGCTTGCGAGCCTCGTTCACGATCGCTTTCTTGCTGTGCGCTCGCAAGGCATTGGCGCTGAGCACGACTGGTCTGCCGTTGCACTTTGCGCATTGACCGAAGCCGGGATGCGCAAAAACGCTTAGCATCCGAAAGGCGAGTCTCTCACGGGCGGTTTGCAAGGGGAGGCTACTTCCACCAGATGTGGAAAGAGCTTCCCGATCCTGGCCGATGCCTCTGGCACGTGCCCGTCGCCTCAGGGATCCATCACCGACAGGTAAGCCGCAGCTTCTTCAATCTGCCGCTCGTTCAGCGTGGCCGCCACCGCCGTCATTGTCCCCGGCGCCGGTGTTCCCGCCTTCGCGCGGGCCTGGAACTCATGGAGCCGGTTGATGACAAATGCGGCCGGTTCACCGGCAATGCTCGGATAGCGCACGCCGTTGCCTTTTCCATCGGCCGCATGACAGGTGAAGCAAGCGGGAACGTCCAGAGCCGCGCCCAGCTCGGCCAGTCGCTTGCCGGCCATCACCAGATCGGGCGGAGGAGGGTGCTCACCCTCTACGCGCGGAGGATGCTTGGTTGAAAAGAACACCGCGAGGCTGCGTATCTCGCTGTCGGAGAGGTCGTGCGCAACGCTTTGCATGACAGCACTCGCACGGGTTCCCGCCCTGAACATAGACAGTGCATGCGCAAGATACTCCGGATTCATTCCCGCGATCCTTGGTGCACCAGTTGCCGTGCCGGCTCCCAGGACGCCATGGCACGAGACACAGCTGGCAAGGGAAGGCGCTGGCGTACTGAGAGCAGGATCCCTCGCTGTGACTGCGGGTTGCGCATGACAGACGCCGGAAGCAGCGATGAGCGCCAGCAAACCAAGCCGCAGGCGGCTGCCTCGCGGGTTGGGAGGGTAGTGGCCGGTCATGTGCATCCTCCCGATATGGCGTGGCAAGCGTTGTCCGAACAATGATTCGGCACGACTATGCAGGAGCGATACTGACAAATCGGCGTTGAGATAATGACGAAATTGTCATGTCAAATGCGTCATTCTTGCTCCCGGTACAGGCCGCCGCCCCATATCTATCGATTGATTTTCTTTTCAAATCAGCTGATTAGCAGAGGTGCGGCGGTTCTTTGCGAATCCCGGCCAACTGTCAATAAGGCGTCCGTGAAGGCTGTGGCCCGGCGTGGCCGTCTCCGCCGGGCAACGGAAGTGCCGACGGCGCAACTCTTCAAGTCACGAAGAAAATTTCATCCGCGCCGGAATATGCGGTGGCCCCAACTCGTCTACCTTGCAACGGCCCTCGTTTTGGGGCGCTCGACGATGAGGAAAAGATGACGATCTTCCACCGCTCATGCCGATTGCGGGCTCTGGCCTGGGTCGCACTGGCTTTGATGGCGCCACTGTCTTCTGCATCAGCCGCAGCCGCGACACAAACCGGATCGGACGAAGAGAAGTTCATGGCGGAGAACGAAGCCGCCATGACAAAGATGATGGATGGCATGGCTGTCAAGCCCGGCGGGAACATCGACGAAGATTTCGCGGCCATGATGATCCCGCACCACCAGGGTGCCATCGACATGGCAATGGCCGAACTTCGCTATGGGAAGAACGTGCAACTCAGACGCATTGCACAGGAAATCGTCGTAGAGCAATTGCAGGAAATCGCCGCGATGCGCCTCGCGCTCGGGCAGCCACTCTCTCCGTCAGAGCCGGCGCCGACTCAGGCGACCAGCTCCGGTCAATCCCTCCCGCAACCGGTCTCCCACAGCCATTCCGCGCACACGCCCTGATAGCAAGGCCAAACCATGAATCGAAACCCGTTCAGAAACGCCCTGTACCTCACGCTCCTTCTCGGCGTGGCCGGGCCCACGTTCGCCGGGCAAGCGCCAGGCGCGTTGAGCGCCGCGGATGTGCCCGTCAGCCACCGGGATCGCATCTATGCCGCCGAGCAGTTCTCGAATACTGTTTCGGTCACGGATCCCGCTGACAACAAGCTGCTCGGCGTCATCCGCCTGGGCGATCCCGCGCCGGGCAACTTCAGCCCGCTGTACCGCGGACAGGTCCTGGTCCATGGCCTGGGCTTTTCGCCCGACCACCGTACGCTGGCGGTTGTGTCCATCGGGTCAAACTCAGTGTCCTTTATCGACACGGCCAGTAATGCGGTCAAGCACGTGACTTACGTGGGGCGGTCACCCCATGAGGCGTTCTACACCCCGGATGGCAAGGAAGTCTGGGTAACGGTGCGCGGCGAGGACTATATTTCCGTCATTGACGCCAGGACCTTCCAGGAGAAGACGCGCATCACGGTTGCCGCCGGTCCAGGCATGCAGATCTTCTCGCCAGATGGCAAGTACGGCTACATCTGTTCGTCGTTCAACCCGGAAACAGCCGTCGTCACCGTTGCCGACCACAAGGTCGTGGGCCGCGTGAAGCAGGAAAGCCCCTTCTGTCCCAATATCGCTGCCACGCCTGACGGAAAGCAGGTGTGGTTCACCCTCAAGGACATCGGCAAGGCCCAGGTTTTCGAGGCCCGGCCCCCGTTCCGCCTGATCAAGACCCTCGATACCGGCCCCATTACCAACCATGTGAACTTTGCGCACACCGCAGCCGGCACGTTTGCTTACATCACCATCGGAGGCTTGAATCAGGTCAAGGTCTTCCGTACGGATGATTTCTCGCAGGTCGCGACGATCCCGGTAGGAAGCCTGCCGCATGGAGTGTGGCCCTCCGGCGACGGAACCCGCGTCTACGTAGGCCTTGAGAATGCGGATAGCCTTGCCGCCATTGACACAGCCACCAACAAGCTGATTGCCAATGTGCCGATTGGTCAGGCACCACAAGCCATTACCTATGTTCCCAATGCTGTTCCCGACGGGACGGGCACCCAGGGCCTTCAGCCGCTGGGTGTGGCGGGACAAACCACACAGCTGAAGCTGGTGCATGTCGCTGATGGCAAGCCAGTCGTGACCGACAACCCCCCAACGAGTGTTACGCTGTTTGATCAGGGCCTGGTCCAGGTGCTGCAGGCATCCGTTACCGGGCTGCAACCCAAACAGCCTTATGTGCTTGCGCTAAGCAGCCGCGCAGACGGTACCGGCACGCTCGAGCCCCTCGCCACCTTCATGACTAACCCGGCGGGCTCGGCCATCGTCAATGCGATCGGCCCCATCCGGCAGATCGTGCAAGGGATTGCGAGCGCCGAAGCGCGGCGCTACCTTGTCATCGCCCCGTCTGAGAACGGCAAGCCAGCGGCTCCGGTCCAGGTGCAGGCCTTGTAATCGATGGATCGCCCGCGCGGCAGGCTGCAAGGCGTGACGCGCGGACGCCGCATTGCCTCCTGTTGGCTGCAGGTATCGGAAAGGACATTGCAGTGAAGGACATGTTGCTCCAGGTCGAGCCGATGATCCCGGCGCTGCGCCGCTATTCGCGCGCCCTGCTGCGTGACACGAGCGCCGCCGACGATCTTGTGCAGGACTGCCTCGAGAGAGTCATTACCTACTGGAACAGCCGCCGCAGCAACGACGACACGCGTAGCTGGGTCTTTGCCATCCTGCACAATCTGGCCATGACTGCCTTGCGCAAGCGTGCCGGTACCCAGAGCGTACACGTCGCCATTGACGACGTTGCCGAATACCAGATGGTCGCGCGCGCCACGCAGGAGGACGCGCTGCACTACCGTGACCTCATGAGCGCACTCGACGCCCTGCCTGCCGAGCAGCGCAGCGTCCTGTTGCTGGTCTCGGTAGAAGACATGTCATACGCGGATGCTGCCCGCGTGCTGGAAATCCCCATTGGCACCGTGATGTCGCGCCTGTCGCGCGCGCGGGAAAAGCTTCTGAGAAGCATGGACGCCGGTGTGCCAGCGGCAGCCCCGACGTCGGCATTGCGGAGGGTCAAATGAGCGAGAATCGGCCCGTGCAGGAAGAAGACCTGCTGGCTTATGTGGACAACGCGCTGGACGACACACGTCGACGCGAGATCGAAGCCTACATGCGGCATCATCCGGACGTCGCTCGTCGCATCGAGGGCTATATCGCGCAGCGCGAACAGTTGCGTGCGGCCCTTGCCCCGATCGTCCACGAGCCCGTTGCGCCGGAGCTGAACCTGCGCCACATGCTCGAGGCTCGCCACACGCGGTCCGGCGCCCCCTGGCGATTGGCAGCTTCCGTCCTTGTCGCCCTCTGCATAGGCGGCATGGGCGGCTGGATCGGTCGCGGCGCAACCGAGCCGGCGCCCGGCGGCATCGCTGCGCTGGCGCGCGAAGCAACGGCCAGTTACCAGGTCTTTGCCTCTGACACGACCCGACCAGTGGAGATCAGCGCGAATGACAGCGCCGCGCTGGTCAGCTGGGTATCCGCGCGCCTGCGGCGTCCGATCTCCCTGCCGGATCTCAGCAAGGCCGGCTATCACTACATGGGTGGCCGCCTTGTGGCAACCGAGCATGGGCCGGCCGGCCTCTTCATGTATGACGACGGACACGGGACGCGCCTGGCCATGCTGGTACGCCCCATGCAGGTCGAACGGGACATGCCCATGAAAGCGCACGAACAGGCCGGCGTTGCGGGGTACTCATGGGCAGACCAGGGGCTGGGCTACAGCCTGGTCGCATCCGCGTCCACCAGCGGGTTGCATCCACTGGCCGATGAGATGCGGCGGCAGATTGACCTACAGGCCGGAAAGGCGGCGCCTGCCTGAAAAGGCGATTGGAGATACTGCGCGCGAGGTAGTGCAAATCGTCAAGGTAATGAGCCTCGTGAACGGTGGCTCAGACCACCTTCCCGGGGTTCATCAGTCCCAGCGGATCGAGTGCCTGCTTGATGGCTCGCATCATGGTCAGCTCGACCTCGCTCTTGTACAGCCGGTTCTCCTCGCGCTTGAGCTGTCCGAGCCCGTGCTCGGCCGAGATCGAGCCGCCATGGGCGTGCACGCTGTCGTGGACGATGCGGTTGACGGCGTCCTGGTTGCGCATGAAGTCGTCGTGATCGACGCCGGCGGGAGGCGAGACGTTGTAGTGCAGGTTGCCGTCGCCCAGGTGCCCGAAGGTCACCATGCGTGCGCCCGGGAAGGCATCCTGCAGCAGCGCGTCGGTCGTCTCGATGAAGTCGGCCACGCGCGAGATCGGCACGGCGATATCGTGCTTGATGTTCTTGCCGTCTTCCACCTGCGCGAGCGGAATGTGTTCGCGCAGGTTCCAGAAGTCCTGCGATTGCTGCCCGGATTCCGCGACCACGGCATCGGTGACGACGCCGGCGTCGAAGGCGGATTCCATCAATTTTTCGAAGATGGCGCGGGCGTGGTCCTCGCTTTCGCTGTCGGACAGCTCCATCAGCACGAACTGGGGATGCGTCTGCGTGAACGGGTAGCGCAGCTGCGGATAGTGCGTGGTGACAAGCGTCATGCTCAGCGCGGACATCAGCTCGAAGCCGGTCAGCATCGCGCCGGCGTGCGACTGCGCGATCGCGAGCAGCGCCAGCGCGGCGCGCGGGCTCTGCAGCGCCGCCAGCGCGGTGATGCGGGCGCGCGGAACGGGGTACAGCTTCATCACGGCGGCGGTGATGATGCCGAGCGTGCCTTCGGCGCCGATGAAGAGGTCGCGCAGGTCGTAGCCGGTGTTGTCCTTGCGCAGTCCGCGCAGGCCGTTCCAGACCTCGCCCGAGGGTGTGACGACTTCCAGCCCCAGGCACAGCTCGCGCGTATTGCCATAGCGCAGCACGGCAGTGCCGCCGGCATTGGTGGAGAGGTTGCCGCCAATCGTGCAGCTGCCTTCGGCGGCCAGGCTCAGCGGGAACAGGCGGCCATGCTCGTGGGCGACTTCCTGCAGCCGTTGCAGGATCACGCCGGCTTCCACGGTGATGGTGTTGTTGAGCGGATCGACCTGCCGGACGCGGTTCAGCCGTTGCAGCGAGATCACGACCGATGCCGCCTCAGCGCCTGGCGTGGCCCCCCCGCACAAGCCGGTATTGCCGCCTTGCGGCACCACCGCGACCTTGCGCGCATGGCAGGCGTGCACTACTGCGGCGACCTCTTCGGTGCTTCCGGGGCGCAGCACGGCGAGGGCGTCGCCGGTATAGCGCTTGCGCCAGTCGGTCAGGTAGGGCGCCTTGTCGTCGGCGGCGGTAAGCACATGCTGCGGGCCCAGTGCGGCGCGGCAGAGATCGAGGAAGGAGTCGTACGTCGAGGCAGTCATGGCGTTCGTGGCAGGTGGCGGGGCGGGCGGGCTATCGTTCGGGCGAGTTGGACTTCATCGCCCTGGCACGCCGCTTGTAGGGCCGCAGGTAGAGGATGGTGCTGAGAAAGAACAGCACGGTCAGCGCCACTTCGATCCAGCCCAGCGTGGACGACGGCGCGAGGTCGCTGGTCGCGCGCACGATGCCTTCGGTAAAGAACAGCAGGATCAGCATCGAGGACCACTGCATGGTGTAGCGGTTGCGCGTCAGCACGCCGCGCAAAGGCAGCAGCAGTGGCAGGAACTTGATGATCAGCCACGAACCGCCGGGCCGCAGCGGCGCCAGGAACCACTCCCACGCAATGCACAGCAGCATCAGCGCGATCAGGCTGCCAACGCTCAGGCGGTACAGCAGCGGGCTGTGCAGTGCGCTGTCGTTGGCGACTGCCGGCGCGGCGCTCATGCCCGCGCTCCAGACAGGCGCAGCGCGGTTTCCGCCAGGCGCTTGCCCATTGCCAGGGCCAGGGCGGCTTCGTCCTCGGTAACCGGGCCACGGTTGTCGACGTGGGCATGATGGCTCGGGCCGTATGGGGTGCCGCCTGCCGTGGTGGTCATCAGCCCCTTTTCGGAGTAGGGCAGGCCCATGATCAGCATGCCGTGGTGCAGCAGCGGCAGCATCATCGACAGCAACGTGGTTTCCTGGCCGCCGTGGAGGCCGCCGGTAGCGGTGAACACGCAGGCAGGCTTGCCGGTGAGCGCACCGGACAGCCACTGGGCAACGGTGCCGTCGAGAAAGTACTTCATCGGCGCCGCCATATTGCCGAAGCGGGTGGGGCTGCCCAGGGCCAGGCCGGCGCATTCCTCCAGGTCGCGCAGCTCGGCGTACGGCGGACCGTCGGCCGGGATATCGGACGCAGTGGCTTCGCAGACGGTGGAAACCGGCGGGACGGTACGCAGGCGGGCCTGGGCGCCGGGAACGCTGTCGATGCCGGTGGCGATCAGTTCGGCGAGTTTGCGGGTGCTGCCGTGGCGGCTGTAGTAGAGGACGAGGATGTCGGTCATGGAGGGGGCAGTCGCCCGGGCTTGCGCCGTGGCGCCGGAAACAATGCGCGTATTATAGTTGTGCCCCCGCGCCGGGGTCGCTCCGGTTGCCGCAGGCGTGTGCCAACGGATGCACGGCGGCGGGGCATGGTTATTTCGTCATGATCGCCCAGGAGATTGTCCCCGCATGATTGGAACCCGCGTCGCCCGCCTGCGCAGGGAGTGGAATCTGCAGAAAGTGCGCGCACTGGCGCGCTATGCCCTGCGCCGCGCCGGCGAAGACCGCCTGCCCCAGGTTTCGGCCAGCCTGACCTTCACGACGGTGCTTGCCGTGGTGCCGGTGCTGACGGTGGCGTTCGCGCTGCTGGCTGCATTCCCGGTGTTTCGCGACTTCCGCAACGCCATCGAGACCTTCCTGTTCCAGAACCTGATTCCGGGCAATGTCAGCGATTCCATCTCGCGCTATCTCGGGCAGTTCTCCAAGAGTGCGCGCGGTCTGACGGCGATGGGCCTGGGAGGGCTGATGGTGACATCGGTGCTGACCATGCTGACGGTGGAAGACGCGCTCAATGCGATCTGGCGTGTCAAGCAGCGCCGTCCGCTGGCACAACGCGTGTTGGTGTTCTGGGCGGTGCTGACCTTCGGCCCGGTGCTGATCGGCGCCAGCCTGTCGATCAGTTCCTACCTGATTTCGATCTCGGCCGGCTATGTGGGCAATATGCCGATCGGCGTTGGCCTGCTGGTCAGCGTGGCGCCGGTGCTGCTGTCAGCGCTGGCGTTCGCGTTCCTCTACACCGCGGTGCCGAATGCCTACGTGGAATGGCGCGATGCCATCGTCGCAGGACTGGTGGCGGCGATCGCATTCGAATTCGCCAAGCGCGGCTTCGGCTATTTCGTCACGCATATCCCGACCTATACGGCGGTCTACGGCACGTTTGCGGCGTTGCCGATCTTCCTGCTCTGGATCTACCTGAGCTGGCTGGTGACGCTGCTGGGCGCGACCATTGCCGCGAACCTGCCAGTGGTCCGCCAGGGCCACTGGCGGCGCCGCACCTTTGCCGGCAGCGAGTTTTTCGATGCGCTGGGCGTGCTGCTCCTGCTGTACAAGGCGCGCGATGAAGTGCCGCGCAGCGTTGGCGAACTGGATCTGAGCCGCAGGCTGAGGCTGGAAGCCGACTACCTTGCCGGCCTGCTGGGCAAGCTCAAGGCGATGCACCTGATCGGGAAGCTGCAGCAGGAGCGCGGCCAGGCGCACTGGGCATTGCTGTGCGATCCGTCGCAGGTGACGCTGCGCATGCTGTACGACCGGTTGGTGCTGAACCTGCCGCGCCTGCCGCGCACAGCGCTGGCGCAGCAGCTGCAAGGGGCGGAAGGGCTCAGGACGATACTGGACAATCCGCAACTCGATCAGCCGCTGGAAGCGGTCTTCCGCCAGGGGGCAATCCCTGCGCCCGCGGCCGAAGCACCGTCGCCCGACGCGCCGCAGCGCCGCCCGCTGGAGGTGGTGCCGCCCGGCTGGCACGGCCAGGTCTGAGGCCGTGCCGGTGGCGGATCAGAATGGAATCCTGCCGCGCCAGATATCGGCGTACATGACCCAGTCTCCCATCAGGCTGTAGAACGGGTGCCGGAAGGTGGCAGGGCGGTTCTTCTCGAAGCCGAAGTGACCCACCCACGCGAACGCGTAGCCAGCCACCGCCGCACCCAGCAGCCACCAGGCATTGCCGGTCAGCACCAGCGCCAGCAGGCACAGCAGCGCCACCGTCGAGCCGGCGAAATGCAGGCGCCGGCAGGTCCGGTTCTGGTGTTCGCTCAGGTAGTAGGGATAGAAGGCCGCGAAGTTCTCGAACTCGCGTGCGTGGGCCTGGGCCATGACTGTCTCCGTGTCCTTTTATGTCTGCAGTGTAGACCGCGGGCACGGTTCGCGGGTGGCCGCCGGGACTCCCGGAGGCCACCCGCGGGTGAGGGCAGTCAGCGTGTCGCCACCACCTTGCGCGCAAAGGCCGCCAGTGCGTCCAGCACTTCATCCGGCCGCTCGCCCATCAAGGCGTGCCCACAAGGCACCGTCACCGTGCTGGCATTGGCCATTTTGGCGGCCAGCGCCTGCGCGGCCTTCGGCGAGGTCATCATGTCCTTGGTGCCGCTGATGAACAGGGCCGGACAGGCCAGGGCCGTGGCGGCTTCCTCGCCGTGCGCGTAGGCGTTGCAGGCGGAGAAGTCGTTGTGGAACACATGGGCCGACGGGTTGTTGCGCGAAACGCGCTCCATCAGCCGCTGGCTGCCGCCGTGCATCCAGGCGCCGGGACCGGGCGAGGAAGGCTTGTTCGCCAGGCTCGACAGCGACCAGGTGTTGACCATGGCGATGGCCTGGTCCTCGTGATTGAGCGAGGCATCGAGCAGCGCGTCCGATACTTTCATCGGATAGCCGGTTGCCAGCATCGCAATGGCGCGCACCGCCTGCGGATGCCGTGCCGCGCATTCCAGTGCGATCAGCGAGCCCATGCTGTGGCCGAACACCAGCGCCGGCGCCTTCACGCCGGCGGCCGCCACGAGTGCCATGACCCAGTCGGCCATTTCCTCGACCGTAGCGAGCGGGGCGCCCTTGCTGCGGTTGTGGCCCGGCAGGTCCACCGCCAGCACCGAGAAGCCGTGGTTGGCAAACCAGCGCGTCTGCAGGCCCCAGACGCTGTGGTCGTTCTGCGCGCCGTGCACGAACACGGCGCAGGGCAGGGCGGGATCGAAGGGTTTGCCGCCGGTATAGGCGTAGGCCGGCTGGCTTGCGAGATTCAGTTCCATCAGGCTTGCCCTCCCTTGCCGCTCATGGCCTTTTCAGCGGCCTTCAGGCCGCGCTTGAGGTCGTCGATCAGGTCATCGGCATCTTCCAGGCCGATCGACAGGCGGATGGTGCCTTCGGTGATGCCGGCCGACTGCAGCGCCGCCGCGTCCATGCGGAAGTGCGTGGTCGAAGCCGGGTGGATCACCAGCGAGCGCGCATCGCCCACATTGGCCAGGTGCGAGAACAGCGACAGGCTCTCGATAAAGCGCTGACCGGCGGCGCGGTTGCCCTTCAGGTTGAAGCTGAACACGGCGCCGCAGCCGCGCGGCAGCAGGCGCTTGGCCAGCTCGTAGTCGGGGTGGGACTCCAGCTCGGGATAGGACACCGACTCCACCATCGGATGCGAGACGAGGAACTGCACCACGCGCCGCGTGTTCTCGACATGGCGGCTCATGCGCAGCGGCAGCGTTTCCACGCCCTGCAGCAGTTGCCAGGCGGCCATCGGGTTCATGCAGGCGCCGAAGTCGCGCAGGCCTTCGCGGCGGGCGCGCAGCAAGAAGGGCGCGACTGTGCTTTCTTCGGTGAACACCATGTTGTGGAAGCCTTCATACGGCTCTGACAGTTCCGGGAAGCGCCCCGAAGCCTCGAAGTCGAAGGTGCCGCCTTCCACCAGGACGCCGCCGATGGTGGTGCCGTGACCGCCCAGGAACTTGGTGGCCGAGTGATAGAGCAGGCCGGCGCCGTGGTCGAACGGGCGCAGCAGGTAAGGCGTGGTGAAAGTCGAATCGACCAGCAGCGGAATGCCGCTTTCCTGGCCAAGCTGGGCCAGCGTCGGGATATCGAGCACGTCCAGGCCGGGGTTGCCGAGCGTCTCGCCGAACAGCAGCCGGGTATTCGGCCGGATCGCGGCGCGCCAGGCATCGATGTCGCGCGCCTTGACGAAGGTGGTCTCAATGCCGAAGCGGCGCAGCGTGTAATGCAGCAGATTATGCGAGCCGCCGTACAGGGCCGAGGAGGCGACAATGTGCGAGCCGGCACCCATCAGCGTGGCGACCGCCAGGTGCAGCGCGGCCTGCCCGGAGGCCGTGGCGATCGCGCCCGCGCCGTTCTCTAGGGCGGCGACGCGCTCTTCCAGGACTGCAACCGTCGGGTTCGAAATGCGCGAGTAGACGTGGCCGGCGCGTTCCATGTTGAACAGCGAAGCGGCGTGCTCGCTGTCGCGGAAGACGAAGGAGGTGGTCAGGTGGATAGGCGTGGCCCGTGCCCCGGTGGCGGGGTCGGGCGCGGCGCCGGCATGCAGCGCCAACGTGTCGAAACGGGTACCGGACATGGCATTTCAGCTAAGAGTTGTCTCCGGCCAGCATCGTAGCATCGCGTGCCCCGCGGCGGGGCCGGCATGGCCGGAAACCGGCCTGTGCTTTACTTCTGCGGGCGGTTTGGGCTAGCATCGGCGCACGGGCATGCGCTGCCCGCACACCCTGAGAGCCACAGAACGATTAGACATTGGCATCGCGCCCCCCGGATTCATAGTGATCCGGAAGCGGTGCCTTCAGTACTGGTAGCGGAGACCATCATGAAAGTCAGCGACATCCTGCAGATCAAGGGCAATACGCTCTACACCGTGACGCCGGATACGTCATTGCTGCTGGCAGTCAATACCATGGCCGAGCACGACATCGGCTCCCTGGTGGTGATGGAATACGGCGACCTGGTCGGCATGCTGACCTTCCGCGAGATCATTGAAACGCTCTCGCGCAGCGGCGGCACGCTGGGCACCGTCGGGATCCGCAAGGTGATGGACGACGCGCCGTTGACCTGCACCATGGAGACCGACGTCAACGAGGTGCGCCGCATGATGCTTGAGCGTCACACCCGCTACCTGCCGGTGCTCGACAACCGCACCCTGATGGGCGTGATCTCGTTCTACGACGTCGCCAAGGCGGTAGTGGAAGAGCAGAGCTTCGAGAACAAGATGCTCAAGGCCTATATCCGCGACTGGCCGGAAGAGCGGGCCGACTGAGCATCCCGGGCGGCGCCGGGCCGCCTCCTCTGGACAGATTCCTCGAATGCTTCCGCGTGGCCGGGCGGAGATGGCATGATGGCGGCCGGGACGTCACTCCGGCAGAATGCCGGGTTCCTGGACCTGCAAGCCTGCCTACATGAGCCAACACAGCCAGTTCCGCCTGCTCGGCGCGCGCCGTTTCGCCCCGTTTTTCTGGACCCAGTTCCTGGGGGCGATGAACGACAACGTCTTCAAGGTCGCCTTCACCTCGCTGGTGACATACCACACGGCGCTGTTCGAGGGCGTGGACGCCAGGAGCGCCGCTTTCCTGATCTCGGCCATCTTCATCGCGCCGTTCCTGCTGTTTTCTGCCACCAGCGGGCAGATCGCCGACAAGATCGAGAAGTCGCGCCTGATCCGGCTGGTCAAGACGCTGGAAATCGTCATCATGGTGCTCGGCCTGGCGGGGTTTGCCTGGCACAGCGCCACGCTGCTGTACCTGGGCACCTTCATGATGGGGCTGCATTCCACGCTGTTCGGGCCGGTCAAGTTCGCCTACCTTCCGCAGCACCTCGATGAAACCGAACTGGTGGGCGGCAACGGGCTGGTCGAAATGGGCACCTTCGTCGCCATCCTGCTCGGCACGCTGCTGGGCGGCGAGCTGGCGGGGCTGACGCTCGGCGGCAAGGTGGTCGGTCCGCTGTATGTCGGTGTGGCCTGCGTCGTGCTGGCGGTGGCGGGGCGGCTGGTGTCGTCGCGCGTGCCGGTGTCGCCCGCGCCCCAGCCGGATCTGCGCATCAACTGGAATCCGTTCTCCGAGACCTGGCGCAACCTGATGCTGGCGCGCGAGAACCGCACGGTGTTTCTCAGCCTGCTGGGCATCTCGTGGCTGTGGTTCCTCGGCGCGACCTTCCTGACCTCGTTCTTCAGCTTTGCCAAGGACGTGCTGGGCGGCGACCAGAACGTCGTGACGCTGTTGCTGGCAGTGTTCTCGCTGGGCATTGGCACGGGCTCGCTGCTGTGCGAGCGCTTGTCCGGCCGCCACGTGGAAATCGGCCTGGTGCCGTTCGGCTCGATCGGCATGACGGTATTCGCCGTCGACCTGTACCTTGCCAGCCACGGCCAGAGCGCGGCCGGGCTGAGCGGTGTCGGCGCCTTCGTCACGGAGCCGCGCCACTGGCGCGTGCTGGCCGACCTGTTCCTGCTGGCGATGTTCGGCGGGTTCTACAGCGTGCCGCTCTACGCACTGATCCAGAGCCGCAGCGCGCCCACTCACCGGGCGCGCATTATCGCGGCCAACAACATCCTGAACAGCTTCTTCATGATTGGAGCTTCGCTGCTGGGTGTGGCGCTGACGCAGGCCGGCTATACCATTCCGCAGTTGTTTCTGGTCGTCGGATTGCTGAATGCATTCGTCGCGATCTATATCTATTCGCTGGTGCCGGAGTTCCTGCTGCGCTTTATCGCGTGGATTCTGGTGCATACGGTCTACCGGCTGCGCCGCATCAATGCCGAGCGGATTCCGGCCGAGGGCGCCGCGGTGCTGGTGTGCAACCACGTCAGCTTTGCCGATGCGGTGGTGCTGATGGCCGCCAGCCCGCGGCCGGTGCGTTTCGTGATGGATCACCGTATCTTCAAGGTGCCGTTCCTGTCGTGGTTCTTCCGCCAGGCCAAGGCGATTCCGATCGCGCCCGCGCACGAAGATCCGGCCATGCTCGAGCGAGCCTACGACAGCGTGGCGGACGCGCTGCGCGACGGCGACCTTGTCTGCATCTTCCCGGAAGGCAAGATCACCGAGAACGGCGAGATCAACCCGTTCAAGCAGGGCGTGCAGCAGATCATCCGGCGCACGCCCGTGCCCGTGGTGCCGATGGCCCTGCGCGGGCTGTGGGGCAGCTTCTTCTCGCGCAAGGGCGGGGCGGCCATGTCGCGGCCGTTCCGGCGCGGCATCCTCAACCGGCTGGAGCTGGTGGTCGGCGAGCCGGTGCCACCCGAGCAGGCCACGCCGGAAGGGCTGCAGCAGATGGTGTGCACGTTGCGTGGCGACTGGCGCTAGGAGGCGGACTTCATGATTACGCTATATACGTTTGGCGCGGCCTTCGGGCTGCCCGATGCCAGCCCGTTCGTCACCAAGGCGGAGATGCTGCTCAAGCTGGCGGGCCTGCCATACCAGACCCGGCGCGGCAGCCTGCGGCGCGCGCCCAAGGGCAAGCTGCCGTACCTGGACGACATGGGACGGATCGTGGCGGATTCCACCATGATCCGCTGGCATATCGAGAAGACCTACCACATCGACTTCGATGCGGGCCTGACTCCCGCCGAGCGCGGCATCGCCTGGGCCGCCGAGAAGCTGATGGAGGACCACCTGTACTGGGCAGTGGCGCGGGTGCGCTGGCTTGATCCGGGCAATTTCGAGAAGGGCCCGGCGCAGTTCTTCCGCGGCGTGCCGGCGCCGGTGCGCGGGCTGGCCGAGCGGCTGGTGCGCTACAAGGTGAAGAAGACCCTGTGGGGGCAGGGCCTTGGCCGGCACAACGAGGAGGAGCTGGTGGCGCTCGCCAACAAGGGCGTGACTTCGGTCTGCGACATCCTGGGCGACAAGCGCTACCTCATGGGCGACAAGCCGTGCGGGGCCGACGCGACGCTGTTTGCCTTCGGCGGCAGCCTGCTGTGCCCCGTATTCGACACCCCGATCCGCACCGCGGCGGAAGGCCATGCCAACCTGGTGGCGTATATGGAGCGGATGCGGGCCGAATTCTATCCGGACATGGCGGCGCAGGCACAAGCCGCCTGACCGCGCCGGGCGGCCCTCTGGGCGGGCATTGGCCTTACAATGGAGGCCGTCCCCAATTCCTGTGCGGTTTCCATCATGTCCGGCAATACCCTTGGCCTGCTCTTCACTGTCACTACCTTCGGCGAATCGCACGGCCCCGCCATCGGCGCGGTGGTGGATGGCTGCCCGCCGGGCATGGCGCTGACCGAAGCCGATATCCAGATCGACCTGGACCGCCGCAAGCCCGGCACCTCGCGCCACGTGACGCAGCGCCAGGAAGCCGACCAGGTCGAAATCCTGTCCGGCGTGTTCGAGGGCAAGACCACCGGCACGCCGATCTGCCTCATGATCCGCAACACCGACCAGCGCAGCAAGGACTACGGCAATATCGTCGAGACCTTCCGGCCGGGCCACGCCGACTACACTTACTGGCAAAAGTACGGCATCCGCGACCATCGCGGCGGCGGCCGCTCGTCGGCGCGGCTGACGGCGCCGGTGGTGGCGGCCGCGGCGGTGGCGAAGAAGTGGCTGCGCGAGCAATACGGCACCGAGATCCGTGGCTACATGTCGCAGCTCGGTGAAATCGAAGTGCCGTTTATCGACTGGTCGCATGTGCCGGAGAACCCGTTCTTCGCGCCGAATGCCGACATCGTTCCCGAACTGGAAACCTATATGGACGCGCTGCGCCGCGACGGCGATTCGGTCGGCGCGCGCATTGACGTGGTGGCCAGCGGCGTGCCGGTCGGGCTGGGCGAGCCGCTGTACGACAGGCTCGATGCCGATATCGCCCACGCGATGATGGGCATCAATGCCGTCAAGGGCGTGGAGATCGGCGCAGGCTTCGCCAGCGTCGCGCAGCGCGGCAGCGTGCATGGGGACGAGCTGACCGCCGACGGCTTCCGTACCAACAACGCCGGCGGCGTGCTGGGTGGCATTTCCACCGGCCAGGACGTCACGGTGTCGCTGGCGATCAAGCCGACTTCCAGCATCCGCACGCCGCGCGAGTCCATCGACAAGGCCGGCAATGCCGCCACGGTGGAGACCTTCGGCCGTCACGATCCGTGCGTGGGCATCCGCGCCACGCCGATCGCCGAAGCCATGCTCGCGCTGGTGCTGATGGACCACGCGCTGCGCCATCGCGCGCAATGCGGCGACGTGAAGGTGGATACGCCGCGCATCCCGGCGCAGGCAGGCGCTCAGCCGCGCTGAGTTGGGCCTCGCCCCGGAGGCCGGCGCGCCGCGCGCTTCCCGGCCTGAATACGGCCGCTTTGGCCTGTTCTATCTCGGCTACTACGGCTATGTTGGCGTCATCTCGCCGTATGTAAGCCTCTATTTTGCGGGCCGCGGTTTCTCGCCGGTGCAGATCGGCGTGCTGATGGCCAGCTTCCAGGTTGCCCGCATCGTCGGCCCCTATCTGTGGGGCTGGCTTTCCGATGTGCTGCACACGCGCGTGCGCATCCTGCGCCTGAGCGCGCTGACTTCGCTGTTTGCCTTCCTGATGGTGCCGGGCGTCGACAGCTACAGCGGCATGATGGCGATGATGCTCATGCTCAGCCTGATCACCAGCGCCATGTCGCCGCTCGGCGATGCGCTGACGATCTCAACCTTGCGCCGCTACGGCGCCTTCGACCACAGCTACGGCCGCATCCGCATGTTCGGCTCGGCCGGCTTTATCGCCGCGGTGCTTGGCGGCGGGGCCCTGTTCGAGCATGCCGGCATGCTGGCTTTCCCGTGGCTGGCGAGCGCAATGCTGGCAATCCTCGCCCTGGTGGTCCACAGCATGCGCGACGCACCTGACGAAGGCCCGCGCGTGCACCCGCCGCGCGCGCTGCCGCTGGTGCGCCGGCCCGATGTGGCGTGGTTCCTGGCATCAGCCTTCCTGATGATGTTTGCGCATGCCGCGCTGTACGTCTTCTATTCGCTGTACCTGGAGCGGCTGGGCTACAGCAAGTTCTCGATCGGCGTGATGTGGACGATCGGCGTGGTGGCGGAAATTGTCTTCTTCTACTACCAGGGCCTGCTGTTCGCACGCTACACGTTGCGGACCATCCTGGCCGGCACCTTCGTGCTGGCGGCGCTGCGTTTCGGGCTGACCGGCTACTTCCCGCGGCTCGTGTGGCTGATGGCGCTGGTGCAGGTGCTGCATGCGGCGACCTTTGCCGCACATCACAGTGCCAGCCTGAAGCGGCTACAGCACTGGTTTGCCGGCCCACTGCAGGGGCGCGGACAGGCGCTCTACACGGGCATTTCCTATGGCGTGGGCGGCACGCTGGGCGGGCTGGTGATGGGCTGGACCTGGAATGCGCTGGCGCCGGCCCATACCTTCGGACTGGCCTCTGCCGCCGCGGCGGCCGGCGCCGTTTGCGCCATCATGAGTTTCCGCGGCGAGCGGCCCGCGCCCGGCGCCGCTCAGGACAGCGCGGCAGCGACAAGCTCCGCGATCGCCAGCGACGAAGTCAGCCCCGGCGATTCGATGCCGAACAGGTGAACCAGCCCCGGCACGCCGTGGAGGGCCGGGCCGTCGATGCGGAAATCCGCCGCAACCTCGTGCGGCCCGCTGATCTTCGGGCGGATGCCGGCATAGCCGGGCTGCAGCGCGCCGTCGGCCAGTCCGGGCCAGTAGCGGCGAACTTCTTCATAGAAACCATCGGCATCGGCCGGATCGACGCTGTACTCGATGTCGTCGATCCAGCGCACGTTGGGACCGAAGCGCGCCTGTCCGCCCAGGTCGATCGTCAGGTGCACGCCTAGCCCGGCCGCTTCCGGCACGGGGTACACCAGCCGCGAGAACGGTGCGCGCCCGGCCAGCGTGAAGTAGCAGCCCTTGGCGTAGTACTGGGGCGGGATATGTGCCTCGGGCATGCCGTCGATGCGGCGCGCCAGTTCCGGCGCCGTCAGGCCCGCGGAATTCACCACGGTCTTTGCAAGCAGCGTGGTGCTGCCGCCATCCTCATTGCCAACCTCCAGCCGGATGCCTTCAGGCGTCACCGCGCCATTCAGCACCGGGGACTGCACGGCCAGCATGGCGCCTGCGTTCTCGGCGTCGCCCAGCAGGGCGGTCATCAGTCCGTGGCTGTCGACAATGCCGGTCGATGGAGAAAGCAGGGCGGCGTGGCACTGGAGATTTGGCTCAAGCGCCTGGGCTTCGGCGCGGGTCAGGAATTGCAGGTCATCGACACCGTTGGCAGCCGCCTTGGCGCGGATGCCGTCGAGCGTGGCCACCTGCGCCTCGCTGGTCGCCACGATCAGCTTGCCGCAGCGCTGGTGGGCGATATGGTGCGACGCGCAGTAGTCATACAGCTTCGCCTTGCCGCGCACGCACAGTTCCGCCTTGAGCGAGCCGGCCGGGTAGTAGATGCCGGCGTGGATGACTTCGCTGTTGCGTGCGCTGGTGATGGTGCCGAAGGCGTTCTCGGCCTCCAGGATGATGACTTCGCGGCCCTGCAGGGCCAGTTCCCGCGCCACCGCCAGTCCGACCACACCGGCGCCGATGACCACGCAATCCACGTTCTCCATTGCCTTCTCTTCTTTTGGTTGATGATTGTTCAGGCCAGCGCGAGGCCCATGCGCGCAGCCGCGGCTGCGAGATGGCGTCGCGCGGCCTCTCGCGCCGCAATGGCATCGCCGGTGGCGATGGCTTCCACCAGGACTGCGTGCTCGGTGTCGGCCGCACGCGCGGTGCCATTGGCCGCCGAGAGCCGCGCGGAGTTCTCCCAGGCGCGCTGCCGTGCCGCCAGCAGTTGCTGGCCGACGAAATCCGTCAGTCCGGTAAAGCAGGGGTTATGCGCCGCCTGCGCGATGGCATGGTGGAACGCGATGTCCGCCGCGGCCGCGCTGGCGAAGTCCTGCGCTTGCTGCTGCATGGCCGTCAGCGTCGCCCGGATGGCTTGCAGGTCGGCCTCGGTCCGGCGCATTGCCGCCATTTCGGCGCAGGCGCTCTCGACCACCATGCGCAACTCGAACAGCTGGGCCAGGCTTGGCCCGCCGTCCGGGGCACTGGCAACACGCCAGGCTTGCCCGCCGGGCGTTTCCGAGACGTAGGCGCCTGAACCCTTGCGCGTGATCACCACGCCGTCGGCCTTCAGCTGGGCAATCGCTTCGCGCACGATCGGGCGGCTCACGCCAAATGAGTCGGCCAGGCTTGCCTCGGCGGGCAGGCGCGCGCCAGCGCCATAGCGGCCGGCGATGATGTGCTCATGCAATGCCTGGGCAATGCGGCTGGCGAGCGAGGCGGGGCGAGGCAGGGTGTTCATCTGGGTATATATGTCAAGCTGTCAGACAGCTTTGGTGCATTCTGGCTGTTGTGTTGCGGTTCGTCAAGATAGCCGCAAGGGCTGCGTGCTACACATCGCGACCACATTCCATCGTTTTTTGCTCAATTTCCGCGCAAGCCAGCCGATAAGAACCGAATGCAGGTGGCGGATACTCCCCGCCAGTCCGTCGTGAGCCTGCCACGTCCGCCTGGTTGCCACGCCGAGGTCCTATGCAAACAGCCATGATCCAGCTCACTCCCAACGATCTTCCAGTCGGGCACCCGCTGCCCTGGTCGCTGCTCGACGGCGACGGCAACCTGATGCTCGGCAGTGGCAATGTCATTCCCGACGCGCGGGACCTGGCACTGGTGTTCCACCATGGCGCCGTCTGCCGGGAAGATGACGGCGCCGATGCCTGCGACGACCAGTGCGCGCCCGCCGGCCCGGTTGGCCTGCAGGTCGGCACCCTGCTGCATATCAAGCACGAGGGCGATGCGTCGCGTGCTGCCGCCAGCCGCCTGATCGGCTTTGTCGAGCACGGGATGTTCGTCACGTGGCCGCAGCTTGCCGGCCGCGACCTGCCCATACAGGCCGGCGATACGCTGCTGCTGCGCGGCTTTTCGGGACAGGCCATTCACAGTTTCACGTCGACGATCACGGCGGTCTGCCGCAGTCCGTTCCGCTATCTGGTGCTGTCGGCGCCGGTGTCGCAGCAGCGCACGCCAGTGCGCAAGGCCGAGCGCGTGCAGACGCGGCTGGCGGCATACCTGACCCAGCCGGAGGCAGAGGTGGCGGGGGGCACGGAAGCGCAGGACGACGACACCGCCGTGGCGCGGCTGGCGCTGCTGTCCGATATCAGTACCGGCGGCGCACTGGTGCAGACCACGGCGCCCGCACCAGCCCCCGGCAGCCGCGTGCAGCTGCGCTTCAAAATGCGTACCGCATCGTTCGACAGCGAGGTCACCCTCGACGGCTGGGTGCGCGTCGCGCCAAGTGCCGCCGGCCAGGAAGACTCCAATTTTCCCTCGTTTGGCGTGGCTTTCGATGTGCTGGGCGAACGCGAGCTGACACTGTTGCAGCTGTTCGTCTACGAGCAGTTGCTGTCGAACGCGCGGTTATCGGTGTAGCAGCCGCTGGCATGCTGCGGCTCAGCAAAACAAGAGTATCGGTGGCTTCAATGCCAGCCTGAAACACTATCCGCTGATCCCAATGGCGACGCCCGATCCCTACGCGCCAAAGCCGGTGAGCCATTAAGCGGCGGGCGGCTGCCCAAAAGAAAAACGGCACCGGATTAACGGTGCCGTTTTTTTATGCCATCCGCTGGCAGTCAGGTCTTACATGCCCACATAGTTCGGGCCACCGCCACCTTCCGGCGTGACCCACACGATGTTCTGCGTCGGGTCCTTGATGTCGCAGGTCTTGCAATGCACGCAGTTCTGCGCGTTGATCTGCAGGCGCTCCTTGCCTTCCTCGTTCTGCACGAACTCGTACACGCCGGCCGGGCAGTAGCGGCTTTCGGGGCCGGCGTACTTTTCCCAGTTGATATTGACCGGCACGCTCGCGTCCTTCAGCGTCAGGTGGGCGGGCTGGTTTTCTTCGTGGTTGGTGTTGCTGATGAAGACCGAGCTGAGGCGGTCGAACGTCAGCTTGCCGTCCGGCTTCGGGTAGGCGATCTTCTCGCACTCGGCGGCCGGCTTCAGGTACACGTGGTCCGGCTTCACGCGATGGATGGTCCAGGGCGGGTTGCGGATGCCCAGCTTGGGCAGCAGCCACTGCTCGATGCCGGTCATCAGCGTGGCCGTGGTGCGGCCCTTCTTGAACCACTGCTTGAAGTTCTTGGCCTGCAGCAGTTCCTTGTGCAGCCAGCTCTGCTCGAACGCGGCCGGGTAGGCGGCCAGCTCGTCGTGCTGACGGCCGGCCTGCAGCGCGTCATAGGCGGCCTCGGCGGCCAGCATGCCGGTCTTGATGGCGGCGTGGCTGCCCTTGATGCGCGAGGCGTTCAGGTAGCCGGCGTCGCAGCCGACCAGCGCGCCGCCCGGGAACACGGTCTTGGGCAGCGACAGCAGGCCGCCCGCGGTGATGGCGCGCGCGCCATAGCTGATGCGCTTGCCGCCCTCGAAATACTGGCGGATCTCGGGGTGGGTCTTGAAGCGCTGGAATTCCTCGAACGGCGACAGCCACGGGTTGGTGTAGTCGAGACCGACCACGAAGCCCACCGCCACCTTGTTGTCTTCCATGTGGTACAGGAACGAGCCGCCGTAGGTGGCCGGGTCGAGCGGCCAGCCGGCGGTGTGTACCACCAGGCCGGGCTTGTGCCTGGCCGGGTCGATTTCCCACAGTTCCTTCAGGCCGATGCCGTAGCTTTGCGGGTCCTTGCCGGCATCCAGGCCGAACTTCTCAATCAGCTGCTTGCCCAGGTGGCCGCGCGCGCCTTCGGCGAAGATCGTGTACTTGGCGTGCAGCTCCATGCCAAGCTGGAAGTTCTCGGTGGGCTCGCCTTCCTTGTTGATGCCCATGTTGCCGGTCGCCACGCCCTTGACCGAGCCGTCTTCGTTGTAGAGCACTTCGGCGGCCGGGAAGCCGGGGAAGATCTCCACGCCCAGCGCTTCGGCCTGCTGGCCCAGCCAGCGCACGAAGTTGGACAGGCTGACGATGTAGTTGCCTTCGTTGTGGAAGCATTCCGGCAGCAGCGCGGGCGGGGTGCCCCTGGAGCCGGTTTCGTTGAGGAACAGGAACTTGTCCTCGGTAACCGGCTGGTTCAGCGGCGCGCCCAGTTCCTGCCAGTTCGGCAACAGTTCATTGAGGGCGCGCGGATCCATGATGGCGCCCGACAGGATGTGTGCCCCGGGCTCAGAGCCCTTTTCCAGCACGCACACGTTGACGTCGGCGCCTTTCTCCTGCGCGAGTTGCTTCAGGCGGATGGCCGTTGCCAGGCCGGCGGGGCCGCCGCCGACGATGACCACGTCATATTCCATGGCCTCGCGTGGCCCGAACTGCTCCAGGAGTTGTTGCTGATCCATTGTCTCTAGCCCTCTATTTCTTGGCAGCTTGCTTGCAATTGTGGGAAATGCGGTGATCGTTCTTGCGGAACCGGTGCAGGTGGCGGAGAGTGCCGGGGAAGGTCGGAAAAGGCGCTGGAGCGCTCGTTTTCCCTCTTTCCCTTTGCGGGCCAAGTTCTTAGAATCTCCGGCATTGTCCGGGACTCGTCACCCTCAGGCAAGGATTTTTTTGGAACGGTCGTTCTTTTTTCTAATATGCTGCCTTCTGCTCTCCGTTAGGCTGGAGGGCCTCCCGCACAAGAGGTAATCATGGGTTTGTCGATCAATCTGGAAGGCAAGGTCGCGCTGGTGACCGGTGCCTCGAGCGGGCTGGGCTCGCGTTTTGCAACCGTGCTGGCCGCGGCCGGCGCCAAGGTCGTACTGGCTTCGCGCCGTACCGAGCGCCTCAAGGAGTTGCGCGCCGCGATCGAGGCAGACGGGGGCAGCGCGCATGTCGTGCGGCTTGACGTGACCGACCCGGACAGCATCCGCGCAGCGGTTGCGCACGCGGAAACCGAGGCCGGCGCCATCGATATCCTGGTCAACAACTCGGGCGTCTCGACCACGCAGAAGCTGACCGAGGTGACCGCCGAGGACTTCGATTTCGTCTTCGATACCAACACCCGCGGCGCCTTCTTCGTCGCGCAGGAAGTGGCCAAGCGCATGATCGCGCGCGCCAAGGGCGCCGAGAAGAACGGCAATCCGCTGCCGCAGGCGCGCATCGTCAATATCGCCTCGGTGGCCGGACTCAAGGTGCTGTCGCAGATCGGCGTGTACTGCATGAGCAAGGCCGCCGTGGTGCACATGACCAAGGCCATGGCGCTGGAATGGGCGCGCCACGGCATCAACGTCAATGCGATCTGCCCGGGCTATATCGATACCGACATCAACCACCACCACTGGGATACCGACGCCGGCCAGAAGCTGATCCAGATGCTGCCACGCAAGCGCCTGGGCAAGCCGGAGGATATTGATGGGCTGCTGTTGCTGCTGGCATCCGACCAGTCGCAGTTCATCAACGGCGCAGTCATCACGGCCGACGACGGCATGGTCTGAGCTGTGCCAGCGGCGCCATGCCGCTTGCGTCCGCCTGCGCGCCAGAAGCGCGCGGCAGGGCGTTACCGTCGCTTGCCAGGGCGTATCCGGTCCCCTTGGGCGGGCATTCGAGCGTGGCTTCCAGTCCCGGCAAAGAAAATTTGATGCGCTGTGCCCTAGTCTTGGCATAATCCGCATGTCTTCTGATTAAGTCTTTACATACAAAACAAAAACGCCGCGGCGGCCCTTTGGCCCGAGCGGCCCGGACCGGAGGCCGGGGAGATGGAGCAAGAACAAGAGGCACGGCGCAACGCCGTGCCGCAACACGTCGTCGAGTCGGTGGTGATCCCGCAGGCTGGCGACGAGGCGCAGGACGCCGAATTCCGGGTTTCGCCCCGCATCGAGGACTGGATTGGCGTGATCGTGATGGTGCTGCTGGTCGGCATCACCTTCGCCAACGTGGTGGTCCGCTATTTCACCGACGAATCGTTTGCCTGGACCGAGGAGTTCTCGGTCTTCCTGATGATCGTGCTGGCGCTGGTTGCCGGCAGCGCCGCGGTGGCGCGCGACCGCAATATCCGCATCGAGTTCTTCTTCGAGCGTGGCAGCGAGGCCAGGCAGAAGCGCCTGGCGATCCTGTCGGCGCTGGGCGTGGCGGTGATGTTCATTGCGCTGGCGGTGCTGGGCGCGCGTATTACGTGGGATGAATACACATTTGGCGAGACCTCGCCGGGGATCGGCGTGCCGAGCTGGTGGTATTCGGTCTGGCTGCCGGTGCTGTCGGCGGCCATCGCGCTGCGCGCGTTCGGGCTGATGGTGCGCAACATGCGCGCGCTCAGGGGGCTGCATGCGGGCAAGTCGGGCAAGACGGCGGAGCAGGCGCAATGACCCTGGTTGCCATCATCCTGTTCGTGGTCTTCATTGGCCTGATGCTGCTGGGCGTGCCCATCGGCGTGTCGCTGGGCCTGGGCGGCCTGGTCGCGATCGGCCTGTCCAATCTCGATACCCAGATGTTCGGCCTGCTGGCCGTACCGCAGAATTTCTACGCGGGGCTGGCCAAGTACCCGCTGCTGGCGATCCCGATGTTCGTACTGGTCGGATCGATCTTCGACCGCTCGGGCGTGGCGCAGCGGCTGGTGACATTTGCCATCGCCATCGTCGGCCGCGGTCCCGGCATGCTGCCGCTGGTGGCGATCCTGGTAGCGATGTTCCTGGGCGGCATTTCCGGCTCCGGCCCCGCCAATGCGGCGGCGGTGGGCGGCGTGATGATCGCGGCGATGTCGCGTGCCGGCTATCCGGGCTCGTACAGCGCCGCCGTGGTCGGCGCAGCGGCTGCCACCGACATCCTGATCCCGCCTTCGGTCGCGTTCATCATCTACAGCGTGCTGGTGCCCGGCGCATCGGTGCCGGCGCTGTTCGCCGCGGGCATGATTCCGGGGATCCTGGCCGGCGTGGCGCTGATCGTCCCGGCGGTCTGGCTGGCGCGCAAGCACAATATGGGCGCGATCGAGGCTGCCTTGCCGCGTCCGCCGTTCTGGAAGAGCCTGCGCGAAGCGGCCTGGGGCCTGGTGGCGCCGTTCCTGATCCTGGGCGGCATGCGCGCCGGCTGGTTCACGCCGACCGAAGCCGCCGTGGTGGCGGTGGTGTACGGCCTGTTCGTCGGCATGGTGATCTACCGCAGCATCGGCATGCGCGACCTGTTCACGATCTTCCAGGAAGCGGCCGAGACCTCGGCGGTGATCCTGCTGGTGGTGGCGCTGGCCGGCATCTTTGCCTATGCACTGTCCACGCTCGGCGTGATCGACCCGCTTGCCCATGCTATCGCCAATTCCGGGCTGGGCGAGTATGGCGTGCTGGCGCTTATCGTGCTGTTGCTGATGACAGTAGGCATGTTCCTCGACGGCATTTCGATCTTCCTTATCTTCGTGCCGCTGCTGCTGCCGATCGCCAACGCCTTCCACTGGAACCCGGTGTGGTTCGGCGTAGTGCTGACGCTGAAGGTGGCGCTCGGTCAGTTCACGCCGCCGCTGGCCGTGAACCTGATGGTGTCGTGCCGGATCGCCCGCGTGCGCATGGAAGAGACCGTGCCCTGGGTGATCTGGATGCTGCTGGCGATGTTTGTCGCCATGCTGATGGTGCTGGCCTATCCGCCGCTGGCGACCTGGCTGCCGGACTACCTTGGCTACTGATTTCCCGCATTCACAAACAAGAACTTACGATTCCCGAGAGGAGATGACTTCCATGAAACGTCGTGCCCTGATGCTTGCCACGGCAGCCGCCATTGCCGCTTCCGCCTTCGCCCCCGCCGGCGTGATGGCCCAGACCTACAAGCCCGAGTACAAGATGTCGCTGGTGCTCGGCCCGGCCTTCCCGTGGGGCAAGGGCGGCGAGATCTGGGCCGACCTGGTGAAGCAGCGCACCAACGGCCGCATCAATATCAAGCTCTATCCGGGCACCTCGCTGGTGGCCGGTGACCAGACCCGCGAATTCTCGGCGATCCGCCAGGGCGTGATCGACATGGCGGTCGGTTCGACCATCAACTGGTCGCCGCAGGTCAGGGAACTGAACCTGTTCTCGCTGCCGTTCCTGATGCCCGACTACAAGGCGCTGGATGCCCTGACGCAGGGCGAGGTCGGCAAGTCGATCTTCACGACGCTGGAAAAGGCTGGCGTGGTGCCGCTGGCCTGGGGCGAGAACGGCTTCCGCGAGGTGTCGAACTCCAAGCGCGAAATCCGCAAGCCGGAAGACCTCAAGGGCATGAAGCTGCGCGTAGTCGGCTCGCCGCTCTACATCGAGACCTTCAACGCACTGGGCGCCAACCCGACGCAGATGAGCTGGGCGGATGCGCAGCCGGCCATGGCCTCCGGCGCCGTCGACGGCCAGGAGAACCCGCAGTCGGTGTTCGCCGCCGCCAAGCTGTACACGGTGGGCCAGAAGTTCGTCACCACCTGGGGCTATGTGGCTGACCCGCTGATCTTCGTGGTCAACAAGCAGATCTGGGAAAGCTGGACGCCGGCCGACCGCGAGATCGTGAAGCAGGCCGCCATCGACGCCGGCAAGCAAGAAATCGCCCTGGCCCGCAAGGGTCTGGCCGAGCCGGGCGCGCCCGCCTGGAAGGACATGGAGGCGCATGGCGTGAAGGTCACGCACCTGACGCCTGCCGAGCACGACACCTTCCGCAAGGCGACCACCAAGGTCTACGACAAGTGGAAGAAGCAGATCGGCACCGAACTGGTGACCAAGGCCGAAGGCGCGATCGCCAAGCGCTGAGTCAAGAAACAGGCCCGCCGGTTTGGGCGGGCCTGATGCTTTGGAGGCTGCGATGAAGCACGTCTATACGGTACTCATGCCGATCCGTTGGGGCGACATGGATGCCATGGGCCATGTCAACAACACCGTCTATTTCCAGTACCTGGAGCAGGCGCGCATTGAGTGGTTTGCGTCGCTCGGCCGTGGCGGCAAGGATGCGCGCGGGCAGGGCCCGGTCATCATCAATGCCCATATGACGTTTTTGCGCCAGCTGCGCTATCCGGGCGACATCGAGTGCCGCGTGTATGCCGGACAACTCGGCCGCACCAGCTTCGAGACCCGCATGGAAATCCGCCGCACCGACCTGCCCGACGTGGTCTGGGCCGAAGGCGGCGCCAAGGTGGTGTGGTGCGACTATACGCAGGAGAAGTCAGTGCCGGTGCCGCCGGAGATCCGCGCAATCATCGAGGGCTGACGCCTTGCGAGGTTCAGTGGTTGACCAGCCGCTGCACCAGGTCGACCGACGTACTCGCCCCGTACTTCTTCATCAGCCGCGCCCGGTATATGTCGACCGTGCGCGGGCTGATCGCCAGCAGCTTGCCGATCTGCTTGCTGGTTTTCCCTTCCACCAGCTGCGCCGCGATATCGCGCTCGCGCGCCGTCAGCTCCGCAGTGACCTGGCGCTTCTGCGACAGATCCTCGAACGTCCAGATGCCGGCACCGAGCGGCTGCGACCGGTCCAGCGCGCGGCCAGTGACGTGGCACCAGAACAGTTCGCCGCCGGCTCGCTTCATGATCCGTTCGTCCGAGTACATGCCGCGCTTGTTCATGATCGGCGCGATGCGCGCGCCGGTGCGCTCGAATTCGTCGGCGGTGGGGTAGAGCACCTGGAACGATTCGCCGATCAGCGCCTGCCGCGTGGTGCCGAAGATGCGGCAGACCTCGTCGTTGCAGTCCTCGATCATGCGTTCGCGTGACAGCACCAGCCCCACGGGGGCGAGCTGGAAAGCGGTCTGGTAGTCGATGGCAGGCATCTCACTTATGTATTTTTACGTAATGGCGTAGCCGCCCCGGCTTGCGTATGCTGTCGGTCGGACGAGAGAGCGGCGCCTGCCGCCGATTGTACCGTTACAATTTCCTTGCGTCGCCCGCCGCACACCCGGCGGCGGGAAGAGCGACAGGGAACTACCGAGGAAGGAGCGAAGCATGAACAAGGTCTACGCCAGCGCCGCAGAAGCGCTTGCAGGCGTCGTCCGCGACGGCCAGACGATCGCCGTTGGCGGTTTCGGCCTGTGCGGCATCCCCGAGGCGCTGATCGCCGCGCTGCGCGACAGCGGCGCCAAACAGCTCACCTGCATTTCCAACAACGCCGGCGTCGACGGCTTCGGCCTGGGCCAGCTGCTGGCCACGCGCCAGATCAAGAAAATGATCTCGTCCTACGTGGGCGAGAACAAGGAATTCGAGCGCCAGTACCTGGCGGGCGAACTCGAGCTCGAATTCACCCCGCAGGGCACGCTGGCCGAGAAGCTGCGCGCCGGCGGCTCGGGCATCCCGGCCTTCTTCACCAAGACTGGTGTGGGCACCATCGTGGCCGAAGGCAAGGAAATCCGCGAATTCGACGGCCAGAATTACGTGATGGAGCGTTCTCTGACCGCTGACGTGGCGCTGGTCAAGGCCTGGAAGGCCGACAAGTCCGGCAACCTGATCTTCCGCCGCACGGCCCGCAACTTCAATCCGATGTGCGCCATGGCCGGCAAGGTCACCATCGCCGAGGTCGAGCAGATCGTCGAGACCGGGGAACTGGACCCGGACGAAATCCACCTGGCCGGCATCTTCGTGAAGCGCCTGGTGCTGAACGCCAATCCCGAGAAACGCATCGAGCAGCGCACCGTGCGCGCGGCCAGCTAAGGAGAATCATCATGGCATGGACACGTGACGAAATGGCCGCGCGCGCCGCGGCCGAGCTGCAGGACGGTTTCTACGTCAACCTGGGCATCGGCCTGCCGACGCTGGTGGCCAACTGGGTGCCGGAAGGCATGGAAGTGTGGCTGCAGTCGGAAAACGGCTTGCTGGGCATCGGCCCTTTCCCGACTGAGGCCGAAGTCGACGCCGACATGATCAACGCCGGCAAGCAGACCGTGACGACGCTGCCGGGTTCGTCGATCTTCTCGTCGGCGGATTCGTTCGCGATGATCCGCGGCGGCCACATCAACCTGGCCATCCTGGGCGCGATGCAGGTCAGCGAAAAGGGTGACCTGGCCAACTGGATGATCCCGGGCAAGATGGTCAAGGGCATGGGCGGCGCGATGGACCTGGTGGCCGGCGTCGGCCGTGTGGTGGTCCTGATGGAACACACCGCCAAGAAGAAGGACGGCACCGAGGACATCAAGATCCTCAAGGCGTGCAACCTGCCGCTGACCGGCGTGGGCGTGGTCAACCGCATCATCACCGACCTGGGCGTGATCGACGTGACCGAGGCCGGCCTGAAGCTGGTCGAAACCGCCCCGGGCGTGAGCCGCGAGGAAATCCAGAGCAAGACCGGCGCGCCGCTGCTGTAAGCGACTGCCGGTTCGCGGAAAAGACAATGCCCCGCCGGTTTGCGCCGGCGGGGCATTTTTCGTTGCGTCCCAGGCCCTTACTGCGCCACCCAGCCGCCGTCCATGTTCCAGATCGCGCCGCGCACCTGGCGGGCCGCTTCGCTGGACAGGAACACTGCCAGCGCGCCCAGTTCTTCCGGCGTCACGAACTGGCCGGAGGGCTGCTTTTCGATGACCAGTTCATGCTTGGCTTGCTCGACCGGAATGCCTTCCTTCTGGGCGCGCGCCTCCACCTGCTTCTGCACCAGCGGCGTCAGCACCCAGCCCGGGCAGATTGCGTTGGCGGTCACACCGGTCAGCGCGGTTTCCAGCGCGGTGACCTTGGTGAAGCCGACGATGCCGTGCTTGGCGGCCACATAGGCCGACTTCTGCGCGGAAGCCACCAGGCCGTGCGTGGAGGCAACGTTGATGATCCGGCCCCAGTTCTTCTGCTTCATGCCGGGCAGGGCCAGGCGCGTGGTGTGGAAGGCCGAGGTCAGGTTGATGGCGATGATGGCGTCCCAGCGCTCGGGCGGGAAATCCTCGATATTGGCGACAAACTGGATGCCGGCATTGTTGACCAGGATGTCGGCGCCGCCGAAATCGCTGTCGGCGTAGCGCATCATGTCCTCGATCTCGGCGGACTTGCTCATGTCGGCGCCGTGATAGCCCACCTTGATGCCTGCGCCGGCCTGCGCGATCTGCTGCTTTGCGGCGTCCACATCACCAAAACCGTTGACGATGATGTTGGCGCCCTGCGCGGCCAGCGCCTGCGCGATGCCGAGTCCGATACCGCTGGTCGAGCCAGTCACCAGTGCCGTCTTGCCTTTGAGCATGTAAGCCTCCGTCGAGAGATTGGTTTGGCCGGACACGGCCCGGCCGGTCTGATGCGCCTTCGTTGCCAGGATGCGCGAGACCGCGCGCAGAGGGCGCGGCATACGCTGGATTAACGCAGGCGGGAGTGCGTAAAGCGTGCTGTGGCATTGTAACCGCTGCGGCGTACAATCCAGCTTTGCTCAATCCACCGTAACGCTGCCCGGCGTGCCGGTTCGTCAGGGAGTTCAGATGTCTGCCAGTCCGCGCCTCGGCTTCGTTCAGTGCATCAGTTCCGCAGGCCTGCACCGCATGGCCTATCACGAGTGGGGCGACCCGGCCAATCCGCGCGTGCTGATGTGCGTGCACGGCCTGACCCGCACCGGCCGCGATTTCGACAGCGTGGCCCAGGCCCTGTGCGGCGAATACCGCGTGGTGTGCCCCGACGTGGCCGGGCGCGGCCGCTCGGAATGGCTCGGCGACCCGAACAGCTATGTCGTGCCGCAGTACGTGGCCGACATGGTCACGCTGATTGCGCGGCTGAACGTGGAGCAGGTGGACTGGTTCGGCACCTCGATGGGCGGCCTGATCGGCATGAGCCTTGCCGGGCTGCCGAAGTCGCCGGTGCGCAAGCTGCTGCTCAACGACGTGGGCCCGCGCATTGCGCCGTCCGCGGTGGAGCGCATTGGTGCCTACCTCGGGCTGCCGGTGCGGTTCAAGACCTTCGAGGAAGGGCTGGCGTACCTGCAGACCATCAGTGCATCGTTCGGCCGGCACACGCCGGAGCAGTGGCGCGAACTGAATGCCGCCATCCTCAAGCCCGTGCAAGGCAGCGAGGGCCTGGAATGGGGCTTGCATTACGATCCCGCGCTGGCGGTGCCGTTTCGCAAGACCACGCCGGAGATGGTTGTCGCAGGCGAAGCGGCGCTGTGGCACCTGTTCGAGTCGATCGAGGCACCGGTGCTGGTGGTGCGCGGGGCCCAGTCCGATCTGCTGCTGCGCGATACCGTGGCTGAAATGGTCGCGCGGGGCAAGCATGTAAGTTCCGTGGAGATTCCCGACGTCGGGCATGCTCCGACGTTTGTCGATCCGGCGCAGATTGCCATTGCCCGCCAGTTCTTCCTGGGCGGTGTGTGAGCGGCAGAGGGCTGCGGCGGCTGTGCCTTAACCGGTTATAGAAGCATTGTCATGAGTACCAATGAACTGAAGCGCGCCCACGTGGGCAAGCGCCTTTCCGAATACGCGGTCTACAACGGCGTGGTCTACCTCGCCGGTCAGGTGCCCGAGGCGGATCCCAAGGCCGATATCCGCGGCCAAACCCGCGAAGTGCTCGGTCATATCGATCGCCTGCTGGCCGAGGCCGGCAGCGACAAGACGCGCATCCTGTCGTGCCAGATCTTCCTGACCAACGTGGACCAGATCGGCGAGATGAACGAGGTGTGGGACGCCTGGGTGCCGCAAGGCAACACGCCGCCGCGCGCCACCGTCGAAGCGCGCCTGGCCAATCCCGATTACCTGATCGAAGTGGTGGTGACCGCTGCGCTCAACTGAGAAGGGCGTTGTGACATGGTGACGTCGACCGACGTAACTGGGCGGATCGCCGGCATTCCCGATGCCGATCTGGTCGACCGCGCGCTGGCATACGTGCGCGAGCGCGCCGCCGATGCCGCGCTGCCCACCGGGGAGAGCGTGCTCTCGCACGCCGAAGGGATGCTGCGCATCCTGGATGGCCTGCGCGTGGACGATGCCGCGCGCGCGGCGGCCTGCCTGTTTCCGCTGGCCGAGTTCGTGCCGGACTCGGAGCCCGACATCGAGGCGAGCTTCGGCGAGGACGTGGCGCGGCTGGTGAAGGGTGTCCGGCAGTTGCTGCGCATCGGCGCCATCGCCGGCGGCCATGCCGACACGCCGGAGCCTTCCAAGAACGAGGCGCAGGCCCGCCACGAGCAGGTGGAAGCGCTGCGCAAGATGCTGCTGGCGTTTGCGCAGGATATCCGCGTGGTGCTGGTGCGGCTGGCTTCGCGCCTGCAGTCGCTGCGCTGGCTGGCGCAGGCCAAGCGCGAGCCGCTGCCCGGCATCGCGCGCGAAACGCTCGACATCTACGCGCCGCTGGCGAACCGCCTCGGTATCTGGCAGATGAAGTGGGAGCTGGAGGACCTGGCCTTCCGCTTCGAGCAGCCCGATACCTACAAGCGCATCGCGCGGCTGCTCGACGAAAAGCGGATCGAGCGCGAAGGCTATATCGCCAGCGCGATTTCCCGCCTGCAATCGGAGCTGTCTGCCGCCGGGATCCATGCCGAAGTCAGCGGACGGCCCAAGCACATCTACAGCATCTGGAAGAAGATGCGCGGCAAGGAGCTGGATTTTGCCGACCTGTACGACGTGCGGGCGTTCCGTGTGATCGTGGACGACATCAAGGACTGCTACACGGTGCTCGGCATCGTGCACCACATCTGGCAGCCGATTCCGCGCGAGTTCGACGACTACATCTCGCGGCCCAAGTCCAACGGCTACAAATCGCTGCACACGGTGGTGATCGGCGACGACGGGCGTGCCTTCGAGGTGCAGATCCGTACCCACGAAATGCACCACTTCGCCGAGTACGGCGTGGCGGCGCACTGGCGCTACAAGGAGGCCGGCTCCAAGGGCTACGCGGGGCAGTTCTCGGCCAGCGAGCGCTATGACGAGAAGATTGCGTGGCTGCGCCAGCTGCTGGCGTGGAAGGACGATGCGGACCACAGCGTGGCGCACGACGAGTCGCCGTGGGAGCAGCTCAAGCATGCGGCGATCGATGACCACATCTACGTGCTGACGCCGCAGGCGCGCGTGGTGGCGCTGCCGCAGGGCGCAACGCCGGTGGACTTTGCCTACTACCTGCACAGCGACCTCGGCCATCGCTGCCGCGGCGCGCGCGTGGACGGCACCATGGTGCCGCTCAATACGCCGCTGAAGAATGGTCAGACCGTCGAGATCATCGCGGTCAAGCAGGGCGGTCCGTCGCGCGACTGGCTCAACACGGAATTGGGCTACCTCGCCAGCAGCCGTGCGCGAGCCAAGGTGAGGGCATGGTTCAACGCGCTCGACTCGCAGGAAACCATCGCCCAGGGCCGGGCCCTGATCGACAAGACGCTGCAGCGCGAGGGCAAGACCGCCGTCAACCTCGACGACCTCGCCACGCGGCTGGGCTTCAAGACGCCGGACGACCTGTTCGCCGCCGTCGCCAAGGAAGAGTTCAGCCTGCGCCATGTCGAGCACGCGCTGCGCCATCCCGAGGGCGAAGCGCAGGCGCTGGTCAGCGAAGAGGACGCCGTCACCAAGAAGAGCCGTGCCACCAGCGTGGCGCGCGGCGCCAAGAGCGGCGTGCTGGTGGTGGGGGTGGATTCGCTGATGACGCAGATGTCGCGCTGCTGCAAGCCGGCGCCGCCCGACGAGATCGTCGGTTTCGTCACGCGCGGCCGTGGGGTGTCGATTCACCGCCGCAACTGCCATACCTTCCAGCAGCTCTCGGCCCGCGCGCCCGAGCGCGTGATCCAGACCGAGTGGGGCAAGAAGAGCGATGCGGTCTATCCGGTGGACATCCACGTCGAAGCCATCGACCGGCAAGGGCTGCTGCGGGATATCTCCGAAGTGCTGTCGCGCGAGAAGATCAACGTCACCGGCGTGAAGACGCTGTCGAGCAAGGGCGTGGCGCGCATGCAGTTCACGGCAGAGGTCTCCGAGGCCACACAGCTGCAACGGGCGCTGTCGATCATCGAGGACGTGCAAGGGGTGTTGCAGGCAAAAAGAAAGTGATGCTATACTTGCGGCTTCGCTAGGCTCGTAGCTCAGCTGGTTAGAGCACCACCTTGACATGGTGGGGGTCGTTGGTTCGAGTCCAATCGAGCCTACCAACGAATTGCAGTAAAGCAGTATAAAAATCGAAGTGCGGCAAATCCGATTCAATCTCACAAGGAACGGAAGGGCATCATGGTCATGACACCGCGAACTACTCCCGCTGATCAGCGACAGTAGTCGAGGTGCGCCTTCGATCCGGTTGAATCCGGTTTGAACAGAAAAACGCGGCCTTGGCCGCGTTTTTTTTCGTCTGTCGCCTGGTCGGCTGCTGATAAGCTGCCCGCTCGGTGCGGGCGACCCAAGTCCGTTGCCGGTGCCGCGCCTCGTGCGGGGCCGGCGCCACAAAGATGCAGTTCGATTCGCCTGCCACGGCGCGCAATGCCGGCGGGCGGACACCTGGAGAGAGCAAGATGATCGCAATCACGCTGCCGGATGGTTCCCGCC
>NZ_JWMA01000105.1 GCF_000812465.1 Cupriavidus sp. IDO | reverse complement strand
GCAACCAGTCCTGCTCAAGCCAGCATGTTCGTCTTACCTTGCAAACCGGGGCGCGTTCATATAAGTAGGTCGCCCCTTCAGGGGCGAAACCTGGGGCGGTCGACCATCGACAGCGTCAAACCGCAGCCCCTGACCTCAGGTGCAGACCAGCGCCCCCTCCAACAACCCATCCCCACAATCCCGCAGAGACCCACAAAAAACGGCCTCCCGCTCGGGAGGCCGTGTTGTTTGCAATGAAGCGACAGGCGCTCAGGCAGCCTGACGGGTATCCCGCAGTTCGCGTCGCAGGATCTTTCCAACGTTGGTCTTCGGCAACTCAGTGCGGAATTCCACATACTTGGGCCGCTTGTAGCCGGTCAGCCGCTCCTTGCAGTACTCGATCACATCCGCCTCGGTCAGCGCCGGATCCTTCTTCACTACGAAGAGCTTCACCACCTCGCCCGAATGCGTGTCCGGCACGCCAACGGCGGCCACTTCCAGCACTCCCGGGCATTCGGCGGCCACGCCTTCGACCTCGTTCGGATACACATTGAAGCCCGACACCAGGATCATATCCTTCTTGCGGTCGACGATCTTGGTGTAGCCGCGCTCGTCCATCACGCCGATATCGCCGGTCTTGAAGAAGCCGTCCGGCGTCATGACCTTGGCGGTCTCGTCCGGGCGGTTCCAGTAGCCGGCCATCACCTGCGGCCCGCGGATGCAGATTTCGCCCGGCTGGCCGAGCGGCACGTCGCGGCCGTCATCGTCGCGGATCGCGACTTCGGTGGACGGCAGCGGCAGGCCGATGGTGCCCGAGAACGCATCCGTATCGGTCGGATTGCAGGTAGCCGACGGCGAGGTCTCGGACAGGCCGTAGCCCTCGATGATCGGGCAGCCGGTCTTGGCCAGCCATTGCTTGGCCACCGCCTCCTGCACCGCCATGCCGCCGCCGTTGGCGACGCGCAAGCCCGAGAAATCGACCTTGCTGATTTCCGGGTTGTTGATCAGCGCGTTGTACAGCGTGTTGACGGCCGGGAACATGTTGAACTTGTACTTCTGCAGTTCCCTGATGAAGCCCGGGATGTCGCGCGGATTCGGGATCAGCACGCTCATGCCGCCGCTGCGCATGCCGAGCAGGCAGCAGACCGTCAGCGCGAAGATGTGGTACAGCGGCAGCGCGGTGATGGTGATCGGCTGGTCGATATGGCTGCCCTTTTTCAGGGCCGGCTGCATCCAGGCCTCGGACTGCAGCACGTTCGAGACGATGTTCCGGTGCAGCAGCACGGCACCCTTCGAAACGCCGGTGGTGCCGCCCGTGTACTGCAGGAAGGCGATGTCGTCGGGGCCGGTGGTCACGGGCTGCAGCTTGAGCTTGCGGCCCTCGGCCAGCACGCTGTTGAAGCGCACGCAGTTGGGCAGCTCCCATGCCGGCACCATCTTCTTGACGTTGCGCACCACGAAATTGACGATGGCGCCTTTCAGCCCGCCGAGCATGTCGCCCATGCTGGCGACCACCACGTGCTTGACCGGCGTGCGGGCCAGCACCTGCTGCAGCGTCGTGGCGAAGTTCTCCAGGATGACGATCGCTTCGGCGCCGCTGTCCTTGAGCTGGTGTTCCAGTTCGCGCGGCGTATAGAGCGGATTGACGTTGACCACCACGAAGCCCGCGCGCAGCACGGCCGCCAGCACCACCGGGTACTGCAGCACGTTCGGCATCATGATCGCCACGCGCGCGCCCGGCCGCAGCCCGCGCGACTGCAGCCACGCGGCAAAGTGTGCGGACAGCTGGTCGAGCTCGCCGTAGGTGATCGCCTTGTCCATACAGACGAAGGCGCGGCGATCGGCATAGGTGCGGAAAGACTCCTCTAGCAGCTGTGCGAGCGAGCGGAACTGGCTGGCATCGATCTCGGCGGGCACGCCGGCCGGGTACTGTTTCAGCCAAAATCTTTCCATACACCGTCTCCTGATTTCTGAATGGTCGTTCGATTTTTCGGGAATGCTAAACGGGTGACCGGGTTTAAACAACAACTTAGACGAAGTCCTCAGTGACTCCGCGCGTGGCTGGCGGGCATTATGCGCCACCGCGCTTGCGCCGGACGCGGGATAACCCCTAGTGCCGCGGCTGACTTGGAAGCACGAGCTTCATCATGTTGGTGGCCAGCTCTTGGGCCAATGCCTCAGGGTCCATCCGTCCCGGCTCGTGCCACGTGTACATGAATCCCACCACGCTGCCGATCGCATGTGCCGTCACGCGCGCATCGCCGAAGGCGAACACGCCTTCGCGCTTGCCCTCCTCCAGCAAGGCGTAGAGATCGCGGTAGAAATCGCGCGCCATGCTGTCCAGCCATGCCACGGTATCGGGCCGCAGGTACTGGTTGTCGCGGAAGCTCAGCGTGGCGGCCACATGGCAGGCCACGCAACGCCGGGCCATTTCGAGCAGGCAGGCCTGCAGGCGTTCCTTGACCGGCAGCGCCGGGTCCGCGGTTTCGCGGATCACCGGCAGGCAGGTCTGCGCCGATTCGCGGCACAGGATGTCGAAGATTTCGTACTTGTCGGTGAAGTAGTAGTAGACCGCGGGCTTGGTCACGCCGAGCGCGCGGCACAGGTCATTCATTGTCATGCCGGGATAGCCCTTGGTATAGAAGAGCTGCGCCGCGGTATCGAGGATCTGGCGGCGGCGCGCCTCCTGGCGCTCGGCGATATGCGAGCGGGCGGGCTGGGTCTCGGCAAGCTCGGTAAGCTTGGCAAGCGGTGCGGTTTTCTGTGCAATCGACATGATGCAATTCTCGCATGATGAGAACGGGGCGCCATCCAGTTCCACCCGCGGCTACGCCGGGTGCGAGGCCGCGCCACGCCGGCCGCGCAGGGAACTGGCCGATTGACGCGGGCAGGCAATCGCCATAGGATCATACCCATCGGTACATAAATATACCAATGAGTAGATATGCCGGACAGAGTCCGGCACCGATGATCTGCGAGGAGACCCGCACTGATGGACCAGACCGCAACACATGCCGCACCCGCCGGTGCGCCGCTGAACGAGGCTGACTATCTTGCCGACCTGCGCCAGCGCTGGCACGCCGCCTGGCCGCCAGGCACGCCGCGCGAGCCGCACTATCCGCTGGGGCGGGTGCCGCTGTCTGAGATGCTGCGCCACTGGGGCCGCGTGCGCCCTGACCAGCCGGCCGTGATCTTCTACGGCCATCAGACCAGCTATGCCGAGCTCGATGCGCAGAGCAACCGCTGCGCCGCGCTGCTGGCATCGCAAGGCATCGGCCGCGGCGACCGCGTCGCGGTGCTGCTGCCGAACTGCCCGCAGTTCCACGTGGTGTTCTTCGGCATCCTGAAGCTGGGCGCGGTCTACGTCCCGATCAGCCCCCTGTCCCAACGCGGAGAACTGCTGCACGCCCTGCGCGACAGCACGCCCCGCGCGCTGGTGGCCCTTGACCAGCTGCTGCCGCTGGTGGCCGACACCCGCGAGGAATTGGGCAAGGCCGACCCGCTGGAACTGCTCTTCGTCACCAGCTATGCCGATGTCGTGCCGGCAGAACCCACGCTGCCATTGCCGCCAATGGCGCAAGCTCCGCGGCACGAACCGGAGCCCGAGGACCGCACCGTCGACCTGCTGCGTGCAATGGCCGCCTGCACCGCGCCCGCCCCGTCGAGAGCACCGGGCATCGACGCCCCCGCCGCGCTCAACTACACCGGCGGCACCACCGGCCTGCCCAAGGGCTGCATCCACACCCAGGGTGACATGGTCGACATGGCCGCCGCCTTTGGCACGGTAGCCCTGCCGGTGGCGGAGGACACGGTGATGCTCGGCTTCTTCCCCGAGTTCTGGATCGCCGGCGAGAACCTGTGCCTGATCTTCCCCGCCTTCTTCGGCATCCCGCTGGTGCTGCTGGCGCGCTGGGATGCGCAGACCTTCATGGCGGCCGTGCAGCGCTACCGCGTCACCAATGCGTCGATGCTGGTCGACAGCGCCGTGGAGGTCATGGACCATCCGCGCGTCCGCGACTATGACCTGCGCTCGCTGCGACATGTCGGCGTCTCGTCCTTCGTCAAGAAGCTCAATGTCGGCTACCGCCACCGCTGGCAGGCGCTGACCGGCTCCACCATCGCCGAAAGCGCGTGGGGCATGACCGAGACGCAGACCTGCAATACCTTCACCTACGGCATGCAGCACGATGACATGGACCTGCGCGCCCAGCCGGTCTTCGTCGGCCTGCCCGTGCCCGGCACCGTGTTCAAGGTGTGCGACTTCGCCACTGGCGCGCTGCTGCCGCTTGGCAGCGAAGGCGAGCTGTGCGTGCGCACGCCGACGCTGCTCAAAGGCTACTGGAATAAACCCGACGCCACCTGTGAATCCCTGCGCGACGGCTGGTTCCATACCGGCGATATCGGCCTGATCGACACCGACGGCTACCTGCATTACCTTGGCCGCCGCAAGGAGATGCTCAAGGTCAACGGCATGAGCGTGTTCCCGGCGGAGATCGAAACGTTGCTCGGCCAGCACCCGGCGATCCTTGGCTCGGCCGTGGTCGGCCGCGCCGACGAAGACCGCGGCCAGCTGCCGGTGGCCTTCGTCATGCTCAAGCCCGAGGCCGCCGGCACGGTCGACGAAGCCGCGCTCACTGCCTGGTGCCGCGCCAGCATGGCGATCTACAAGGTGCCGCTGGTGCGCATCGTCGATGCCCTGCCGCTGACTGCGACCGGCAAGGTGCGCAAGCAGGACCTGATGCCGCTGGCCGAAACGCTGCGTTGACCGGCCAAACTCCGCCCGTTCCCGCTCTCGCGCGGAACGGGCGCCCCGCCTCACTGCCTTCCACACATCATGCAAACGCCCAAGCTCCTGATCGCCAATCGCGGCGAAATCGCCATCCGCATCGCGCGCGCCGCGGCGGCCATGGGCATGCCGAGTGTCGCGCTCTACAGCGAGGACGACCGCGACGCCCTGCACGTGCGCAAGGCCGATGAGGCAGTCGCGCTGCCGGGTGCCGGCCCGCGCGCCTATCTCGATATCGAGCAGGTCGTGGACGCCGCCCGCCGCGCCGGCTGCGAGCTGGTCCATCCCGGCTATGGCTTCCTGTCCGAGAACGCCGACTTCGCGCAGGCCTGCCTCGATGCCGGCCTGACCTTCGTCGGACCGGCCCCGGACGTGCTGCGGCTGTTCGGTGACAAGGCCCGGGCACGCGCGCTGGCGCTGGAGCATGGCGTGCCGGTCGTACCCGGCACCACCGGCCCGACCACGCTCGCCGTCGCGCACGATTACTTCGCCAGCCTGCAAGGCGGCGGCATGATGATCAAGGCGCTGGCCGGCGGCGGCGGGCGCGGCATGCGCGCCGTCCATCGGGCCGCTGACATCGACGAGGCCTACGCACGCTGTGTGTCGGAGGCGACCGCCGCGTTCGGCAATGGCGCGGTCTACGTGGAGCGCATTGTCACCGCGCCGCGCCATATCGAAATCCAGGTGATCGCCGACGCGGCCGGCCAGGTGCTGACACTCGGCGAGCGCGAATGCAGCCTGCAGCGGCGCCACCAGAAGCTGGTGGAAGTGGCGCCCAGCCCGGCGCTGGACGACGCCATGCGCGCCCGGCTGGCCGATGCTGCCGCCACGCTGGCGCGCGCCGCGGCCTATCGCGGCATCGGCACTTTCGAATTCCTGGTTGAAGACGCGGAGACCGGAGCGCCGTCATACTGGTTCATGGAAGCCAACCCGCGCCTGCAGGTGGAGCACACCGTCACCGAGATGGTGAGCGGTGTCGACCTCGTGCAAACCCAGCTGGCGATCGCCTCGGGCGCGAGCCTGGCCGATCTCGGGCTGAGCACCGCCCCGGCGCCGCGCGGCGTCGCCGTGCAGTTGCGCATCAACGCCGAGCATATGGACGCGCAGGGGCAGCTGCGCCCGGCCAGCGGCACGCTGAGCGCGTTCGAGGCGCCTAGCGGCCCAGGCGTGCGCGTCGACAGCGCGGGATTTGCCGGCATGGTCGCCAATCCGCGCTTCGATTCCCTGCTGGCGAAGCTGATCGTGCATGAACCCGGCGGCGATTACGTCCGCGCACTGGCGCTGGCGTATCGTGCGCTGTGCGAGTTCCGCATCGAAGGGATCGACACCAACCGCCGGCTGCTGCAGGACCTGCTGCAGCAGGACGATGTGCAGCGCAACGCGGTGCACACGCAGTACCTCGACACCGCCCTGCCCGCGCTGGCCGCGGCCGACAGCGACCACCCGGCGCTGCATGCGCCTCCCGCCGCCGGCAACATCGAAAGCGAAGAGGAAAGCGCTTACGCCGACATCCCCGAGCATGCCATCGTGGTAGAGGCCGCGATGGACGGCGCGCTGGCAGCCATCCACGTCCGCCCCGGCGATAGCGTGCGGCGCGGCCAGCCGCTGGCGATCATCGAAGCGATGAAGATGGAGCACCCGCTCGAAGCCCCCACCGCAGGCACGGTGCTGCGGGTGCTGGAGGAGCCTGGGGCGACGCTGCGCGCCGGGGCCGTGGTGATCCTGCTGGAGGCCGGCGACGATGCCGGCCAGGCCGCCGAAGCCGCCGCGGCTGCCGACCTCGACCACATCCGTGCCGACCTCCGCGAGACGCTCGAGCGCCACGCACTGGGCCATGACGCCGCACGCGCGCAGGCCGTGGCCAAGCGCCACGCACAGGGCGGGCGCATGGCGCGCGAGAACATCGACCAGCTGTGCGACGCCGGCTCGTTCATCGAATACGGCGCGCTGGCCATCGCCGCCCAGCGCCAGCGCCGCAGCGTCGACGACCTGGTCCGCTCGACGCCCGCCGACGGCATTGTCACCGGCATCGGCACCGTCAATGCCGGCCAGTTCCCTGACCGCGATGCGCGCTGCATGGTGCTGGCCTACGACTACACCGTGCTGGCCGGCACGCAGGGCTTCTACGGCCACAAGAAGCTGGACCGCATGCTGGCGCTGGCGCGGCAATGGCAGCTGCCGGTGGTGCTGTTTGCCGAAGGCGGCGGCGGCCGGCCCGGCGACACCGACATGCCGGTGGTGGCCGGGCTGGACTGCACCTCGTTCATCCAGTTCGCGCGGCTGTCGGGGCAGGTTCCGCTGGTCGGGATCGTGTCGGGCCGTTGCTTTGCGGGCAACGCCGCGCTGCTGGGCTGCGCCGACGTCATCATCGCCACGCGCAGCGCCACCATCGGCATGGGCGGCCCGGCCATGATCGAAGGCGGCGGGCTGGGCGTGTTCGCGCCCGAGGAAGTCGGGCCGGTCAGCGTGCAGGCGCCCAACGGCGTGATCGACGTGCTGGTCGACGATGAAGCAGCGGCGGTCGATGCCGCGCGCCGCTACCTGTCCTACTTCCAGGGCGACGTGCAGGACTGGCAGGCGGAAGACCCGCGCCACCTGCGCCATGCCATTCCCGAAAACCGCCTGCGCAGCTACGACATGCGCGCCGTGATCGCCGCGCTGGCGGACAGCAGCTCGGTACTGGAGCTGCGCGCGGAGTTCGGCACCGGCATCATCACCGCGCTGATCCGCATCGAGGGCCGCGCCTTCGGCTGCATCGCCAATAACCCGCGCCACCTGGGCGGCGCCATCGACAGCGCCGCCGCGGACAAGGCCGCGCGCTTCATGCAGCTGTGCGATGCGCACGGCCTGCCCATCGTGTCGTTGTGCGATACGCCGGGCTTCATGGTCGGCCCGCAGGCCGAGAAGACCGCCACGGTGCGCCACGTCTCGCGCCTGTTCGTCACCGCCGGCGCCTTGCGCGTGCCGTTCTTCACCGTGGTGCTGCGCAAGGGCTACGGGCTGGGCGCGCAGGGCATGGCCGGCGGCAGCTTCGCCGCGCCCTTCTTCACCGTGGCCTGGCCCAGCGGGGAATTCGGCGCGATGGGCATCGAGGGCTCGATCCGGCTGGGCTTCCGCAAGGAGCTCGAAGCCGTGTCCGACCCCGACGAGCGCGAGGCACTGTTCGCCCGTATGGTCGATGCCGCCTACCAGCGCGGCCGTGCCCTGAACATGGCCAGCCACCTGGAGATCGATGCCGTGATCGACCCTGCTGATACGCGCCGCTGGCTGTTGCGCGGACTGGCATCGGTGCCGCCCGGCAGCCTCGGCCGCCAGCCATCAGAACAACGCCGCTTCATCGATACCTGGTAACCGGCGCGCACGACGCCGGCCAGGCCCAATTCACCCGACACAGGAAGAGACACCTGATGCAGACCATCGTACGCACCCGCGCAAGCCGCAGCACCGTGGCAGCCCTCGCAACTGCCGCACTGATCGCCTGCCTGAGCCCGGCCACCGCCAGCGCGCAGGCCGCCGGCACGCCGATCAAGGTCGCGTTCATCGACCAGCTGTCGGGACCGCTGGCCAATGTGGGCGAGATCTTCCAGGCCAACCTGAAGTTCGCGCTCGACGATGCCAACGCGCAGGGCGGCGTGCTGGGGCGCAAGTACGAATTGCTGAGCTATGACAACAAGCTGTCGGCGCAAGACAGCCTGTCGGCACTGCAAAGCGCGATCGATGCCGGCGCGAAGGTGGTCTTCACCGGCGGCTCGGGCTCCTCGGTGGTCACGGCCATGGTCGAGGCCGCCACGAAGCACAATGAGCGCAACCCGGACAAGCGCATCCTGATCGTCAATTATGCGTCGATCGATCCCGACCTGACCGGCGCGCGCTGCAGCTTCTGGCACTTCGCCACCGAAGCCAACACCGCCATGAAGATGCGTGCGCTGGCCGATTTCGCGCGCAACCAGAAGGACATCCACAAGCTCTACCTGCTCAACCAGGACTATGCGCACGGACGCGTGTGGGCGGCGCTGGGCCAGCAGATGATCACCACGGCACGTCCGGACACGCAGATCGTCGGCGAGACGCTGCATCCGCTCGGCAAGGTGAAGGACTTTGCGCCCTATATCGGCAAGGTCAAGGCAAGCGGCGCCGATACGGTGGTCACCGGCAACTGGGGCCAGGACCTGAGCCTGCTGATCAAGGCCGCCGGCGAGATTGGCTACGACGCGCGTTACCTGAACCACAGCGGCGGCGGCGCGCCGGGCACCGTGCTTGCGGTCGCGCAGGCAAAGACCGGGCGCCTGACCTGGGTCTCGGAATGGCTGCCGAATACCGACGACCCCACGCTGGCGCCGCTGGCCGCTCGCGTGAAACAGACTCCGGCCGGGGAATACTTCGCGCCACGCGTGCTGGTATCGGTGCAACTGGTGAGCGAAGCCATCCGGCGCGCCGGCACGGACGACCCGACCAGGGTGGCACTGGCGCTCGAAGGCCTGCAATACAAGACGGCGCTGGGCGATGTGGTGATGCGCAGGAGCGACCACCAGCTGCTGCTGCCGCAGGTGGTATCGACCGTGGCGCCGGTCGACGGCAAGACCGTGAAAGTGGGCGCGGAAGGCACACAGTACGGCTTCCGCCTGAACAGCGTCTCGCCGGCAAAGTCGCTCGACCTGCCGTCGGCGTGCCACATGAAGCGGCCGGTAGGAACCTGAGCCGCGGGATCCCCGCTCAGTCCGCCGGCTTGCCGCCGGCGGTGAGCGTGCCGACGCTGGTCGCGGGCGGCGCCAGCCGGCGCAGCGCCGCATCCCGCTCGGCGGGCGACAGGTCGCCGATGCGGCGCACTTCCGCATAGAAGCGGGGCCAGTCGCCGTTGCACTGCGCGAGCAGCGCGGTAAAGGCCGGCACCCACTGCTGGTAGGTCGCAACAGCTGCCAGGTGGGCGTTAGTCAGGGGTTGATCGAACCAGCGGTCATAGCCGGTGTAGCCCGCCCACTCCACCTTCAGCTTCGCGTACTGCGCGCGCAAATCGGCGAAGATCTCGGCCTTGCCCTGCCGCTTGGCGGCGTCGTCGATCGGCGCGTGGTACAGCGCGAACAGGCGGTCGCGGGTGGTGAGGAGCAAGGCCCGGAACTGCTGGCGCCGGGCATCGTACTGGCGGTAGCTCGCCCGCGCATCCGCCGAGGCATCCTCGGCCAGCCAGCGTTCGACGCCGGCCATCTCCACTGCCGTAGCGAAGGACTCGTTGAACGCGGTGTCGTTGCGCACATAGACCACCTGGTGCGCCAGTTCGTGGAACACCAGCCGCGCCAGTTCGCCTTCGGGCAGGTAGACGAAGGTGTTCAGCAGCGGGTCGTCGAAGTAACCGAGCGTGGAATAGGCCGGAATGCCGGCCACGTAGGCATCGAGCCCTTCACGCCGCAGGCTGGCGGCGTAGCTCTCCGCATCCGCCTGCGCGTAATAACCGCGGTAGGAGATACAGCCAACGACCGGAAAGCACCACTTGTGCAGGTCCATCGACAGCTCGGGGGTGGCGAACACGCTCCACACCACATAAGGCCGATGCAGGTTGGCGTAGCGCCGGTAGCTGCCGTTGTCGGGCAGCTTGAGCTCGCGCGAAGCAAAGTCCCGGATCTTGCCGGCCAGCGCCAGCCGTTGCGCAAGGCGCGCGTCATTGGCGTCGCGCGCCGTGGCGATGGCGTCGGTCAGCGGCTGCGCCTGGGCCATCACGCCCAGGTGGCCGCCGATCGACTGCGCGTAGTAGCCGACCGTGTCGCAGCCGGCGATGAACACCGTCAATGCCGCCAGGCCCGTCGCCGCCAGGATTGCCGCCCCGCGCCGGCGGCCCGGCCGCCACTTCATGACTGCAGCGCTGGCGCCTCGTGCCAGGCCTCGACCTGCACCAGGCAATCGTAGAAAACCGGCGCCCGGCCCAGGTCGGTCAGGCGCTGGCTGGTCAGTTCGTTGGCGTTCTTGCCATCCGACGCGAGCTTCTTCCACCAGATCGACAGGCCGACCACCAGCCCCTGGCGCGCCCGGTCGGTCACGCGCGCACGCGCCAGCATGCTGCCGCGGTCGTTGAACGCACGCACCATCGAGCCGTGCGTGATGCCGCGCGCGGCGGCGTCCAGCGGATGGATGTCCAGATGCGGCTCGCCTTCGGTGGCGCGCAGGCTGTCCACGTTGACGAACGAGCTGTTGAGGAAGTTGCGCGCGGGCGGCGAGATCATCGCCAGCGGATACCGCCCGGCAAGCTCTGGCGCGGTGGCCGGGGCTTCGTAGGGCGGCACATGATCGGGCAGTGGATCGAGCCCGTCGCGCAGCATCGCTTCCGAGTAGAACTGGCACTTGCCGGACGGCGTGGGGAAGCCGCCTTGCGCAAACGGCGCCGCCGCCACGGACAGCTTCTGCCAGCCCTGCTCTTTCAGCGACTCCCACGAAATGCCCTGGGCGCGCGCATCGCCCGGGATGATCGCCTGCGCGGCAATCTCTTCATCGCTGTCGCGGAAGCAAGGATCGGCAAACCCCATGCGCTGTGCCAGCCGGCGGAAGATCTCCGTATTAGGCAGGGCCTCGCCCAGCGGTGCGACGGACTGGTTGTTGGCCAGGAAGTAGGTGTGCCCGTAAGCCTTGTGCACATCGACGTGCTCGAGCTGGGTGGTGGCCGGCAGCAGGATGTCGGCGTAGTCCGCGGTATCGGTGCGAAAATGCTCCAGCACCACGGTAAAGAGATCGTCGCGGGCAAAGCCGGCCGCAACCTTACCCGACTCCGGCGCCACCGCGACCGGATTGCTGTTGTAGACCACCAGCGCCTCGATGCGGGGCTGGCCGTCGCTGCCATCCGCGAGCAGCGCGTCGCCAATCGTGCTCATGTTCACCGTGCGCGGCCGCTTCGGCCATTCCGGCAGCAGGTCCGGGCGCTGCAGCGCGGCTTCGTTGACCGGGAAGAAGCCCGACGTCGACAGCTGCAGGCCGCCTGACGCGTGGCGCCAGGCACCAACCAGCGACGGCAGGCAGGCCACCGCGCGCACCGCCTGGCCGCCGCCGTGCACGCGCTGCATGCCGTAGTTCAGGCGGATCGCGACCGGCTGGCGCTCGCGCACGGCCAGCTGGCCGTAGAAGCCGGCCAGCCATTCGATGTCCTCGACCGGAATGCCGCAGATCCCGGCCGCGCGCGCCGGTGGGTATGCCTGCGCGCGTTCGCGCAGTCCCTCGAAGCCCACTGTGTAGCGGTCGATGTAGTCATGGTCGAGCAGGTCGTCGCGGATCAGCACGTGCATGATCGCCAGGGCCAGCGCGCCGTCGGTGCCGGGCATCGGCGCGATGTGGCGGTGGCATTTCTCGGCGGTCAGCGAGCGGTACGGATCGATCGCCACCAGCGTGGCGCCACGGCGCTTTGCCTCCTGCGCACGGGTCCAGAAGTGCAGGTTCGACGCGATCGGGTTGCCGCCCCAGATGATCACGAGCTTGGCGTCGGCCACGTGCTCCATGTCCATGCCGACACTGGCGCCATAGGTGTAGCGCAGTGCGGTGGCGCCGGCGCTGGCGCAGATGGTGCGGTCCAGCAGCGAGGCGCCCAGCTTGTGGAAGAAGCGCGCCGCCATGCTTTCGCCCTGGACCAGGCCCATGGTGCCGGCGTAGCTGTACGGGACGATCGCCTGCGGATCGCGCGCGGCGATCGCCTTCAGGCGGCTCGCCACTTCGTCCAGCGCCTCGTCCCAGGATATCGGCGCGAATTTGCCCTCGCCCTTCTTGCCGACGCGCTTCATCGGCGTGAGCAGGCGGTCCGGGTGATAAGTGCGCTCGGTGTATCGCGAAACCTTGGTGCACAGCACGCCCTGCGTGCCGGGATGCTCCGGATCACCGGCCACTTTGACCGCGCGGCCATCCTCGACGGTGACGAGCAAGGCACAGGTGTCTGGGCAATCATGCGGGCAGGCGGCGCGGACAATGCGGGAAGCCATGAAGTCTCCGGGGGCGGATAGCTGGTTTGCGGACTGTGGTTCGGGTCGGATCGGGCCGATCAGCGCGCCGGCGCGGGCCGGGCACATCCCTGTCTGGGCGTGGCGTGCAAACGTCGCCCGCACGGGCGAAGACAAGGCAAGTATCTGAATCGGATTGTATTCGATTATGATGTGCCGGCACGTCCCGGCCCTTGCCGGAGACGCCCCCTGGCAACGCGCGAAATACCAGCCGTTGGCCCGGGCCGCCAGCACCGGCGCAGACCGGTCCGGGCGAGGCGACGGTAGTCCAGATACCAATTTTGCGGGGGGTTCATGTCTTTCCAAACCGGGGTCAGGGCCTGGCGCTTCGCCGGCCCGCTGGTGGCGCTTGCCATCAGTGCATTTGGCGCATCGGGCGCCGCCATGGCAGCCAACACGACGGCAGCCGAAGCCGGCGTCACCGCCGACACCATCCTGCTGGGCCAGTCGGCCGCGCTTACCGGCCCGGCGGCGACGCTCGGCAAGCAGATGAATGCGGGCGCGCGCCTCTATTTCGACCATATCAACCAGCAGGGCGGCATCTATGGCCGCAAGATCGTCATCGAGGCGCTGGATGACTACCACGAGCCGGAGCCGGCAGCCAGGAATACGAAGAAGCTGATCGAAGAGAGTCGCGTCTTTGCCCTGTTCGGCTACGTCGGCACGGAGACCAGCCAGGCCGCGCTGCCGCTGGCGACCCAGGCCGGGGTGCCGTTCTTCGGCCCCTACACCGGCGCCCAGTCACTGCGCCAGCCGCGCAACCGCTACGTCTTCCACGTGCGCGCCGGAGACAACGAAGAGACCGCCGCCATCTTGCGGCAGATCCAGACCACCGGCCTGAAGCGCATTGCCGTGGTCTACAACGACGACGATTACGGCAAGGCCGGGCTCGAAGGGCTCGAACGTGCGCTCAAGGCCTCACCCGACAGCGGCGTGCAGATCGTGGCGCGAGAGGGTGTGATACGGAACACGATGGAAATCGGCGACGCCATGCAGGGCACGATGAAGGCATCGCCGGATGCCGTGGTCATGATCAGCGCGTACCGCACCGCCGGCGCCTTCGTGAAGGAAGCGGTGCGCCGCGGCTATAACGGCCAGTTCTACAACGTGTCGTTCGTCGGCACGCAGGCGCTGGCCAAACAAGTCGGCCCGCTGGGCAGCGGCGTCATCATCTCGCAGGTGATGCCGCACCCCGGCAACGCCACGCTGCCGGTCGTACGCGAATACCTGCGCCTGCTGCAGGCTGCCGGCAGGCAGAACGAGTTCGACTACGCCAGCATCGAAGGCTTTGTCGCCGCCAAGGCCTTCACCGAGGGCCTGCGCCGCGCCGGCAAGGACCTGACCCGCGAAAAGCTGGTCACGGCGCTGGAATCGATGCGCAACTTCGACCTGGGCGGCTATATCGTCAACTTCACGCCGGAGAACCACATCGGCTCGAAGTTTGTCGAGATGACAGTCATCAACTCGCGCGGGCAGGTGATTCGCTGAGGCCAGTACCTCGCGCCGGATGAAGAAGGGGGCCCTCGGGCCCCCTTCTTCATTGGCGGACAAGCGCTGCCTATTTCATGTCATTCAGGTGGCATGCCGAGAACCGCAATGGCGCAATTTCCTTGAGCGCCGGCTGCTCCTCGCGGCAGCGCGGCATCGCGTACGGGCAGCGCGGATGGAAATGGCAGCCGGGCGGCGGATTCAGCGGCGACGGGATCTCGCCGCGAATCGCCACATAGGTCTTCTTGCCAACCTCCAGCTTGGGCGCCTCGGCGAGCAAGGCCTGCGTGTAGGGATGATTCGGCGAGGCAAAGACATCCTCGGTCGGCGCCGACTCGACCACGCGGCCCAGGTACATGATGACCACCCGGTCGCTGATGTGCTTGACCACGCCCAGGTCATGGCTGATGAATAGGTAGGTCAGGTTCAGATCCTGCCGCAGGCGCATGAACAGGTTCAGCACCTGCGCCTGGATCGACACATCCAGCGCCGCGACCGACTCGTCGCAGACGAGGAACTCCGGCTTGACCGCCAGCGCCCGCGCAATGCCGATCCGCGCCCGCTGTCCGCCCGAAAACTGGTGCGGAAAGCGGCGCAGCACGGTCGGGTCCATCCCCACGCGTACCAGCATGTCCTCGACATAGGCCTTCTGTCCGGCGCGCTCGATCATGCCGTGCACGACCGGGGCCTCGCCGACGATATCCATGACCCGCAGCCGCGGATTGAGCGAGGCGTAGGGATCCTGGAAGATCATCTGGATCGCCAGCTGCTTCTCGCGTCGCTTCTCCGGCGGCAGGTGATCGAGGTTGGTGCCGCGCCAGAACCGCTCGCCCTCGGTCAGGCTGTGCAGGCCGACTGCCATGCGGCCAAGCGTGGACTTGCCGCAGCCGGACTCGCCGACCAGGCCGACGACTTCGCCGGCGCGGATGCTCAGGTCGACGTGGTCGACGGCATGAACGACTTCCTCACGCGCGTGGGCGCCGAACAGGTTGGCGATGCGCGCCGCGGTATCCAGCGACTTGACGAAGCGCTTGGAGACGCCGCGCAATTCCAGCAGCGGCGCGGGCGGCGTGGAATCTGGCACGGGGTTTTTGGTCACCATGGAACGGGTTTCTGTCACCGGCGCGTTCATGCTGCCTCCTGCGCGGCGAGTACGGGATGAAAGCAGCGCAGCAGCCGGCCGTCGGGTGACGTGCCCAGCGGCGGCTCGGTCTTGCAGATCTCCGTGGCGTATGGGCAGCGCTCGCGGAACGAGCAGCCGCCCGGCAGATTGAGCAGCGAAGGCGTCATGCCAGGGATCTGCCGCAGCGGCGCGCCGCGCGGATTGCGCGACGGGGCCGAGCTGATCAGCCCGTGCGTGTACGGATGCTCCGGATGCTCGAGCACCTGGCGGACATCGCCCGACTCGACGATCTTGCCCGCGTACATCACGCAGACGGTATCGGCCAGGCCTGCGACCACCGACAGGTCATGGGTGATCCAGATCAGCGCGGTGCCGGACTCGCGGCACAGCGTCTGCATCTCATAGAGGATCTGGCCCTGGATGGTCACGTCCAGCGCCGTAGTGGGTTCGTCGGCAATGATCAGGTCAGGCTTGTTGAGCAGCGCAATGGCAATCGCCACGCGCTGGCGCATGCCGCCGGAGAACTGGTGCGGATAGGCCAGCAGGCGTTCGTCGGGTGAAGGAATGCCGACGCGCGCCAGCGCATTGCGGGCCCGCTCGCGCGCCACGGCCTTGCCCACATTTTCATGCGCGAGCACGGCTTCGATCATCTGCGTGTCGATGCGCAGGACCGGATTCAGCGTCATCATCGGATCCTGGAAGATCATCGCGATGCGGTTGCCGCGCACGTCGCGCTGCTGCGCCGGCGTGAGCGCGCGCAGGTCGCGCGTAAGGCCGTCGCGGCTGGTCAGCGCAATGCGGCCGTCCACGACTTTCCCGGGCGGGTCGATCAGTCCCATGATCGAGTAGCCGGTCATCGACTTGCCCGAGCCGGACTCGCCGACCAGGCCCATGATCTCGCCGCGGCCGACCTTGAACGAGACATCGTCCACGGCCTTGGCCACGCCGGCACGCGTAAAGAACTGCGTCTTGAGGTTTTCCACCACCAGGGTTGGCTGGCTCATATTGGCTCCCGGTTGTGGTTACTGCGTCTGCAGGCGCGGGTTGAGCACGTCGCGCAACTGGTCGGCGACAAGGTTCATCGCGACGATGGTGACCACCAGCGCAATGCCCGGGAAGAAGCTGATCCAGTACTTGCCTGACAGCATGTACTGCTGCCCGTTGGAAATCAGCGACCCCAGCGACGGCTCGGTGACCGGCACGCCCAGTCCAAGGAAGGACAAGGTCGCTTCCAGCGTGATGGCCGAGGCCACCTGCAGCGCGGCGATCACGATCAGCGGCGGCAGGCAGTTCGGCAGCAGGTGGCGGAACATGATGCGCCCGGGCGGCAAGCCCAGGCAGGTGGCAGCCTCGATGTATTCCTTGCGCCGCTCCACCAGTGCCGCGCTGCGCGTGGTGCGCGCGTAGTAGGCCCATTGCACGGCCACCAGCGCGATCACGATATTGCCGATGCCCGGGCGCAGGAAGGCCAGCAGGATCAGCGCGAGCAGGATCGGCGGGAACGACAGCTGCAGGTCTGCCACGCGCATGATGAAGGCCTCGGTCCGGCCTCCGAGGAAGCCGGCCAGCAGGCCGAGCGTGGCGCCCAGCAACAATGCGATGACGGTGGCGACCACGCCCACGCCAATGCTGATGCGCAGGCCGTACATCACCGCCGAGAGGATGTCACGCCCCTGCTCGTCCGAGCCGAGCACGAAGGTCATGCCGCTGCCGGCCTGCTCGCCGGGCGCTAGCCGCGCGTCCAGCACATCCAGCGTGGCGAGATCGTAGGGATTCTGCGGCGCCAGCCACGGCGCGAAGATGGCGATCAGCACGATGATGATGAGCGTGACCAGCCCGGCCACGGCAATCTTGCTCGACAGGAATTCCCGGGTGAAACGCCGGAACGGGGTCAGCTCGCGCGGCTTCGCGGCCATGCTCTTGTCTTGCTCTGCGGATGCTGCGGTCATGGCTCAGCCCTTGTTGTCGGCAATGCGCACGCGCGGATCGAGCATGCTGTAGACGATATCGACCAGGAGGTTGATCAGGATGAACAGCGTCACGATCACCATCAGGTAGGCCACGATGACCGGGCGGTCCAGCAGCTGGATCGAATCGATGATGAGCTTGCCCATACCGGGCCAGGCGAAGATGGATTCGGTCACGATGGCGAACGCGATGATGGAACCGAACTGCAGCGCGATCACGGTCACGATCGGGATCAGGATGTTCTTCAGCACGTGCACGCCGACGATGCGCGTGTTGGAGAGCCCCTTGGCACGAGCGAACTTCACGTAGTCCTGCAGCATCGCCTCCTGCGTGCCGGCGCGCGTCAGCCGGATCACCATGGCAATGTTCAGCAGCGACAGCGTGACCGCCGGCAGGATCAGGTGGCGAATGCCGTCGACGGTCAGGAAGCTGAGCGGAACGCCCAGCACCGGCACGGTCTGTCCGCGCCCGTTCGATGGCAACCAGCCCAGTTGCACGGCGAAGACCATGATCAGCATCAGCCCGACCCAGAACGTCGGCAGCGAAAAGCCGAGAATCGAGATGGTCATGATCGACTTGCCCGCCACGCCGTTAGGCCGCAGTCCCGCCCACAATCCGAGCGGAATTCCCAGCCCGATGGCGAGCAGGATCGCGCAGACCGCCAGCTCCATGGTGGCGGGCATGCGCTCGAAGATCAGCTTGAGCGCAGGCGTGCCGTGGGCAAACGAAGTGCCCAGGTTGCCGTGCAGCGCGTTCTGCAGGAAGACCCAGTATTGCTCCCACAGCGGCTTGTCGAGCCCGAGCGCTGCGATGGTGCGCTTGATGTCCTCCTGGTCGGCTTGCGGATTGATCAGGATGTCGACCGGGTTGCCGATGGCAAAGACCCCGAGAAAGACCAGCAGCGACATGACGAAGAGCACGACCACGCTCTGCATCAGGCGCCGGATGATGAAGACCAGCATTTCGAAACACTATCCTTTCGTGCATGTCGGCGAGCCGCTCCCGGTGAAAGCGATCACGCCTTCGCCGGGTGCGGCCCACGCGCATGCGCGGGGCCGCTAAATCCCGCAGGCCAGGCCTGCCCGTGCAGATTACTGCGGCTTGAAGTTATGTGCGTAAGTACGCTCGTCGGTACGCGGCACATAGACAATGCCCTTCTGCGTGGCCCAGGTGGTCACCTGCTGGTGGATCGGGATGATACCGCCATCATTGATGGCGATCGCCGTGGCCTCCTGCAGCAGCTTGGAACGCTCGCCGTCATCGACAGTGGCCAGCGCCTTTTCCAGCACGACATCCATCTTCGGGTTGCAGTACTCGCCCCAGTTGGTGGTGCCGAAGCCCTTCTTGCTGTCCTCGCAGGCCAGCAGCGCGCGCAGCGGCGAGCTGACTTCGCCGGTCTGGGCACCCCAGCCGAGCAGGCCAAACGACCATTCGTGCTTGATGCCCTTGGACGAGTAAGTGGCCATCGGCATGCCTTCCACCTTGGTCGCGATGCCGATGCGCGTCAGGTTCTGGGCAATGGTCTGCGCGATCTTCTCGTCGTTGACATAGCGGTTGTTGGGCGTATGCAGCGTCACGCCGAAGCCGTTGGGATAGCCCGCTTCCGCCAGCAGCTTCTTGGCGCCTTCGGGGTCGTACTTGACCGTCTTCAGGTTCGGGTTGTAGCCGAACAGCGTCGGCGGCACCAGGTTGTTGGTGGGCTCGGACAGGCCTTCCATCAGGCGGTCCTTGATGCCCTGGCGGTTGATGGCCATGCTGATGGCGTTGCGCACGCGCGCATCCTTCAGCGGGTTCTTGTCCATCGGCTGGCCATCCTTCGTGGTGACATAGGGCGATTTGTCACGCTTGGCATCGAAGTAGAGGTAGATGACGCGGTGCGAGATCTTGGAGAAGAACGCCAGTTTCGGGTCCTTGCGCACCTTTGGCAGATCCGGCGTCGGCACGTTCTCGATGGCCTGCACGTCGCCGGAGAGCAGCGCAGCGAGGCGCGTCGCCGGATTCGGGATAAAGCGCAGCGTCACCTTGTCCCACGCCGGCTTGGGGCCCCAGTAGTTGTCGTTGCGCACCAGCTCGACCCGGTCATCGCGCGCATAGCTGACGAACTTGAACGGCCCGGTGCCGATCATGCCCTTGCCCTGCGCAAAGTCGTCGGAGGTGAGTCCCTGCGTGGCCTTCTTCTGCACGATGAAGATCGACGTCAGGTCGTTCAGCATCAGCGGGTATGGCTGGTTGGTGGTGAGCTGGATGGTGTACTTGTCGATCACCTTCTTATTGATGATCGCCTTGGTGTAGACGTCGAACTTCCCAGGGCTGTTCTGGATGGTGGCCGGGCGGTCCAGCGACCAGACGACGTCCTCGGTGGTCAGCTCGGAGCCGTCATGGAACTTCACGCCCTTGCGGATCTTGAATTCCCACGTGAGGTTGTTGACCAGCTTCCACGATTCCGCGAGCCCCGGGATGATGCGGCTGTCCGGATCTAGCTTGATCAGCGATTCAAAGACGTGCTCGGAAACGTTGATATTCGAGAACAGATTGTAGAAATGCGGATCCATCGAGGTCGGCGGCGAGCTCATGGCCAGCTTGAGATCGGCGGCCTGTGCCAGGCCGGTCAACGCGAGGCTCATGACCCCGGTCACCGCCACGGCACCAAATGCCTTCTTGAATGTGCGAAGGGACATCGCGCAATTCTCCCTGAAGCGAGTGAAGCAATCGTTAGGATCGGCAATCCGCAGGCAGCGAGCCATCAAGCGATATCAAGCGGCGCTGCATTTTGGTGCGATGTGGGTCCCGCTGGGCATCACAAAGCGACGGTATTGCCGGCCGGGCACTTCAAGCATGAACTGTTCCAGCAGGGGCCGATGCACGGCAATGCGTAGAAACCCACCCGGTCCGTTTTATTGCACTGCGCCACAACGATGCGCCTGGCGACGTGCCAATCTGTCGGAAATGGCGTGTTTTGGCGCTTTCCCGGCGGGCGTCGTATGATCGGGGGTATCCAACGCCCAGTCACCGGCATCATGAAGCTCATTCCCGAAATCCTGCAGGCACAAGCCGAAATCCGCACCATCCGACGCGACATCCATGCGCATCCGGAACTCTGCTTCCAGGAACAGCGCACCGCCGACGTGGTGGCACGCAATCTGGAATCGTGGGGCATCGAGGTCCATCGCGGCCTGGGGACGACCGGCTTGGTGGGTGTGATCCGCAATGGCAACAGCAAGCGCAGCATCGGCCTGCGCGCCGACATGGACGCCCTGCCGCTGCAGGAAGCGAATACCTTCGGCCACCGCTCGCAGCATGAGGGCAAGATGCATGCATGCGGACATGACGGCCACACCGCGATGCTGGTGGGGGCTGCCCGATATCTCGCGCAGCATCGCAATTTCGACGGCACCGTCAACCTGATCTTCCAGCCCGCCGAGGAAGGCGGCGGCGGCGCGCGCGAGATGATCAGGGATGGCCTGTTCACCAGGTTCCCTTGCGATGCCGTCTTCGGCATGCACAACTGGCCTGGCATGCCGGTCGGTTCGTTTGGCACCTGCGCCGGTCCGCTGATGGCCTCCAGCAATGAGTTCCGCATCGTCGTGCGCGGCAAGGGCGCGCACGCGGCGATGCCAAACAACGGCAATGACCCGGTCTTCACCGCGGCGCAGATCGTCTCGGCCCTGCAGGGCATCATCACGCGCAACAAGCGGCCGATCGACACGGCGGTGATCTCGGTGACGCAATTCCATGCAGGCGATGCCACCAACATCGTGCCGGACCAGGCCTGGATCGGCGGGACGGTGCGCACGTTCACGGTGCCGGTACTCGACCTGATCGAGCGCCGCATGGAGGAAGTGGCGCGGGCGGTAGCATCGGCCTTCGATTGCACCATCGATTACGAATTCCATCGCAACTATCCGCCGACGGTGAACAGCGCTGCCGAGGCCGAGTTCGCTGTAGGCGTGGCCGCCGAACTGGTTGGCGCGACGAACGTCGACGCCAATGTCGAGCCCACCATGAGCGCCGAGGACTTCTCCTTCATGCTGCAGGAAAAGCCCGGCTGCTACCTGTTCATCGGCAACGGCGAGGGCGGCCATCGCGAGGCCGGACACGGCATGGGACCGTGCATGCTGCACAACCCCAGCTACGACTTCAATGACGAGCTGCTGCCGGTCGGGTCGACATTCTTTGTCCGGCTCGTGGAGAAGTGGCTGGCTCCTGCCTGATGGCAGCCATGGCCCGCATCGCACTGGACCGGGAGACTGCTGGCAGCTTTGCGCGCGTGGCGCTGGAGAATGTCGTCCGGCGCTATCCGTACAAGGTCGACCACATGATGACCGGGCCGGACGACCTGTCCGCCCCGGCCGAGCTGCACCCGGTCTTCGGCGGCAGCTACGACTGGCATTCGAGCGTGCATATGCACTGGCTGCTGGTCCGGCTGCTGGAGCTCTGGCCGGATCTGGCCGAAGCGCCGCGGATCCGCGCAACGCTCGACGCACAATTGCAGCCGGCCGCCATCGAAACCGAACTGGCCTATTTCAGGCGCCCGTCGTCACGGACTTTCGAGCGCCCCTACGGCTGGGGCTGGATGCTGCGCCTGCAGGCCGAACTGCTGACCGCGACCAGGACAGACCCACAGGCCCTGCGCTGGGCCGACGCCTGCGCCCCGCTGGCCGCGCATATTGCGGACCAGTTGCTGAGCTACCTTGATGTTGCCGACTTCCCGGTGCGCACCGGGACGCATTTCAACAGCGCGTTCGCGCTGGTCATGGCGCTGGCCTATGCGCGCGCAGACCAGCACATCGCCCTGCGGCGCGCCATCGTGCGCCGCGCGCATCGGTGGTTCGGACACGACCAGCGCTATCCGGCCCGCTACGAACCGGGCGGCGATGAATTCCTGTCAGGCGGACTGGTTGAGGCGGTGCTGATGCACGCCGTGATGGATGGTTGCGCGTTCGCGGAATGGTGGGAGGTGTTCGCCCCTGGCAAGGCCGAGCTGGCCAACTGGCTCACGCCGGTAGAGGTGGCGGATCGCAGCGACCCCAAGATGTCGCACCTGGACGGACTCAACCTGTCACGCGCCTGGTGCTGGCGCATGCTCGAGCCGGCACTGCCCGAGCCGCTTCGGCCGCTGGCCATCCGCGCCTGGTCGGACCATCTGGAAGCATCCCTGCCACAGGCCGCGGGCGGCCACTACGTGGCAACGCACTGGCTGGCATCGTTTGCGGTGCTTGCCCTCGCTGAGCCGGTGGGCGGCTGACTGGGCAAATTCCGACCTGGCGGACCCGGCTCAGTCCAGCGCGATATCACCGTACCAGGATTCCACCTTGCTCCTGGTGTTGTCGGTATCGGTCATGATGCCAACCGCGATCACTCGCCCCGGATCGGTGCCGAAAGCTTTGCGATAGTCGGCGCGCAGGTCACGTTCGTGGCAACGCCATTCATTGGCGTGCTTCGCGCCGCTATCGACTACGATCATACGGACACGATCGGTATGCGGGTTGGGCAGAACCGTCCCCTCCGCACGCTGGCCGCCCCAGATGTACATCAGCGTGGCATAGGGCATTTCGCGGCCCGTGGTGAGCCGGGCCATCTCGTACATCAGCTGGTCCTTCAGCGACAGGCTGCCCTTGTCACCATCGAATGCAACGAAGAGACGCAGCGGGGAATCTTCCCTTTGCCCCTGGGCATTGTCCGCATTGCGGATGACGCCGCTGGTCTTCCAGGTCCAGCGCAAGGTGCCGGCGTCGCGATCCCGGAGCGGCACGTAGAGGCCGGAGGCCGAGCTGTCTGCCTGGGCATGGACGACCAGACGCTGGTCGACTTCCACCATCGAATAGCGTGTCGGGGTCTTGTTCCGGTTGATCGTCCAGGGCTGCCAGCCAACAGGAAGCTGATTGGGCGCGGAGGCGGAAGAGAACGGGGGGAGCCGGGTCAGCACCGGAGCGGGAGCTGCATCGGCACCTTCGCCATCCTCGCCGGACTCGGCCTCCGCGGACTGTTGATTGGCAAGCGCCAGAGGATCCGCTGCGGGTTCAGCACCAGATTGCTGCGTGGCAAGCCGCGCTGCGAAGGTCTTGCAGTCGATCGCCGAAACCGGTGCCATTGCGGCCGGATCGGCCGGGGGAACAGGCGTTGTCGAGGCGCACCCCGCCAACATCAGCGTGCCGAGCACGCCAGTCAGTGCTAGCCAATGCTTCCTGGCCGTCATGTGACCCCCAAATCCTCAAATCAGCCGATCGCTTATGTGTTGCGCCGGCCTGGTGTTGCTGACTGCTTGCTGCGAATTGCCTGTTGCAAACTGCTTCGCTCGGGAGAGAACCGGAGCTTGGGTCGAAATTATCAGAAGGCGGTTCCGCCCGGAATGCTCCGCTACCCTCAAACGGGGCAAAAAACAACGCGGTTGTCCTAGGCCTCTGGCCGCCCTGCCGATTCGGTCGTCCCAAAGACAAAACCCCCCAGCTGGGTAAGCTGAGGGGTTTTGGGGCATAAGAGCCTGGCGATGACCTACTTTCACACGGGAATCCGCACTATCATCGGCGCGGAGTTGTTTCACGGTCCTGTTCGGGATGGGAAGGGGTGGTTCCAACTCGCTATGGTCACCAGGCATAAGGGGTTGCGGCGCTGGGGTTGAAGCCAACGTCGCGAATAGGGATGTAGTGGGGGGTTGTGCGTCTTGTGTCAACTGTTTTGGGCACAGTTACGATTCCCACACCAGGCAAAACACACTGGTTATAGGATCAAGCCTTACGGGCAATTAGTACTGGTTAGCTTAACGCATTACTGCGCTTCCACACCCAG